>NZ_CAWUEO010000012.1:0-538781 GCF_963921165.1 Acetobacter zythi
CACCCGTGGTGGAAACCGCGTCTACCGTTTCGGCCCGCAGTTCGTCCGCCAGTTGCTTGAGCTGCTCAACAGACAGGTTGCGCAGATCCGCAGGAACGCGAACACGGTCCAGTGCGGGAAAACGGCCAAGAGTGGGAATCGGTGACGCGGCGTTCTGGTTTTTAGAACTGTCCATGCGATTGTTTCCATCTTCTTTTTAGCGGGAAACGGCACAGAACTGCCCCTTAGTGGCAGTGTGCGACGCCCCCCGGCGTGCCTTACATCGCGTTAACATGCCGACAGACATCGCTAACCAATGGGGTTTGGTTTAATGTTTTGTGAAAGAACGCAAGCATGGAAACAAAAGTCGCTGCCGATTGTGTCTTTTTTGCAACAGGGGTCGAAAAAGACTTGAGCTTGACAAAGCAGGCCACCTATATGCAGGCGAATACCTCATACACGCGTGGCTATATATGTTCCGCGCCTGTTGCTCCTTCAAACAGTCCACTGGTGGAGTAGCAGGCCAAGCTGGCAGCAGGTCTGGTCGCGCGCTTTATGGACATACTCAATACTGACTTGTCTTACTACCAGTCACGATACAGGCGTTAAGTGGATGCGCCAAAGCGGGGGTTTATGGCCGTACCGATAATGCAGGCCGTCAGGGTCGGCAGTTACGTTGTCAAACAGCATATTACGGGGCGCAAGCGCTATCCGCTGGTGCTCATGCTTGAGCCGCTTTTTCGCTGCAATCTGGCTTGTGCAGGCTGCGGAAAAATCGATTATCCGGCGGCTATTCTCAACCAGCGCATGACCGTACAGGAATGCCTGGATGCAGATGCAGAAGCAGGGGCGCCCGTTATTGCCGTAGCAGGCGGGGAACCGCTGTTGCACAAGGAAATGCCCGAAATCATCCAAGGGCTGATCGCGCGCAAAAAATACGTCTATCTGTGCACGAACGCCCTGCTGCTTGAAAAGAAGATGGATGATTATGAACCATCCCCCTTCTTCTCATGGGATGTGCATCTGGATGGCGACAAGACCATGCACGATGCCTCCGTCTGTCAGGACGGGGTGTACGAGCGGGCTGTTGCGGCCATTAAAAAGGCCAAGGCGCGCGGCTTCCGCGTGTCCATCAACTGCACCGTGTTCGACGGGGCGGACCCGCAGCGTATGGCCAACTTCTTTGATGAAGTCATGGCCATGGGCGTGGACGGGATCATGACCGCGCCGGGCTATGCTTACGAGCGTGCCCCCGATCAGGCGCACTTCCTCAACCGGCAGAAAACCAAGCAGCTCTTCCGTGACGTGTTCCGTCTGGGCAAGGGCAAAAAGTGGCGGTTTACGCAGTCTCCGCTCTTCCTGAACTTCCTTGCCGGGAACGAGCAGTACCATTGCACGCCGTGGGGCAAACCCCTGCGTAACGTGTTTGGCTGGCAGCGTCCGTGCTACCTGCTGGGCGAAGGCTACGCCAAGTCCTTCCGCGAGCTGATGGACGATACCAAGTGGGATGACTACGGCACCGGCAACTACGAAAAATGCGCCGACTGCATGGTCCACTCCGGCTATGAATCCACAGCCGTTATGGATGCCGTCCGCCGCCCATGGCACATTGCCAAGGTCGCGCTGATGGGGCCGGAAACCGAAAAGCCGATGGTGCCGGAAATCTCGCTGGCTAACCAGCGCCCTGCCCAGTACGTCTTTTCCAAGCAGGTGGAAGAGCAGATGGAAGCCATTGCCGCGCGCAAGCCCGCCAAGGCTCCACGGGTCAAGGTCGTGCGTACCGAAGGTGCGAATGACGAGGCCCCCAAGGCTGCCACACCGGCAGAAAGCACTGCCGCTGACTGATTTCGCCCTGTGCGAATCGGTTCTGCGGAATAAGGAACGGCTCCCTCGGGAGCCGTTTTTTTGTGCCCGCCGTAAAAAGAATACCGATTTGGTCCGCTTTATCCGATGGGCAGATATTCACCCCCTGCATGGACATGGCCGGTAGGGAGGGTCGCATGTTCGGCGCTGGTCTCACACAGGATCATCCCCTATCGTGCGCACGGGGCTTTTGTTGCGCAAAGCCCGCTACAGCAAAAGGCGTGTTGGTTTTACCCATGGCACTTTCCATTCTTGTTATTTTCTTTCTGGTTTTCCTCAATGCCGTGTTCGCCATGGGTGAACTGGCCCTTATTTCCGTGCGCAAGCCGCGTCTGGCGCAGTTGCAGGAAAGTGGCGTGCGTGGTGCCGACCGGGCCATGCGGCTGGCCGAGGACCCGCAGATTTTCCTGCCCACGGTGCAGGTGGGCATGACGTTGGTCTCCATTTTGGAAGGCACGTTTGGCGGGGTGCAGATTGAAGCGCATCTGACCCCCATTTTGGAGCAGTTTGCCCTTCTCAAACCCTTTGCGCCGCAGTTGTCCATGACCGTGGTTGTGGTGTTTATCACCGCCATCATGCTGGTTCTGGGCGAGCTGGTGCCCAAGCAGCTCGCCCTGCGTGAGCCAGAAAAAATGGCCGCCCGTCTGGCCATGCCGCTGGAGGTGCTGGCCCGTGTGACTGGCCCTGTGGTCATGCTCCTGCGCGCCTCCTCCAACATGGTGCTGCGCCTGATGGGCGCGAGTGATGCGGTCAACCAGAACCTGACGGAAGAGGAACTCAAGGCCTACATAGCCGAAGGGGCGCGTCTGGGCGTGCTGGAGCACGAGGAACGCAGCATGATCGAGCGGCTCCTGCGGCTGGCGGACCGGCCTGTGCGCGCAATTATGACGCCAAGGAACGAGCTGTGCTGGATAGACCGCCATGCGGGGCGCGAGGCCCTTGTGCAGGTGCTCAAGCAGACCAGTTACGCCCGCATTGTGGTGTGCGAAGGTGGGGTGGATAACCCGGTGGGCGTTATTCTGGCCAAGGACATGCTGGACCGGGTGCTGGAGGGCATGCCTGTCTCCATCGAGGCCGGTATGCGGCCCATGGTCGTGGTGCCTGACAGTATTTCCGCACTGGATATGCTTGAACGCATGCGTAGCATCAGCCTTGGCATGGCCTTTGTGCTGGATGAATACGGCGCGTTTGAAGGGGTGGTCACCCCAGCCGATCTGTTTGACGCCATTGTGGGCGAGACCTCGCACGAGCAGCCCCAGTCCAGCCACCATGCGGCCAACGTGCCAGCCCCGGATGCCGTGATTACCCTTGAAGGCACAGCCTCGGTGGATGAGATCAAGGACATGCTGGGCCTGCGCTCGCTACCGGAGGAAGGAAGCTACCACACGCTGGGTGGCCTGCTGCTGGCCCTGCTACGGCGTGTGCCTGCGGCTGGTGACAAGGTAGCCTATGATGGCTGGCTGTTTGAGGTGCTGGAAGTGGAAGGCCGCCGTGTAGCCCGTGTGCGGGCCAGCCGTCAGGCGCTGGCCGAGAACTGAGGGGGCGCTATAGGGGGCATGCCACGCATACAGCCCGGCCAGCAGGCAGGGTTTGGATAAGCCAAAGGGGCGCCAGCATAAGCTGGCGCCCCTTTGTTGTATGGGCCATGCGCAAGGGCGCAGGAACGGCCAACCCGCGCAGGATGTGCCCCTGAGCGGCTGGGCCATCCGGTAAGGTTTAGTGCAGGGTGCTGGCCAGAGCGGTTTCGTCCGCAAAGTCGGGCCATGTGCCGTGTGCCAGAGCGCTCAGCGAAGGTGTGGGCAGCTTCATTTTGGCAGCGTAGCGCCACAGGTAGGTCAGGGTCCGGTGGACGTAATTCCGGGTTTCCTGATTAGGCAGCAGTTCCATGAACATTAACGGGTCATCGGAGGATGCTGCCAGATTTTCCCAGTGGGCCAGAGCATTGGGGCCTGCGTTGTAGCTGGCCAGTAGGCGAATAATGTCCCCACCGCGGGCTTCCGTATGGTTGGCCTGCTGGGTCAGTTTGGCCAGATACTGCACATAACGCTGCCCGATCTCCAGATTAAGGCTGGGGTCGTGTAGGGCGGAGGCGGAGCGTTCAAACCGGTGGTTGGGGTTGCTGGTGGAGGCGCTGGTTACAAAGTCCGCGGTAATGGGGCGGATCTGCATAAGCCCATGTGCGCCAGCCCCGGATACGGCGCGGGCGTCAAAGTTGGATTCCACACGGGCCAGTGCATAAACAAGGGCCGGGTCCATGGTAAAGCCGTTGCGCGGGCGCAGTTGTGGCAGGGGGGCATCGTCCAGATTCTGCGCGGTGGTGGCCTGACTTTGCAGGGAATCCTCCATCTCGCGCGCCAGATCGTGCAGCCCGGCCGCACCAGCAACAAGCTGGAAGGAGCGTGCGAGGGTGACGTCATGCAGGCTGGGCCAAGCCCTGCGCATGGCGTTTTCCGCCATATCCGGCTCCCCGACCTGAAGCAGGGCGAACACGCGGCGGCCCACTTCGGTATTGCCCACGGCTTCGATATCAATTTCGGTCAGCACCGGAGCGGAGGCCGTGCTCTGGCTGGCGCTGCCCGTGCTTTCCAGTTGGGCAAAGCTTGCCAGACCGTGGCGTTCGCTCAGCTTATGGGGTGTTGCCGCCCCCGTGCGCAGCATGGTGGTCGCCAGTAGCCCGTAAAACGTGCGGGGGAAGGTGGCGGCATGCTGGAGCCAGAGGTGCTGGCTGTGGGGGTTGTTGGTTTTTTCGTATGTTCGTGCGGCCCAGAAGGCGTTTGCGGCCCGCATTTCCGGCGTGGCGCGCGGTGCGTGGGAGGCACGTTCAAAAAACTGCGTGGCTTCGGCGTAGGCCTGTTTTTGCCACAGGGCCAGCCCGGTCACATAGCCCGCCAGCGCATTGCGTCCGTGGGATACGGTGTTGGCGGTGCGGCTGATGTCCAGCGCCAGATCGGTTTCACCCGCTGCCAGCATGGCCTGTGCCGTTTCGGCCTGCAACTGGGCTGCGTAAGCGGGGGTCATGCCCGGCGTTACGCTAATCAGGTGCAGGGCGCTGTGCACGCCTTTCAGGCCCCATGTTGTGCGTTCACGCAAGGTGCGGTCCAGCATGGGGTTACGGGTGAACTCCTGCAACGGCCCTGCCGCAAGGGCTGCGTGCTCGGGGGCCAGATGCTCGGTGGAGGGGGCCGCAGGCATGGGGCCACCGCGTTCGGGCAGGGCGGCAAGGCGCGCCCATACAGCCGGAGCATCCGCGTAGGATGTGTATTGTTTGAGCCAGTTGCGCAGTTCTGTCGCACTGGGGTGGTAGCTTGGGTTGAGGTAGCGGTTTGCCTCCACCTCGCCCAGCAGCAATGAATCGGTCAGATGCGTGGTGCTGTTGATCGCCTCGGCAAACGCACCCATGCGCTGGAGGCGGAAAACGGCACGGATGTTGGTGGCTACATCCTGTGGCAGTGGTCTGGGTAGAACAAGATCATCGCCTTCCGGAAAAGCCCGGCGCGGCAGAACCATCGCCAGCTCTTCGCTGTGCGGTTCCGCCCCGTGATCCGGGGAACTGGCATGGGCTCTCGTCGTGTTGACGGAAGCGCTGGCCAAAAGAGCGGCGCCAGCCAAAAAGGCTTTTGCCGCGATCTGATGAGGAATTTGACCTATCGCTCGCATGGCTGGCGGGGTCTAGGCTTTTTGCGCGCAAAAAGCAAGTTTACTCTGTGTAAACATTGGTTGGCGTGTTTGAGAAACCGTTGCGCGCTTTGCCGTAACGCAACGGTTGTTCCTTATGGAATTCTTTGTTTTTCAAAGGTATTTGGTGTTATTTCATGCTGTAATTCTTTGTGACGGTAATGGGGATATTGCAGCCATGCCAATGGTTGCTTTAGGGCGTGTCCCGCAGTGTTTTCATCACCATCATCAGCGTTTGCCATATCTCCCGTCTGGCGGTGGGGGAGGCCCGGAGCTGGAGCGGGTGGCGCATGGCCAGAACAGGAATGGCCCCGTGCCCCGGTAGCTCCAGCGTGCCCCATTCGCGCCGGGGGGGAGGGGTGTCCCTGCCCAGCAGCATGGTTGCGGGCAGGCGACCGCACAGCACAAGCCTGCGGGGAGCGAACAGGGTTATCGCGCGTTGTAGAAAAGGCAGGCAGATGCGCTGCTCGGCATCGGATGGGGTGCGGCCACCGGGGGGGCGCCATGGCAGGGCCGTGGCAAGGGCAAGCTGGTCGCGCTCCAGAGGGAGTGGCGCTAACAGCGTGTCCAGCAAGGTGCCGCACAGGCCGGAAAAAACATGCCCGCTCCGGTCTTCATCCGCATCTGGTGCTTCCCCGATCAGCATGAGCGGGGCGTTGGTCGGGCCGGAGGGTATAAGTGTATGCATGGCCGTGCCGCGCAGGGAGCATGCATCAAACTGTTCCATGGCGGCGCGCAGGGCGTGGGGGGTGGCGGCCTGCGCGGCAGCCTGCCGGGCAAGGGCTATGGACTCGCTCAGGCTGGTAATGCCCGCTTCGGCCCCTGTGGCGGGTGTGGGCTGTGCCTGCGCGCTGGTGGTGGCCGGTGTTGCGGGGTATGGCAGAGGGGCGGCCGCAGGGCGGGGCGCGCGGGGGCTGGCTGCCTGGGGCAGGCGGAACGCTCCGGCCCCGCTGTGGCGGTGGTCCGTGGCGTGGTCGGTTACGGCGGTATCCACCCCCCATTCGGTATAGAGGCGGAGGAGGGAGAGGGCATCGTGCATTATTCCAACCCTACCACAACCACGGGGTGGACCAGAATATGGAGCGGATGGTTTGGCGGTTTGGCATGAGCGCGGTAGAGAAAAGCCAGCCGTTCATGTCGTTCCTCTTTGCTATGCTGGCAGAAGTGGGGCGCCTGCCGCGGCAACCCGGTGCTGCCGCCTCAGCCTGAATAGGGTTCTTATGCTGTTTTGTCGTCTTATGCCTACGGTTTTCCTGTTGTCCGCCACCATGCTGGTGTCGCCCGTGCTGGCCGCAGCACCCGAGCCTGCGCATGCTTTGCACCATAAAGGTGGACCGGTTGAGCAGGCCGCGAGCGGACGTGTCGATTCGGAAGCCTACCTGCGCGGGATTGTGGCCGTGCGGCTGGGGGATGATCTGGAGGCGGCTCAGGCCTTCCGCACGGCGCTGGTGGCGGACCCGGCCAACATGGACCTGTTGCGGCAGGCCTTTGTGCGCAGCGTGATGGCGGGTGACCCGCAGGCCGTGGAACTGGCGCAGATCGTAGACAAAACACCGCAGGACAGGAGCGTGATCTCCGCTCTGGTGCTGGGGGATGATGCTGCCGTCCGTGGCGCATGGCCCGAGGCCGTGCAGTATTATCACCGCGCGGGAGCGGACCCCATGGCCCGTCTGATCATGCCGTTGCTGCTGGCTTGGTGCCAGCAGGCGCAGGGCCATGCGGATGAGGCCATAGACAGCCTGCTCCATGCGTCCGGTTCTGTTCTTCTGCCATTTTATACCCTGCATGCCGGGCTTATTGCGCAGGTGGCGGGCCAGTCCGACCGGGCGGAGTCCCTGTTTGAACAGGCGCAAAAGGTCATGCCGGGGTACGACATGCTGCTGACCCGTTCGCACGCGGCATGGCTGTGGACCCACGGCCAGCAGGACAAGGCGCGGGCGGTTATTCGCAAACTGGTGGAAACAGACTCCATTCTGGGGCTGGCTGGCCCCGCCTTGCAGGCCAATATTGCCCACTACCCCGTAACCTCCGCGCGGGAGGGAATAGCCCGCGCGTATGTGCTGACCGCCTTCCTGCTCCGCCAGCAGGCGCGCGAGCAGGCCCAGCAGGAACCGGGGGGAGAAGGCAGCGCGCTCAACCTCTTTCAGTTTAACGAGGCCGCACGCCTAATGCTGGGCTTTGCGCTGGCCATGGACCCCAAACTGGTGGATGCGCGGCTGATGCTGGCCGAAATTCAGGACGACGAACAGCATTTTGCCGCCGCGCGGGAAACGCTGGTGCGTGTGCCCCCGCAGGACCCGCTGGCCATAGTGGCCACGCTCCGCCTTGCGGTGCTGGAAACCACCAACGACCACCCAGCCGACGCCATACCGCTGTTGCAGCATCTTTTGGAGCAGGCGCCGGGCCAGATTGTGATCGAGCGCGCACTGGGCAACGCATACAGCCAGACCAAGGACTGGAAGGCCGCCATAGCAGCCTATACCCGCGCGATTGATCAGGCGAACGCGCAAAAAAGCCCGGACTGGACGCTCCTGTTCCTGCGCGGCATGGCCTACCACGAGGCAGGGGGCTGGGCCGCCGCCAAAACGGATACGCGCGCCGCATTGGCCTACGCGCCAGATGAGCCGCTTCTGCTCAACTTCCTCGGTTACGGCATGGTCGAACAGCACGAGAATCTGGCCGAAGCAGAACAGCTTTTGCGCAAGGCCCATGCGTTGGACGATCAGGACGCCGCCATAACAGATAGTCTGGGCTGGGTGCGCGTGGAGCGTGGCGATCTGGCGGGGGGGATTCCCCTGCTGGAAAAAGCCGCCGAACAAACGCCAGAGGACCCGGAGGTCAACTACCATCTGGGTGAGGCCTACTGGCGCGTGGGCCGCAAGGCCGAGGCCGTGGACCAGTGGAATGTTGCACTGGGCCTGCACCCAAGCCCTGCGGATGAAAGCCTGATCCGTGCGGCCTTGCAAAAAGCGGGTGTGCCCCCCACGCCTCCAACCGGGCTGGCTGCCCCCGTGGCTGCCCCAGTGGCCGCACCCGTGGCGCCCCCTGCTCCCGCTCCCACCCAACCCGCTCAGGAACAAGGAAAGCACACGCCGTGACCGTTGCAGCACTGGATGTTTCCACCTTTGCATTTACAGAGGCAGCACCTGCCAAGGTTAATCTGTACCTGCACGTAACCGGCCGCCGGGCGGACGGGTACCACCTGCTGGACAGTCTGGTCGTGTTTGCCGGGGCGGGTGACGTACTGCACTACCAGCCCGGGCCTGAACCGCTGAACCTGCACATTACAGGCCGGTTTGGCCGTGTGCTGGATGCAGCCGCCACCGGGGCGGACAACCTTGTGCTCAGGGCCGCCCATGCCTTGCAGGGGCTACGCACAGGGCAGGCACAGGGCGGCACACTGGTGCTGGAAAAAAAACTGCCCGTGGCCTCGGGCATTGGCGGTGGCTCGGCTGATGCCGCCGCAGCCCTGCGCCTGCTGGACCGCGCATGGAGCGTGCAGGCCAGCCGAACGGACCTGCTGGCACTGGCCCAGACACTGGGGGCGGATGTGCCCGTCTGCCTGCTGAGCCAGACCATGCGGATGGAAGGCATAGGCGAAAATCTGACTCCTGCCGCCCACCTGCCCGAATGCGGGATGGTGCTGGTGAATTGCGGGCAGGCTGTTTCCACCCCCGAGGTGTTCCGCCGCAGGGACGGGGCTTTTTTGCCCCGTGCGGCATTGCCCGAAAGCTGGGCGGATATTGCGGATGTTGTGGCGTTTCTCAAGCAGCAGGGGAACTCGTTGGAAGATGCCGCCTGCGCTGTTTGCCCCCCTGTGGGCCATGTGCTGGCCGATATTGGCGGTCAGGATGGATGCCTGCTCACCCGTATGAGCGGGTCAGGTGCTACCTGTTTTGGCCTGTTCGCCACGCCGCAGGCCGCACGCCAGGCGGCAGACCGGCTGGAAGATGCCCATCCGGCATGGTGGGTGTGGGGCGGCGGGCTGGTATAAACGCCTGTGGAGTTAATTTACCGTCAACGCGCATAGCTTGTAAAAAATTATTAACCAAATTTTATAATTCGACCATTACTCGTTCATCTTCAGGGTATTTGAAGGGGAAGGCGCGGGCGATGGTAAACTATGTCAACACCAACGGTGTAAACTACGCGATTACGGACCATCAGGGTTTTCTGGGGGTGCGCGATGGTTACCGTGTTGCCATTACCGGCCCCGATGGCGGGCGGATTTATGCCGGGGTTATTCATCCCGCCATTTTTGGCGGGCAGGTCAATGGCAACGTCATACTTGGTGCCCGTGGCCTGCCCTGTGCGGTGCCTGCCCCTGCTGGTGGAACCTATATTGTGCCGCCGGGGGTGCATGCCACGTTTGGCATAGGCCCAGCCACGGGGCATGTTCCATTGGGGAGTGCGTTCTATATTGGTGGCAATGCCCTGCTGGGCGTTGCATTGGGTGTGCCTGCAGGGTTGCGGGTGCATGTGGCGGGCGGGTACGCCATGTTTGCCCCCACGGAGCAGGGCGCCACGCTGGATGGTATGGAACTGAACCTTGCCCATGGTGGCGTGTTGACCTGCGGCGTGAGCCTGCCCGATGTGCTGTGTGGCGCCACGGTGCGCTTTGGGCCGGGGGGCGGCACGCTGGTGGTCAATGCGGGCCATGCGGCGTTTGACCTGTCTGGCACAGTGATCATGGGTTACAACCCCGAGCAGACCATGCTGGAGGTCCGCAACATGGCCCGGCCTGTTGTGACCTACCGTGTGAGTGCGGATCGGCATTGCCGAAACCTCGTTCTGTATGCGCAGGACCGCGAGGAAGTCGGGCGGTTTACCGTGGAACTGGCCCATGGCGCGGTGCTGGAGGCAGGGGAATACCGTGTGGCGGACACGCACAGCCCGCTGCGCATTGCCCCCGAAAAAGCCCAGACCCGCACCAGAGCCTGCTTTATTGAGGGCACGGATATTCACACACAAGGTGCGCGTGTGGCGCTGGATACCCTCCAGACTGGCAGCCTTGTGGATGTGTGGGGCAGAGATGGAGCCAGCACCCAGCGCCTGTTGTGGGTCGACCGGGGGCATGTGCAGGTCCGCCCCGACCTGCCGGAGGAGGAAGCAGGTTACCCCATTCGGGTTTTACGCCATGCGCTGGGGCAGAATCTGCCCGAACAGGACCTGCTCCTGACGCCCCAGCATACGGTGCTGCATAACGGATGTTTTGTGCCTGTGCGTATGCTGGTTAACGGTGGCAGTATTTTTTACGACCATAGTATTTCCAGCTATTATTACACGCTTGTGCAGACAGAAACACATGCGGTGCTTGTTGCCAACGGCGTGCCAACCGAATTTTATCTGGCGCAGCAACCCGGGCCGGTGGATGGCTGGGCAGGGGGTGTGGTGCGTATGGGCCGTGCGGCCCCCCATGTATGGGAAAAGGAAGTTCTCCCCCTTCCGCAAAAGGAGCGTGCGGCGCTGGCCGCAGTGTTTGACCAGTTGCGCACCCATGCGCGGAGCGTGCCGGGGTGCAGACCAATGGTGAGCACACCGGAGCTGAGCATGGACCCGGACCTGCTGTTGGTCACGGACAAGGGGCAGCGTATCAGGCTGTTACGGCGCGATGGGGAGCAGTATTTTTACATGCTGCCTGCGGGGATCAAAAAAGTTTTTCTGGTTTCGCGCAGTAGCCAGCCATCAGTCGTGATCGGCCCGTATGTGGATGACCGGCGCATGCTTGGGGTGGCGGTGGGCGACATAACCCTGTTCAGCGGCGGTCGCCATGTGGCGCAGGGCTGCCACCTGCGGGCGGAAGGGGCGGCATGGCCGGGTTGGCACGCTCTGGAAGCCAATGCCTCAAGCCGCTGGACCACAGGTTATGCCGAACTCCCGCTTAAAGGCATGAAGGAAGGGCAGATGGGGTTACTCACCATTCAGGTCCATGCCGCAGGGCCGTTTGTGGTGGCGCCACCCGCAGAGGCGCAAACGGGCAGGTTGCGTGCGTAATGGATAAGAAAATTCGTTTATATAAAATATGGTTTTGTAAAAACGTGCGTTAATTTCCCTCGCGCCAGTATGGTTATAAGCGGGCGCGAGGGGGAGTTAAGGCCGGGTCAGGATTTGCGGCATTGCCGTATGTGGTTGAAGGCCGCACTGACCCCCATGGCGGCCAGTGCGCCAAACAGGCTTGCCCGCAGACCGGAGGAGACAAAAACCGTAAACGGGCTGTTCAGCCTGCGGGCTTTGGCTTCAAACGGTCCTTCGGCCCCATAAGCGCCGGGTACGGGTTTGTACAGGTCATCCGGCTGGGGGCCTTCTGCCCAGTCGTGGCTCATCTGGGCTTTGTAGCCGTGGCTGGCCAGCCGGGCTTCGCGGCAGCCGGGGCCAGCAAAGCGCCACAAAGCGGCAAAGCTGTTGGCCCAGCCAATGGAGATCGAACGGCTGGTGGTAAAGGCCGCGCGGCAGATGGCTTCTGCCGCCACCTCTGGCTCATACACCGGGCCAAAGGGTTTGAGGCGTTTGCCGGTCAGGTTGCGGGTCCAGCTGTAGTGCGGCGTGTTTATGGCGGGCAGGTCCACCATAACAACACGAATACGGTCCGCATCGTGGCGCAGTTCCGTGCGCAGGCTGTTGCAAAAGCCGCGCAGGGCGGCGCGGGAGCCGTTTTCTGCCGCCTGTAGGGGCAGGTCGCGCAGGGTCGGGGCCAGGTCGAGGTTGATGATCGCCCCCTGCCCCCTGCGGCGCATAACGTTCAGGGCCGCCAGTGTGCCATTGACGCTGCCAAGGTAGGTCACCTGTGTTGCCCGCTGGATGTCCTGTGCACTCAGGGCGGCAACCTGCCCCACAACAGTGGCCCCCGCACAGTTGGCCCAGACGGAAATGGCGCCAAGTTCGCTCTCAATCTGGTGGGCGGCGTCCTGCACGGCTTGTGCGTCGGCCACATCCACACTGAGCACAAGGGTGCGGATGGAATGCTGGGCCAGATTTTGTGCCGTGGCCTGCAGGCGTTCCTCGTCCCGCCCAAGCAGGGCCACGTCAAACCCTGCGCGCCCCAGTGCGCGGGCCGCCGCACGGCCAATGCCTGACCCTGCTCCCGTAATGACCGCAATCTGAGTTGCCATGCCTGTTGTGCCTCCCGCGTTGGTTCTGGTGGTGGGGTTGTGGTGTTAAAAACTGGTCTTTCTACCTGCGTGAGCAGGGTGTGGAGCGCAAGGCGCGCCAGAGCGGTTCTGCCCTGTGCGCCATAGAACAAATGGCGCCGGTGGCCCCAAACCTGTGTTTACAGGTAGCGCAGGGCCAGAAAACCGCCAAGCAGCACTATGGCGAACACGCCAGTGACCAGTGGCAGGCGGGTTTCCAAAAAATCCTGTATGGCGGGGCCAAAGCGGCGCAACAGGCCCGCCACCAGCACAAAGCGCGCTCCACGGGTCACAAGGCTCGCGCACATAAAGGGGATAATGGCAAAATGGGCCATGCCGCTGGCAATGGTCACAAATTTGTAGGGAATGGGGGTCAGCCCCTTGAACAGAATAATCCATACCCCCCACTGGCGGAACTTGTCCTGCAGGGCGGCCAGCGTGTGTTCGGCATGGTAAAAATGCACAATGGGTTTTGCCAGCGTATCCAGCAGCAGCGCGCCAATCAGCCAGCCCAGCAGCCCGCCTGCAACACTGGCCACAGTGCAGATGGCGGCATAACGCCATGCCTTGTCCTTTTGGGCCAGTACCATGGGAACAAGCAGTGTTTCGGGCGGGAGGGGGAAAAAACTGGCTTCTGCAAAGGCCAGTGCCGCCAGCCATAAGGGTGCATGGGGGCTGGCGGCGTGCCGCAGAACGCGGGCGTAGAGTTTATCGAGCATTCAGGTCCGTTACAGTTGTTCTTGCCGCAGCACGTCTTTGGCCTTGCTGTGGATCAGGTCGTATTCCGCTTGTGTCAGGTTGCCCCGATGCAGCATTTCGCTCGCGCGGGCAAGGGCGTCCCTTGCATGGGTGGCGTCTGGTATGGGGTAGCGGCGGCCGGGCAGGGCAAAGGCGCTATCGGGCAGGGCGTTGCGTTCAGCCGTGGTCAGCTTGGACATGTGCGTATTCCTGTTCCCTCGGTTAAAGGTCGGAGGCACTCTCCACTTCGTCCAGTTCCGCCATGGCGGCTTCTGCACTGGTGGTTGGCACGTCGGAAACTGGCGTGCTCCGCATATCCTGCGCCGGAGGGTGCGACGCGGGAGTAGATGTGAGTGTTTGCGTGACGCGGAATGCAGTCAAGACTGCAAATGTGCCAAAAAGCACGGCACCTATGGCCTGCCCCACCTGTACCCCTTGCGGGCCATAGTGTTCGCACAGCAGCACAAACGGAATTGTGCCCAGTGTTGCCCGCCCCCAGTTGAATGCGGTGGAGTAAAGCGGAAAGCCAAGGTTGTTGAACGCGGCATTGGCCACAAACAGCATGCCCACAAACAGGTAGCTACCAATGGTCCATGTGCAGAACAGGTGCAAAAGGGCGGCGGCATTGCCCTGTGCATTGTACATGGCAATAATCAGATCCTGCGCAAAGTAGAGCAGGACCCATGTTAGCCCGACGCTGATCACAACCAGTTTAAGGGCTGCGGCTAGTGTTTCGCGCACACGGTCGGGGCGGCCAGCACCCACATTCTGGCCCATGATCGGACCAACAGAGCCAGTGAGTGCGAAGACGAGCGAGAACAGCACCGGCACCATCCGCTCGATCGAGGCCTGCCCCGCAACCGCCTCCAGCCCAAAGCCAGACATGGCGCGGGTTACGTACACGCCCCCCGCAGGCGTTGCCAGATTAGTAAGGATGGCAGGCAGCGATATGCCAGCAACCCTGCGCGTATCGGGCACAATGCGGCGCAGGCATGGGCGGGCCAGCATGCTGTGCCCCAACGCCCCACGCAGGCCAGCCCCAGCCACCACAACGCGGGAGAGGGTCGTGCTAATGGCTGCACCCATAAGCCCTTCATGCAACCCAAAAATAAACAGTGGGTCCAGCACGGCCGCTACCACAGCCCCCATAAGGGTAATGTGCATGGAGCCTTTGGCATCCCCCACCACACGCATAAGGGCGGAGCAGCCCATGCCAATGCAGATCAGGGGCAATGCCACGCTGAGGATACGCAGGTAAGCCGTGGCCTCGACTAGTGTTTGCCCTTGCGCGCCAAACAGGCTGAGTATGGGGGCCGCGCCCAGAGCTGTGGCAACGCCCAGCACCCCGGTAACCCCGGTCATAACAATCATGGCGGAGGCGGCAAGGCAGCGGGCCTCCTCATGCCGTCCGGCCCCGATCTCACGCGCGGTGGCCGCGCTTATGCCAATGGTCAGACCAATGGAAATGGCAATCTGTAGCCCAATAACGGCGCTGGCAAAGCCAATGGCTGCGGTCATGGCGGTGTTGTCGAGGTGGCTGATATACACCATGTTGAGCATATCAACCGCAAACACGGCCATAAGCCCAATGGCCCCGGTTCCGGCCATGACCAGCACGTGCCGCATGATGCTGCCTGTTGTAAAACAGGCTTTATGGCGGCTGCCGGGCGAAGATGGCCGGGTCATGCTGGCTCCGTTGGGGCTTGCCCTTGCGTATGGGGGCGCTCGGGTGGACGTAGAGCAGGGCAGTATGTCACGTCCGGGCGGCGCTGCGAATAACCTGTTCGTGGATTAAACCGCATGGCTCGGCTGATTTATGGCGCGGGGGTAATGCTCTGCCAGCTCGGCCTGTTGCGGGCGAGCCAGCAGGAGCAGGCGCAGCTGTTAGGGAGTTGCTTGGGAAGGTATGCATTAAACGCGCATTTGATATGCAAATAATGATCTTCTGCCGTGCCATTCCCACATACCCTCAAACCCGCCGCGGACTGGCTCATAAAAGGCCGCCCAAATAGGGGCCAGAATGGCCAGATGGTGCCAAAGGGGCCGTAAATAGCCACAGCCACAAGGTTTTACGCCAACAAATATGGGGTGTGGGCCATGCCTGCCAGAACTGTGGGCTAGGGCAGGCCGGGTAGGGTAGGGCAAAAGCCAGCCCTGACCGCAACGCTCCCACTTAGAGAAAAGGGCGGATTTGCGCAAGTTAAGGATAGTGGACACACAAGACATGCGCGGCTTTTGGGGCACGCCAGTCCACCAGATGCACCGGGCAGGCGCAAGGATGGATGACAATGGGGCGCGTGGTTGCTAAACCCCCCCTCGCTGCAGCCTTCCTTCCTAATTCGTGTAACAGCTGAGGCCGGGAACCGTCCTTGTCATGAAAATCGTCGCCTGTAACAGCAACCTGCCACTGGCCCAGGCCGTTGCCGCAGAGCTGAACCTGCCCCTGTGTAACGTAACCGTGCGCCGCTTTGCGGACATGGAAGTGTTTGTTGAAATTCATGAAAACGTGCGCGGCGAGGATGTGTTTGTCATCCAGAGCACCTGCACGCCCACGAATGACAACCTGATGGAACTGCTGATCATGCTCGACGCGCTGCGTCGTGGGTCGGCCAAACGCATTACTGCCGTTATTCCGTATTTCGGCTATGCCCGTCAGGACCGCAAATCCGGCCCACGCACGCCCATTAGCGCTAAGCTGGTCGCCAACCTTCTGGTGGAAGCCGGGGCAAGCCGTGTGCTCACGCTGGACCTGCACGCTATGCAGATTCAGGGCTTTTTTGATATTCCGGTGGACAACCTGTACGCGGCCCCGCTGTTTGTGCGCGACATTCGCGCCCAGTACGGTGACCGTGACCTTATGATTGTCTCCCCCGATGTGGGCGGGGTTGTGCGTGCACGCCAGCTTGCCCAGCGGCTGAACACCGATCTGGCGATCATTGACAAACGGCGTGAACGCGCAGGCGTGTCCGAAGTCATGAACGTGATTGGCGATGTGAGCGGCCGCCACTGCCTGCTGGTGGATGATATTGTGGATAGCGGCGGGTCACTGTGCAACGCGGCGCGGGCCATTGCCAAACAGGGTGCGGCATCGGTTGGGGCTTACGTGACCCACGGTGTGCTGACCGGGCAGGCTGTACCCCGTATTGCCGATTCCCCGATTGAAATGCTGACCCTGACAGACAGTATTCAGGCCACGGCGCCGGTCATGGCGGCTAACAATATTCGCCAGATCACCATTTCCGGCCTGCTGGCGCGCGCCATGCGTGCTGTCTCGGACGAAAGCTCCGTATCTTCCCTGTTTGACTAAAAGGTGTAATGGCCGTGCTTCTCCCCCGTCCATACTGGTATCTGCGGCACGGTCAGACGGACTGGAACAGGGCCGGTCTTTCGCAAGGGCGCACGGATGTGCCCTTGAACGAAACCGGGATCGAGCAGGCTGTGGAAGCAGGCAGGCTGATTGAGCAGGCCGTGCGCGCACACAAGGCGGGCGCCATGACCCGCATTGTGTGCTCCCCCCTTGAGCGCGCCCACCGGACCGCCACCATTGTGCGTGACGAACTGGTGGCGCACGGTCTGCCGCAACTCCCCCTGAGTGTGGATGATGATCTGGCGGAAGTCTGCTTTGGCGAGCAGGAAGGCCAGCCCATTGCCGACTGGTATGATGACTGGATAGCCGAGCAATACACCCCGCCGGGGGCGGAGCCGTTTGCCGTGCTCAAAAGTCGGGCGGCGCGCGCACTCAACCGCGCCACCGAGCAGGATGGACTGCCCCTTATTGTGGCCCATGGCGCGCTGTTCCGGGCGTTACGCGCGGTTATGGCCCTACCGGCCAATGTGCGCCTGCCCAACGCCATTCCGCTGAGTGCTGTGCATGACGCACAGGCAGGCTGGACATTGAGCGAACTTCCCTGACTGTTAACGTCTGAACGTCTGAACGTCTGCATGCGGTATTGCGCCAAAGCTGGCACGCTGGCGCATATGCGGCAATGCGTTCGGGCTGGCCGCTCTGTGCGGTGTGGGGCCAGATGTTTGGCCACCACACCGCTGTAAGGTGCTTTTGCCCCTTATTCCCGCACTGTAGAGGGTTGCGGGAACAGGGATGGGTCATGAATGGCCCGGAGTCTGACGCATTGCGGCAGCATCTGGCGGATCATCCGCATGGTCGCCAGATCGGACAGGCCCGTCTGTTCGGAAAACCAGTCCAGTTCTTCTTGCAAAAAGAACCCGCGTACTTCCGCTTCTGTTGCGGGTGGGCTGTGGGGCGCACTTTGCCAGCGGCGAACGGTGCTGATCATGCCCATGGCCTGTGCGCGTTTTTCCAGCTTACTGGGGCGGTCTGGCCGGGGAACGGGGCCGAGCACCTCGTTCAGGGCGGTCATCAGACCGGATTTGTCGGACGTGGCCCCGGTAATAAAGTCTCCCACATGCGTAATGGCATTGGTGACGGAGTTCAGGAATGTCATGGTAGCCCCCTGTTGTTAAAAAAGGAGATACCTTTGCAACGGGCCGTGGGCGGGTGGAGTTGCGCGCGAAAAGATTAAATAAAAAACATCTGGCAGCCCTGTGCGCAGCGCTCTGGCAAAGGTCTGGGGTGCTCCCTACATTATGGGCGGTACACGTGGCTGGCCCCGTTTGGGGGCAGGCCACAAACGCAAGGAAATACCATGTCTGATCTGATCGTGCTGGGCTTTGACCATATTGATGACGCGGCCAAGGTGCTGAGCGAATGCCGCACACTCCAGAAGGAATACCTGCTGGATCTGGAAGATGCGGTTGTGGTCACGCGTGACGCCAACGGCAAGGCGCATCTGCACCAGAGCATCAATCTGGAAAAAGCGGGGGCGTCATGGGGGCTGTTCTCTGGCGGGTTCTGGGGCGCCATTGTGGGGCTTTTGTGCCTTAACCCGCTGGCAGGCTTTGTTATTGGCAGCGCGGTTGGGGCCGGTGCGGGCGCTCTGGCGGGCAAAATGTCCGATTACGGGATTGATGACGGGTTTATTACCAAACTGAGCGACACCATTCCCCCCAACACCTCTGCCCTGTTTGTGCTGGTGCGCAAGTCCCAGCCGGACAAGGTTCTGGCTGACCTGCAAAAGTTCAAGGGCCATGCCCGTATTTTGCAGACATCCCTCTCCCCCGAAGCAGAAGCGAAGCTCAAGGCTGCTCTGGGCGATGGAGCAGCACCTGCCCAGCCGGTGGCATAAATCGCGCATAGTCTTACGCCATGCGTAAGCCGGGGCTGGTGGGCGTATGTTCACCAGCCCTTTTTTTGTGGCGGATGCGGCGTTTGCGCGGCAATGGGCGGAGTTTGATCGGATGCGTTGTTGTGCGCGCTGGCGCGGCATAGTAGGGGCAGGTTTGCCTTCTTTTCCTTTATGTCGGGTTGCGCTGCCATGGTACGTCTTGTCATGCTCTCGGTGGGGGCGTTTATCTGGCTTGTGACCGAGGTCATGCCGATCGGGTTGCTGACCGATATTGCGCAGGGGTTGCAGGTTTCCCCCGCCAGAGTGGGGCTGCTGGTTACGGGGTATGCCTGGCTGGTGGCGTTGACCGCCATTCCCTTAACCCTGCTCACCTCCGGTGTGGACCGGCGGACCCTTGTCGCCAGCCTTTTGCTGCTTGCTGGCAGTGTGGATGTGGCCTGCGCCTTTGTTACCAATTATGCGGTCATGGCCGTGCTGCGCGTGGTGCTGGCACTTGGGCATGGTATTTTTTGGTCGGTTATTGCCGGGGTTGCGGTTCGGCTGGCCCCGGACATTCCTGTGGCGCGGGCCACGGGTTGGGCCTTTACGGGGGTTGCCGTGGGGTTTGCGGGGGGGATTCCCCTTGTATCCGCCATTGGTCAGTGGCTGGGCTGGCGTGCGGCTTTTGCAACCTGTGGCGTGGGGGCTTTGGTGGTGTTTGCCGCAGCACTGGTGCTGCTGCCCCCCATGCCCGCCCAGCGCAGGCATCTGGACCTGTGGCGTCTGCTCCGCCAGCCGGTTTTTGCTTATATTGCGGTGCTGACAATGCTGGTTATTACCGCGCATTTTACGGCCTACACCTATGTTATTCCGCTATTGCAGAGCATTCCGCATAGTCCTGAACAGCTCATTCCCGTGCTGTTGCTGGTTTATGGTGTTGCGGGCATTGGCGGTAACTGGGTGGGTGCGCGTCTGCCCTGCTCGGCTGGCCGCCTGATCGGGCTGGCAACGGCCGCACTTGTTGCCAGCCACGGGGTTATGGTGGCGGCAGGTTGGCTGCCCGGTCTGGTCTGGGTGGATATGGTGGTGTGGGGGATTGTCAGCGCGTTTATGAACATGGCCCCCCAGAACTACGCCATGGAACTGGCCCCCAATGAGCGTGAGGCCGCATGTTCCTTCAGTGTGACCGGGTTTAACGCGGGTATTGGGGCCGGGGCCTTGTGTGGTGGGGTGGTTCTGGGCGCGGCCGGGGCTTATGCGGTTCTGGCATGGAGTGTGGGCATTGCCGTGCTGGCCCTGCTGGCGCTTGCCGCCGGTCGGTTTGTTATCAGGCCCACACAATAAGGGTGGGGCACAACATGCCCCGCCCGTGCCTGTGGTCTAAAACCCTTGCGAAATCCCGCACAGAATAGTCCGGCGCAGGCCGTATTGGGGGGCGCCCACGCCAATGCCCGATCCATCGCGCAGCATGTAGGTATGGTCACCCAGATTGATCACATCCAGCCGGAGTTGTGTATCGCCCTGCCATGCTTTGCCAAAGGTGTTATGAATAGTCTGCACGGCGGAAAAATTAACGGTGGCGTAAGGCGTTAACGCAAGCCCGTTGGGTATGCCGTTTGCCTCGTCATCCGCGCGCAGGCCGCTGCCATACACCATGGTGGCGGACAGGCGCAGGGGGGCGCGTGTTTTGCGGAAGAACGTATAGGCAGCCCCTGCGGAGGCGGTCCAGCGCTGGTCGTGGTCCAGATGAACCCAGTGGTTGCTGATGTAGTTCAGCTCTCCTTGCTCAAAGTTGAACTGGGCACTGGTAATTTTTTTACCAATGGCGCGCGACCAGGCAAAATTGCCGTAAAGGGAGAGCGGACCACGGTCGTAGGACGTGCTGACCTCATACCCGTTAACCTGCCCGTGGCGGTAGTTAAAGCCGCTTAGAATAATGGGTGCGCCAAACTGGCCCTCATCAATCAGGTTTTTAGCCAGTTTGTAATAGGCGTCGAAGGTTACATGCCAGCCGGGCAGGATGGTCTGGTCAAAACCTGCATCAAAATAGTGGTCACGCTCGGCCCGGACCTTGCTGTTTACGGTCGAATTGGGGGCGGCCGTTGTGTTTGCAAGCTGGGTGAGAGACGTGGTGCTGACCACCTCAAACGGTGGGGGCGTAAAGTAGCGCGAATAGCCTGCATGCAAGGTGCCGCCGTGCCAGGGTTTCCATACAATGTTTACGCGCGGGCTAAACTGGTGTTCGGCGGTGTATTCGCTCACACCATCAAAGCGCAGCCCGTAGTTTATGGTCAGGTTACGCAGGGGTTGCCATTCGTCCTGTGCGTAAATGCCATAAACCATGCCTGTTTTGCCGCTGCCATCATGCAGGGTTATGGGCAGGTTGGTCTGGGTGTTGATGACGTTGGACGTTGTTTTGGAAACATTGCGTTCCACAAAGGCCTGAAGGCCAAAGCGCACAGTGTGGCTGCGTGCTGCGCGCCATGTTACGTCATGCTGTGTGCCGGTGGAAAAAACAGACCGGGCCGCCTGCTGGGCATTGCCCAGATAAAGCAGGTCCCCCATTGGGTCGGGGGAATAACGCAGGGAACTGTACCGGGTAAATACGGAATCCTGTAGGCTGAATGCGCCAATTTCTTTTTGCAGGGCAAGTACTGCAAAGTCGGTAATCTGTTTTTGGTGCTCGTTCAGGCTATCGCTGCTGGTTATGGAGCCTGCGGGGGGCGTGTAGCTGGATTTCCATTTTTGGCCCGGATTGTTGGGGAGTTGGTATTCTGCGTTGGAAATACCCGCAATCAGGCTTATGCGCGTGTCTTCATCCACTGTGTAACGGGTATGGCCCAGAAAGTGGTACTGGTTGCTCAGGTCATGCGGTGCATTGAATGAGCCGGTGGTGTTTTCAATGCCGACCCGGTCATGCACAAAGTCCGCCGTGGCAAAGAAATCCCATTTTCCCTTGTGAAAACCATATTGCAGGGAAGGGAAAAAGTAATCCCGCGCCCCACCGTAAATGGAGAGGTTGCCCCCTGCATTGGTGGTGCCGTTTTTGGTGGTAATATCCACCACGGCCGCTTGAAGGAACCCGAACTGGCTGGGCAATGCGCCAGTGGTAAGGGACATGCTATCGGCAAAGCGGGTCATCAGCGCCTGACCAAACACATTCAGCCCTTCGGGCAGTTGCACGCCATCAAGGCGGAACTGGACCTCGTTATGGTCACCACGGACATGGATCTGGCCGTAACTGTCCTGCGCGACACCGGGAGCTTGCAAAAGTACCTGATTGAGCGGTGCATTATCCCCACCGGGAATGTTTTCCAGAGCCTGACGGCTAAAGCGGTACACGCTGGCCCCCGTGGTGGGGGAAAGCTCGGAGCGCGTGCGGTCCAGATGCGCGGTCACAATAACCTGCTCCGCCTCGTGCGTGGTGGTCTGGGGAATAACCTGCACGGTTTCCGTCCCTTTACGCACCGGGCTTTTGGGGGTGGCTTTGGTGCTGGTGCTGGTGCTGGTGCTGGTGCTGGTGCTGGTGCTGGTTGGGGCTGTGACCTGCGTGGTGGTCGTGGCCGTCTGGGCTGCTGCTGCATGGCCTGTTGCCAGCAGGCTGCTCAAAAAGGAAGAGCAGAGGAGAAGACCAGATGGTCGGTAGGTCATAATTGCATGCCGCCTGAGTTGGAGTTGAGCCAAGGGCCGCATAGCTATTAGTTATATTATAACATAACAATCAAATTATGGGCGTGGCCATAATCCGGCAAACCGTCTGTTGCATTTGTGCAACGCATGGCAGGGTGGCCAAAAGAGGGGGAGGCAGGGAATGCCCGATGTACAAACACCTCCCCGCCAGCGTTGCCGGTCAAGGGAGGTGCTTGCAAAAAAGACCTGTAAAGTCGGCTTATTTTGTTGTGTAACCGCCATTGACCAAAATGGTCTGTCCGGTCATCCACCACCCGTCAGACACCATAAAGCGCACATGGGGCACAATATCTTCCACCTCGGTCAGACCCGTATGGCTGAAGGGGGAAAGAGCCGCCGCACCCTTGTGGTAGGCTACGGCCTCGGGTTCTTCCTGCCCGTAAAAGAACGGAGTATCCATGGGGCCGGGGCCAATGGCGTTGACCGAAATACCACGCCCCCCCAACTCCTTGGAGGCCGCACGGGTAAAGTGCTCCACCGCCGCCTTGGCTCCGGCATAGGTGCTGTAGAACGGCGTGTAAGCCCCAAGCAGGGAGGTGACAATGCTGAGCAGCTTGCCGTTGTTGTTCAGGTGTTTGCCTGCTTCGCGGATAAACTGGAACGCCACTTTGGTGTTAATGGCGAACATGGCATCGTATTCTTCGTCCGTGGTGTCGGCTATGGGTTTTTTGAGCACCTTGCCCACGGTGTTAATGGCTATGTCCAGGCCTCCGGTAGCCTGCTGTGCTTTTGCAAACAGATCAGCAACGGCGCCGGGCTGTGTGAGATCCGCCTGAAAAGCAAAGGCTTTGGCCCCGCTCAGTTGCACGGCTTGCAGTGTTGCCTGAGCCTCGGCCTCGGCCGTGGGGCTGTGGTAATGAATAACCACGGTTTTAGCGCCCTGTTTGGCCAGATCGCGGGCGATCAGCCCGCCAAGGTTCTTGGCCCCGCCTGCGATCAGAACAGTTTTGCCAGTTATGCTGTGGGTGGTCATGTGTGTGTCGCCTTGCCATGTGCAAACAGGCGCGTGCCCGTTTTTTGGTCCGTTCACAGTATCATTTGTAAATAACCAATAAAGGGCGGGAATATGATAAGACCTGTCAGCATTTGCGAACAATGTTGGGTGGGGCAGGCCAATGGACCGCATAGATCAGTGTCGTATATTCGCGCGGGTGGTGGAGACGGGCAGTTTTACCCGTGCGGCGGAAACACTGGGCCTGCCACGGTCCACCGTATCCACCGCCGTGCAGGCGCTGGAGGCGCGCGTGGGGGCAAGGCTTTTGGCCCGTACCACCCGCTCGGTCACCCCAACACCGGACGGGCACGCGTTTTACGAACATTGTGTAAGGCTGGTGGCGGATATGGACGAGGCGGAAGACCTGTTCCGCCGCGAGCGCGGGTCTGTGCGCGGGGTGCTGCGGGTTAACCTGCCAGGCCGCATTGGCCGCCTGATTGTCGCTCCGGCCCTGCCGGAGTTTGTGGCCGCCCATCCGGGCATACAGTTGGAAATGGGGGTGACGGACAGGCCGGTCAACTTAACGGAGGAAGGGCTGGACTGCGTGTTAAGGGTTGGCGCCTTGCACGATTCAGGGCTGATCGCGCGGCGCATGGGGTGGATGACCCTGCTTAACGTGGCAAGTCCGGCTTACCTTGCCCGCCACGGCATACCCCAGACCCCGGCCGATCTGGCGGGGGGTGGGCATGTGGCCGTGCGCTATATGTCCCCCGCCAACGGGCGGGTGGAGGCATGGGAGTGGGAGGAGGGCGAGCAACTCCATACGCTGGACCTGCCCGGCCCCGTTACGGTTAATAGTGCGGAAACTCAGATCGCCTGCTGTCTGGCCGGGCTGGGGCTTATTCAGGTGCCGGGGTATGATGTGCGCCCCCTTGTGCAAAGCGGGCAGTTATGTGTGGTTCTGCCCCAGTGGTGCGCGCCCGCCATGCCGGTGAGCCTTTTATACCCGCACAGGCGGCACCACTCATCCCGCCTGCAAGTGTTCGCGGGGTGGCTGGAAGGGCTTTTGGCCCCGCATCTGCGCTAATTCCGGCACTGCGCGGGTGCGGGTGCGTCTATGGCAGACGGGGGATAATAACCGGGTTGGTGGAGTTGGGGTCCGGGTTAAGCTGGACCGTGCCAGACTGGGAGGAATAGGTGGAGCCGGGCGACTGGTTGGCGCCTTTGGGTTCATGGAAGGCGGAAACCGGGCCAAACAGCAGGCTGCCGGTGTTTTTGTTCATTGTGCCTTCAGGCTGGCGGGAGCAGCCACGGGTAATAATGGAGCATATCCCGTCCGTGCCAATCAGTTCATCATTGTTGCCGGTGTAGTGTACATCGGCCACCCGGTCGTGGTCGAGCCGAATGACGGCAGAACAGGTGGTGCCCCCACCGCCGCCAAGCTGGCCTACGGTTGTCATAATATCCCCAATGGGAATAAGCGTGGAGCCTCCGTAGCTGGGCTGCGGTTGTGTGCCGTTATAGACAAAAATCTGGGTGGTATCGTTCAGTTGTTTGGTGGCGGACGGCAGACCGGCGCAGGCCTGCAGGTCGTATGATGTCATGCCGATCATGGTGACCTGCGCCTTGTGTGCTGCGCGCGAGTCAAAATAGCCGCATCCGCTTAACCCCAGAGAGAGGGAGGAAAGGGCAAGGATGCTAAAAAGACGACAGGTCATATAACGGAATATCCCAACAGCCAGACTTGGCGCATGCCCCCGCACGGCATAGCTTGTGCTCTAAGCCTACTGTGTTCTGTGCGCAGGATGCAAGGCGCAAACCAAGTGTAAAATATATCCTAACCAGTAAAGTGCGTGGTTGCCGCTATTATAAATTGGCCATGCTCCAGATCAGCCCTGCGCGGTTGTGGCAAATAAATGCGTCCATCCCGGTCTTGCCTTCCGTGTTATATGCTTTCATCATAGCGTATGTGCCCATATGGGTATGACATCTGTTTGGGTTGTAAAAATTACAAGCGTTGTCTGCCTGTTTGTCTGTTGCAAACGCTGTTTTTCATATTGGGTGTGCCTGCCACACCGCTTTTGGCCCCTGTTAGGGAGAACTGCCGGTTATGTCGTTTTTGTTCCGCCATAAGGCGCGTGCGCTCTCTCCCTTTATGCTCATGCTGGTCGGGTTGGGTGGGTGCGCCTACATTACGCCCGAACAGCCAGCCGCTCCGCCCCTGCCTGCATTGGCAAAACCTGCCCCGTTCAGTGCGGCGGATGCCGTGTTTGTACAAAAGCTCAATGCCTTGGATCTGACCCAGATTGCCGCAGGCAACACCGCCAGAACCCATGCCGCGCGGAGCGATATTGCCGTGCTGGGTGAAACCATAGCCAAGGACCTGACCGCCATACAGGCCCGGCTGGCCAAGGTTGCCGCCGCCCATACCCTGACCCTGCCAGCCCAGCCCCTACCAGCCGAGCAAAAACAGATCGAGCGTTTGCAACACAGGCAGGGTGCGGCGTTTGACAAACGCTATATCCGTTACTTTGCAGCCGCGCATGCCCAAATCAGGCCGGTGCTTGCCAGCCTGATCGCCACATCCAAAAATCCTGATCTGGTCACAATCGCGCGGGACGTGCAGACCAGATTGGCCGATTATCAGGCCGTTATGCGCTAAGCCCAGTGGTGCGCGCCAGACGCGGGTGGCCCTTTATGCGGCTCCAGGCTGATAATTGCTTGCACAAAAACATGAAGCCCCGCAAAGGGCATGCACCATGCTGACAATCGAAATCATTCTGCTGCTGCTCCTGCTGACCGCCGTCAGCAGCCTGCTCACCCTGCGGTTCCGCCAGAAGGTGCCGCAACCTGTTATTCTGATTGCGCTGGGCGTGGGGGCCGGGCTTGCGGGCATGAATGTGCGCCTGCACCCCGAACTGTTCATGTTCGTGTTTCTGCCCCCCCTGTTGTTTGCAGATGCCTTTCGTATGCCGCTGCGCGAATTTGGGCAGTTGCGCGGGCCAATCCTGTTTTTGGCTTTTGGGCTGGTGGTGCTCAGCACCTTGTTGTGCGGCTATGCCATTCACTGGATTCTGCCAGTTTTAACCCTGCCGGTCTGCTTTACGCTGGCCGCGGCCCTTTCCCCCACCGATACGGTTGCCGTGTCCAGCCTGATCAAGGGCAGGCGTGTTCCCACAAGGCTGTTGCAGCTTTTATCGGGCGAGGCATTGTTTAATGATGCATCGGGCCTTGTCTGCTTCCGCTTTGCCATGGCCGATGCACTGACCGGCGAGTTCTCCTACCAGCAGGCCTTTGGCACATTTATGCTGGTGGCGTGCGGGGGGCTGGCCATTGGCGCCGTGGTGGCGTGGGTTGCCGCGCGCCTGAACAAAATGCTCACCCGCTCCGGGTATGACGAAACACAGTCCCAGATCGTGCTGGTGCTTTTGCTGCCATTCTTGATGTACGCTCTGGCCGAAGCCGTGGGGTGCTCGGGCATTCTGGCCGCTGTTGCGGGCTGCATGGTGGTCAAGCTCTCGGGCATTATCGAGGATGCCTCCACCACCACGCGCCTGCAATCGACCACGGTATGGACCATGGTCAGCTATGTTTTTAATGCGCTGATCTTCCTGTTTTTGGGGCTGCAACTGCCCAGCCTGCTGCAAAGTGCGCATAGTCTGGTGCTGGCGCGGCATGTGGGCATGTGGCGGCTTGGTCTGCTGGTGGTGGAAATTTACGGCATTATGCTGGTCATGCGCTTTGTGGGGATTTGGCTGTCCATTGCCTGCCGCTGGGCTTCTGCGCGGATCAACCACGTACCGTTTGACCCTACGGGGCTTGCCGCCAGCCTGCTGCTAACCTTTGCGGGTGTGCGCGGCGCGGTCACGCTGGCGGCCGTGCTGTCCCTGCCTACGGGGGAGGATGGCACCATGTCCTTCCCCACGCGTGAGCCTGTGGTGGTGATTGCGGCAGGGGTTATTATTCTCTCCCTGCTTGTGGCCAGCGTGATTATTCCTTTGTGCCTGAAGTTCATTCCCGCCGAATTGGTGGATAAAAGTGCGCAGGAGGAAAACATGGCCCGCCAGAAGCTGCTGCGCGCGGCGCTGGACCTGCTGCACAAGGCCGAAACCGTGCCCGCCATAGAAACCCCGCCCGAAACCGAGGAGGACAAGGCCGCACTGGAGGCCGCCCGGCTGGAGGTGATCGACCGCCTGACCAAGCTCTACCAGAGCCGTCTGGAGCAGGAGGATGCAACACCGCGCATTACGCAGGCGGACCGGCGGAACGCCATAAGGCATTCCCGCATGGAACTGGCCCTGCGCCTGCAAATCCTGCGCGCGGAGCGCCAGACCATGCGTGAACTGGTCGCCCAGCAGGACATTAATGACCAGACGGAGTGGAAATTGCAGGAAGAGCTGGATTACGAGGAAGAGGTTATTCACGCCCTCGCCCAGCGCCTCCCGCGCGAGGTCTGAGGGAGGGGGAACCCCAGACCCCGCATACCCCTTACGGTATGGCCTGATCCAGTAGCACCTCCACCCCCGGCACAATCCGCTGGATCAGGTCGCCTGCGGGTTGGGGGGTGTTGGTGACCACATGAATGCTGGCCGAGGCCGCAATATCCTTTTTGGCGTCAGCCAGAGCCGTGCGTGCGTTTTCGCGCCAGTTCAGGGTATGGCCTTCCCCCAGGGCAGCCAGACCAGCGCGCGCCAGCCGGGCCAGTTGGGCGGAGGCTGGCAGGGCCGGGGTTAGCCCCGCGTTATGGGCTGCGGCTTGGGCAAATGCGCTGTCGTTATTGGCCCAGCGGGTCAGCATGGTTTCAAGGTCATGGCGCAGTTCGGTATGACCGGCAATAAAAGCCTGCGCCTCCGCATTAAAGGTTTCGGCATCAAAGCTGTCGGGGCTGGCTATGTCGGCCGGGGTGCCCAACTGTTGCAACGTGGCAGTCTGTTTGTGCCGGATTTGCAAAAATTCATGATTATGCGCGTAGTTCCGCACGGGGGAGACAGCCTGAAGCAGCACACTTGCGGCTTCTGTTTCCCCCGGCGCCAGCCGTTCGAGCATGCGTTGGGTGTTGGCGCGGGCTTGCAGGCCCAAAAGGTCCAGCCGGTCGGCCATAATGGCCAGTCTGGGGTACAGGGTTGTGGCATTGCACCGCTCTGGTGCGGACCAGAACCGCTCGGCCAGTGCCGCAGCCCGTGGCCACACCCGTGCATCCAGCATATCGGGGGAGACAACCTCGGCCCATAGGGCGGTCTCGGCCCCCAGTACGTGGTTTTTTTGGGCATCCGTCAGGGGTGGGGGGGGGGCGTCCTCTGGTTTGTCCGTGCTGGCGGGTGGGGGTGGTGCATCGGGTGGGGTGGGGCCGGTGGTTTGTGCTGCGGCCCGCGCTTCTGCCGCATCCTTGCGCATGTCCAGCGGGTCTGTGGTGTAATAGGCAAGCGCGGGGAGCAGGCGGTCCAGATAATACGGGCCGGAAATAACCGTATCGTGGCCTGCCGCTGTGGCCTGTGCGGTGTGAGCGGGGCCACGCCAGCTTTCTATAATGGTGTCAGGCGGAATGTCGGCTTCCTGCACTTCATCCCAGCCCATGACGGTTTTGCCCCGCAGGCGCAGGGCGTGGGCTACGTGGCGGGTGTAGTCCGCCTGCAAGGCCGCAACAGAGGCCACGTGGTGCTGCTTCATATACGCTGCAATATGGGGGGACTGCGCCCATTGTCTGGCCACGACCTCATCCCCGCCAATATGGAAGACCGGGTCGGGGAACAGGGCGGCCATTTCGGCATATACGGCGTTTACAAAGCCCAGTGTTGCGGGGTTTGTGGGGTCGAGTGCCGCGCGGTTGATTTCTGCCCGGTCGGTGGTGTTGAGCGGGGCGTTGGCGGCGTAGCGGGGGTAGGCCAGCAGCATGGCGTAGCTGTGGCCCGGCGTATCAAACTCGGGCACCACACGGATGCCCCGGTCCGTGGCCTCGCGCACAAGCTGGCGGATCTGTTCCTGCGTGTAATACTGGCCGTGGCTGCCAATGGTATGCAGGCGGGGGAAGGCTTTGCTTTCCACCCTGAAGGCCGCACCATCGGAGAGGTGAATATGCAGCACGTTCAGCTTGAGCATTTCCATGGCGTCCAACTGGCGTAGCAGGTCGGGCAGCGGCATGAAGTGCCTGCTGGTGTCCAGCATAAGCCCCCGCCATGCAAAGCGGGGGGTGTCCTCAATATGGGCCTGCGCCAGTACCGGGCCATCCCGTTCTTGCCGTACAAGCTGGCTCAGGCTGGTCAGGCCATGCAGCACACCTGCCGGGCCTTGGGTGGTCAGGGTTATGCCGGTGGGGGCCACGTCCAGCGTATAGCCTTCCCGCATGGCCGGGCCGGGGAATGCGGGGTCCTTTGCCGTGCGGATGTTCAGCACGAACGCGCCCTGCTGGGGCGGGGGCTGTGTAAAGTTTATGGGCCTGCCAGCCAGTATGCCAAGCCGGATGCGCAGCCGCTCCAGCGCGCGCAGCAAAAGTGGGGTGGGCGGGCTATCCCAGCGCACACTCAGGCTTTGGGGGAGGGCAAAGGCCGCCCCCGATGTTTGTAAAACAGCCGGGGCGGGCATAACCAGCGGCGGGCGCACCATGTTGCGCACAAAGGCGGGGGGCAGGTCGGTTGTGTGCGTTTCTGCTCCTTCCTGCGCCCATGCTGTTGTGCAGGGGGTGGCTCCCAGCAGGGCAAGGCCACACAGGAGCAGGGTTCTGGTTGATATGTGTTTGAAAAATGCTGTGGTCATGGCTGTATTTTTTGCGCCGGGAGTGTGAGGGAAAGAGCCTGCGCCCACGCTGTGTCCACCGCCCAGCCAGCCAGTTGGGCGGCGCGCAGGGCGGCCCCGCCCAGCGGGGGCAGAATGGGGGGCATTGCAGGCTGGCCCAACATTGCGGCCACGCGGGCCTGCACAACCGGGCTGTTCATAACACTGCCGCCATAGCTCCACGGTAGGTCAGGCATGGGCTGGACAGATGTAGGCGTGGGTGTTGCGCCAGTGCCAGTGCCAGTGCCAGTGCCAGTGCCAGTGCCAGTGCCAGTGCCAGTGCCAGTGCCAAGGCCGTGGCTGGCCGTACGTGCCAGTTCGGCCAGATGGGTGCCCGCCGCGTGCAGCAGGGCTATGGCATGTGGGTCGTGGGCTACAGCCAGAGCATGAACAGTTGTTGCCACATCTCCCACGGCGGAGCGTGGGTGTTCGCGCGTGCGCAGCCATTCGCGCAGGGCGTCCGGGGCGTAGGCCCCTTGGGTGGGCAGGTCCAGCGCGTGCAGCACGGCCTGGGCAAAGGGGGCAAAGGCAACGTCCGGGTTGTCCAGAAAGCGGGCTGCGTGGTTCAGGGCGCGGCAGCCTATCCAGTAGCCCCCCCCTTCATCACCAAACAGCCAGCCCCAGCCGCCTGCGCGGGTTGTGCGGCCGTCCTGCGCGCGGGCCTGTGCGACCGAGCCGGTGCCTGCCAGCACAAAAACACCCTTGCCCCCGGCAAAGGCCCCACGGTGGGCGGTCTGCACATCGTTTTCCAGTTCCAGCGGTATGTCTGGCCCAAGGGCTGCGCGGGCCACGTCCCTTTGCTGGTGGGAGGAGGGGCGTGCCGCATCATACCCGGCCATGCCCAGCACGGCGGCGCACAGGCCGGTATGGGGGAGGGCGCGCAGCAGGGTATGCAGGTTACTGGCCCATTCCGCCCGGTCATAGGGGTTGCAGCCGGGGCCGGTGGTGTGGGCCAGCACGCGGGCATCCTGGCGGGTAATCAGGGCGACCCGTGTGTGGGTGCCCCCGCCATCGAGCGCCAGAATGGTTTGTGTCCGGGGCATTAGAACACGGTGGGTTCAGGCTGGGTCTGGTTTTGCATGGCGGGGCCAACGCCGCGTGCGGCCTGTACGGCCAGCAGTTCCAGCGCGCGGCGCAAATGCCCGTCGCACAGGCGGAGCAGCATGCGCCCCTGTGCTGGCTCCAGCCCCTGCCGTAGCAATATGGCCAGTTTGATGGAGCCATCCGCCTTGAGCAGCGCAGCCTGAGCCTGCTCGTCCGAGCAGTCGGTCAGTTGGGTAATCATGCGCAGGGCGCGGTGCACCAGCTTGGCGTTAACAATACGCATGTCCACCATATGCCCCCGCCATGTGTGGCCAAGGCGGATCATAAGGGTGGTGGAGAGCAGGTTGAGGCAGATTTTCTGTGCCGTGCCCGCCTTCATACGTGTAGACCCCGCGACCACTTCTGGCCCTGTTTCGGTCAGGATGCCTATGTCCGTTTCCGCCAGCAGGCGGGAGTTGGGGGTACAGGACAGGCCAATGGTCAGGCTGCCACAAAAGCGCGCGCTGGCAAGGGCTGCGCAGGTGTAGGGGGTGTTTCCGCTTGCGGCAATGCCGATCACCACATCATCCGCGGTGGGGGTGTGGCGGGTTATGGCGCGCTGGGCTTCGTCCTCATCATCCTCCGCACCTTCAACGGGGCTGAACAGGGCGGCCTCTCCCCCAGCCAGAAGCAGCACCAGTTTTTCGGAGGGCCAGCCATAGGTGGGGATCAGCTCCACCCCGTCCTGCAAACCAATCCGGCCAGATGTGCCCGCCCCTACGTAAAACAGGCGTCCGCCCCGCTCCAGCCGGGGGACAGCCTGCGCAATGGCGGCCTCCATGTCCACCAGTGCGGATTTAACGGCGGCAGTTGCGGCAAGCTGGCTTTCCAGCAGACTTTCCAGCACCGTACTGGTGGGCCATGTGTCCAGCCCGTCATAACGTGGGTCCTGCATTTCCGTGCGGGGGGGCTGGTGTGGGCTTTGTTGTGTGGTCATGGTCTTGGCCTCCGGTTACGGGTGGGCAGGGGGGGCTGGCTAACGTGCATGATATGGAGCAACCCCGCCAGTCCGAACAGGGCAACCATGCCCAGTACGATCAGCCAGGGGAAGGCGAGGGCATGCCCGTTGGGGTGCAAGGCCAGCATGGCCCACACCATAAGGGGCACGCTGAGTGCAAAGGCCGGGGCCAGTGTGCGGGCCGTGGCGCGGGGCATGGCCATGCCTGCAACAAACGTGCCCAGCATGGGGCCATACCCGCATGCGGCAATGGACAGACCCAGCATAATGGCAGACTGGCTGGAATGGGCAAATAGCCCGGCACAGCCCACCAGCGCGCAGGCCCATGCCACGGTTACCAGCCGGGCAAACCCCAGTGTGGAGCAGCGCAGGGTGCGGGCGGCCCGTGCGCATAGGGGGGCAAAATCGCCCATGCTGGCCGCCGTCATGGCCGAAAGTGTGGCCGAGAGTGACCCCATGGTGGCCGCCAGAATCCCTGCCAGCATAAGCCCGCGCAGGCCCGGTGGCAGGTCATGCACAATATAGGCGGGAAAAATGGCATCCGGGCTGGCAAAGCCTGCCTGCGCAAGCGTTTGCCCGCCGTTATGCACCCAGAGCAGAACCCCGGTCAGGCTGAGCAGGGCAAACAGCACACCCACTCCAAGCGCGCTGCCCATAAGGGCCAGCCGGGCGTCACGCAGGCAGCGGGCGGCCAGCACGCGCTGGACCATAAGCTGGTCGGTTCCGTGCGATGCGACTGACAGCAAAGCCCCCCCGCCAATGGCGGCAAGGGGGGTAAAGGGGCTGTTGAGCACAAAGGCGTTATGGGCAAACAGGTGCAGCCGCCCGGCCTGTTGCAGCGTGTGCCACGTGCCAGCGGGCGCGCCATGCCAGAGCAGGGCCACACACGCCATAGCCCCAAACAGATACAGCCCGAACTGAAGACTGTCCGACCAGACCACGGCGCGCAGGCCGCCACATACAGTGTAAAACAAAGTCAGCAGCATAATGGCCCCCAGCAGCACGGGCTGGGGAATGTGCACATGCAGGACCGCCAGCATGGTCGCAAGGGGCAGCATGCCCGCAAACAGGCGCACGGCTTCGGCCAGTAAGCGGGTGATCAGGAATGTGCCCGATGCCAGCCGTTGCATGGGCGCTCCAAAGCGTTGGCCAAGCCAGTCATACGCGCTGAGCATATGCCCCTGCTGGTACAGGGGCAGGAACCACCATGCCACAATGGCGCGGCCCACAAGGTAGCCCAGAGCCAGCCCGACAAAAACCATGCCCGACCCGTAGGCAATGCCCGGTACGCTGATAACGGTCAGGGTGGAGGTTTCCGTTGCCACGAGCGAGAGGCACAGCGCCCACCACGGCAGGTCCTTATGCCCCTCCAGATAGGCTGCGGGGGAGGCCTGACGGCCTGCCAGCACAAGGGCCACAACCGGCATGGCCGCCAGATAGGCCAGCATGACCAGCAGGTCGGTAAGGGGCATGGCGTGGTCCTGTTCATACCGTATGGGGGCGGTGTAAAAAATACAAAGGGCAGACCGGGCGGGGCCATACCACGTGGGCCACGCCCCATGGCGGACTGGCCGGGGTGGTGGCTGGTAGGGCGTGGCACAAACTTTAGGAACAGCGTGCGGGGGTATCAACCCTCTATCTGCTTTGCCAGCCTGCTGGTGTGCTTACTCCCCTGGGTGTGAAAAACAGGGGGCTTGGCGCAGGGGGCGGGCAGGCGGTAACCTGCTACGGAAGAGTTGCCCCGGTCCGGGCGGACTGGCCGGCGCCCGTGACCGACCCACGCCAGCACAAGGAACCGTTATGACCAGCAGTTGCACTTCTGGCGGGTGTGGCCCCCGCGCCCCCCTGACCCCCGAGCAGGAGCAGATCCTGCTGGGCCATGGCACGGAGTACCCCGGCTCCAGCCCCTTGAATGACGAAAAACGCCAAGGCGCATACCATTGTGCGGCGTGCGGCACGCTGCTGTTCCGCTCCACCACCAAGTATGAGAGCGGGAGCGGGTGGCCATCCTTTTGGGCGGCCGAACCCGGCGGTGTTGCCACCCGGCGGGACACAAGCCACGGCATGGTGCGCGAGGAGGCCCACTGCGCGCAGTGCGAGGGCCATCTGGGCCATGTTTTTAACGATGGTCCACCGCCCACAGGTTTGCGCTATTGCATGAACGGCCTTGCGCTGGACTTTAGACCCGCCACACCAGACAAAACCTGAACCGACCAGCCCCCCCTGCCATATAGGCGGCGGGGGGCGAACCGCATGAGCGCTCAGGCCTGCACGCCCTGCGGCGCGGGGGCCATTTGCCTGCCCCCTACGGCGGTCAGGAAAAAAGACCATGCTTCGTTAAAAAACGCATCGCGTTCTTTTTCGGTTTTAAGCGGGTCAAGGCCGAACAGGCTGTCTTCCATCGGCCAGCCGGTGACCATGCCGGTCAGCAGGCGGGCGGTTGTGTCCGTTGCATGGCCGGGGTTGATCTGCCCCTTCTGCTCCGCCGCCTTGAGCAGGCGGACAAAATTGTTATGAAAAGGCTGACCAATGGCTGCCACCGCCTGCTGCTGCAAGGAGGGGTGGCGGTGCCCGTCGGCTATAAGAATCCGGTAAGTGCCCAGTGCATCTGGCCGCAGGGTCAGGTCCAGCATCAGACGGCTGATGTGGCGCAGCTCCTCCAGCGGGTTGGTCAGGGGGGTCTGTTCCATAGCCCGCAGAACAGAGCCGGTCAGGTTGGTCACAACTGCAATAAACAGCGCCTCCTTGGAGGGGTAGCGCCGGTAGATTGTCTGTTTGCTCGCACAGGCCTTGCGGGCGATCTGGTCTATGGACGTGCCCGCATAGCCATGCCGCACAAACAGACCTGCCGCTATTTCCAGCAGATACTGGTCCAGATCTTCCGTTACATCGGTTGTGGGCCGCCCACAGCGCCGCTTGCGCCCCTGCAGGCAGGGGTTTGCCATGTCCAGCGGACGAGCGGCAAAGGTAAGGGCCTTGCTCAGGTACCCTTTGGGCGAACGGGGGGCAGGGGGCTTAGACAACGATTATCCGCTTTGTGTTAGCAGGTGCTGGGTGGGGGTATGGTAACACATCTGCAATGTGGCCGTTTTATACCCGTGTCGTGTTTTTATTTCGAGGTCTTTCCGTGCAGCGCAAGAATGTGTTGCAAGAAAAAGGGGGTGTTGCGGCGGCTCTTTTCCGCCACACACAAAACACCCATACCATGTGGCGCGCGATCATGTCAGGAAATAACCCCAGTGGAACAGCAGACGTTTGAGGGCAAAGACCCTCACAGCTCCAATCAGGCGGACCAGACCAGTGCGCGCCCGGAGCCTACGCCCCCCACAGGCCCGGATGCCCGGAGCACTGCCAGTGCTGAGCAAATAGCCGTTCTGGCCTTTGGCGTGCAAAAGCTGGAGCGTATTTTGCGGCGGTTTTACCAGCTTTCCGTGGCTGTGGTGGCGGCGCTGTGCGTGGGGCTGTTCATTTACGCTGGCGGTGCTGTGGTTATGGTTGTGTTTGCCGCAGCCCTTGTTGCCGTGGTCCTGCATGGGGCGGCGCGGCTGATCTGCCGGGTGCTGCCCGTGCGGCAATGGGTGGCGGTGGTGCTGTTCCTTGCCGCCCTTGTTGGGGGTGTGTCGGTTGTTGTGCATGTGTCCGGCCCGGAACTGGTAACCCAGCTATCCCACCTGTATGCGGCCCTGACCCATGAGCGCGACGCCCTGCATGCCGCACTGGACAGGAATCCGGTCGGGCATTCGGTGCTGAACCACATGCCCCGCTTTTTTGGCGGTAACCAGACATCCGGCCCCCTTGGCTCGGAAGGGGCCGGGGGCGGCATGGACTTTGCCGGGTCCATGACCAACGTGCTGACCTCCACCTTTGGCTCGGCGGGTACGTTGGTGGTTATTGTGATTGCGGGAGTGTATTTTGCGCTCTCCCCCCACCTGTATGCCAATGGTCTGCTGCGGCTTGTGCCCACGCGCTACCGTGGCACCGCGCGCGAGTTAATTCGCACCACGGCCCATGTGCTGTCTGCCTGGGTTGCGGGGCAGTTGCTGGATATGACCGTGGTGGGCGTGCTCACATGGGTTGGCCTGTCCCTGCTGGGCATGCCGCTGGCTTTTCCGTTGGGGCTGGTTGCGGGTACGGCCAATTTTATTCCCTATCTGGGCACGTTCATTGGGGCGGTGCCTGCTTTGCTGATCGCGCTGTCCATCAGCCCGCGTGAGGCGCTTATGGTGGCGGGGCTGTATGCCTTTATTCAGGCGTTTGAGGGGTATGTCATGTCTCCCTTCATTCAAAAAAGGGCGGTGAGCATGCCGCCCGCCCTGACCATTTTGTCCCAGACCATTTTTGGCGCTTTTCTGGGGATGTGGGGTTTTGCCTTTGCCTCGCCCATTACCGCCGTGCTGCTGGCGGTGATCGACCACCTGACCGCCCCCCTGCCAGAGGACGAACAGGTCTGACCCAACCTAGCATTTTGGCATAAAAGCGTAAAAAACAGGACAAAACAGGCGCGATCTGCGTTTTTGGGGGTGGTTTTCCCGCTTGTGTGCATGCACATTCCACACAACAAGAATATCCGCTTGAAGGAAGCACGGGATGTCCAGCCCAGCCGACGATTTTCAGAAATACCGGCACCTCAGCCCGTTTGAACTCAAGGACCAGCTTATCCGGCTGGCCTCGGGGCGGGCGCAACGGGCCATGCTGGATGCAGGGCGGGGCAACCCCAACTTTCTGGCGACCTTGCCCCGGCAGGGCTTTTTTCAGCTTGGCATGTTTGCCGCAGCCGATTCCGCCCTCACATTCTCCTACATGGCGGAGGGCGTGGGTGGCCTGCCCCGGCGCGAAGGCATAGAGGCACGGTTTGAGGCTTTTCTGGTTGCCAACAAGGATGTGCCCGGCATTGCGTTCCTGCGCCGCGCCTTATCCTATGTGCGCGACCAGATGGGCCTGCCAGCCGATGCGTTTTTGCTGGAGGCAACAGCGGGCATTCTGGGGTGTGACTACCCAACCCCTCCACGCATGCTGCGCTACGCGGAAAAAGTGGTCCGCCACTACCTGCTGCACGAAATGGCAGGCGGCACCATGGCCGAGGGCACAACAGACCTGTTTGCGCTGGAAGGGGGGACTGCGGCCATCAGCTATATTTTTGCCTCCCTGCGCCAGAACGGGCTGATCCGCCCGGGGGATAAGGCCGCCATTGGCATGCCGGTCTTTACCCCCTACGTGGAAATTCCCGAACTGCGGGACTACCAGTTGCAGGAAGTGGCCATTAACGCAGACCCCGAAGCCGGGTGGCAGTACCCGCCGGAGGAGCTGGACAAGCTGCTTGACCCTGCGGTTAAAATTTTTCTGGTGGTCAATCCCAGCAACCCGCCATCGGTGCGTATGAGTGATGCGGGGCTGGCCCGTATTGCCGAAATTGTTAAAAAACGCCCCGATCTGATTATTGTCACCGACGATGTGTACGGCACCTTTGCCGATGACTTCCGCTCCATTTACGCCATTTGCCCGCACAATACGGTGCTGGTCTATTCGTTCTCCAAGTATTTTGGCTCCACCGGCTGGCGGCTTGGGGTTGTGGCCATGCACCAGAACAACGTGCTGGACCGCGCACTGGCCGCTCTGCCCGATGCCGAAAAGCAGGAACTGGACAGGCGTTACGCCTCCCTGACGCCTGATGTGCGCGCTCTGAAGTTTATTGACCGGCTGGTTGCCGACAGCCGCACCGTGGCCCTTAACCACACGGCGGGCCTGTCCACCCCACAGCAGGTGCAGATGGTGCTGTTCGCACTCTTTGCGCTTATGGATGGGCGCGATGCCTATAAATCCGCGCTCAAACGCCTGCTGCACCGGCGCGAACTGGCCCTGTACCGCGACCTTGGCGTAAAAGCGCCGGAGGATGAGGGCAGCACCCATTATTATACGCTCATCGACCTGTCCAACGTGGTGACCCAGCTTTATGGCCGCCGCTTTGCCCGCTGGCTGATCACCAAGGTCGATTACCAGACCATCCTGTTCCGCATTGCGGAGGAAACAGGCGTTGTACTGCTGCCCGGAGATGGGTTTGCTGTCAAACGCCCTTCGGCCCGTGCCTCGCTCGCTAATCTGAACGAATACCAGTACGCAGCCATAGGCACCGCCCTGCGGCGCATGGCGGATGAATATTACGCGCGTTACTGCACGGAAAAAGGGATTAAGGCCGAGGCCCCCGCTCCTTTGGCGCACTAAGGCCGGGGGCGGTCAGGATCAAGGGCGGCGCAAGCCGGAGCAGTCTGGGCCGGGGCAGGGATAACCCTGCTCCAGCGTGCCAGTTCAGGCCCCTCTGCCCCACCTTGGGGGGCGTGAGGGGCAGGTGCGTCAGTCGTTTTTGCCAAAAACCGGGCGTGTGCTTTCAAACAGGAACCATGTGCGGCGCTCTGTTTCGTCAATCCAGTTTTCCAGCAGGCTGGCTGTGGCCACATCGTGTGCATCATCACACAGGTCATGCACTGCGCGCAGGCGCTTGGTCAGGGTCAGGTTGTCTTCACGCAGTTCGGCCAGCATGTCCTCGGGGGTCACGTAGAGCGCATCGTTATCCAAAATGGCGGTCTTGCGGCTGATCTCGCCAATGGAGTGGAGTGTTGTGCCGCCAATTTTACGCGCACGTTCGGCCATGGGGTCGGTCATGGCAAAAATCTGCTGGCTCTGCTCGTCCAGGAGCAGGTGGTAGTCGCGGAAGTGGCGGCCACTCATATGCCAGTGGAAGTTTTTGGTTTTGATGTACAGGGCGAACACATCAGCCAGAACCTCGGCCAGACCAGCCGCAACAGCCTTGACCTTGTCGGCCTTCAGGTCTGTGGGGGTGCCAAGATATTCCTTGATGTGGAGTTCCGAAGCATTGGGTTTGGTCATGGGAATGCCAGCCTTTCCAATAAATGTCAGTCTGCGGACCGGGGAGTTCCTCCGCCGCTGCACTCAACGTGGAAAGCCTGTGCGCGGATGCAACCCCGCACGGGCAAAGACTCCGGCTTTCACATAAACGTGACAAACCCGTAACCCTATTCCGCCAGCCTTCTGCCTGACCCCGGCCTGTGCGTAGGTGCCGTGCGGAGCATGCCGTGTGCGGGTTGGTTACACCTCGCTTTTAAGCGGGCGGCTGAGCAGGCTGTGCGTAGCCTGCTCCAGTGTTATCTGCCCTTCCATAAAGGCGGCAATGCAGTCGGTAATGGGGGTTTCCACCCCATGTGCGCGGGCAAGGGCTTGCAGGGCGGCGGCTGTTGTAACCCCTTCGGCCACGCCGGGCAGGCTGTTCAGTGCTGTGTGGGTTGTCATACCCTGCCCCAGTGCCAGACCCATCTGATAATTGCGAGAAGAGGCCCCGGTGCAGGTCAGCAGCAGGTCGCCCAGCCCCGCAAGGCCCGCCAGTGTGGCAGCCTGCCCGCCAAGGGCTATGGCCAGCCGGGTTATTTCGGCCAGTCCACGGGTAATCAGGGCGGCGCGGGCGTTTTCGCCCAGTCCTGCGCCAATGGTCACGCCGGAGGCCACGGCAATAACATTTTTGGCGGCCGCTCCCAACTGCACCCCCACGCAGTCTGTGCTGGCGTAAAGGCGGAACAGGGGGGTGGAGAGCGCGCTGCTCAGGCTTTGCGCCAGCGTGGCGTTCTGTGCGGCCAGTACGGCGGCAGCGGGCAGGCCTGCGGCAATCTCGCGGGCAAAGTTGGGGCCGCACAGCACGGCGCCGGGCACATCGGGGCGTTCACGCGCCAGAATATCCAGCGGAAAAGCCAGTGTTGTGCGCTCTATGCCCTTGCAACACAGGATGGCGGCAATGCCAGCAGGCAGCATGGGCAGAACGGAGGCCAAATGCTGCGTAGGCACGGCGACCAGCACACAGCGTGGGGCAACGTGGGGCAGTGTGGAGCAGGGGTGAACGGTGGGGGGGAGCGGGTGGTCCGGCAGGCGGGGCATGGCCCCGTTGGGTAGGGTCTGGGCGTTGCGCGCCCACAGGTACACCGGCGCTCCGGTGCGCGCGGTATGCAGGGCCAGTGCGGTGCCCCATGCACCTCCGCCCAAAACAAAAACTGGATCGCTCATATCCGCATCGGTGCCAGAAGCCCGGCCACTGTGCAAGCGTGGTAAAGCTGGGGTTGGTGGACGTGTTGGCGCTTAGGCGGAGGCTGCCAGCGCCACACCCTGCTGGCGGGCGGCATGGGCGGCCAGTTCGGCCTGCTGCATGTGCCTTAGCTTGGCTTCGCGCAGTAGGCACACAACGCCTTTAACGCAGTTGCCGCACTGGGCCTTGCACCCCCGCGCGGCATAAATCTCACGCGGGTGGTTTGCGCCATCGGCCACGGCGGCTTCAACGTCTTTATGAGTCAGTAGGTTGCAGGAGCAGACAACCATTACTTTGCACCTCAAGATTGCGAGTCTGAATCCTACTCAACCATAAATGAGAATTAGTCGCAACACTTTCCGCACAAGACTGTGCCCCGCTCCCCAAAAAAGTGATCGGGGCAGGGCAGTGCCCAGCCCCGTGCCCCGGCGTGGGGTCAGCCCCGGTGGGGAAGGGGGAAGAGCCGGTCGTAAGCCATGTTGAACACAAAGGCGTAGGCCAGATAAAACAGCGCAAGCGAGAGCGAGAGCGGCAATGTGGCAACCATGGAGGCATGGGCGTACAGCGCAATGCCCGGCACAAGTGCGAGCTGCAACCCGGCCTCGAACACCAGAGTATGCACCACGCGCACCCGCATGGTCTTGCGCGTGGTGTGGTAGAGGCGGCCCATCACCCGGTCAAAGGCAATGTTGTACAGGTAGTTCCACACCATGGCGGTTATGGCGCTGCCAATGCCAATAACGCCCATGGCGGATTCGTGCAGGCCAAACAGGACGCTGCCAGAGGGAATGGTTATGGCCAGCGCAAAGGCTTCGAACAACAGAACATGGCGCAGGCGGTCCATGCCCGAGCGCATGGGCACCGCAGGCAGGGCGGCTTGCGGTGTGGGGCGCCCTGCCGTGTTCAGGGCCGTGGGGTGGGTGGATGAGTAAGTTGACATGGCGGCAATCTATCGCGCCTGATAGCAAAGGAAAGATGGAACCTATCAGAAAAACAGATGGATGAACGTTTCTCTCGAACAGCTTGAAGCTTTTGTGGCCACGGTGGATGCCGGGTCTTTTTCCGCCGCGGCCCGCGCGTTGGGGCGTGCGCAGTCGGCCATAAGCACGCATGTGGCCAATCTGGAGGTGGACCTTGGGGTGGTCCTGTTCGTGCGTACGGGGCGCACCCCGGTGCTGAGTGTGGATGGCGAACGCCTGCTGCGCGAGGCCCGCGTGGTGCTGGACCGGCGCGAACACCTGATCGGCGTTGCCCGCTCGCTGGAAAGCGGGGTGGAGAACAAGCTGGTTGTCGCCATAGACGAACTGTACCCAGAACACGCCCTTGGCCCGGTTTTTGCCGAATTTGCACAGGCCTTCCCCCATGTGGAAATGGAAATCCTGTTCCCGCTCATGGAGGATGTCGGCCAGCTTGTGCGCGATGGCGCCGCACAGCTTGGGGTTATGTGGCAGCAGCACCGCATGCCGCCCGAACTTGCGTTCCGCACCATTGGGCGGGTGCCGCTCAAACTGGTGTGTGGGCGCAACCACCCGTTGGCGCAAGGTGGCCCCGTGGCGTGGGAGGACCTCAAACGCCATCGCCAGATTCTGGTGGCCGCGCGTGGGCGCGAGCGCGAGCGGCATTACCTGCGCGTGGCGGGCGAGGTCTGGTGGGTGGAAAGCCACTGGGTCATTCTGGAACTGGTGCGCCACGGCATAGGCTGGGCTTTTGTGTCCGACCATGTTCTGGCGGCCTCCCCCGCCGCACCCGATATAGTTGTACTTGAGCAACAATTTGATGCAGGCGACCGTCTGGTGCCCCTTGCGGTGGTCTGGCACGCCAAGGGGTCGTACGGGGTTGCGGCACGGTGGCTTTTGCAACGATTCTTCAAAAAAGAAGGAAATTTTTAGACTGGAGCGGGCTGTTCCGCCCGGCTGATCCGCAGTTGTGTCAGGTTCCCGACGTGTGTCTTTAATTTTGTGTTGAAAAGGCAACAGTAACGGTTATGATACGAAAATCCTGATGGAAACGAGAGAAAAAACAGGTCTGCATGTCCGTTCTTAGCCCCCGCAAATCATGGCTTGGCCTGCTCCTTGGCAGTGCGGCCTTTTTTTCAGCAGCCACCGTTCAGGCCGCCGAACCCGTCCTGCAAACCGAGCAGAGCGACGTGGTCACCCTAAAGCCCTACAGCCCCCACACCATTTTGGTGGAAGACGCGGTTTACACCCATAACAAGGATGGCCGTGTGGATGTGGTGGACGCCGACCGTGGCGAACTGCTGGGCATGGTGCAGGCAGCCTACAACCCCAACGTGGTTATCGCTCCCGACGCCAGCCACTTTTATGTGGGGGAAACCACATGGGAGCGCGGTAACCGTGGTGCGCGCAACGACCTTCTGGCCGAATACGACGCCCAGACCCTTAAACTCACAGCAGATGAAAAACTGCCCTCGCGCGCGCTGGTCACACCCAAGCGCAACAATCTGGCCATCAGTGCCGATGGCGCACGGGTCTATGTGTACCAGATGAGCCCCGCCAACGCGGTGGAAGTGGTGGACACAAAGGAACACAAGGTCACCCATACGGTGGAAATTCCCGGTTGCGCACTGGCCTACGCCTGGGGCAATGCCGGTTTTTCCTCCCTGTGTGGGGATGGTACGCTGACCAATGTCAGCATCGAGGCTGACGGCAAGGCCAGTGTGACCCACAGCGCTGCGTTCTTTGAGCCCGATAAAGACGGCATTTTTGAACAAAGCCCCAGTGTAGCCAAAGATGGTGCTACGTATTTTATCAGCTATAGCGGCAAGGTTTACCCAACCACCCTGTCCGCCAGCAGCGTTGTGCAGCCTGCATGGTCCTTGCAGGAAGGGGCCGGGCTTAAACCCGCATCCGATGCCACCGCACCGTTTGAGGTGACGTGGCGCCCGGGTGGGTGGCAGATGTCCGCTTTGCATAAAAATGCACACGAACTGTATGTGCTCATGCACCGTGGCACCTTCTGGACCCACAAGGACGCCGGGACGGAAGTCTGGGTGTACAACACGGACACCCACAAGCGGATCCGCCGTATGCCGCTCAAGGTTGCCAGCACCATGGTTGGCGTTACGCAAGATGCAAGCCCGCTGATGTTTACAGCGGATGAGGAAGGCAACTTCTTTATTTCCGACGCCCGCACCGGCAAGCTGCTGCGGACCATGAAAGGGCTTGGCACGTCTTTGATTTTCACGGTTGCGCCGGGTGAAGGATGAGCCTTCAGGCGTCGGTCTTTGTGGTGCCTGCATGGTGCGCTGAGGCAGGGCAACTGGTTGCGGCTTTGTGTGCTGGTGGCATAGGTGCCCTGTTTTTGGTTGCTGGTGTTGCCAAACTGCGTGCGCATGACACGTTTTTGGCCACATTGGCCGCCTACCGTCTGCTGCCGGAGTGGTCTTACGAAAGTGCGGCATGGGCGCTTGCCTTGGCCGAAACTGGCGTAGCTGTTCTGCTGTTTTCGGGTATTGGGGCATCTGCTGGCAGCCTTGCGGCAGCGGCTTTGCTGGTCGTGTTCGCCTGCGCCATGGGCATGAATGTGCTGCGTGGGCGCACGGACCTGTCCTGCGGTTGCACGCCCGGTGTTGCAGGGCAAAAGCTCTCATGGGCGGTGGTGCTGCGCACTGTGGCCTGTGCGGGGGTTGCCCTTGTGCCGTTTGTGGGCCTTGCGTTCGGGCAGGGGGTTTTGCCCCTGCCATGGGCACAAGGTGTTGTGGGGGGTGTGTGCGTGTACCTGTTGTGGCAGGCCATGCAGGTACTGCCTCCGGTGCAGGTGCCCGGTTCGGCACGGCAGGAGCACGGAGCATGATCGTTCTGCTTTATGTATGGCAGGCCGTTCTGGTGCTGCTGCTGTTGGTGCTGGCCGTGGTGCTGGTTGCACTGGCCCGCCAGATTGGCGTGCTGCACGAACGGCTTGCCCCACTGGGGGACCAGGAGGTCAAGCCCGGTCTGGATGTGGGGCAGGTTGTTCCGCGCCTGATCCTGCATACGCTGGATGGTGCGCCGTTTACCGTGGGGGATGTTTTACCCGCAGGCCGCAGGCAGCTTCTGCTGTTTGTGGCGGCGGAATGCCCCGTGTGCAAACGGGTTTCCCCCATTGCGCGCCAGATTGCCGCCGAACGCGGGCTGGACCTTGTGTTTGTGGGGGATGGCCCCGAGCCTGAACTTAAAGCCATGCAGCAGGCCCGGCCGGAAATGCAGGGCGTGCCCCTTGTGACCGGGGTTGAACTGGCTCTGGTCCTACAGATCAATCGTATGCCATCGGTGGTGCTGCTGGATGAACGCGGCACCATACTGGCCAAAAAACTTGTTAATACCCGCCGGCAGATTGAAGGGGTGCTGGACGGCGTGGCCTCCACCCACCCCGCAGCGCCAGCCGATACAGGAGCGAATGCGCATGTTGCCTTCTGAACACACTCAAAAAACGGAACAGGGCACGTCTCTGTTCGACCGTCTGACCGAAACTGTACTGCGCCATTTTGCGGGCCATACGTCCCGCCGTGGCGTGGTCGCCCGTCTGGGTGGGCTGGCGGCTGCCGTGCCGCTGTTCCCCCTGCTGCCGGTCAGTCGTGCTTCGGCCGCAACGCCTGCCGCGGGCAAGGTGGCATCCAAAGCCCCAACGCCGTTTGGGGCCAAAGCGCAGGTCAAAGACCCCAATGCGTGCGATTACTGGCGTTACTGCGCCATTGACGGCAACCTTTGCACCTCCTGTGGTGGTGGTGTGCATAGCTGTCCGCCCGGTACGGCTCCGTCCCCCACATCGTGGATCGGGAGCTGCTACAACCCGCAGGATGGCAATTCCTACATGATTGCCTACCGGGACTGCTGTGGTCAGGATTCGTGTAACGAGGTGACCTGCCTTGGCACCGATGGTGACCAGCCCTCCTACCGCCCCATGGCCAATAACGACATTATCTGGTGCTTTGGCACCGGCACGTCGGAAATGTACAACTGCTCCACCGCAGCCGTGATCGGGAAAGCCTCCTGATCATGCGCGCAGCGTTGTTGCGTTGTGTTCTGCCTGCCTGCGTTACGGTGCTGGCCCTTATGGCTGGCGCCGTGCGCGCCCACGCGGCGCCAGACGCCGTGGCAGGGGCGACAACTTTAAGCCACACACAGTCTGTTTACGTTTCGCATTGTGGTGGGTGCCACGGAATAGAGGGCATATCCGGCCCGACCTTTGTGCCCATGCTGCGCAATAGTGTGGGCAGCTTTGCCTGCACGCAGGAAGGGCGGGCCTATCTGGTGCGTGTGCCCGGTGTGTCCATGTCCCTCATCCGCGATGACCAGACACTGGCCGATGTTATGAACTTTGTGCTGATCACATTAGGTGGCAGCAGCACACCGCCGGGCTTTAAGCCCTATACGGCGGCCGAGGTGCATACGTGGCGGGCGCATCCGCTTTCTGGCCCGGATTTTATGGCGTTGCGCGCCCATGTGCTCGAACGCTCGCTTGCGGCCTGCGCGCACAGCCCGAACAAGGGTTGAGCGGTACAGGTGCTGTGGCCAGCAGGCCACAGCACGGGCAGCAAGAGCGCCAGATGACATGAAAACTTAAAATGACTTTTGATCAGTCCTCATCCAGCCTGTACCAAGCACACACGATAGTCCCCCGCTTTGTTGGGTTTGTTGGACCTTTTTGTTCTGATTTGTGGAGCTAAAAACGAATGTTTCTTCGCCGCCCTTTGCCCGTAGGGATGTGGCTGACCATGCAACTGGCGGCGCTGCCCGCTCTGGCGCAGGAAAAAATAACCCCCGGTGATGCCGCGCGCCCTCTGGTGCTGGAGGAAACCCCGGCGGAAAAAGCGCAGGCGGACAAGGAAGAGGTTAATCTTAAACTCACCAAAAACCATACATGGTTTGACGATCTGGAAGGCCACCTTGTGGTCGAAGCCGGTGTTAACGGTAACCCGTGGACCCATACAGGCCGCAACTGGGCGCAGTCCTACGTGGACCGGGCCAACACCGCCACACTGAACCAGATTACAGGCACGCTCTCCCACCCGACGACCGATATTGGCGGCGGCTACGGCATAGGGTTTGTGTTTGAGGTGCTGTACGGTTCGGATGCGCGCTTTAACCCGACCATTGGCATGGGCGATGGCAGCCTGACGGGCATGTACCAGTGGGCGCCAACACAGGCCCATATTGATGCGCATCTGCCATGGCTGAGCAAGGGCGGCATAGACCTCCAGATTGGCCAGCAATACGGTATTCAGGGGTTTGAAGGCACGGATGCGCTGGAACGTCCGTTTTATTCCTACAACTATTCCTCCGATTACATTGTACCGTTCGAAACCGTGGGCGTGCTGGCCACATGGCACATGACCGACACAGTAGCGTGGGTTATGGGGGTGAACGCGGGTAACTCCACCACGTTTGGCGGCGCCAAAAACAACAAGCGCCCCAAAGGATATTTTGGCGTGCAACTGAGTGGCCTTATGGATGGCAAGCTGGATGTGGCGGCAATCGGGTACCTTGGCCCACAGCAGAGCGTGTATGAGATTGGCAACCGGGCCAACCAGAAAATGGAATATATTGGCGATATTCTGGCCACATACAAACTGAACGACACCAGCTCCATTACGCTCAATGCCACCTATTACCACGACGACTACCTACAGGACGACGTGTACGGCATTACCACCTACTTCTCGCATGACTTTTCGCCCTCGCTCACCTTCAATGCGCGTGGCGAAATTTTCCGGGATAATACCGGCGATGTCGTGGGCAATAACACCTCTACCATGTCCTACGTGAACGAACTGCGCGGGCGCAGCTATCCCTACGATTCCGCACCGGGCACGACTTATGGGGAACTGACCGTGGGTGTGACCTACCGGCCAGAGTTCCTCAAACTGCCACGCGGCAGCTTTTCCATCCGCCCCGAAGTGCGGCTGGACAAGTCGCTCAACGGCACCCGCCCGTTCAACCGTGTTTCTCCCACGGATGACCCGACCGTCAACTACGCCAATAACGGCACCAACAATATGTTCTGGTTCAGTTGCGATGCCATCTGGTCTTACTGATCGCACACGCACCATCATGGGCAGCGGGGCTGAGGCATGACACAGGCAGGCCTGCAAACCCTTGTGCTTGTGAATGGTATGCTCAGCCTTTTGCTCTGTGCGGCGTTTTTTGTGGCGTATCGCATGGTGCTAAGGCTGCGCAGGCTTTTTCAGGAAATTGCACCCGTGGGCGCGTTAACCAACGCGCGCGGCCCCCAGCCGGGGGATGCCTGCCCCACAGGCACATTTGCAACGCTGGATGGGCAGACCATGCCGCTGGCGGGTGGGGCTACGCCCCGCCTGCTTCTGTTTGTGTCCGCCACCTGCCCGATCTCGCGCAAGGTTATCCCACTTGCCCGCAACTTCTGTGCGACCGAGCAGTTGGAGCTGGTTCTGGCGGGGGATGATAACCCGGTTGTGCAAACCCATTTTGCACAGCAGACCGGCACACTGCCCGCACGGTTTATCAATGATCCCGCATTGGGCCGGGCGCTGGAGGTGGACAAACTCCCCGCCGCCTTTTTGCTGGACCAGCAAGGTGTGCTGATCGCGCGCGGGCTTGTGAACAACCGTGAGCATCTGGAAAGCCTGCTCAATGCGTGGGAGAGCGGGTTTGGCACGGTGCAGGCCTATATTACCCACACCCGCAAAGCTGGCCGGGCCGCCGTTTAAGCCCGTGTGGCCGGGTTGGTGGCCCAGTTTTGGGCTGCGTGCCAGTGGACCATGCGTACCCGGCCTGCCTGTTCCCGCCTTGTGGATGGGGGAACCTTCATGCACACAGAAGCGTTGAGAATGATCCGTGCGGGGGACTGCGCGGGGTCCATCCATAATCAAGGAGAACGCAGGCGTGAGCATTCCTGAACTAACCCTGAACGATGGCCGGAGCTTTCCACTTATAGCTTTTGGTACATACAAACTGAACGGCGCTGCGGGCGTGCAAGGCATGGTGAGCGCGCTGGACGTTGGTTACCGCGCGCTCGATAGCGCCTTTAATTACGAAAACGAAGGGGCCGTGGGGCAGGCCGTCCGCCGCAGTGGGCGCGCGCGCGAGGAATTGAGCATTGCCTCCAAACTGCCTGGCCGCCACCACAAATATGATGAAGCCCTGACCTGTATTGAGGAATCCCTCTACCGCGCGGGGCTGGACTATTACGACCTGTACTTCATCCACTGGCCCAACCCCAAGCAGGGGTTGTATGTGGAGGCATGGCAGGCCCTGATTGAAGCGCAAAAGCGTGGTTATGTGCGCTCCATTGCCGTTTGCAATTTTCTGGCCGAGCATCTGGACAAACTGAATGCCGAAACTGGTGTTCTGCCCACCATCAACCAGATCGAGCTTTCGCCCTATTTCCCACAGGACGACATGCGGGCCTACCACCAAAAATACGGTATTGTGACCGAAGGTTGGAGCCCGATTGGCCGTGGTGGCAAAATCCTGTCCGATGACCTGATCGCGGGTATTGCCAAACGTTTGGGCAAAAGTCCGGCACAGGTTGTGTTGCGCTGGCATGTGCAGGTCGGGTCCGTGCCCATTCCCAAAGCCTCGCACCGCGAACGGCAGGTTGAGAATATGTCCGTGTTCGACTTTGAACTGACCGATCAGGACATGAAGGATATTGCAACGCTGGCCCGCCCCGATGGACGCTCCTTCGGGCAGGACCCCGCAACGTACGAAGAGTTCTAAGAGCCGTTGGGGCATGGATAGCCTCAAGCTTGCACAGCTCAGGTTTTTTTGCGCGGTTATGGAGGCAGGCTCCATTGTGGCGGCCTCCCGCCGCCTGAACTGTGTTGCCTCCAACGTAACGGCCCGCCTGCGGGAGTTGGAGCAGAGTGTTGGCCACCCCCTGTTCCTGCGGGAAAAGGGGCGGCTGATTGAAACCCCGGCGGGGCGGGCGTTTTACGCTCAGGCGCATGAGGTTGTGCAAAAAGCCTCGGCCCTTGAGCATTTTTTTGAACCCGACGTGCCCCGTGGTGTGCTCCGCCTTGGAGCGCTGGATGTGGCGTTACACCATTTTTTGCCCCAGCGGCTTCCCTCCTTCATGCAGGCTTTTGCGGATGTGGAGTTGCAACTGCTCAAACGTGCAAGTTACACGCTGGAGCGGATGTTAATGGAGCGTGAGGTCGATCTGGCCTTGACCGATGGGCCAATCGAACACCCCCTGCTGGAAAGTTGTCTGGTTTTTACGCAGCATTTGCGGCTTGTGGCGCCAGTTCATGTGGCTTCTGTTGCTGCAATCGACTGGGCCAGCACAGATGTTCTTTTGTTCAACACAGACTGTTTTTACCGCAGTGTGTTTGAAAGCTGGATGAAAAAAAACAGGGTCACGCCAAGGCGGATTCAAACGATTGAGTCCTATCAGGTTATTTTTGCCTGTGTGCGTGCGGGGCTTGGGGTCTGCTGTAGCCCCGATGTGATGCTACCAGCACCCCACGCACAGGGCCTGCACGTTATGACCCCGCCAGACCTGCCCGAAGCCCCGGTCTACTGCGTGTGGCGGCGCGATGGGGCAACACCGCTGCTTATGCGCCTGGTGGACCACCTGCGCGGTCAAACGGCATAAGGCATTCATTTTTTGTCAGCTATCTGCTCACATATCATCACTTTATAAAGTGGTGTTCCATCCCCAATACTCATGACCACAACGGCAAGGAGACTATTGGAAATGTCTGTTAAAAAACATGACCTGTTTATAAACGGCCAGTGGGTCAAACCTGCATCCGGCCAGTACGTAACCATCAAAAACCCGGCAAATGGCGCGGAGTTGGCGGCTGCCGCCAAAGGTAGCATTGCGGATGTGGACAAGGCTGTGGCCGCTGCCCGCAAGGCTTTTGGTCCGTGGCGTGCCAAAACGGCTTCCGTAAGGGCGGATTACTTGTACGCGCTGGAAAATCTGCTTGTGCGGGACAAGGAAAAACTGGCCAGCATTATTACGTCCGAAATGGGTAAACCCATTGCGGAGGCCCGGGTGGAGGTGGATTTTGCCGCAGGGCTTTTGCGCTTTGCCGCAGAAAACACGCGCCGTTTGCAAGGCGAGATTATTCCCGGCGAGCGTGAGGGTGAAAAAATTCTGATCGACCGCGTACCTCACGGTGTTGTGGGCGCTATTGCGGCATGGAACTTCCCGCTTGCTTTGTGCGCGCGTAAAATTGGCCCCGCACTGGCTGCTGGCAACACCATTGTTGTCAAACCCCATGAGCTAAGCCCGCTTTCCGGTCTGGCGCTGGCGGCTTTGGCGCAGGAGGCAGGCTTGCCAGAAGGCGTGCTGAACATGGTAACGGGCGATGGCCCCGATGTTGGTGTGCCGCTGGTCGCTCACCCGAATGTGCCGTTTATTACCATGACCGGCTCCACCCCCGCAGGCAAAAAAATTATGGCCGCAGCCGCCGAAAATCTGAAGGAAGTGCGGCTTGAACTGGGGGGTAAGGCGCCATTTATTGTTATGGACGATGCCGATATTGAAGCCGCGGTGGAAGCGGCGGTCAGTGCGCGCTTTTTTAACGGCGGGCAGGTCTGCACCGCCAACGAACGGACTTACGTGCATGCGGCGGTGTACGACCAGTTTACAAAAAGCCTGCGTACCCGCGTGGAAAAACTCAAAGTAGGCGACCCCATGCAGGAGGGCACGGATATGGGGCCAAAGGTCAGTCTGGCGGAGTTGGAAAAGGTGGACGCCATGGTGCAAAAAGCCATTGCGCAGGGGGCCACGCTGGAACTGGGCGGCCACAGACTGACAGGTGGTCCGTACGACCACGGCACCTACTATGCTCCCACGTTGCTGAGCAATGTGACCCACGGCATGGATATTGTGCACCACGAGGTTTTTGGCCCGGTTTTGTGCCTGCTCAAGGTGCGCGACTTTGATGAAGCCCTGAGACTGGCGAACGAGAGCCAGTATGGCCTGTCAGCCTACCTGTTTACCAAGGACCTTGGCCGGGTGCTGCGCATGACGCGGGAGTTGGAGTTTGGCGAGGTGTACGTCAACCGTGGTGCGGGGGAAGAACCGCAGGGCTTCCACCATGGCTACAAAAACAGTGGTCTTGGCGGGGAGGACGGGCAGCACGGTCTGGAAGCCTACGTGCAGACCAAAACCATTTACCTGAACGCCTGACAGGTGGTTGGTGCGGGCTAACAGGCCCAAAGCAGAGGCTGCGGAGCGTTATGGCTCCGCAGCCTTTTTGTTTGTGCGGTTTGTATACAGTCCGTGTTCAGCCGCAGTTTTGCAAAGGTGCCCGCTATTGTGCCTCTTTGGCGTTATGGACGGCCTGTTCCATGTTGTGGGGCGTTGCGGTGGTAAAGTGGGTCATAACAAAACTGGCAATGTCGGCCAGATCGCGCTCGCTTAGCCCACCACCGGCAAAGTGCGGCATAATCTGCACACCTGTTGTGGTCTGCATGCCGCTGCCCTGTACAAGAATCTGCACAAGGTTGCGCCCGTTATCCGCGCCCAGGGAGCGTGCCCCCGTTATGGTGCCAAAGCTGGACTGGCGGCCTGTGCCATCGGGCATATGGCAGCCTGCACAGGCAGAGGCATACAGGCGTGCGCCGCGTGTGTTCTGGGGGAGTGTGGCATCCCCCGCCAAGGGTGTGGTGCGCGTTACGGTATCTTCCGCCGTATGCAGGGGGGCAATACTGCGCAGGTATACTACCATGGCGTGAATGTCCGCAGCGCTCAGGTAGCGCAGGCTGTGGCCCACAACATCGGCCATATCTCCCGCAGCCGTGCCGTGGCCATCCGCGTGGCCGGTGGCAAGGTACTGGGCAAGGTCCTGATCACTCCATGCGCCAAGCCCGCTCTGTTTGTCCGATGTCAGGTTATACGCCCGCCAGCCATTGACCACGTTGCCACCCAGTGCCCGTGTGCCATCCAGCCCAAAGGTTGCTGTGCGCGGGGTATGGCAGTCCGCGCAATGGCCCGGTCCTTCCACCAGATAGCGCCCCCGGTTCCAGTCCGCGGGTTTGGCCGGATCATCCGCGTAGTTGGCGGCGGGGCCGTTGAGCATGTTCCAGAACACCATAAGCCCACGTATGGAAAATGGAAATCTGATTGCATTTTGCGGTGTTTTTTGGGCTGAGGGTGGGAGCGTTGCCAGATAGGCGCGTATGTCCCTGACCTCTGCCTCGCTCATGCGGGCATAGGCGGGGTAAGGCATGGCGGGGTAGAGGTGCTTCCAACCCGGGGACACCCCTTTGCGCACCGCATCCACAAACTGCTGGTCGGTCCATGCGCCAATGCCTGCGGTTTTGTCGGGGGTAATGTTGGGGGCATACATGACTCCAACTCCGGGCAGGCTGAAGGCCCGGCCACCGGCATAGGGGGTGCCGCCCTCGGCTGTGTGGCAGACCTCGCAATCTGCCGCGCGGGCCAGATACCGCCCGTTTTCCACGCTGGCGGAGGCGGCGGCATGGGCATGGGGTGTGGGGGCCAGCAGGGCTATGCCGCCCATAAGGCAGGCGGAAAAAGTGCCACGGAGGCAGGCATAAGCACGGCCCAATGGGCGGTGGGGCAGGGCAGCGCCACACAGGCCGGGGGTGCTGCGCGTGGGTAAAAGGTTACGCATTAGCCCTGCTCCGTGCCAGTTGCCCCATTGCGGGGGGAAAGGAGTGGTAGCGTGCGGTAGCGCCGCCCCTGTGCCGCCGCCATGGCGTTGGCCAGAACGGGGGCGGCGGCGGCGGTGCCAACCTCGCCAATACCTCCGGGGTCTTCTGTGCTGGGCATGAGCAGGACATCTATTGTGCGGGGGGCTTCGTTCATACGCATGACGCGCCATGTGTTGAAGTTGGTTTGCTGCACCCGGCCCCCTTCGAGCGTGATCTCGTTATAAAGCGCCGCACTGAAGCCAAAAATCAGCCCCCCTTCGATTTGCGAGACAACCTGATCGGGGTTGAGCACGCGCCCGCAATCCACCACGGCGGTTACGCGGTGGATAATAACGTTGTCTGGTTCTGGCATTTCCACTTCCGCAATGCTGGCCATGTAGGTGCCAAAGGCAAACTGCACGGCCACACCCCGTGCGCGCCCCGGTGGCAGGGGGGTGTTCCAGCCTGCGGCCTGTGCGGCTTTGTCCAGCACGGCCAGTGCGCGGGGGTTTTGCGCCAGCATGGTGCGCCGGTAGGCTACGGGGTCCGCCCCTGCGCGGTGGGCCAGTTCGTCAATAAACCCTTCCACCACAAACAGGCCGCGCGTGCCGCCAACGCCGCGCCACCATGCGGTGACAATGCCGGGGGCCTCGCGCCGGGCAAATTCCAGCCGGTAGGCGGGGTAGGTGTACGGGGTAATAATGGTGGCGACGGAAAGGTCCTCGTCGTACCCATCCTTGGTCAGTTCGGGCGGGTCCCAGCGTGCGACCACGGCGGGGCCAACAATGCGGTGGGTCAGGGCGGTTATAAAGCCCTTGTTATCCAGTGCCGCGGTCATCTGGTCCACATAGGCGGGGCGGTAGCGGTCACGCGTCAGGTCTTCTTCGCGGCTCCAGATGATTTTGAGCGGGTAGGGGAGCTGGCGTGCGAATTCTATGCACTGGGTTACGTATTCATGCTCCAGCCTGCGGCCAAAGCCCCCGCCAATATACTGGCAGTGCACGGCCACCTTCTCCTTTGGCAGGCCGGTCAGTTCGGCGGCTGTGTCCCGCGCGCGGTCGGCAATCTGCGTGCCGGTCCATATGTCGCATCCATCAGGCCGCACATGGGCTGTGCAGTTTATGGGTTCCATGGGGGCGTGGGCCAACAGGGGCTGCTGGTAGGTGGCGGTGTGCGTGGTGGAGGCATGGGCAATAATGGCCGGGGCATCGCCCTTTGTGTTGGCCACAATGGCGGGGCCGCTCAGCCCGTCGTGTAACTGGTCATATAGGGTCTGGGTGGTTACGTGGGCGTTGGGGCCGTAGTGCCATTGGGGTTTGAGTGCCCGCAGCCCCTTGCGGGCAGCCCAGTAATGGTCGGCCACCACGCACACCGTGTTGTTGGGTGTATTGACCAGCACGGCCTGCACGCCATGCACCCCAAGGGCTGCGGCCCGGTCCATGCTGGCCAGTGTGCCGCCTTCGACCGGGCAGGCGGCCACGGTGCCGATTTTTTGCCCCGGCACCTGCACGTCCATGCCAAAAACGGCGCGGCCTGCCACTTTTACCGCACTGTCTATGCGGTGTTGGGGTTTGCCCAGCAAGGTGTAGGTTGCGGGGTCCTTGAGTGTGGGTTTTTGTGGCACGGGCAGGGCTGCTGCCTGTGCGGCCACCGCGCCAAAGGGCAGGGTGCGGCCTGTGGGCACATGGATTACTGCGGCCGAGCGGGTTGTGCAGTCCGCCACCTGTGCCTGCCAGCGTGTGGCGGCTGCCTGCACCAGCATGCTGCGTGCGGTAGCCCCCGCCTGACGGAGCGGGAGCCACTCGGTCATGACCGAGGTGGAACCACCCGTAATTTCCGCCCCGGCTCCGGGGGGGGCTGCTTCAATTTCCACCTGTGCCATGTCTATGCCCAGTTCCTCGGCAATGAGCATGACGGACGAGGTGTAAATGCCCTGTCCCATTTCCACATTGGGTAGAATAAGGGTTATGCGGTTGTCTGCGGCAATGCGGATATAGGCATTGGGGGCAAAGATCCCCTGCGCGTTTTCGACCAGCATGCCCTGTTCGGCGGATGGGCTGCCAGAGCGGGCAGCGCTTTGTGCGCGGCCATTGCGCATGGTGGGCCAGAATGTGGCCAGCACAAGTGCGCCCCCGGCCCCTAGTAACTGCCTGCGGCTGGCCATGGTGGGGCGTGGTGTTGGTGTGTTCATGCCAGTGCTCCCGCCGCGTGGTGAATGGCCGCGCGAATACGCACATATGTGCCGCAGCGGCACAGATTGGCGGACATGGCGCTGTCTATCTGCTCATCCGTGGGTTTGGGCACGCTGCGCAGCAGGGCAATGGCGGCCATGATCTGCCCCGGCTGGCAATAGCCACACTGCACCACGTCCAGCGCTACCCATGCTGCCTGTACGGCCTTTGCCACCGGGTCTGTCGGGTCCACCCCTTCGAGCGTGCTGATGTGTTGCTCCCCAATCAGCCCGACTGGCAGGTTGCATGCCCGCACGGCCCGGCCATCCATATGCACGGTGCATGCACCGCACTGGGCTATGCCACAGCCAAATTTGGTGGCGTTCAGGCCCAGAACATCGCGCAGAACCCACAGAAGGGGGGTGTCTGGGTCGACATCCACCTGGTGGGATTGTCCGTTTATGTTCAGGCTTAGCATAGTGGCTCCTTGGGGCAGGTCTGAACTCCCTAATGTAATGGAATTGGTTTGTTTCCGAAATGGGAAGGGCCGATAAAGTGTTCGGATTTTTTGAAAAATTATCTGTATATTCAAGAATATATTCATATATGCGCGAGTAGGGTGTGCGTGTTCAGCCACCTTGGCGCGCAGGGGCGTAAACCTACCGGACGCACCCGCCACATGGGCGGACAGGCAGGTCAGGCGGGGCATGCCATGCCCATGCTGGTGGGGGTGTTTGCGGGGTGTGCGCCCTGATTGCGCGCTTTAATCTGAACTGGTGGAAACTCTGCTGCGCTGATGGTGGCGTTGCTCCGTCTGGCGGCCACGCCCATCATGCTTTTGCATAACCATGAGAGGACGATTCTGCATGAATACCACCCCAGGTACACCGGACGCGCTTTTGTGGAAGTTGGCGCACCTTGCCGCAGGTGTTGAAAACAAGGCCTGCGAGGATATGGCAATCTCGCTCGATCTGAAGGAAATTGCACAGCTTTTGCAGGACATTAAAAACGCACTTCCTGCGGATAACGCGTGGTCTCTCTACCTCACACCCGCCATTATCTGGTCCACTGTCTGGAGCCTGTACCAGAACTCGTTGGAACTGGGGGGCTACCAGAACAGGGATGCCATGGTGCAACTGGTGCGTGATGCGGTGCAGAGCCTGCAAAACGCCCTTCAGGCCAATGCCAAGGCAGCCGGTGTGCGGAGCATTGGCACAACTGCCGCTTTGGAGCATGGGTCGCTTGCGGCAGGCTGAATCCGGTATGGCGGCAAGGTCATGGGCAGGCAGAGCCAATCGCTGGACGCGGCAAGCAGCAGCCCTGAGAGGCCAGGGTTTACAGACAATTCAAATTTTGAATGAAGCTCACACAAGAACAAGGCGGTTGGTGGAGCTGAGGGGAATCGAACCCCTGACCTCCTCATTGCGAACGAGGCGCTCTCCCATCTGAGCTACAGCCCCGCCTGTTGTGTTAGCGAGTGATTTACAGGGCTTACGATTTTTCTGTCAAGCTGTATTGTAAGGCGTATATAACCAAGGGTGTTATGCTTTTTCAGGCTGGTCGTAAGGAGCTGGTTTTTTATCGTGTTTGTGTTTTCGCTCTTCATGGTGCTGACGCGGATACTGGAGATTTATTGCTGGATTCTCCTTATATCCTGTATTTTCGTCAATCTGTATGCGTTTGGCATACTCGATAGCCGTAACCAGCTTGTCTGGAAGATAGGCATGTTTTTGGAACGTCTGACCGAGCCTGTTCTGGCCCCGGTCCGGCGGGTTCTGCCAACACCCGGTGGGGTGGACTTTAGCCCCATGGTGGTGCTGCTGGGGATTCAGTACGTTATTCAGCCATTACTGGCCGATGTGTTCCGCGCTCTGATCCTGCACTAGCCAGTCAGGGCACAAAAAAACCGCCAGACCTTACGGGCTGGCGGTTTTTTTTAACGGATAACCCGTAAAGGCTCAGTGATGAGCGTCGGGGGTGCCGTCTTTTTCAATGTGGGTCAGCGTGTAGCTGCTCATAATGACAACCGGAACCAGGAATGCCACAACCGCAACGCCCAGAGCAGCGGTGTTGCCACCCAGCAGGTAAGCGATCAGGTCAAGACCCAGAAGTGTTACGCACAGATAAATGCCCATTCCAAAAACCCTTTTGTAGCCTGTAAGGCAGGAGCTGCTGGAGTTCTGGCGCGGAATGCCTACTGTGCAGAACCTGCCGGATTCATTCACAAATCTGACAGCGTCACACTACTCCTTTGGTTTTGAGGGTCAACAGCTATCTGCTGCATGGCCTTGTGGCATTTTTGGGGTGGTGTATGGCCGCACCGGCGGACTAGGGCTGCGCTGCGGCACCAGAGTGGGGCTGTGTGGAGGGCAAGACAGGCTGGTCTTGCGGTATGGTGGCGTGCGTGTTCTGCGGGGATTGGGAAAAGCCCGTAATATCAGGCGCATGAAAGGCGGAAACCGGGCCAAAAATCGTACCCGATACAGGGTGTGCCGAAGGGACCGGAGTGTTCAGGCACCCTTTGACAATGGTGGAGCACACCCCATCGCTGCCGATCATCTGGTTATTGTCACCACTGTAATGCATGTCTGTTACCCTGCCATCCACCAGCCGGACGGTGGCCACACAGTTCGTTCCCGCGCCGCCAAGGGTTGTTTGGGTCAGGTTGACCAGTGTTTGCAGGGGAACCAGCGTCGAATCGTTCGTAGCGGGAATGTTGGTGCTACGGGTGTACTGGTAGATCCGCACATGCTCGTTAATGACCTGCGTTTTGTCCGGCACACCCACACAGGCCAGCAGGTCCTCGTTGGTCATGCCCAGTACGGTCAGTTGGCCCTTATGCGCAATGCGGGAGGAGTAATAGCCACACCCGCCCAGTGCCAGAAGTGCGCCAAGGGTCAGGCAGGGCATAAGACGGAGGAGCCGGGCAGAACAGCGTGGAGTATGGGAGGCGGACATATCTGTTAGTGTCTGGTTTTTGCCGGGGTCATGTCAATATACAGAATGGCAAGCCATGGCAGGGGCCACAAAAAGGGCAAAGGCACACACCACAGTAATGCCAGCGCACCCAGCATGGCCCCACCGGCAAACCCGATCCATGAGAGTGCGGGCAGAATAATAGCCCCCGCAGGCAGGGCAGCCCCCGTGCTGGCCCCGCAACGCACAGCCACGGCGCTGGCCAGAGCAGATGCACATTTGAGCATGTTGCTGGTGATGACCACAGTCTGGATGGCATTGCCGGAAAAGCGGGCAATGCTCTCGCCCTGAATGGCCATAAGGGCAGGCAGCAGCACAAGTTCGGCCAGCCGTGCATGGCCGCCAAATTGCGCGGCCTGCACAACCACGAGCAAAAGCGCCATAAGCCCTATGCCATTGGCCGCTCCCCACCGCAGGCGCGCAAGACTTGCCAGAAAACCCGTACCAAAAAAAATGGCGAGCACACAGGCAAGCAGCACCGCATAGTGCCAGTTGGCATGTGCCAGTGCGGCCGAAAGATGCGTGGTGTTGCCCGTCATGGCCGAGGCAAACAGCCCTCCCAGATGGGCAAAACTGAGTGCATCTATGTGCCCGGCCAGTATGCCCAGCACCAGAATGCGACGGGCCGATACGGCTACGGGGGATAGGGGGGCTGGGGTGTCTGGCATGGTGGGGGATATTGTCAGCTCAGGTGCGGGCGGTGCGCAACTGTGCCCCATTGCGCAAAGCCGTGTAAACGGTACAGACACGGTGGGAGCCATGCCCTGCGGCAACGCTGGTTGTGTGGGGCGAAGGTGATGCCGGGGTGCGATGGAAAACCGGGTCTTTAAAAACCATAATGCTGCCACCAGATACAGGCATGATCAAAACAGGTCCGGAAAGGTCGGGCCGGTTGGGAATGGAAAAGAGAAAGCGTATGAGACACCACCGCGTGATAACATTGGCGCTGGCAGGCCTGATGGCCGCAACAGTGGGCACAACCGTTGTGCAGGCCGAACCGGGTGGGTGCCTTAAATACGGTGCCGCAGGGGCCGTTGGTGGGCATTTTGCCAACCATACCGTTCTGGGCGCTACGGCGGGGTGTGTAACAGGCATGTACCGTAGGCACGAATACCGCAAGGAGGCCAAAAATAAGGCCAAGCTGTATGATCTGGAACACCCCGGCGCAAAAGGCACATACGAACAAAAAGCCACGGCTTATGATGTGGAACATTCCACAAGCCCCGGCAGCACAGCACCCGGTAACACAACGTCTGGCGCCACGCCCCAGCCCGGCGCCACCCAGCAGCTGCCTACCAGCCCGCAGGGGGAGGAACGCCTGTAACAGGGCTGAAGGCAGGCCGGTTTCTGGCTGTATGCAGGCGTCACGGCTTTGCCTGTGGCGCCTTTTTTCTGTGTGGTTGAGTGGCTATTGCTTGTGGCATGGTGCGGGGCATGTTCGTGCCCGGATGCCCGGACTTGGGGTATTTTATACCTCTTGCGAGGGGGAGGGCCGCCCCGGCTCCCCCTTGCCGGAAAGTGCGCGCACGGTGTCCAGCACAAACCCGGTTACGTAGAGCATGATGCGCTCGAACTCTTCCTGCACATCCTCAAAGGTCAAAAGCTGGTAGCGCAGGAGGCTGTGCATAATATGCGCATGGCAATCCATGTCCGGGGTTGTGTCCAGCCATTCTGTTTCGTTCAGGCGTCGGGCGTTGGCCTGGCAGATGCTTAACAGCACAATTTCCAACGCAATATGTCCCCCCATAACCCGGCCAAGGGGCTGGGTCGGGTTGTAAATGGTGGGGATCAGTGTTTCGGCGTTATAGGCTTCTTTGCAGTGTTCGTAATGGATTGCGTAATACAGGTATTCCGCAAACGTAATTTTTGTATAAATGCCAGTATCGCGCGCGGTAGCCTTGAGGAAATTTTTGTAAAGGCAGGCGCTGACTTCAAACGGCACTGTACCGTTCAGGTCTGCAAAGCGTTTTGCCACGCTGAGAATGCTGGAAACCCGTAATTGCGCGCCCTTGAGCGCACGCAGGGTAATGGCCAGAAGTTCCTCTTGGTTGATGCTATGGATAACTGTGCGGAATTTTTGGCTCTGCTCGTGGGTCAAGTCCACAAATTTATCGTAAAATCTGGCTTTGGTCAGGATAAAAGGCCCGGAAAGTTGGGAGTTGGGCATAGTGGTACTTTAGGAAAAATAGAGTGGGAAAGGTTGAGTTTTGAAAACATGAGGAATCATGGCGTGCTTCGGAATCCTTATGAGCAGGCTATGCTTAAAATACACTCATACTTTTTGCACAAAAATGGTAAATTTACAGTTAAAAATCGACTTTGGCGGCGCTATAAAATCTTTTTTCACAATGTCGATGGAAAACGGACCCGTTCCGTTGTGTCGTTTTCCACCTCTTTTGTGCGAAAAATACGCATGGCAGGAGCGCGCACCCCCGCCATGCAGGTATCATGGTGTGCTGGCGTTAAAAGGTCTGGCGCAGGCGCATGGTTTTGCCGTCCTGCGTATGCAGCACAAGGGTTCCATCCTCCATGGTCCATGACTGCACGGTGTGCAACAGGGACACAAAAAGGCTGGAAACCCGCCCATGCGCGCCCGGGCAGGCCATAAGGGTGCTCATGCCCGCTTGCGGGGCGGCGCTCACCTTGCCGTCACGTTCGAACACAAGCCCGCCAGCATAACGGTTGCACCCATCCGAACCCGAGACCTTGCCCGTGTCGTTAATGTCCAGCGTGGGGGTAAACATATCTGCCGCCGGGTCGGGGTCTTCGTCCGTTGCGCTGTCATGGGCATCGGGCAGAATGTTGCCATTGCGCAGTATGTGGCCATCAAGCTGTGTGGCAACCCAGCGCGTGGCGTTCAGGCGGGTGGGGGGCACAAGGTTGCCCCCGCAGCCATTAAGCGTTTGTTCCTTGGTGGTAATGCTGACAGTTTGTGTAAACATCTGCCCGCTCATGCTGTCCTGGCAGGGGGTGGGGGTAATGGCCACGGCAAGGTCGGGGGCTTCGTAATGGCGCGTGTCGCCGCGTGTGTAGGCATGGGTTATCATGCGGGTCAGGCGTGGGCCGTCCGGTGTGCTCAGGGCCAGCGTGCCCGCCGCCATGCTGAAATTCCAGAATGGTTCGTTCCCGCGGGCTTCATACACGCTATTGTCAGCCCCCGGTGTGGCAATGGGCTGGGTTTGCGCAGCACACGCCCCCACAAGGGCCAGAGCACACGGAGCCAGAATAGAACGAATACGCGGCCAAGCCATGGCGTGGTTCCTCATGTTATTGCCAGTTGCCAGCAGTATGGCCGTTTGGCGCGCGGGCACAACGGCTTTCTGGCTTTTTGCCCGGTGGAGGGCAAAAGGAAGGCGGGCGGGGTGGGCTGTTGCGCAAGGCGCAGGAGGGTTAAAAGCAGGGCATGATTATTCAGGGCTACAATTATTTTTGCGACATGCCGGAGGATGCCCGCTACCTGCGCAACCCCCAGCCGGATGAACGGTTTATTGAAGAAAATATGGTGTTCATTCTGCCAGACCGCCTGCGCAAGTTTCGCAGGCATTTGTGGCATGTGCGGCGTAACCCCGGACCTGTGCATGTTTATGTGCCGCTGTTCCGGGTTCATACGGTCATGGCGTCCGAACCGCTGCCTGCCGGGTATGGCGAAGCACAGGACGTGTATCCATTTTACACCCACACCACGCACAGGCGTGGGCGCGCGCTGGATTATTATGTGGTGTTTATTTTTAAGGACAAGGATTCCTACGTCCGTTGCCACATGCTGCTCCACCCTCCTGCGCAGGGGTAACCCCCCACGCAGGGTTGCCAGCCTTTAGGGTTTGCCGCCTGTGGCTGGCGGCTGGGCAAGGGGGGCAGGAAAGCGGAATTTGGCCAGTCGGGCGTCTTCCATGGGCAAAGGGGCGTTGGTGGCGGAGGTTGCGCCATTGTGGTGGAGTATGAACGCTACAAGTGCGGCCGTATCCTGCGGGGGCAGGGTGCCCGGCGCCATAAGGGGCATGGCGTGGGCAATATACCCGGCCAGCCGGTCAAGCGGGGTGTTGGCCCAGCGTGCGGTAAAATACGTGCTCAGGTCGGGCACATCATGCCCGCCTTCAAGGTCTGCGCCGTGGCACATGGCGCAGGCCCCGGCGTAGATCTGTGCGCCGTGCGCCACCTGCTCGGCAGAGAACGAAACAGGCTGGACCGCACCGGCCCGCCCGCCTGTGTGGCCGGTGGTGTAAGACTGCGCCCATGCACCGCCGGTGTGGGGCAGGCATGCCAGCATGCAGGCAAGAGCGGCTGCGCGAAGGGGAAAGGAAAAAAACATCATGCCCCCTTATCCGTTGCGTGGCTGAAAGCGGGTAAAAAGGTCCTCAATAATGCCTATGGCCTTTTCTGCTTCCGCGCGGTCGGCGTGTTCAAAGCTGTTGCCCACGCCGTCCATTTCGCCCAGCCCGTTCATGTCATACCCCTGAATCATCACGCCATCGGATTTGGAGATCATGGCCACCCCTTTGTATTCCAGCGCATAGGGGGCGTCGGGCTGGGGCGGGAGCCAGCTTGTCTGGCCCCGGATGGGAATAAGGGATTTGTCGTTCCACCAGTCGCGCGCGGCGTAGCCGGGGCAGTTGATCACCACGCGCTCAGGCAGGTCCGCCAGATCAGCCGGGCTATGGAATTCGCGGATAACAATGCGCCCGCCTGCCTGATGGAACTCCTCCAGCAGCAGGTGGCCATACGCCCCAAAATTATAGATCATGAGCGGTGTGCGCCGGGCATAACCTACGGGGAACGGGTTGTCCGCCCCGGCCAGCAGTTCGGGGGCGGGAATAATATCGCTTATCCGGCTGGCGTATTCGGCAAATTCCGCACTGCTTTGCGGAGCGCCGGTCGTGGCGAAGTTGCCCTTGGCCGGGTCCGTGGGGGTGGGGGCGTGGTCGGCCGCATCTGGTGGTGTGTCAGACAGGGTGTAGTTATCGCGAAAGTCGATCGGGTTGCCCGGCAGGCCCAGATAATCGCGGTAGGTCTGCCAAGAGTAACGGGCCATCTGCTCCCATATTTTGGCAAACTCGGGGCCTGCCTGCTGGGTCAGGGCTATGCGCGAATCCGGGGTCCAGCTACCGTTGGCCCGCACGGAGCGGGTGTGGGGGAGCAGGTCGCGGGTGTAAATGGTCACGTCCAGCCCTGCGCGCAGGGCGGTCAGGGCGGAGGTCAGGCCAATAATGCCGCAGCCAATAACGGCGACCTTGCGTTCAAGCGTTGCCGCGGCATGCCCGACGGCAATATGGGCCGCCCCCCATGAGAGAGACCACCCACTGCCGCCATGGCCGTAATTATGCACCACGGTTTTGCCCGCCACACGCTCCACATCCATGCGTGGGCCTGCGGGGCGGAAGGGGCGCAGGCAGACCTTTATGTCCATGATCTGGTCCGCATGGGCGCGAATGGGCACAAGGTGGGGAATGGTCCCGTGCAGGGCCGTGCGACCAAGGGCGGCGGAGGCCTCGGGTGTTGCAGCCCAGCCGCGGCGGGTTGCCCCTGCTATTCCGGCTGCCAGAGAGGCCGCAAACAGGTCTCTACGTTTCAATCTGCGTATTCCTAATCGTGTTTCAACTGGCGGAGGGAACCCCTAGCATAAGGGGGTTTGCTATGCGTGCGCTACCCCTGTGGGCAAAACGGGTCTGTTGGGGGGTAAGGGTGGGCGCTCTGGCGCGGTTTAGCGGGGTGGTTGGCCAAGCAGATGGGCCGCCGCTGCGGCTATTGCGGCCTGAGCGGAGGAAAAAATTGTACCGGAATCGGAAAGAACTGTGGCGATCATCAGATTAACAGGCAGGCCAAAGTCTTCCACCGTCATTTTGTTCTCATCCACCAGTGTTGCGCGGTTCTCCAGCATGAGCGTGCTCAGGTTTCCCCCGCAGGCCAGCACACGCTCGGGGTAGGCGGCCATGGGGGTGGCTGTGTGGGCATAGCCAAAAACCGGCAGGCCGAGTGCGTGGGCATACCCTATTTCAAACGCTGTTCCGTCATCCACATTGGGGCCACGGAAGGGCGAAAGATCGGCAATAACAGCATGGCTCTGGCGGATCAGCCCCATATTGGCGTGGGCAATGGCGCGGGCAAGGGCGGGTGGGCTTGCATGGGCCTGCGGGTCCAGTTCCGCATCCAGCGGGTAAAGGCCACGTAGCCCCATGCGGGCGCAGGCTGCCACCAGCAGTGCTCCTTGCGCGCGCGCATCCTGCGCGAACACGCCCGGCCCTGCCAGATAAACGGCGTGTTCTGGTGTGGTGGGCTGCTGTGGCCGCAAACCGGTCTGACAATCTGGCATTGGGTGGGGTCCTGCCTTGGTGCTCGGGGGAGTATGGTTGTCAGATTTTGCGCGGGCTGTCAGGCATAAAGGTCTATGGAGCAGGCTCCAGCACCCGAGCCTCTCGCACCCCGGCAATGGGGGCGTGCTTTTTTTGTTTATGGGGACTGGCGCAAAAGCGCGGTATCCTGATGAAATAGACTGGCCATACCAGAGCGGGAGCCACCCAGAACATGCTGCATAGTTTTCAGTCCACCCGGGGGATGGTCACATCCCCGCACCATCTGGCCAGCCAGAGCGGTCTGGCCATTCTCAAAAAAGGCGGCACGGCGCTGGAGGCGGTTACCGCCATGGCGGCCACACTGTGCGCGGTTTATCCGCACATGACCGGTATGGGGGGCGATGCGTTCTGGCTGATTTCCTACCCCGATGGCCGGACCGAGGTGCTGGAGGCCTGTGGTGCCGCCGCCCTGCACGGGAGCGTGGCGGATTATGCGGCTGCGGGCCATACCAGCGTGCCGTGGCGCGGGGGCTGGGCTGCCAACACCATGGCGGGCACGGTTTCTGGCTGGCAGGCTGCACTTGCGCGCAGTGCAGCCCTCCAGCCCGCCCTGCCGCTGGATGCGCTGCTGGAAGATGCAATCTGGTACGCCAAAAATGGCTATGCCCTGACTTTGAGCGAAGCGTCCCTTCTGGCGGAAAAACAGGCCGAGCTTTTGGGTAATGCCGCCTTTGCCGCAGCCTATGCGCCAGATGGACACCTGCCCGGTGCTGGGGATATGCGCAAAAATCCGGCACTGGCGGACACCTTGGAAAGTCTGGCGCGCAACGGGTTGGAAAGTTTTTATACAGGCGGTGTCGGGCACAAATTGCTGGACGACCTGACCCGCGCAGGCAGCCCCCTGCGCGCGCAGGACTTTACCCACCACAGTGTTGCCACCCCCAAGCCTTTGCACACGCGTGTGGCTGGCGCACAGGTGTATAACGCGCCCCCGCCCACGCAGGGGGTGGCCTCCCTTGCCATTCTCAAACTGTTTGAAAAACTCAACGTGCAGGAGGTGGACGGCTATGCCTATGTGCATGCGCTGGTGGAGGCCACCAAACATGCCTTCCTGTTCCGCAACGCGCATGTGGGCGACCCGCGCTGGATGAGCGAAGACGCCCAGACCTTTTTGGATGACGAGACCCGCTTTAACGCCATGGCCGCCCAGATTGACCCCCACCGCGCCATGCCGTGGCCAGCGCCCGCGCAAATGGGGGATACAACATGGATGGGGGCAGTGGATTCCAACGGTGTTGCGGTCAGTATGATCCAGAGCCTGTATTTTGAATTCGGGTCCGGTGTGTTCCTGCCCCAGACCGGGCTTTTGTGGCAGAACCGTGGGGCGTCCTTCCAACTGGAGGAAGGGGCGTGGAACGCCTTTGTGCCCGGCCGCAAACCGTTCCATACCCTCAACCCCGCCCTTGCCCGGTTTGAGGATGGACGGGTCATGGTGTACGGCACCATGGGGGGCGAGGGCCAGCCGCAAACGCAGGCCGCCCTGTTTACGCGCTACGCCATGTTTGGTGTGCCCATACAGCAGGCCGTAACCGCGCCGCGCTGGCTGCTGGGGCGCACATGGGGCAGCAACAGCCACTCGCTTAAAATAGAAAGCCGGTTTGATGCAGGCGTTATTGCCCGGCTGGAACAGGCAGGCCACGAGGTGGAGCGTGTTGCCCCCTTTACCAGCATGATGGGTCATGCCGGAGCAGTGGTGCGCCACGCAAGTGGCCTGTTTGAAGGGGCGGCCGACCCGCGGAGCGATGGGTGCGTGGCGGCGTACTAGGCCGCCTCCGCCCGTGTATGCACCAGTTGGCCATTGGCCCATGTGGCGCGTATGGCCCGGTCATCGCCCAGCACCATTAAGGTAAACAGGCGCTCGGCCAGACTGGTGCAGCGCGCATTGCGCTGGGCCATAAGGGGGGTGGCGGCGGGGTCCATTACGCACAGATCGGCCTCCATGCCCGGCGCAATAAGGCCAATCTGGTTATGCAGGTTCAGCGCACGGGCGGCCCCCGCCGTTGCCAGCCACAGCGCCTGCGCGGCTGAAAGCCGCGTATCCCCCGCCATGAGCGAGACCTTGTAAGCCTCCCCCATTGTTGCCAGCAGGGAGAGCGATGTGCCCGCGCCCACATCTGTCCCCAGTGCGACATGCACGGGGCGGGTGGGTTTGAGGGCATCAAACAGGCGGAACGCCCCACTGCCCAGAAACAGGTTGGATGTGGGGCAGTGCGCCAGCGTGCAGCCAGAGTGGTGGCAATGGGCAAAGTCATGCTCGCTCATGTGGATGCCATGGCCAAATATGGCGCGTGGGCCATCCAGCCCCGCTTTTGCATACACATCCAGATAGGACGTATTGTTGGGGAACAGGCTGCGCACGGCGGCTATTTCGTCCAGATTTTCGGCCAGATGGGTCTGCATGTACAGCCCCGGTGTGCTCTGGAACAGTGCGCCCGCCAGCTCCAGCTGTTCGGGGGTGCTGGTTATGGCAAAGCGCGGGGTTACGGCATAAAGCTGGCGGTCCCTGCCATGCCAGCGCGCAATAAGCGCTGCGGACTGGTCATGCCCGCTTTGGGCTGTGTCCTGTAGGTTGGGCGGGCAGTTGCGGTCCATGAGCACCTTGCCCGCGATCATACGGGTGCCAAGGCGTGCCGATTCTTCAAAAAACGCATCGACGGACTGAGGGTGTACCGTGCAGTACACCGCAGCCGTGGTGGTACCATTCCTCAGCAGTTCGGACAAAAACAGTCTGGCGGTCCGCCGGGCCACATCGGGGTTGGCAAATTCCGCCTCGGTGGGAAAAATATACTGCTCCAGCCACGGCAGAAGCTGTTCCCCCCACGAGGCAATGGCCGAAATCTGGGGGTAATGCACATGGGCATCTATAAAACCTGCGCTAATCAGGCAGTCGGGGTAGTGGGTCAGGGGGGTGTTGCCCCCCAGTTGCGCGCGTAGGGTGGCGTAGGAGCCGCAATGGGTCATGCGCCCGTGCTCCATAATGATCAGCCCGTCCTCCTCCAGCACCAGCGCGTCCTGCGCAGGGGCTACAAAGGGGTTGGCGCGAAAGGTAACAAAGCTGCCTCTTATGGCGTGGCGGTCGGGGGTATTGGGCATGGGGTGTCTGCTTTCGGGCCGTTAGAACTGTTCGGCAAAAAAGTTTTCAATTTCGGTAATAATAAACCGCGCCGCGGTGGAAAGCTGGCGCGAGCGGTCCACGCACAGGGCCAGTGTGAGCGGGGGCAGTTTGCGGTTGGTAATGGGGGTAAAGGCCAGTTGGCCTTTCTGCACCTCGTCATACGCATCAAGGTAGCTCAGAATCCCCACTCCGGCACCTTCGAGCACCATGGATTTGATCATCTGAATATTGTCGGCCTTGGCCACGGTTGCGACCTTGACCCCTGTTTCGGCTTCCAGCACGCCAATGGGCCGCCACAGGGCCAGCGGGGGTGCGGGTACAATCATGGGGTATTCCGCAGAAAGGCTGAACCGTGCCTCGTCCAGTTCCGCTATCTCGTGCGAGGGAAGGCAGACAAAGCCCAGTGGAATTTCCTTGTGGGTGCGTACTGTTAATTCGCGCATGTGGCCGGGGTTGAACATGAGCGCGAAGTCCGCATGGCCTTTCACCAGCAGTTCCCCCATATCGTGGCTTTTGCGCACGTGTACGCTCACCATAATGCCGGGGTGTGTCTGGCGCAGCTTGCCCAGCAGGGTTGGCAGGAACCCTTTGGTCAGGGCATCGGGGATTAAAATATCCGTTGACCCCTGGCGCAGACCTTTAAGGTTATCAAGCTGGGTTTGCAGCGCGTTCAGGTCGCGCGACCAGCGGCGGCAGGAGGTCAGGAGCAGCTCCCCCGCCGTGGTCAGGCGCAGGCCCGATGGCAGGCGTTCGAACAGTTGGGTGCCCAGCATTTTTTCGCCCTGCAACACCTGCCGGTCTATGGCGGATGCGGCAATATGCAACTCGTCCGAGGCTTTGCGAATGGAGCCATGCTGCGCCACAGCCATGAAATAACGGAGGAAGCGGGAAAAAACGGGCATCAGCTTTTGCTCTCTTTTTGCGAACGCACCATGCTGAATTAAGTCATATACAAGAACGATACGTGTGTGAAACAGTAAGTCTGATTTTATTTGGCGCGATCAGGAACCACGCAGGATTCCCGATCTGCATAATGTGGACTGATAAATGGGTATGGAACAGCTAAACAAACGCGTCCGGGACGATCTTGCCAAAATCGAGTTTGCCTCGGGCAACTGGTGCGTTCCTCACCAGCACAACGGTCAGGATGTGCTGGACGTTGCCATTATTGGCGGCGGGCAGGGCGGGCTTGCCACATGCTTTGGGCTGCGGCGGCGCGGTGTCACCAACACCTGTATTTTTGATATGGCCCCACAGGGGGAGGAAGGGCCGTGGGTCACCTTTGCGCGCATGATCACCCTGCGCACACCCAAGCATGTGACCGGGCCGGACCTTGGCATTCCCAGCCTGACCCCGCAGTCCTGGTTTGAGGCAAAATACGGCGAGCAGGCCTGGCGTGATCTGGATAAAATCTCCCGTCATGACTGGCAGGATTACCTGAAATGGCTGCGCGATGTGCTGGAACTGCCCGTCCGTAACGAACAGCGCCTGACCGATATTGCGTGGGAGGATGGCCTGCTCAAGCTGACCTTTACCGGCACGGAGGGGGCGGCCCATGTTGTGTGGGCGCGGCGCGCGGTGCTGGCAACCGGTATTGAGGGGGGTGGCGCATGGCATGTGCCCGACTTTATCAAACAAGGTCTGCCCAAAAGCCGGTATGCCCATACCTGCGAGCAGATTGATTTTGAATCCCTGCGTGGCAAGCGCATTGGTGTGCTGGGGGCCGGGGCCTCTGCGTTTGATAACGCGGCAACCGTGCTCGAACATGGTGCCGCCAGCGTGGACCTGTGCCTACGCCGTAAGCAGATCCCCACAGTCAACCCGTATCGCTGGATGGAAAATGCGGGCTTCCTGAGCTATCTGGCCGATCTGTCGGACCTGCTGCGCTGGCGCTTTATGTACAAGATTTACGACCTGAACCAGCCGCCCCCGCAGGACACATTCTGGCGTTGCCGCCAGCACACCAATTTTGCCTACCACCCCGGCACCCCATGGACCGCCGTGCGGGAGGAAAACGGGGCCGTAGTGGTGACCACCCCCAAAGGTGAGATGGAGTTTGACTTCCTGATCATTGGCACGGGCTTTATTATCGACCTGACCAAGCGGCCCGAACTTGCGCGTATTTCCAGCCGTATTGCCCTCTGGAAAGACCGGTTTGAAGCCCCCGCGGATGAGCAGAGCGCACTGTTGGGGAGCCACCCGTACCTGAGCAACGCGTTCCAGTTCCAGCCGCTTGAAGCAGGCGACCCGCTCGCTCCCATGATGCAGTGCATCTACAACTTTACCTTCTCTGCCATGCCCAGCATGGGGCTTGCCGGGGCCACCATCAGCGGCATGCGCTTTGGGGTGGAAAAGCTGACCACCTGCATTGGCCGTAGCCTGTTTGTGGAGGACGGGGCACTGCACCTGCAAAGCCTGCTGGACTATAATGTGGACGAACTGACCAGCTTTGACCCGCCCGAGCAGGTCTGAGAAAAAACAAGCGTAAAACGGGATAAAAATGAACCAGACATACCCGCGTGACATGATCGGTTATGGCGCCACCCCGCCAGATGCACAGTGGCCCGGTGGCGCGCGCATAGCCGTGCAGTTTGTGATTAACTACGAGGAGGGCGCGGAAAACTGCGTCCTTCACAAGGATCGCGGGTCCGAGGCCTTTTTGTCCGAAATGGTGGGCACCAGTTCCATAGTGGGTGCGCGCTGCATGCAGATGGAAAGCCTGTATGAGTACGGCAGCCGTGCGGGTTTCTGGCGGCTTTACCGCCTGTTTGCAAAAGCTGGGGTGCCGGTTACGGTTTTTGGGGTGGCCATGGCGCTTGCCCGCAACCCCGCAGCAGTTGCCGCCATGCACAGTGCAGGGTGGGAAATCGCAACCCACGGCCTGCGCTGGATAGATTACCAGAACGTGCCAGAGGATGTGGAACGCGCCCACATGCGCGAGGCCATTGCCCTGCACACACAGGTAACGGGCGCGCCCCCTATGGGGTGGTATCAGGGCCGCACCAGCCCCAACACCGCCCGACTGGTGGTGGAGGAAGGCGGGTTTTTATACGATGCGGATTCCTACGCAGACGACCTGCCCTATTACGACCGGCGTTACGGCAAACCCCAACTGATTGTGCCGTACACACTGGATGTGAATGACATGAAGTTTGCCGCCCTGAACGGTTTTACCGAGGGGGAGCAGTTCTTCCAGTACCTGCGCGATACTTTTGACATGCTCTACCGTGAGGGGGGGCGTATGATGTCCATTGGTCTGCACTGCCGTCTGGCGGGCAAACCTGCGCGCGCACTGGCTGTGGCCCGCTTTTTGGAGCATGTGGCCGCCCATGCCGATGCATGGGTAGCGACCCGGGCCGATATTGCCCGCCACTGGCTTGAGGTCCACCCGGCATGACCGCGCCTGACACACTGACTCTGGCGCAGGTTAACGCCATGCCCGATGCCGCCTTTGTGGAGGTGTTTGGCAGTGTTTACGAGCACTCCCCATGGGTTGCAGCTGCGGCAGCCAAGAGCCGCCCTTTTGCTGACCTTGGCAGCATGTGCGCGGCGTTTTCCGCTGCCATGCGTTCCGCGGAGCAGGCGATGCAGTATGCTCTTGTGCGCGCCCACCCCGAGCTGGGGCACCGCCTTGGGGTGGACCCGGGACTGACCAAAGCCTCCGCACAGGAGCAGGGCGGGGCTGGTCTGGACCGGTTAACGCCAGAGGAATACACGCATTTTCGCGCACTGAATGATGCGTACACGCAAAAATTTGGCATGCCGTTTGTTATTTGCGTGCGCAAGGTGGGCGGGCATGCCAAACAGGTTATTGCTCAGGCAATGGAGCGGCGGCTGGCCAGCACGCCACAGGCCGAACTGGCCGAGGCCCTGCACCAGATTGACGCAATAGCCGCATTACGTCTGCACGATAAGGTGGTGGCATGAGCTCTCTTTCAACCCACGTTCTCAACACGGTTTCGGGGCGTCCGGCGGTGGGGGTGGCGTTACGCCTGAGTGGCGCTGCGGGTGTGCTGTTCGAAGGGCAGACCGATGCGGATGGCCGCTGCCCGGAGCTGAAGGCGCTGGAGCTCGAAGCAGGCGCATACTGCCTTGAGTTTGAAGTGGCTGCGTATTTTCGCCAGCAGGGCACGCCGCTGGCCGAGCCACCTTTTTTGAATATTGTGCCAATCTGTTTTGGTCTTGGCGGCAGCGGGCATGCCCATGTGCCCCTGCTGGTCGCCCCATACGCCTATTCGACCTATAGGGGGAGTTGAACCATGCAACCAGCCAGCAAAACACCACAGGCCGTTCACCCCGTGGACCAGATGCTTCCGGTATGGAAGCTCGGGTTCTATGGTCTGCAGCATGTGCTTACATTCTATGCAGCCGCCGTTATTGTGCCTGTTCTGCTGGCAGGTGCTATGGGCCTGCCCCGCGCCGCCCTTGAACATCTGATCGAGGCGGACCTGTTTACCTGTGGCATTGCCTCCTTCATCCAGTCCGCAGGGCTTGGGCGTTACATTGGGGTCAAGCTGCCGCTGTTGCAGGGGGTTACCTTTGTGGCCGTCACCCCCATGATCGCCATTGGCGTGGCGGCTGGTGGGGGCGTGCAGGGGTTGCCCCAGATTTTTGGCGCGGTCATTGCGGGTGGGATCTTTACCTTTCTGGCCGCACCGTGGTTTGGCAGGCTGGTCAAGTTCTTCCCTCCCGTGGTGACCGGCTCGGTCATTCTGGTTATCGGGCTGGCCCTGCTGCCGGTGGCCGCGAACGATATTGTTAACGGGCAGGGCACGGGGGTTATGCAAAACCCGGTTAACATGCGCAACGTGGCGTATGGGCTGGGCACGCTGGTCTCCATTTTGTTTATCCAGCGTATGTTCAAGGGGTTTGTGGCCAGTATTGCCGTGCTGTTCGGGCTGGTTGTGGGCACGTTGACCGCATGGTTTTTGGGGGATGCCAGTTTTAGTGGTGTGCTGTCCGCCCCGTGGGTTACGGTTGCGCAGCCTTTTTACTTTGGTATGCCCACCTTCCATGTGGTGCCTGTGCTATCCATGCTGGTGGTTATGATTATTACCATGCTGGAAACCACGGGAGACGTGTTTGCCACAGGCTCCATTGTTAAAAAGGATATTACCTCGACCGATATTACGCGCGCGATCCGTGCGGATGGTCTGGCAACGATTATTGGTGGGGTGCTTAACTCCTTCCCCTACACCTGCATTGCCGAGAATGTGGGCCTTGTGCGGCTGACGCGTGTAACCAGCCGCTGGGTTGTGGTGGCGGCGGCATTTATTATGATGGGGCTTGGCTGCCTGCCCAAGCTTGCCGCCATTATTGCCAGTGTGCCCTTGCCCGTACTGGGGGGCGCGGCGCTGGCCATGTTTGCCGCCGTGGCCGTTGTGGGTATTCAGACCCTTGTTAAAGTGGATTTTGATAACCTGAACAACACGGTTATTGTGGGCACCAGCATCGGGCTGAGCATGCTGGCGACGGCCCAGCCGCATATTGCCGACCATTTTCCCGCATGGATGCAGGTTATTTTTGGGAGTGGCATTACGCTGGGCGCACTGTCCGCCATTGTGCTGCATCTGGTGTTCAACTTTGGCAATCTGTGCTCCACCGAGCAGACGGTGGAGCAGGATACGGTGATACTGGAAACACCGGTCTGGAACGTGGTGGGTGCGCAGGACAAACCGCAGGCCGCCAGTGGTCATGTCGGACCCGTTCCTACGGACTGATTACCATAATTTTGCAAACTTTGTGCCTGATACGCATAAAAACATAAGCCGGGAGGGCACACATGCGCCAGCACATCCGCTTTTATGTGGGGGACACACTCCACACCCTGTCCAACCTGCCGCCACAGATGACCCTGCTGGACTGGCTGCGTGACCAGCAAAACCGCGCAGGCACCAAGGAAGGGTGTAACGAGGGCGATTGCGGAGCCTGCACCGTACTGGTCGGGCGGCTGGAGCAGGATGCACTGGTGTGGCGTGCGGTCAATGCCTGCATCCATATGGTGTGGATGCTGGATGGCGCGCAGCTTTTAACTGTGGAGGACCTGCGCGGGACCGGTGGCCAGTTGCACCCGGTGCAGCAGGCCATGGTGGACGAACATGGTTCGCAATGCGGTTTTTGCACACCCGGTTTTGTCATGTCCATGGTGGCGCTGTCCACGCGGGCGGATCTGGCGGAGCTTGAAGGCACGCTGGACGGCGAACGCGTGATAAACGAGGCTCTGGCAGGCAATCTGTGCCGCTGCACGGGCTACGCCCCCATTGTGCGCGCCATGAAAAAAGCCGCAGCCTACTGCGCTGAACACGGCGAACCCATCAGTGCGCGCACGCCAGACTTCACCGCACGCCTGCGCGCCCTGCAGGATGGCAAAACGGTGGAACTGCACAGTCCCGAAGGGCGCGTAACGCTCCCCGCCAGTGTGGATGCGCTGGCCAGCGCCTACGCGCAGGACCCGGCGGCGGTTCTGGTGGCGGGTGGCACGGATGTGGGGTTGTGGGTGACCAAAAGGTTGCGCCAGCTCCCCCATATTATTGCCGTGCGCACGGCACAGGACCTGCACAAGGTCCATACCCGCCCAGATGGCGCGTTGTGGATAGGTGCTGGTGTTACCTACACCGAGGCCATGCCCCATCTGGTTGCCCACCTGCCTGCCGCGGCAGATACATTGCGGCGCATTGGCTCCACACAGGTGCGTAATGCCGCCACGGTATGTGGCAATATTGGCAATGCCTCGCCTATTGGTGATGGTCCGCCCATTTTTATGGCAGCCGGTGCGCAGTTACACCTGCGCTGTGGGCCGGAGCACCGGGTTGTGCCGCTGGAAGCATTTTTTGTGGAATACGGTAAGCAGGATATCCGTCCGGGCGAGTTCATAGAAGGTGTGCTTATTCCCCCGCTGCCACCACGCAGCGTGTGCGGGGTGTATAAGGTTTCCAAACGCTTTGATCAGGATATTTCAGCCGTGCTGGGGGCGTTTGTGCTGGTTCTGGCAGAGGACGGCGCCATAGAGCAGGCTCGTCTGGCCTATGGTGGCATGGCGGGCATACCCTGCCGCGCCAAAAGGGCGGAGGCCGCACTGGTGGGCCAAACATGCACACAGGCTACACTGCTTGCCGCGCAGACAGCCATAAAGGAGGATTTTACTCCTCTGTCGGATATGCGCGCCAGTGCGTGGTACCGCGCAACGGTTGCGGCCAACCTGCTGGCCCGTCTGTTTGCTGTAGGGGCGACAGGCAACCCGTCCAACTCCCAAACATTAGAGAACTGGCAGGAGGTGGCGCATGGTTGACCCACAAAAAACGGTAGCACAGCAAGCCCAAGCCCAAGCCCAAGCCCAAGCCCAACCGGGTGCCACGCCCTCCCATAACCCCACACTGGTGGCGGGAGGGGCGTGCTCCTCCTTGCGGCACGAAAGTGCCCACCTGCACGTGGCGGGCGAGGCCCGGTATGTGGATGATGTGCCACTCCCCCCCAATGCCGTGCATGTGGCCCTTGGGCTGAGCAGCCGTGCCCATGCCCGTATTGTCAACATGGATCTGGGGGCCGTTCAGGCCTATCCCGGCGTTGTGTGTGTGCTTACGGCGCGTGATATTGCACACCATAACCAGATCAGCTCCGTGGGGGCCGGGGATGAACCCCTGCTGGCCGAAGACCACGTGTTTTTTTGCGGCCAGCCCCTGTTTGCCGTGGTGGCCCAGACCCGCCACGCCGCCCGCCACGCCGCCGTTCTGGCAAAGGTGGAATACGAGGACCTGCCTGCGGTCCTGAATATAGAGCAGGCCCGTGCGCAGGGGAGCGCTCTGGTTTGCCGCTCGCTGGAAATGACGCGCGGCAACGCCCCGCAGGCATTGGCCAGTGCTCCCCGCAGGCTTGCAGGCCAGTTGACCATTGGCGGGCAGGAGCATTTTTATCTGGAAGGGCAGGCAGCTCTTGCATGGCCGGGCGAGGACGGGGAGATGCGCGTCTGCTCCTCCACCCAGCACCCGACCGAAACCCAGCACATGGTGGCCCATGTTCTGGGCTGCCCCAACAATCTGGTCACCGTGGAAGTGCGGCGCATGGGCGGTGGTTTTGGCGGGAAGGAAACACAGGCCAACATTGTGGCCTGCCTTGCAGCCCTTGCCGCCGCCCGCACAGGCCGCCCCGCTAAACTCCGCCTTGACCGTGATGATGACATGATGATCACCGGCAAGCGCCATGATTTTGTCATTGATTATGACGTGGGTTTTGATGAGCAGGGCCACGTGCTGGGGGTGGACATGGAACTGGCCGCGCGGTGTGGCTGGTCGGCAGACCTGTCCGGCCCGGTAACCGACCGCGCCCTGTTCCATGCCGATAACGCCTATTACTACCCCGATGTGCGCCTGCGTTCCATACCGTTGCGCACCAACACGCAGTCCAACACCGCGTTCCGTGGGTTTGGTGGCCCGCAGGGGGCCGCAGCAGCCGAACGGGTGATGGATGAAATCGCCTTCGCCACCGGTCTGGACCCGTTGGATGTGCGCCTGCGTAATGTGTATGGCACGACCGAACGCAACCTGACCCCGTACCATATGACCGTGGAGGATTCCATTGCCGGGGAGGTCATGACCCAACTGGCGCAGGAATGTGATTACCGCAAACGTCGCGCACAGATCAGGGAGTTCAACAAGACCAGCGCACACATACGGCGCGGTATTGCGTTAACCCCGGTCAAATTTGGTATTTCCTTTACTGCCACCCACTTCAATCAGGCAGGGGCGCTGGTGCATGTGTACACCGATGGTTCGGTGCAGGTGAACCATGGCGGCACGGAAATGGGGCAGGGCCTGCACACCAAAATGGTGCAGATTGCCATGCGCGAATTCGGGTTGCCGCATGACCGGGTGCGTATTACCGCCACCACCACCGGCAAGGTGCCCAACACATCCGCTACCGCCGCCTCCAGCGGTGCGGACCTGAACGGCATGGCCGTGCTGGCTGCGGTGCGCACCATCAAGGACCGGCTGATCGCTTTTGCCGCCACCAAATGGCAGGTGCCGCCCGAACAGGTGCATTTTACGGCTGAAGGCGTTGCTATGGGGGGCACGCTGGTGCCTTTTGCAACGCTGGTCAATGCGGCCTATATGGCGCGTATCTCCCTGTCTTCCACAGGGTTTTACAAAACACCCAAAATCTCGTGGGATGGTGCGACCGGGCGCGGCCGCCCGTTTTATTACTTTGCGTATGGTGCGGCCTGCGCGGAGGTTGCGGTGGACCTGCTAACGGGCGAAAACCGTATGGAGCGGGTGGATATTCTGCACGATGCCGGGCTTTCCCTTAACCCCGATATTGATATTGGGCAGATAGAAGGCGGATTTGTGCAGGGGGCTGGTTGGTTGACCATGGAGGAACTGTTCTGGGACCCATCGGGCCGTTTACGCACCCATGCGCCCAGCACCTACAAAATTCCCGCCTGCTCCGACCGGCCTCGCATTTTTAATGTCAAACTCATGGAAAACCTGCCTAACAGGGAGGAGACCATTTTCCGCTCCAAGGCGGTGGGTGAACCCCCCTTTGTGCATGGTCTGGCAGTATTGCATGCTATTTCCGATGCACTGGCCAGTGTGGATGAATACCGTACCTACCCGGGGCTGAACGCTCCGGCAACGCCCGAACAGATTTTGCGCGTGGCCGAGCGCCTGCGCTCAAAAGGTGGAGTAGGTCATGCGCAGGTACACACCTAATACGCTGCTCAGTCAGTGGCGGCAGGCCCCCCAACCTTTGGTGGTGGCACGCGTAACGCTAACCCGTGGCTCCACCCCGCGTGAGGAAGGGGCCTTTATGCTGGTAGGGCACGCTGTTGTTGCGGGCACGGTGGGTGGGGGGGCTTTGGAACTGGCGTGCGAGCAGCATGCCCGCGCCATGCTCCACTCGGGCGAGGCCCTGCGCGAGCAGCAGATTGTGCTGGGTGGCGCCAATGTCAGCCAGTGCTGCGGTGGCCGCGTGGCCGTGCGGTTGGAGGTGCTGACCCCTCCCTTATGCACCCAGCTTGAGCAGCAGATAGCGCAGCACAGTGCCGAGCGCCCAAGCCTGTTCCTGTTCGGGGCGGGGCATGTGGGGCGGGCATTGGCCTACGCGCTGGCCCCCCTGCCGTTGCGGCTGGTTTGGGTGGACCCGCGCGCGCATGAATTTGGCAGTGTGCCAGATGGGGTGGAAGCCTGCGTGACCTCCGCATGGGAGGATGTGCTGGCAACCGCTCCGCCGGGTGCGGGTGTGCTGGTGCTGACCCCATCGCACACGCTGGATGCACTGATTGTGGAAGCCGCTCTCCAGCAACCCGGTCTGGCTTATGTGGGGCTTATAGGGTCACGCACAAAACGTATGCGGTTTGAAAAATCCCTGGCAGAAGTCGGGGTTACCCCCGAGCAACTGGCCGCGTTGGTCTGCCCTATAGGTGAGCGGGGTGTGCGCGATAAACGGCCAGAGGTCATAGCCGCACTTGTTGCCGCGGAAGTGGTGGAAAAACTGCTCCACCCCACACCCCGGAACCAGATATTTACAACGCAGGCGGATGATCCCCCCCTTGTGTTACGGGGATAACGGGCAGGATCAGCGCTGAGGGATGCCTGCGGTCATGCAGAATGGTTTGCGTGGCAACAAGCATGCGGTCGGACTGGCCAAAAACTTCCCCCGTATTGGGGTTGGGTGCGAACTGCGGATAATCGCTGGAAGAAATTTCCAGCCGGATGCTGTGACCTGTTAAAAACAGGTTACTGGTTGGCCAGACCTTGATCCGGTATTCGTACACCTCTCCGGGTGTTATCAGTTCCGGGGTGGAGAGCGATTTGCGGAAGCGTGCGACCTGAATGCCGTTGTTCAGGTTAAGGGCCGTGCCATCGGGGGCAACATCCACCAGTTTGGCGGTAAAGTCCGTATCTGTTGCGGTGGAGGCGGCAAACAGGTCAACTGTAATCGGGCCGGTTACGGCCATGGGCGTATCCAGTGGTTTGCTGGTATAGACCAGTATGTCAGGCCGCTGCTCAATCTGGGACTGGTCGTACTGCCCCTGTGGGCCAAAGCTCCATTCACAGCAGGAGTGCCCCCCCACGCTGGGTACGGGGTTGTGCGGGTCGTAAACAAATGTGTCGGTCTTTGTTTTGCTGTGCTTGTCCTGTTGGTCAGGTGTCAGGCTGCCATCGCCCATAACGGAGGACGCGCTGCGGCCACTGCCCAGATACCACTTTTGGTAATGTGTTCCTGCAATGGGCCAGGAGGATGCGCTGTGCCAGCGGTTCTCGCCCATGGTAAAGTAGTCCACGCGCGGGCCGGTCTGCACACCGTTGTCCATGCCTTTCAAAACATGGTCGAACCACAGGAGCATCAGTTCGTTGACCGGGCTGTTGGCTACGGGGCCAATGGCCTTGAGCCGTGGGCTGACACTGGAATCCGGGCGGCCCCAACCAATGTGGTCCCACGGCCCGATTACAATCCGCTGGTTGGCGCGCGCAGTGGCCGAGCCACCTTGTGTTTGCATGCCGTTAAAGTTTTCCAGTGCGCCGCTCAGGAAGGAATCATACCATCCATCAAACGCCAGCACGGGTACGGTAACCTTGGCATAGCGGGATTTGATGTCGAACTCTTTCCAGTAGGCGTCGGATGTGGAGTGGTTGACCGCATCGTAAAAATACGGGGCAACATTTTTGCCGTCCACCGTAAAGGGCGTGAACGTGGCGTAGGGGATCTGGCGCATCAGCACCGCAGCATTGTGCCCTTGTGCGGCCAGTTCTGCGGCCAGTTTTTTGTCCCCCCGGTTTTCTGCCGCGGAGGAGGCAATGTCCTCCATCATCCACGGTTCAATAAAAGCCAGACGGAAGGCGCCATCCTCATAGGTCCAGCCATCGCCGTAATCCGAGCCGGTGTTGGAGGGCACAATGGTGGCGAGCGAGGGAGGGGTGGCCGTTGCGGCCAGCCACTGGGTTGCTCCAACGTAGGAAGACCCATACATGCCAACCTTGCCGGTGGAACCGGGCAGGCGGGCTGCCCATTCCACGGTGTCATACCCGTCATCGCGGTCATTACGATACTCGTAGAACACACCACCGGATTTGCCTTGGCCACGAATGTCCTGCACCGCCACAATATAGCAGTGCGATGCAAACCAGCCGGGCGACTGGAAGCGGGATGGGTCAGTCTGCGCGCCAGTCTTGCCATACTGTGTGCGCATCAGAATAACGGGCACCTTGTCCTTTGTGGCGGGGGTGTACACATCCGCCCGCAGCACAACGCCATCGCGCATGGTGACTGCAACATCGGTTTGCTTGCTGACTGCGCAACTTCCACGTCCAATATTATCGGACAACACGCCCGCGTGGGCATGGCCGGCCGCAAGAGCGGCCAGCCCGCAACCCAAAAAAAGCAGAAACCGGTGCATAGGCATTCTTTCGTGCAATGTGTCGGTAACGAAATGGTTGACCGTAAACAGACGAAAGAGCAACCTTCTATTTCAACATTATCCTTTCAGGCGTTTTTCAGGCTGCCTGTTGTGCGTCCAGTGGGCAGCGCCCGGCAAGACCTGCCTGTTCAAGCTTGCGGGCAAGGCTGAACAGTGCGGCCTCGCGCCCGGGGGCTGCAATCAGTTGCAGACCCAGTGGCAGGGTGCCAGTGTTGCTGAGTGGCAGGCTTAGCACAGGCAGGCCCGGCAGGCTGATCGGCTGGGTGTACAGGCCCAGATTGGCGCGGGCGGATGCGGGTTTGCCATCCACCATAACGGTTGGGTCATCCAGCCGGGGGGCTTCGCACATCACGGCGGGGGCAATCAGCACATCCACCTGCTCAAATGTGGCATGCACCTGCTGGCGGAACCAGCGGCGGAAACGCTGGGCCTGCACGTAGGTGCTGGCGGGCAGCATGGCGCCCGCCAACAGCCGGTCACGGGTTGCGGGGTCGTATTCCTCCGCTGCCGCGCGTAGGCGGGGCAGGTGGAGCGTGCCACCCTCTGCCGCAGTAATAAGGAACGAGGCCGCCCGTGCCGTTGGTGTCTGTGGCAGTTCTACTGTGCCCGAAAGCCCAAGGTGCTGGCAGACCCGGCCTATGGCGGCAGCAAGGGCAGGGCTGAGATTTTGAGCAAACCAGCCGCCAAGGCATGCGGCGCGCAGGTTCTGGGGGGCGGGTTCTGCCGGACTGCCCGCCATAATGTAGAAAGCGGTCATAAGGTCATCCAGCGTGCCGGCAAAATGCCCCACAACATCCAGACTGGCGGAAAAAGGGTAAGCTCCTGCGCGCGGTAGGCGGCCTATGGTGGGTTTTAGCCCCCACACCCCGCAAAGCGATGCGGGAACACGGATGGAGCCGTTTGTATCTGTTCCCAAAGTGAGTGGCAGAAAACCCGCAGCAACGGCCGCCGCCGACCCGCCGGAGGAGCCACCGGCCATACGGCTTGTGTCATGCGGGTTGCGGGTAATGCCGTAATGGGCGTTATCGGTTGCAAAACCGTAGGCAAATTCGTCCATGTTCAGCGTTGCCACCGGAATGGCTCCTGCGGCGCGCAGGCGGGCCACAATGGCGGCATCCTGTGCCGCAGGGGGCGTATTGCGCAGCACAATGGACCCTGCGGTGGTGACATGGCCCTGAATATCAAACAGGTCCTTAACCCCAAATGGCACACCGGCCAGCGGGGGCAGGTCTTCCTTGCGGGCCACTTTGGCGTCCACCGCGTGCGCCTGTTCCATGGCCTGTTGGGCAAACAGGTGGGTTACGCTGTGAATGGCGGCGTCATTTTGGTTTATGGTGCTCAGCACGGCCTGCATAATGGAGGCGGCACTGCGTTTGCCACTGCGGATGTCCTGCGCAATGCCCAGCGCACTTGCAAAGCGGGTCATGGTGTATAATCCCCCGCTGGTTCGCATGTGTCGGGGAGTGCAAAATCCATGACAAGGGCAGCATAGTTTTGCAAGACGTGTGTGTTGGCAATAACACCGGCAACGCAGGCCGGGGGGAGGTCAAGCTCCATGGCCTGCGCGCGGGCGGCAACAAGAACCTCATCAGAGAAGGGAGGCGTGGTCATGACATGCTCCTTTCCTTACAGTGTGGGCCGTTCGGTTTCTGGCTGTTCGGCCATGATGGACACATGGGCCGCCAGAATTTTCCAGCCATTGGGGGTGTTGATCCATGTTTGCATCTGCCGACCCGTGCGGGTGGAGCCGATGCGGCGGAACTCCAGACTGACAACCCCCGCATCTGGGCCAATGGGGGTTATGGTGCGGCGCAGCATGGTGCGTGGGGGGGAACCGCCCGTGCGGTTACGGCGGAATGCGGCAATTTCTGCCGCACCATAAAGGTTTTCTCCCACCCCGTAACGCACGGTCTGCGGTCCCTGCCAGAACAGGGCATCCAGTGCGGTAACATCGTTCTCGGCCAGTGCGTGTTCGTACTGGTCCGAGCAGTGTGTGAGTGTCTGAATGGTCCGGGCGTCATCCAGTTTCATGCGCGTGCGGTCCTTTTGTCTGTGGCCTGCGGGTTATGGCCATTCCGCCAGTGCGGCATCCACTGCGGCCCCACGGGGCAGGGGGTGGCCCTGTGCCGCAAGGCAGGCTTCCAGCGCGCCAAGGGTCAGCAGCACCTTATGTTTGACGGCATTGTACCCCATGGTGCCAATGCGCCAGATGCGCCCTGCCAGCGGGCCGAAGGCGGTGCCAATTTCTATGCCAAAATCATCACGCATGCGGGTGCGTATGGCCTCGCCATCCACCCCATCGGGAATCCACACGCCGGTTACGTTGGTCATGCGGTGTGTGTCATTGCCAAAAATGCGCAGGTTCATGGCGCGTAGCCCGGCAATCAGGCAGGCGCTGGATTGGGCGTGGCGGGCAAAGCGCGCTTCCAGCCCTTCCTCCAGCACAATACATGCGGCCTCGCGCGCGCCGTAGAGCATGGTCGTGGCCTCGGTATGGTGGTTGAGGCGCTTTTCCGACCAGTAATCCATGACCATGGCCAGATCGAAGTAGTTGGACAAAATGCGCGCCCGGGTGCCGTTGGTGGCCCCTTCCGCCCGGATTCCGGCCTCCACATGGCGGCGGGCCATAATATGTTCCGCCGCCCGGTCGGATATGGTGATGGGGGCGGAACCCGGCGGCCCGCCCATGCATTTTTGCAACCCGCCGGAGACCACATCAATCCCCCACACATCCGTGTTAATGGCCATGCCACCCAGCGTTGCCGTAACATCGGTGTAGGAGAGTACGCCGTATTTGCGGCAAAGTGCGCCCACACCTTCAAGTGGTTGGGCCATGGTGGTGGAGGTGTCGCCATGAATACAGGCGAACACTTTGGGTTTGTGGATTTTAAGCGCGTCTTCTATCTGCGCCAGTGTGGCTACTTCGCCCCATGGCAGGTCTAGTGCGCAAATCTGTGCGCCAATGCGTTCTGCTATTTCGGAAAGCAGCAGGCCAAAGCGCCCCGCCCGCACAAGCAGAATTTTATCGCCCGGTTCCACAAGCGAGACCAGAGCTGCCTCAATACCTGCACGGGCCGTGCCGTCCACCAGAAAGGTCCACTGGTTCTGCGTCATGAAAATCTGACGGTACAGAGCCATGGTTTCGTTCATGTACTCTGTCATTTCCGGGTCGAACTGGCCCAGCATGTCAGCGGACATGGCACGCAGCACACGGGGGTGCGCGTTAATGGGGCCGGGGCCCATCAACATCCGCTGGGGTGGGTCAATCTGCCGGAAAAAAGTGGAATTCATGCAGAAAACTCCGTTGGTTTGTATGCTGTGGTGGTGGCAAATGTGCGTATAAAATCCAACATGACCAGCAAGGCCGTATGCACGTCATCATGCCGCACGGCTTCTGCCGGGTTGTGGCTGATCCCCTGGTGGCAACGCAGGAACAGCATGCACACCGGCGTGAGAGCCGCCATGACCATGGCGTCATGCCCGGCACCACTGACCAGTCTGAGCGCGGCCTGCCCGGTAATGTGGGTTACGGATGCGGCCAGCTGCGCGGTCAGCTCGGGGTTGCAGGGGGTGGCGGGCAGGTCGTTCTGGAGTTCAATACTCAGGCCCACGCCGCGTCTGTCGGCAATGTTTTGCAAGGTTTCGCAAATTGCGGTTGCGGCCTTATCACGCACCTGTTCCGTGCCAGCGCGGATGTCCAGACTAAAGGTGGTCTGGCCGGGCACAACATTGCTGGCCCCCGGCCCCACATGCAACTGGCCAACTGTGGCCACCAGATCCGCAGGACCAGCGGCTCCAATGTGTTCGATCGCCATCATGGCTTCTGCGGCTGCGGCCAGTGCATCTTTGCGCAAGGACATAGGCATGGTGCCTGCGTGGCCCGCCACCCCCTGTATGCTCACCTTAAAGCGGTATTGTGCGGCAATGGCGCTGACCACGCCAACGCTCAAATCGGCGGCTTCCAGCACGGGGCCCTGCTCTATATGGGCCTCCATATAGGCCACAACCTGTTCGGGCCTGTAGGCGGATTCCAGATAACGTGTGGGGTCCAGCCCGTTTTTGTGCAGAACCTCATGCAAAGTGGCGCCATTGGCGTCCACCGCACCAAGGGGCAGTGCATCAAGCGTGCCAGCCACCGCGCGGGAGGTGAGCATGGAGGCGGGAAAGCGGGAGCCTTCCTCATCCCCAAAACCGATGACCTCTATGGCAAAGGGCAGGCGTTCGGCTTTGGCGGCAAAATGGGCCACCGCTTCTATGCCCAGCATAACGCCCAATGTGCCGTCATACCGCCCCGCGTTCCGCACGGTATCCAGATGCGAGCCAATAAGGAGGGCTGGCGCGCCGGGCTTTTGCCCTTCGTACCGGCCGATCAGGTTGCCTGCGCCGTCCGTGCGGGTGGTCATGCCTGCCTCGTGCATCCACTGGGCGACCTGTTTGCAGGTTGCTGCGTAGGCATCGGACAGATACGCGCGAAAAAGGCCATCCTGCGTGTCGGAAAACGGGTGTGTGCCAAGGTGGTCACACCGGTTGACCGGGCGGGAGTCCGCTACGGGGGCCTCTGGCTGGCCTTGGGGGAGGGGCGGGGTCGGGGTGATTTGTTTTGTCCTTGGTGCGCAAAAGCCTGATCGGGGTGTGCCAGACGTGGCGGATATGGTCTGGCAATCATAGACGGATTTGGTCCGTTCTCCCAAAAGCAAAAAAGGCAATTTCGCGTTGCAAAATTGAGCGCAGCCCCCGTGCTGAAAAAAGCAATGAGAAAGTGCTTTTTTTTATTTTGTGAGAAAGGGAACTCGTAATTATATATCGGAATCGTATCGTTTATGGGCAGAGTTTCGGCAAAGCACCCCCGCTTAGGCAATTTCCAAGGGGTAACTCACCGCAATAATGCCTGCACCCGCCGCTTTCACCCCTGCTCCAGCTTCTGCTTTTGGGAGACTACGCCATGCCTTCCCGATTTTTTCCCATCCGCCGTTCCGTCAGTTCGCCCCTGACGTACCGGCAGCGTCTTGCGACCCTGACCTGTTTGGCTGGTGTTGCCGGTTTTTGCGCCAGTGTTCAGGGCGTGGGGCAGGCCTCTGCCGCCACGACCGACCCGAAAGCACCAGTTGTTGGCAAGGCAGGGCATAGCACGGCCAAAGCATCGGCTGCGCACACGCACGCCAAGCCCGCCAACACCTCGGTTCAGGCTTCTGGTGCGGAAGAAATTTCGGTTGCATCCAACCGCACGGCCCGTTCGGGCGGTGGCGGTATGATGCGTCAGGAAGTGGCCCCCCACGCGGTGCAGACCGTGACCAAAGCGTACATTAACATGCGCAGCCCCACCTCCACGCCGCTGGATCTGGTCAAGAACCTGCCCAGCCTGAACGTGATGACCCCCGATGCATCGGGCATGCAGGGTGGTTCCATTCAGTCCCGCGGGCTGACGGACCTTGATATGGCGCTTATGGTGGATGGCGCCCCCGCAGCCGCCGCCAAATACATGACCGAAGACATTGATTCGGAAAACCTGGACGAAGTCAGCGTGACCCCCGGCAGTGCCGCGCGTGACCTGCCTGTTATGTCCGCCGCAGGCGGGGTCATGAACTCGCGCACCCATATGCCGTCCGACAAAATGGGCGGTATGGTCGATTTTTCCTACGGCACCAACAACCTCTCGCGCGAGTTCATCCGTCTGGAATCGGGCGAGATCGGCAAGACCGGGATCAAGGGCTATTTCTCCTTCTCCAATACGCATGACCGGAGCTGGATGGGTGCTGGCTCCAACCAGCGCAAACATATTGACTTTGGCGTACGCAAGGACTGGGAAAACGGGTCCAACGCCCATCTGTTCCTGTCATGGAACTCCGAAGATTTCGTGATCGACAACTACCCGACTGCGGATCAGTTTCATAAATACAAGCGCACAGGCGAAGGGTACGGTCGCTCCGCCGATTCGAAAAACGTCAACTACTGGCGCAACAACAATGACCACTGGAACCAGATTTTTCTGACGGCTCCTGTGCATATTGTGCTGCCCAAAAAACTGACATTCGACATCCAGCCCTATTTCAGCTTCGGGCAGGGTTGGGATGCCTCCCCCGGTGGGGTCGTCAATGGTGTCAACACGACCAATTACTTTTTGGAAAACGAGGCCCGGCAGGTCGGTGCTGTTGCCAAGCTGGGGTATGATATTGACCGCCATAACCACATAAGCTTTGGCTACTGGTACGAAAATAACCAGACCATTCAGTCCTACCCGCTGGGGACAACCCTGTCCAATGGTGCCGCCTCTGGCCCCACGGCGGCCGGGCATATCATTAACAATCCGGTTTATGGCCAAACAGCAGGGTATGAACTGCACTCCCTGTTCATCCAGAACCAGTCGCGTTACCTGCACGACCGCCTGTTGATTAACGCAGGGTTCAAGTTTGTTATGTCCAACGCATGGAACAAGGGCTGGAGTGGCGACAGTAAAAATATGCTTCCGGGTGCGGATAACAGTAAGCGCAACAACACGACCGAGCCTCTGCCCCAGTTGTCCATCAGCTACCAGATTAACGAGAACAACCAGATTTATGTGAATGCGGAAGGGGATTACCGCCAGCCAAGTGCAACTGATATGGGCTGGATGCATACAAATGTATCCATGCTGAAAAACCAGTATTCTGTTAAGGAAGAACTAGGCTACCGCTTCCACAACAAATACGTCATGATTGATATGTCTTTGTTCAACTACAATGTGCGTAACCGCATTGTTGACCAGTATATGGGTATGAACCAGTTCAGCCCCATGTCTATTGGTAGCCAGACCATGCGTGGGTTTGACTTCATGATTGCAGGCACGTCCTACCATGGCTTCAGCCCCTATGCCTCGGTCGAGTATTTGCATGCCACGCAGGATAGCAATGTATGGGACCCCAACAATAGCACGATGATCCATTCCAAAGGCACGCAGGCAATCATGGCGCCACGTGTTATGGCTAACTTTGGTCTGACCTATACCTATAAAGGGTTTTTTGCTAACGGTGCCGTGCATTACACCGGTCCGCAGTCCGTCAGTATTGCCAATGACCAGCGTATTCCGGGGTATGTGACAAACACACTCTCGCTTGGGTATCACTTCAAACCGTTCGGCTTTCTTAAATCGCCTACGTTCAAGCTGAACTTTACCAACCTGACAGGGTCCATTGTCCGTACTGGCGCCATGGGGGCCGTATATAGCGGGAGCGATAAAAACGTGAATCCGGTATGGAGCGGCAGTAGCGCCTCAAGCACAGGTTACGGCAACTCGTTCATGGTGGAACCACGCTTTACCATGGTCGGTTCTGTCTCCACGTCCTTCTGATCAGTTCACCAGCGCGCCCGGTTTTTTGCCGGGTGCGACAGGAGTTTGCATGTCCCGCCGCACTTTGCTCACGAACATAACCAGACTGGTGTGTATGGATGATGCCCGCACCGAACTGGAAAACGGGTGGGTTCTGGTAGAAGGGCGGCAGATTGTGGCGCTGGGTGGGGGAGGGCATGAACCCCCGCCCAGTGCCGAGCATGTTATAGACCTGCGCGGCCATGTGGTGCTGCCGGGCATGGTCAATACCCACCACCACATGTACCAGTCCCTTACACGGGTTATTCCGCAGGCGCAGGATGCCTCGCTGTTTGGCTGGCTCAAAACATTATACCCCATATGGGCAGGTCTTACGCCCGAGATGGTGCAGGTTTCCACCCGCACGGCCATGGCCGAACTGCTGCTTTCTGGCTGCACCACAACAAGTGACCACCTTTATATTTTTCCCAATGGATGCAGGCTGGACGACCAGATCGAGGCAGCCTTTGCCATGGGCATGCGCTTCCATGCCTGCCGTGGGGCCATGAGTGTGGGCGAGAGCAAGGGCGGCCTCCCCCCCGATGCGCTGGTGGAGCGCGAAGCCGATATTTTGCACGATACCCAACGCCTGATCGAGACGTACCATGACCCCGCCCCCCTTGCCATGCTGCGGGTTGCGGGTGCGCCGTGCTCACCTTTTTCGGTCAGCCGTGAACTCATGCGCGATATGGCGGAACTGGCGCGCGCCACAGGCACCATGCTGCACACCCATCTGGCTGAAAATGATCATGATGTCAGCTACAGCCGCGAACGCTTTGGCCAGACCCCAGCAGAATATGCCGAGGCTCTGGGCTGGGTCGGGCCAGATGTGTGGCATGCCCACTGCGTTAAACTGGACGCCGATGGCATGGCCCGCTTTGGCCGCACGCATACGGGGGTTGCCCATTGCCCGTGCTCCAACATGCGGCTGGCATCGGGCATAGCTCCGGTGCGGCAGATGCAGGCCGCCGGTGTGCGCGTGGGGCTGGGGGTGGATGGCTCGGCCTCCAACGATGGAGCCAGCCTGCTGGGCGAGACCCGGCAGGCCATGCTGCTCTCCCGCCTGTTGCCAGAAACCCCGCAAACACCGGGAATGATGAGCGCGCGTGATGCGCTGGCCCTTGCCACACGTGGAGGTGCCGCCGTTTTGGGGCGTGATGATATCGGCCAGATTGCCGTGGGGATGGCCGCCGATATTGTGGCGTTTGATGTGCGCGGTCTGGCCCATGCGGGTGCCCAGACCGACCCGGTGGCAGCCCTTGTGTTCTGTTCACCCACGCAGGTTTCCATGAGTATGGTGAACGGGAATGTGCTTGTGCAGGACGGATATTTTTCTCGTCTGGACCTGCACGGTCTGGTGGGGCGGCATAACCAGCTTGCCGCCCGCCTGTGCGCGGGGGAACCGGGCTGACCGGCCCGCCGCTGCGAACTGGCACAATAAAATAAAGGAACCCGTGGAAAACTCTCTCGTTTTGTAAGGAGGCGACAACATGACAAGAGAGGTCGACCATGACAGCCAGATTTTATACCCTTCTGCTCGGCGCCACTTTGCTGGCCACACCGGCCTTTGCGCAGGAGAACAGCACGCCCCCATCTGCCCCAACGGCCGGGTCCGCCGCAGCACAGGTCGGCCAGACCCCACCCGCGGCACTGGATGAAAACGGCAAGTGGGTAGAACCCTCCCAGAAGCTGTGGAACAACCCGCGTACAGAGGCCGAACAGCCCGGCACTCAGCCCCCCTCCAATGACCAGCCCGCCAATTCAGCCGAAAATGCCGCGCAGCCTGCCAGTGGCGCACATGCCGGGCAGACCGGCAAGCACACGCATGGCAAGCACGCGCACCACAAAGCGGGTGCGGAAAAAGCCGAAACCTCAAACTAAGCCCGTAGCAACCTGTTCCCCCGTTCTGGGGGTGCAGGGTCAGGCGGAAGGGGCGTTGCCCTTGGGGGCGTGCAGGGTTTTGTGGAGTTGCTCCGTATCCAGCGCGTTTTCCCACCGTGCCACCACAATGGTTGCCACGGCATTGCCTACAAGGTTGGTGAGCGAGCGGCATTCGGACATAAAGCGGTCAATACCGAGTATGAGCGCCATGCCGCCAACGGGCACACTTGGCACAACGGACAAGGTGGCGGCCAGTGTAATAAAGCCCGCCCCCGTAACGCCTGCCGCCCCTTTGGAACTGATCATGGCCACAAGGAGCAGGGCCAACTGCTCGCCAAAGCCCAGATGCACGTCTGTGGCCTGTGCAATAAACAGGGCGGCAAGGGTCATGTAAATATTGGTGCCATCAAGGTTGAAGGAATACCCCATTGGCACCACCAGCCCCACAATACCGGGCTTGCACCCGGCCTGCTCCAGCTTGCTGATAAGGCCGGGCAGGGCTGATTCGGATGAGCTGGTACCCAGCACAATCAGCAGTTCCTCTTTAAGGAACATCAGCAGCCGCAGGATGCTGAACCCCGCCATACGGGCCACAACGCCCAGAATAACCAGCACAAACACACCCGCGGTAAAGTAAAAGGTCAGCACCAGCCCAAGCAGGTGCACAATGGAGCCAAGGCCAAACTTGCCCACGGTAAACGCCATGGCGCCAAATGCGCCAACAGGGGCCAGATACATAACCAGCCGGACCACGCCAAACACCATTTCTGTCAGGCTACGGAACAGGTTGAGCACATTTTCTCCCGCCTGCCCCATCTGCGCCATGCTGATGCCAAACAGAATGGCCACCAGCAGCACTTGCAAAATCTCGCCCGAGGTAAAAGCCCCCGCTGTGGTGGAGGGAATGATCTGGAGCAAAAAGTCGGTAAAGGAATGCCCGTGGGCCGCCTGAACAAACTGCTCTACTGCGGTATTGTCCAGACTTTGCGGGTGGATGTGCATGCCTGCGCCGGGGCGCACAATGTTGGCCACCACCATGCCCACAGCCAATGCCAGTGTGGAAAAACATAAAAAATACAGCATGGCCTTACCCGCCACCCGACCCGTCTGCTTAAGGTCGGCCATGCCTGCAATACCGGTGCTGACGGTCAGAAAAATAACCGGTGCGATCACCATTTTAATCAGTTTGACAAACCCGTCGCCCAACGGTTTGAGCATTGTTGCAACAGACGGGAACAGTGCGCCGACAAGAATACCTGCCGCCACGGCTACCAGAACCTGAAGATAAAGGAACCGCTGATGTGAGCTGGATAGGGGAGCTGTAGAGGGAAGCACGCTGGTTATCTTTCTGTTTTTATTGTTCTTGTTTTGGCGTCCACAATGGGCGTTGGCGAAAAGTTATTGTGTTATATCAAGCCTCTCTGTGTGAGAGGGGGGTAGGCTACTCCCACTTGTTGCAGTTTGGAAAGGGTTGTCCCCTGACTTGGGGCATGAAAAAAACAACACTGTTGTGTGTTCACGCCCCGATCATGGGGTGGCGGGCGGCGTTGTGCGCAAACCTGCAAGGGGGGGCACGCAACAGCAAAGACGTGATGGGGGAATAAAGAGACGTGCGACGGATCTGTGTGTTTTGTGGTTCAAGTGCCGGACGTGGGGCGGCCTACCTGCATGCGGCGGAGCAGCTTGGCCTGCTTATGGCGCAGCGTGGCATTGGGCTGGTTTATGGCGGTGCATCGGTCGGGCTTATGGGGGCGGTGGCCAATGCCGTGCTGGCCGGTGGGGGGCAGGTTACGGGTGTTATTCCTCAAGCACTGGTGGCGCGCGAAGTGGCGCATAACGGGCTGGAAGACCTGCGGGTTGTAGGCTCCATGCACGAGCGCAAGGCCCTTATGGCGGACCTGTCCGATGCGTTTATCGCCCTGCCCGGTGGCATTGGCACGCTTGAAGAACTGTTTGAGGTCTGGACATGGACCCAGCTTGGCAACCATGCCAAACCCTGCGGTGTGCTGAACGTAAACGGGTTTTACAGTTCTTTGGGCACATTTTTGGACCATGTGGTGGAGGAAGGGTTCCTCAAACCGGCACACAGGGCCATTTTACAGGTGGGCCAGACACCCCATGACCTGCTTGACGGGCTGGCGCGCTGGCTCCCCCCGCAGGAGACCAAATGGATTGCACGGAATGAACGCTAATTTTGTTTCAGTGTCGCATTAATACGAACGTAATGTGGATTATATACTTGATGTGAAAGGGATTTTTCTTTCATAATTTCTTAACGCACCCTGAGTAAAAAGAGTTTTATCTTGCGCCCATCTTTTTCTGCGCAGGGTGCTTTTATGTCAGATACAATGCTGAGTTCTCCGGTTGGAGGACGTCCGAATATGCGTAAGGGAGAGCATCAGGCTTTCCGCATGTTCTTTTTGGGAGTGATTGCAGCAGCTCTGGCGTTTGTTGGTTACAGCGTGCTGGCTGACCTGCACGCGGTTGGTACCAGTGGCATAGCAACCGGGGCCTTCGCCCTGCTGGCTCTGGCGTTGCTTATTGCTCTGGGCTTTGAATTCGTGAATGGTTTTCACGATACGGCCAATGCGGTCGCAACTGTTATTTACACCAACAGCCTGCCGCCACTGGTTGCGGTGGTCTGGTCGGGTATGTGGAACCTGCTTGGGGTTCTCACCTCCTCCGGTGCTGTGGCGTACAGTGTTGTTACGCTGCTGCCGGTTGAGCTTATTCTACAGGTCGGCAGTGGCGCTGGCCATGCCATGATCTTTGCCCTGCTGCTGTCCGCCATTGTGTGGAACCTGGCAACATGGGCGCTTGGTATTCCCAACAGTTCGTCGCACGCACTGGTTGGTTCCATTCTGGGCGTGGGCCTTGCAAACCAGCTTATGTCCCCCTCGGGTAGCGCGCTGTATGGCGTGGACTGGATGCAGGTTAAAAAGGTGTTCTCCGCCCTGCTGTTCAGCCCCCTGTGTGGCTTTATTCTTGCCGCTGGCCTGTTCATGGTGCTGCGTGTTGTTGTGCGCAATGCCGCCCTTTACCGTGCGCCTGAAGGCGATGCCCCACCCCCGCTGTGGATCCGTGGCCTTTTGATTGGCACCTGCACGGGTGTTTCCTTCTTCCACGGCAGCAATGACGGGCAGAAGGGCATGGGCCTGATCATGCTGATCCTGATTGGTGCCGCCCCTACCGCTTACGCTCTGAACCGCGCCATGCCTGACAGCATGATGCCCGGCTTTGTGGAAACAGCACAGCAGGCTTCCCACGTGTTTGACGTGCACGCCCAGCCCATGCTCAAGCAGCCCACGGCTGAAGAAGCCCGCGCGCAGGTTACTGATGCGCTGCGCGTCAAGTCTGTTGCCCGCCCAGAAGTGTATGCAGCCCTGTCCGTTCTTTCGGCCGACATTGCACAGGCCGTTAGCGGGTATCACTCCTTGCACGAAATCCCCGCAGCATCCGTGCCTAACGTGCGTACGGATATGTATCTGGTCGCCGAAGCCATTCACAACATGGGCAAGGCAACCTCCTTTACCGCTGAAGAAGATGGTGAACTCGCCAAGTTCATGAAGCAGCTTAACGCTGGCACCCGCTTTATTCCTGTCTGGGTTAAAATTGCCGTGGCGCTTGCTCTGGGCCTTGGTACCATGGTGGGCTGGAAGCGCATTGTTGTGACCGTGGGCGAAAAAATTGGCAAAAGCCACCTGACCTACGCTCAGGGCGCTTCCGCCGAGTTTGTCGCCATGGGCACCATTGGTCTGGCCGAAGGCTATGGCCTGCCGGTTTCCACCACGCACATCCTCTCCAGTGGTGTTGCTGGCACCATGGCTGCGGGTGGCGGTGGCCTGCAATGGGGCACGCTGCGCGCCATGGGCATGGCATGGATTACCACCCTGCCTGCCGCCATGCTGATCAGTGGCGTGCTGTATGTGGTGTTCCGCCACATCTTCTAAAAACCTCCGGTCTGGCGTGGCGCTCTGTCACGCCAGACGATGTTTCTTCCAAACTGCGAAGGCAAGATCATGTCTGATGCCAATGTGAACAGCCTTTCTGCCGCCGAGCGTGAACGCGAACGGATACGGCAGGAGATCATTGACGATCTGGATGAAGAGATCGAACTCGAATTGCAGGATGAGGGACTGGGGGGCGAGACCTCTCCGTCTGACCGCAGCTTCCGCCACACCTATTTTAGCGAACTGGTGCGCCTGCAAGGCGAACTGGTGCGTTTGCAGGATTGGGTGAAGGATACGGGCCACCGTCTGGTTGTGCTGTTTGAAGGCCGGGACGCAGCAGGCAAGGGCGGTGCGATCAAGCGCATTACCCAGCGCCTTAACCCGCGTATCTGCCGTGTGGCCGCATTGCCCGCTCCCACGGACCGTGAAAAAACGCAGTGGTACTTCCAGCGTTACGTGGCCCAGCTCCCCGCTGCTGGCGAAATTGTTCTGTTTGACCGGAGCTGGTACAACCGTGCCGGTGTGGAACGGGTTATGGGCTTTTGCACGGATGAAGAATACGAAGAGTTCTTCCGTTCCGTGCCAGAGTTCGAACGCATGCTGGTGCGCAGCGGCATTCAGGTTATCAAATACTGGTTCTCCATCACCGATGATGAGCAGGAAGCCCGCTTCCGTGCCCGGATTGAAGACCCGCTGAAGCAGTGGAAACTCAGCCCGATGGACCTTGAGAGCCGTCGCCGTTGGGAACTCTACACCAAAGCCAAGGAAACCATGCTCGAACGGTCCAGCATTCCCGAAGTGCCCTGGTGGGTTGTGCAGGCCGTGGACAAAAAGCGCGCGCGCCTGAACTGCATTAACCACCTTCTGGCGCAGGTGCCCTATCAGGCTGTTTCTCACCCGGAGGTTCAGCTTCCCCCGCGTGCGTACCACCCTGATTACGAACGCCTGCCCACACCGGAAAACATGATTGTTCCCGAAATTTACTAAGCGTTTTCAAGGTCCTCCCTGCCATGCAGGGAGGATTTTCTAAAGCAGTCTTCCACAGCATCAATCAAGGCCCGTCCGCTGGCCTCGTCCCGTTTGGGGGCGGCAAACTCTGGTCCCAGCTTTATGCGGTAGCGCATGGGCAGCGGCGGACGCTTTAGAAACGGCCACCCCTGCGACAGATAGGGCGATGGCGTTTCAATCAGCACAACCTGCACATCCGCGCGTGTCCGCTGGGCTATGGCGGCAAAACCCGGCTGCATTGGCCCCGGTTCCGCCCCCGCGCGCGAGCGCGTTCCTTCGGGGAACAGTAGAAGCTGGCAGTTCTCGCCCAAGGCTTGGGAGGCGGGTCCAATAATTTTGAGCAACGTATCGTGCCGTACGTAGCCTGCGGTGCGTAATGTGCTGCCCAGCACCCCGCGCTCCCATATGGAGGCTTTGGTTACGCACACCATATGGGGTAGGGCGGATGCCAGAATAAGGCAGTCCAGACGGGAGGGATGGTTGGCAACCAGCACAAGGTCCCGGCGTTGGGCAATGGCGTCCAGTTCCGCCATGTCACAGTCCAGAATACCGGCTGCGTGCAGGTAGCGCACCGCCACCCGCGCCATGGTGCACAGCCAGCGCCGGGCCACCCGCCTGCGGCGCACGCCATCGGGCAGGGTGTGGCGCAGCACAAAAGACCCCGCGTCCAGCACGACAAACACGCCTCCTGTGACCAGCAGGGAGGCATAAAAGCGTGCCGAGGCACTTACGGATGAGGGGAGCATCGGCATGGGGGCACGTAACAGACCTGCAAGAACACAGAACGGGGGTTGGGGTGCGCCTTAGGGCACGGGTTTGTCTGTTGCCATAATCTGGCGCAGGCTGGCAGCCATGGCGGACTGGTCGGCCTGAGCATCAATCGTGCCACGGTAGCGGGCCTGTGGGTCCATGACCACAAACTGCGGGGACATGCGCATGGCGTATTCCCATTCCGGGTCGCTCACTTTTTCAACCGGCGCGTGGTATTCTCTGGCAAGGTCGGCCAGCGCAAAGGGGGCGGCGGTCCCTGCCACCACGCGGGGGCTTATGGCCTCGCCATACTGGCGCAGGCGCTCGGCGTCATCACGGTCGGGGTCAAGGCTTACAAAAATAATGACCATTTTGCGCTTGCCCGGATCAACCTCGTCCATGGCGGCAGACATGGCGCGCAGGGCGGGGGCGCAGGCATCCTGCCCGCAATGGGTGGCGCCAAACAGCACCAGCATCCACCGGCCAGCAAAGCTTTTGTCCGTCATGGTGCCGGTTGTGGCGTCCATCAGGCGGAAGGATCCACCGACCGGGTTCCCGTAGGAATTAAGGGTAATGCTGTGTTTGAGCGCCAGACCAGTGGCCAAAAAGCCGCCAACCCCGGCCAGAGCCAGAATGCCCACACTCATCAGGGCAACGCGTTTTCCTGCTGGTGTCATGGATTAATGTGCCTCCGCCCAGTTCTGGGCAATGCCTGTTTCTACCACCAGTGGCACGCTGAGCTGTGCCGCTGCTTCCATAATGGTTCTGGCTTTTTCCGCTACGGCCTGTGCCTGTGCGTCGTCCACCTCGAAGAGCAGTTCGTCATGGACCTGTAGCAGCATGCGCGCGCTTTCAAGCCCTGCTTCTTGCAGTGCCGCGGGCAGGCGCACCATGGCGCGTTTGATAATATCCGCAGCCCCACCCTGTAGGGGGGCGTTAATGGCCTGACGCTCCGCATACTGGCGGCGAACAGCACTTTTTTCGTGTATGCCGGGCACGTAGCAGCGCCTGCCAAAGGGGGTCATAACATACCCGTTGGCGCGGGCTTCGGCCTTGATCTGCTCCATATAATCCCGAATGCCGGGGTAGCGGGCAAAATAGGCGTCGATATAGCTTTTGGCTTCTCCTGCGGGAATGCCAAGCTGCTTGCCCAGACCAAAGGCGGAAATACCGTAAATAATGCCAAAGTTAATGGCTTTGGCGCGGCGGCGGGTCAGGGCGTCCATACCTTCGAGCGGGATGTTGAAAACCTCGGATGCGGTGCGGGCGTGAATGTCCTGCCCCAGTTCAAAGGCTTCCCGCAGGGTGGGAATATTGGCCACATCGGCCAGCAGCCGCAGTTCGATCTGGGAATAGTCGGCCGAGATCAACTTGCGCCCGGCAGGGGCCACAAAGGCCTGACGGATGCGCGTACCTTCCTCCGTGCGGACAGGAATGTTCTGCAAATTCGGGTCGGAGGAGGACAGGCGGCCTGTTGTGGTAATGGCCATCTGGAACGATGTATGGACGCGGCTTTCCTTACTGGTCAGCTTGAGCAGGGCGTCCGTGTAGGTGGATTTGAGCTTGGCAAGCTGCCGCCATTCCAGCACACGCACCGGCAGGTCGTGCCCCTGGTCGGCAAGATCCTGCAAGACGGAGGAATCCGTGCTCCACGCACCGGCCTTGCCCCGCTTGCCGCCTTTTAGCCCCATTTCGTCAAACAGGATTTCGCCTAGCTGGCGGGGGGAGGCAATGTTGAATTCCCGGCCCGCAGCGGCGTAAATGCCCTGTTCCATGCTTTTCATGCGGGTTTCAAAGTCGGCGGAAAGCCGGGTCAGTTCCGCGCGGTCCACGGCAATGCCGCATTTTTCCATGGCGGCCAGCACCTGCACCAGTGGGCGTTCCACCTGCTCGTACAGGGCCAGCGCTTTGTTGGTGCGCAAGGTGGGGCGCAGGACGTGCCACAGGCGCAGGGTTACGTCTGCATCCTCGGCAGCGTAGGTGGTGGCTTTGTCTACCGGCACCTGTGCAAAGGGTATGCGGTTGCGGCCCGTGCCGGTCATGGCGTCGTACGGTATGGGCGTGTGGTTGAGGTGCAGGGCGGACAGTTCGTCCATGCCCTGCCCATGCAACCCGGCGGACTGGCTGTAGGAGATCAGCATTGTATCATCCACCGGGGCAATGGTGGCGTGGTCTATGCCTGCGTGGTCGAGTACGAGCAGGTCGAACTTGGCATTCTGGAACACTTTGAGCACACAGGGGTCGGCCAGAAGCGGGCGCAGCAGGTCCAATGCCTGTGTGGGGGTTAGCTGCGTGCCGGTTGGGGCTTCCAGTGTGCCCTCGTGCCGCAGGGGCACATAGCAGGCTTTGCCCGGTGCTGTGGCAAGCGAGAAGCCCAGCATGTTGGCGGCCAGCGGGTCCAGCCCATCGGTTTCCGTATCCACAGCACACAGGCCTGCTTCTTGCGCGGCGCTAACCCATTGTTGCAGGGCCTCGGGGGTGCGTACGGTTTCGTACCCCTCATAAGGAGCGCTCAGCAGGTCGGCGGGGCCGGTGGGGGAGGGGGCATTGGCCGAGGTGGGGCTGTTTTGCCCGTCTGCCCCGCTTTGGGCGCTGGTTCCGGTTTGTCCGGCGGAACTGGCATGGGCGGAGGCGCGGGCTGCACGGTGGAGGTGCGCACCAGCCGCACTGCCCATGCCCATGCGGGACAGAACAGAGCGGAAGCCCATGCTGTCCAGCCAGTCGGCCAGTTCCAGCTTGTCCGGCTCCCGCGTGGTCAGTTCCGCCACGGGTACGGGCAGGGGCACATCGGTTGCCAGCGTGACCAACTGGAGAGAGAGGCGGGCCGCCTGCGCATGCTCGATCAGCATGTCCCGCTTTTTGGATTTTTTCATGCCCGGGGCGTTGGCCAGCACGTTTTCCAACGTGCCGAATTCGTTAATCAGGGCGGAGGCTGTTTTGGGGCCAATGCCGGGCACACCGGGTACGTTATCGGTCGGGTCGCCCATAAGGGCCTGCACGTCCACCACTTTTTCTGGCGGGACACCAAACTTGGTTTCCACTTCCGCCGGGCCAATGGGGGTCTGTTTGATGGGGTCGAGCATGCACACGCCTTGCCCCACAAGCTGCATCAGATCCTTGTCGGAGGAGATGATTGTGCAGGTCCCGCCCATTTTGCGCACGGCCACCGCGTAGGAGGCAATCAGGTCGTCCGCCTCCCAGCCGGGGAGTTCTATACCCGGTACATTAAAGGCCTTTGTGGCATCGCGGATCAGGCTGAACTGCGGGCGCAGGTCCTCGGGTGGTTCGGGGCGGTGGGCCTTGTACTGGGGGTAAATCTCGGAGCGGAAGGTCTGGCGGCTGGCATCAAACAGCACGGCCAGATGCGTGCCCACATGGTCGCGCAGCAGGCGGGCCAGCATGTTGGTAAAACCATAGACCGCATTGACCGGCACCCCTTCGGGGCTGGTCATGGGGGGAAGGGCATGAAAAGCGCGGAAAATAAAGCCGCTGCCATCCACAAGAACCAGATGCGGTGTGTCTGTCATGGCTGGGGGAACCGTGTGCAAGGGAGGGCGAACAAAAAAGCAGGCATGGCTTTGGGATATGCCGCTTGGGCCGGTCTGTCCAGCATGTCTGCCGGGGGCCTGACACAAAAACACCCCGGCGCAGGGCCGGGGTGTGTGCCAGACGGATAAGGGCCGCAGCCTTACGCTACGGTGCTGATCCAGTTGTGCGGGTCGGGGGCGCGGCCGAACTGGATATCGCACAGGTTCTGGCGCAGCTTTGCGGTGACTTCGCCAACCTTGTTGTTGTTGATTGTGCAGGTGTCCGTCTTGCTTTTGAACGTACCAATGGGGGACACAACAGCCGCCGTGCCGCAGGCGAACACCTCGCGCAGTCTGCCCGATTTGGCATCGGCAAAAAGCTGGTCGAGCGCGTAGCGTTCTTCTTTTACGCTCAGCCCCGCATCGCGCGCCAGTGTGAGCAGGCTGTCACGCGTAATGCCGTGCAAAATGGTGCCCCCTGCCAGCGGAGGGGTCAGCAGGGTGCCATCTTCAAACACCATCATCACGTTCATGCCGCCCATTTCTTCCAGCCAGCGGCGTTCTTCCGCATCCAGGAACAGCACCTGCTGGCAGCCGTGGTGCTTGCCTTCCATCTGTGCGGTCAGGCTGGCGGCGTAGTTGCCGCCGCACTTGGCCGTGCCCGTGCCCCCGCGGGAGGCCCGCACGGTTTCGGTTTCCACCCAGACCGAAACGGGGCCTGCATCCTTGGAGAAGTATTCCCCCGCGGCACAGGCAATAACAATGAACTTGAATTCGGATGCGGGCTTGACCCCAAGGGCTGCTTCCGTCGCGATCATGAACGGGCGGATGTACAGTGTGCCAACTTCGGGGGCGGGCACCCAGTCACGGTCAATTTTAACCAGTTGGGTTACGGCTTCAAGGAACAGGTCTTCGGGCAGTTCCGCCATGGCCATGCGCTCGGCCGATTTTTGGAACCGGCGGGCATTGGCTTCGGGGCGGAAGAGCTGCACACCGCCATTGGGGGCGCGGTAGGCCTTCATGCCTTCAAAAATTTCCTGCGCGTAGTGCAGGACGGAGGCTGCGGGGTCGAGCATGAGCGGCTGGCGGGGCAGAATTTCGGCCGAGTGCCAGCCCCTGCCTTCCGTATAGGTAACAACAGCCATATGATCGGTAAAAGCGCGGCCAAAACCGGGGTTGGCGATCAGGCTTTCGCGTTCGGCGGCGGGTGTGCCATCCGTTTTGCGGGTGATCTTGAAGGCAATGCTGTCAGCTACGGTGGTCATGGTGTTCTCGCGTCTTCCGCGGCGCTGGTATGGGGACCAGGGGCCTGGTTGCTCCGATATACGGTTTGTTCTGTTGTTTCAGGCGCGCCATAACGCAGCCTGCCGGTGGCCCGGTTGGGGTCTTTCCTATCATGTTCGCCGTGTCTGTGCCAGACAGGTGCGAACGTGTGCGTATGTGGTCCGTTCCTGTGTGTTGTGCGGCTGTGGCAGGGCTTAACGCCCGCGCCGTGCAGGGTCAGGGCTTTTTTTTGCTAGGAGGCGCAACAATGCCCCATTCCTCCATTCGGCAGGGTTATGCAACGCTGCCCCTCCGTTTTTATGCCCGCACGCAGCCTACTCCGGTTGCCGCCCCCCGGCTGATTGCGCTGAACAGACCGCTTGCGGCCGAACTGGGGCTGGATGCGGGCTGGCTTGCAGGGCCACAAGGGGTGGCCATGCTGGCGGGCAATCTGGTGCCACAGGGCATGGACCCGCTGGCCACGGTGTATGCGGGGCACCAGTTTGGCCATTTTTCTCCCCAACTGGGCGATGGCCGCGCCCTGCTTTTGGGTGATGTGACCGACCGGCGCGGTCTGGTGCATGAGATTCAGCTCAAAGGCTCCGGCCCCACCCCGTATTCACGCAGTGGAGATGGCCGGGCAGCCCTTGGCCCTGTTCTGCGCGAATATTTGCTCAGCGAGAGTATGGCGGCCCTTGGCATTGCCACCACCCGCGCTCTGGCGGCGGTGGAAACGGGCGAGCGCGTTTACCGTGAAACATCGTTGCCCGGTGCTATTGTGGCGCGTGTGGCGCGCAGCCATATCCGGGTTGGCACGTTCCAGTTTTTTGCAGCAGGACAGGATGAGGCCGCCCTGCGCGCTCTGGCCGATTTTGCCATTGCCCGGCTTTACCCGCAGGCCGCCGGGGCGGAGCAGCCCTATGTTGCGCTCCTGCAAAGCGTTGTGGCGGCACAGGCAGCCCTTGTGGCGCAGTGGATGCTGGTGGGCTTTATTCATGGCGTGATGAACACCGACAACATGGCCATATCGGGCGAGACCATAGATTACGGTCCCTGCGCCTTTATGGACACATACAACCCCGCCACCGTGTTCAGCTTTATTGATAAGCGTGGCCGCTATGCCTACACCAACCAGCCCACCATAGCCCTATGGAACCTGACCCGCCTTGCCGAAGCCCTGCTGCCCCTGCTGGCGGAGGAGGATGATCAGGCCATTACCATTGCCCAGCAGGTGCTGGCGGCGTTTCATCCCCATTTCCATACCGCCTATTTTGCGGGTATGCGCGCCAAACTGGGGCTGGTGGGGGAGGATGATGCGGACGAAGCTCTGTTCAAATCCCTGCTGGACCAGATGGAGGCGGCAAAGCTGGACATGACCAACACCTTCCGCGCGCTCAGCCATGCCGGGGTGCTGCGGGGGGATGTGCCCCCCACGGGTCTGCCTGCCAGTTTTGGCCCGTGGCTGGCCCAGTGGCGCGCCCGCGTGGCGCAGCAGGGGAGCGCGGACCATGCCGCCCGTGCCCACGCCATGCAGCAGCTCAACCCATGCTACATTCCGCGTAACCACAAGGTGGAGGCCATGATTCAGGCCGCTGTAAAACGGCAGGATTTTGCGCCGTTCCATGAAATGCTGCACCTGCTGGCCACCCCCTATGTGGAGCAGCCAGGCATGGAACACTACGCAACACCCCCACAGCCTGAGGAGGTCGTACCCTATACCTATTGCGGCACGTAAAGGCTTTTACATAACCCCTGCGGTGCTGATGAAGCGTTGCCCGTTGGCGCCCGCGTCCACCCGTGCATCAATGCGGTACACGGTGCGCAGGTGTTCGGGGGTCAGAATGTCCGCCGGGGGGCCGTAGGCCAGAATCTGCCCATTATGCAAAAGGCAGGCCAGATCGCACTGGTTGAGTGCAATGTTCAGGTCATGCAGAACAAGAATGGTGACCAGATTGCGCTGCACCGTCTCGCGCCGGAGCAGGGCCATAACGGTCTGCTGGTAGTACGGGTCCAGCGCACTGAGCGGTTCATCCAGCAGCAGGGCGCGGGGTTTGCGGCCAAGAGCCTGCGCCAGCCCCGCAAGCTGGCGCTGCCCGCCCGAGAGTTCGTGCAGGCTGCGCGTGGCAAGGTGGGCTATGCCCACGTCATGCAGGCAGGCCATGGCGGCGTCTATATCTTCCGCTGTGCTGGCGCTGCCCTGCCGCCCCGTGGCGTGGCGGGCGGCCAGCATGGCGTCCAGCACACTCAGGCGTACGGGTTCGGGCAGGGCTTGCGGCAGGTACAGGCAATGCTGCGCGCGCAGGGCCAGCGGCAGGGGGGTAAGGTCCACCCCATCCAGTGTGATTGTGCCGGTGGCGCGGAGCAGCCCGCCCATGGCGCGCAACAGGGTGGATTTGCCACTCCCATTGGGGCCAAGCACCGCGCAGACCGCCCCGTGGGGGAATGGCCCGGCCTGCACATTTGCCAGCACGGGCCTGCGCCCATACCGTACGCTCAGATTGCTGAGTGTTAGCCCGCCATCGGGCTGGGGGTGGGTCATGGTGCGCCATCCCCCCGGCGCAGCACAATGACCAGAAAAAACGGGATGCCCACCAATGCGGTGACAATGCCGGTAGGCACCACCACACCGGGCACAAGTACGCGCGCAACAAGAGCTGCGAGGGAGAGAATGCACGCTCCGCTCAACATGCTGGCAGGCAGGTAAAAGCGGTGGTCCTCCCCCACAAGGCGGCGGGCAATATGGGGGGCCACCAGCCCGATAAAACCAATAACCCCCACAAAGGCCACGGCCAGCGCGCATAACAGGCTAATACGCAACAGGGAGGCACGGCGCAGGCGGGGCACATCCACCCCAAGGCTTGCCGCCCGGTCCTCCCCCATGCGCAGGGTGGTCAAGGGCCATGCCGCCCGGAATGAAAACGGAAAAATGCAGGCCAGCGCGCCCCCCAGTAAGCCAAGGGTGCTCCATGTTGCGCGGGTCAGGCTGCCAAGGGTCCAGAACACCAGATTTTGCAGTGCGTCCTCGTTCGCCACAAACTGCATAAGCGCCACCAGCGCCTGAAACGAAAAAACAAGTGCCACCCCGCACAGAATAACCGTGCCCGTGCCGCCCTGCCTCAGCCGTACCAGCATGTCCAGAATCCACACGGACAGCGCGGAGCAGACAAACGCACTCCCCGCTGTGAGCCACATATCGGGCACAAGGTTTGTGTGCCAGTCCAGAACAATGGCGAGCGATGCCCCAAACGCCCCCGCAGCAGACAGGCCAAGTGTAAACGGGCTGGCCAGCGGGTTGGCTAGAATGGTCTGCATTTCCGCTCCCGCCAGCCCCAGTGCTGCCCCCACGCATGCGGCCATAAGCGCGTAGGGCAGGCGGATCTGCCATATGATCAGGCGGGTCTGCGCGTCCACTTCCGCAGGGGTCAATACGGCCCGCAGCAAAGTGGTGGGGGAGAGTGCGGCAGGCCCCACCGCGCAATCCACCAGAACGGACAGAACCAGCACCCCCACCAACCCGCCCAGCACAAGGCTGCGGTGGCGCATGGTGGTTTGGTAGGTCTGCGCAATGGTGGGGTGGTGGTGGAGCATGGTTGCACACTATCCCGCCGTATATGGCGCAGGGCAAGGGGGCATGGCCCACGCTTGCGCGCAAAACTGCAAAACATATGTGGTTTACACGCGGGCCACAGCGCATACGCACACAGCCACGCCCACGCCACTGCTTGACGCACAGCGCGCAAGCGGGCTTTGTACGCGCATATTCCACCCCAGCAGCGTGAGTGAGACGGACGGGTTTGGCACACACAGTTCCAGTACAAGGCGGGGAGGAACCCAAATTTGCCCCCACCCACGGGACCACTCTGGCCTTTACGGTCGATGCGGCACAGGCGGGCGAGCGGGTGGACCGGTTTTTGTCCACCTGCCCCGGAGCGCCCTCGCGCTCACGCATCAAAGGGCTGATCGAGGCCGGGTGCCTGCTGTGCAATGGCGTGGTCCTGCGCGAACCGGCCATGCCGGTCAAACCCGGTATGGTGGTGGTGCTGGACCTGCCTGCCGCCGCCCCCGCCACCCCGCAAGGCGAGGCCATGGAGTTTAACATTCTGTACGAGGATGATGACCTGATCGTACTGGACAAGCCAGCGGGGCTTGTGGTCCACCCCGCACCGGGGAACGAGACCGGCACACTGGTTAACGGCCTGATCGCCCATTGCGGAAATAGCCTTAAAGGAATTGGCGGGGAGCGCCGCCCCGGCATTGTGCACCGGCTGGATAAGGATACGTCGGGCGTTATGGTGGTGGCCAAAACGGAAAAAACCCATCTGGCCCTCTCGGACGATTTTGCCGCCCGGCGCATAGACCGTGCCTATCTGGCTTTCTGCTGGGGTGTGCCCACGCCTGCGGAGGGGGATTACGAAGGGGCCATAGGCCGCGACAAGCGTGACCGCAAACGCATGGCGCTGGTGACCCATGGCGGCAAATGGGCATTAACCCATTACCGCACGCTCAAAGTATTCAACGCATCGGCAGCTCTGGTCGCGTGCAAGCTGGCAACGGGGCGTACCCACCAGATTCGGGTGCATTTTTCGGCCAATGGCCACCCGCTTATGGGGGACCCGCTCTACCTGCGGCGTGTGCCTGCCGCCGCCCGTGGGCTGCCTGCGGGGGCAAAGGCCGCGGGGCTGGACTTCCCGCGTCAGGCGCTCCATGCCGCCCGGCTGGGCTTTACCCACCCCAGAACGGGTGACAAGCTGCTGTTTGAAACCCCCATGCCGCCCGACATGCGCGAACTCGAATACGCACTGAGCGACTCGGAATAACTCCGATTCCGGGTTAAAGGGGACCGCACAGGTCCGCTAACTGTGGCAGTTTTGCTACCATGCGCACCTGTTTTCTTGACAGAGGGCATTTTTCGGGCGCACCATCTTGGTCCATACCGCTCACTTTTCCGTAAGGCGGGAAGGGGCCTTTGGGTTCTGCTGCTCATGCCGAGGGCAGGAACAGGGGCCGTCATATTTTTCCATCGGGTACTGGAACTTGCCTCTGTAGTTGTGGGTGCGCCTGTTGACGGAACAGGAACCAAACGCCCCCGTGGGAGTTTCCAGCTCAGGAAGGAGTACTCAAATCATGGCCTCAGTCATTGATGTTGGGCCTGAAGGCAATCTTTCAAGGTACCTTCAGGAAATTCGCAAATATCCTCTGCTGACACCAGAAGAAGAACTCACCCTTTCGCGCAAATGGCGGGACAAGGGGGATGTCAAGGCAGCCCACCGGCTGGTCACGTCCCACCTGCGTCTGGTTGCCAAAATTGCCATGGGGTACCGGGGCTATGGTCTGCCGATCAATGAACTGATCAGCGAAGGCAATGTGGGCATGATGCAGGCCGTACGCCGCTTTGACCCGGAAAAAGGGTTCCGGCTGGCCACCTACGCCATGTGGTGGATCCGTGCGGCCATACAGGAATACATTCTGCATAGCTGGTCGTTGGTCAAAATGGGCACAACGGCTGCCCAGAAAAAACTGTTCTTCAACCTGCGCCGCCTCAAGGGCCAGATGCAGGCGATCGAGGATGGTGACCTTAAGCCCGAGCAGGTCAACAAAATTGCCACAACCCTAGGTGTGTCCGAGCAGGATGTGGTGGATATGAACCGCCGCATGGCTGCCCCCGACCACAGCCTGAATGCACCGCTCAAGGCGGATCAGGAGAGCGAGTGGCAGGACCGGCTGGTGGACGATCACGTCAATCAGGAAGAGGTTTACGCCGAGAATGAGGAAATGTCGGGTCGCAAGGCGCTGCTCGCCACCGCACTCGAAACCCTGAACGAGCGTGAGCGCCGCATTTTTACCGAACGCCGCCTCAAGGACGACCCGGCGACCTTGGAAGAACTTGCCCATGATTACGGCATATCCCGCGAGCGGGTGCGCCAGATTGAAGTGCGCGCGTTTGAAAAAGTGCAGGAAGCCATGAAGAAGGAAATCGCGGTCCGCCGTAGCGCCACACTGGGGGAATAACCCCCCTTTGTGCGCCATGGGGCCTGCGGTTGTGGTTTGCCATCAGCACACGTGCGGATACACCCGTAACCCGTAACCCGTAACCCGTAACCCGTAACCCGTAACCCGTAACCCGTAACCCGTAGCCCGTAGCCCGCGTGGCCGTGGGCGATGGTGTTTGGCGGCATGGGTGGTTGAAAAAAAACGGCGGGCAAACCCTGCGGCCATAACCGCGCAGGGTTACTCAGGCGTAGGCCACGTCTTGCACAAAAAACGTGGCGTCCGTGCGTCCGTTCCAGCTTTCCGCCCGCAGGTAGCCTGCCAGATGCAGGGGCGGGCGTGTTGCATCTTCCAATACCAGTGCCAGCGGGTTGTTATCCGCCTTGAACAAAAGGGCCTTGAGCCTGCCGCCATTGCTGGCCCGGATTTGCACGCGCAGGGTATTGCTGTCCCGGCCTATGCGGTCCGTGCGGACAATATGCACATTGGGCAGGGCAATAAGGGGTTCGGGGTTGCCTGCGCCAAAGGGGGCAAGGGCGGCCATGTCTGTTGCCAGTTCTGCCGTGGCGCCAGCTACGGCCACAACAGCGTCTATGGTTAGGTCCACGGTCGGGGGGAGTGCGGCCGCCTGTGGCAGACGCGCGTTAAGGAAGGCGTGGAACGCGTCCAGCTTGTCCGCCTCAAGCGAAAAACCGGCGGCCATGGCGTGCCCACCCCCGGTTTTGAGCAGACCCGCCTGACGGGCCGCAATAATAACGGTGCCAAGGTCCAGCCCCGTAACCGAGCGGCCAGACCCCTTTATGCTCCCGTCTTCCTGTTGTGCGCCAACAAGGGCGGGGCGGTTAAAGCGCTCTTTGATGCGGCCTGCCACAATACCCACAACGCCGGGGTGCCAGTCCTTGCCTGCCAGCAGAATAACGCCGTGGCCAGCCTCTTTCTGCTCTGCGGCCTGTTCCATGGCGCGGTCCAGAATGTCGGCTTCCACGTCCTGCCTGCGGCGGTTGACCGCATCCAGCCGCTCGGCCATCTGTTTGGCCTCATGCATATCGGGGCAGCGCAGCAGGCGCAGGCCAAGGGCAGCCTCGGCTATGCGCCCCCCGGCATTGATGCGTGGCCCCAGTGCAAACCCGCAGGAGAACGCATCGGGCGCTTTGGTAACCCCGGCAATTTCAAGCAGGGCGGCAACCCCCACGCGCTGGCGGGCGGCCATAACTTTAAGCCCTTCGGCCACAAACAGGCGGTTAACCCCCTGTAGGGGCATAACGTCACACACCGTGGCAAGGGCCACAAGGTCCAGCAGGGGGCGCAGGTCTGGCTGGGGTTGGGCTGCGGTAAAAAAACCGTTTTCACGCAAGGTGCGTCTGGTGGCGACCGTTGCCAGAAAACTCAGTGCCGCAGCACAGATATGCCCAAGGCCGGAGGTGCAGTCCGCCCGGTTGGGGTTCACGGTTGCCAGAATATCGGGCAGGGCATCTTCGGATTTGTGGTGGTCCAGCACCACCACATCGGCCTTGCCCGCCAACTGGTTGAGAATGGCGGCAGAGGCCGTACCGCAGTCCACACAGACCAGCAGCGTGGCCCCTTGGGCCACCAGCGCTTCCAGTGCGGGCAGGTTAGGGCCGTAGCCCTCGGTCATGCGGTCGGGAATGTGGGTGAGAACGGAGCAGCCAAGCTGTTCAAAAAAAGCCGCCAGCACCGCACTCGCACACGCGCCGTCCACATCGTAATCGCCAAAAATACCGATGGTTTCCCCCGCCTGCACAGCCTGGGCCATGCGGGCGGCCGCCTTGTCCATATCCGTCAGGGAGGACGGGTCGGGCATAAGGGCGCGCAGGGTGGGGGCCAGAAAATGGGGAGCATGGTCGGGGCTGACCCCGCGCATGGCCAGCAGGCGGCCCACAATTTCGGGTATGCCAAGCTGCTGGGCCAGTGCGGCCCCCAGCCGGTTTATGGTGGGGTTGTCCGCCCCCTCCCGCCATGACCAGCGCCGCGCGTTTACGCTGTGTTCCACATTGAGCACGGCGGGCGTTGCGGCGGGGGAGGGCACGGGGGTGCCCTCTGGCATGGTGGTGGGGAGCATGGGGCTAAAAAACGCCAGTTATTGCGGCGTCCATGTTTTGGTTTTGAAGTTGTGGTGCCCTTCAATAAAGCGGGACGTGCCGGATTTGGAACGCATGACCAGCGAGTGCGTGACCGCCTGATGTGGGTACTGCCGCACGCCGCGCAGCAGCGCACCCGTGGTCACACCCGTGGCGGAGAACAGCACGGAACCTGCGGCCATGTCGTGCAGGTCCAGCTTGCGGTCGGGGTTTTTGCCGGGGTTCATCTTCTGGGCGCGTTCGCGCTGGGCGTCGTCTTCAAACAGAAGGCGGCCCTGCATCTGGCCTTCCACGCAGCGTACGGCAGCGGCGGTCAGCACCCCTTCTGGCGCACCACCGGAGCCGACGTAAATATCGACCTGACTGCTGTCCAGACAGGCGGCAATGCCACCGGCCACATCGCCATCGCTCAGCAGGCGCACGCGGGCACCGGCGGCGCGGGCGCGGGCAATCATTTCCTCATGCCGTTCGCGGTCGAGCGTGCACAGCAGCAGGTCCTGCACACTTTTGCCACGGGCTTTGGCAAGGTTCTTCAGGTTGGTTTCAATCGTGTTTTCAAGGTCCACAACGCCTGCGGGCAGGTTGGGGCCAACCACGATCTTGTCCATGTACACGTCCGGCGCGTGCAAGAAGTTGCCGCGTTCGGCCAGTGCGACCACGGTAATGGCGTTTGGCATGTCCTTGGCGCACAGGTTGGTGCCTTCCAGCGGGTCCACGGCAATGTCCATGGCAGGGCCACCGGACCCCACTTTTTCGCCAATATAGAGCATGGGCGCTTCGTCCATTTCGCCCTCACCAATGACCACGGTGCCATCAATGGCCACGGTGTCAAAGGCAATGCGCATGGCTTCCACCGCTGCACCATCTGCGTCGTTCTTGCGGCCACGGCCCGTCCAGCGGGCAGAGGCAAGGGCCGCTGCTTCGGTCACGCGCACCAGCTCAAGTGCTAGATTGCGGTCAGAAACAACGAAGGGAGAGGGGCCAATGGAATCAGACATGAGAAAGCGGGATCCTTAATTGCACAATCGATCGTAAGGCAGGGGCAAGGCTGGGCCTGAGGGGGTTCTCAGGCGGCCTCGATCCGGATCACGACTGTGGAGTCTGTCACAACATTCAGGGCGTCAATCCGGGTAACGGCGTCCTGCATAGCCGCCTCGGATGTCCGATGTGTGACCAGAACAAGGGGAACATAAGGCGTGCTGTCATTTTCCGCCGGGTGCTGGAGCATGCTGCGGAGCGATACCCCACAGTCACGCAGGATGGCGGTAATGTCGGCAATAACACCGGGGCGGTCTTCCACCATAAGGCGCAGGTAGAATGCACCTTCCCCGCTGGAAATGGGGCAGGCCCGCAGCGGGGGCAGGGTGCTGCTGCGCACGCCCCACACGGCAATGGTGTTGCCGCGCGCAATGTCCACCAGATCAGCCGTGACCGCACTGGCCGTGGGGCCAGCCCCGGCGCCGCGTCCTTCGATCATGATCCGGCCAACAAATTCGCCTTCAGCCACCACGGCGTTGAACACCCCGTCCACCTGCGCAAGGGGGGCGTGCTGGGGCACAAGGCAGGGCGTTACGCGCGCATGCAACCCGGCATCGCCCATGCTGGCAAGGCCAAGCAGCTTGATCCGGTAGCCAAGAGCGCGGGCAAAGGTCTGGTCCACCGCACCTATGCGGCGGATACCCTCCACATGCACACTGTCAAACGCCACGGGCTGGCCAAAGGCAAGACCTGCCAGAATGGTCAGCTTGTGGGCCGCATCCAGCCCGTCCACATCGGTGGAGGGGTCGGCTTCCGCATAGCCAAGGTCCTGCGCGTCCTTGAGCACGGTGGCAAAGTCCTTGCCCGTCTCCCGCATGACGGTGAGGATATAGTTGCATGTGCCGTTGAGAATACCGCCCACGCGCAGCAGGCGGTCTGCCGCCAGCCCCTCGCGCACGGTTTTAATGGCGGGAATGCCGCCTGCAACCGCTGCTTCAAACAGCAGGGGGGCGTTGTTGTCCGCACTCAGGCGGGCAAGGGTGGAACCATGCAGGGCCAGCAGGGCCTTGTTGGCGGTCACGACCGGTTTGCCAGCTTTGAGTGCGGCTTCCACCAGTGTGCGGGCTGTGCCTTCGGCCCCGCCAATCAGTTCCACCACCACGTCCACATCCGGGTCGTTCACCAGATCGGCGGCGTTGTCGTACCAGCGCAGGGTGGACACATCCACCCCACGGTCGCGCGTGCGGTCGCGGGCACTCACGGCCACAACCTCCAGCGCGCGGCCAGCGCGTGTGCTCAGCAGGTCCGCGTTGGCGCGCAAAAGGCGGATAACACCCGCGCCAACCGTGCCAAGCCCAGCAATACCAAGACGAAGAGGGGAAGAAGAGGAACGGGATGTCACGGTGCAACAGACTCCGGTTTTTGGGCTGGGTTGGAGGAGGGAGGGGCCTTAACGCCGTGGGCCGCCATAAAGCCCTTGATGGAGCGCAGGGCCTGACGCAGGCGGTGTGTGTTTTCCACCAGTCCGATCCGGACGTGGTCATCACCATATTCACCAAAGCCAAGGCCGGGGGCTACGGCAACGCCTGCTTCTTCAAGCAGAAGTTTGGAAAAGGCGACACTCCCCATCTCGCGGAAGGGTTCGGGAATGGGCGCCCATGCGAACATGGAGCCTTCGGGGGAGGGCACATCCCACCCGGCGGAGTGCAGGCCCTTGATCAGCACATCGCGCCGGTCCTTGTACAGGTTGCGCAGGTCGGCCACACAATCCTGCGGGCCGTTCAGTGCTGTGACAGCGGCAACCTGAATGGGGGTAAAGGCCCCGTAATCCAGATAGGATTTAATCCGGGTCAGGGCTGCAATCAGCCGTTCGTTGCCTGCGGCAAAGCCCACGCGCCAGCCTGCCATGGAGTACGTTTTGGACAGGGAGGTAAATTCCACCGCAATGTCACGCGCACCGGGTACGGCCAGAATGGACGGGGGAACCAGATCGCCAAAATAGATTTCCGCATAGGCAAGGTCGGACAGAATCCAGATTTCCTCGCGCCGGGCAAAGGCGACCAGTTCCTTGTAAAAATCCAGATCAGCCAGATACGCCGTGGGGTTGGACGGGAAGTTGACAATCAGCGCCGTGGGCTTGGGCACGGAGTGGCGCACCGCACGGTGGAGGGCGCGCAGCATGTCCTCGTTCGGGGTGGCGGGGATGGAACGCACGGACGCGCCAGCAATAATGAACCCGAACTGGTGAATGGGGTAGGAGGGGTTGGGCACCAGAATGGTGTCCCCCGGGCTGGTAATGGCGGAGGCCAGATTGGCCAGCCCTTCCTTGGAGCCAAGGGTCACAATCACTTCGCTGTCGGGGTTGAGCTTGACGTTAAAGCGCCGGTCATAATACCCCGCCACGGCCTTGCGCAGGCCGGGAATGCCACGGCTGACCGAGTAGCGGTGCGAGCGCGGGTCGTTCACCGTCTCGATCAGTTTGCTGACGATATGGGGCGGGGTGGGGGTGTCCGGGTTGCCCATGCCAAGGTCAATAATATCCTCGCCCCGTGCGCGCGCTGCTGCCTTGGCCTGATTGACAGAGGCAAACACGTAAGGCGGCAGGCGGCGGATGCGATGGAACTCTTCGGTCATGGACTTTAGGTGCTCTGAAAGGACAGGGGACACGCCCCCTGTAGGATGAAGGGAGAGAGCATAGTAATCGCCAAAATGGAACAGGCAACTCCTCTGGATGCAAAACCGCTGTGCGGGCGTGTTTTTACCTGTTGTCGGGCTGGTCTGCTGGTTGATCCGTGGGTGGCGTGGGGGCAGGGGGCGGGACGACCACCTTGGCCCCTGTTCCAAACGCATCGCCGCGCACGGTTATGGCGCTGGCGGGTATGCCGCGCTGGCCCAGCTCCGTTGCAAGGCGCTGGGCGCGCAGGAGTCCAAGGCGCACGGCATCGGACTGGTCCTGAGCGCTCATGGAGGCGGCATCTCCAAACCCGCGAATAATCAGGGGGCCGTGGGACCATTTCTGCACAATTTTGTCCAACTCTGGCTCCTGCCCGCTGGAGAGCTGGTCGGACTGGGGAACAAAGTGGAAGGCCGTGCCTTTAATGTCCGTCAGGTCATAATTGGGGCGCACGGCATCGGGGAGATGCGCATCCGAAGGAACGTCAAAACCGGGGAAGCTGGGGGCCGTAGGTGGGCTTTGCGGTATTTGTGGAATCTGGTCGGGCCGGAGTTCGGGAATGTCCGCTTTTTTGTGCACTTCGGGCATGGCAACTTCTGCCTCCTCGGGTGCTGGGGCGGTTGCTTTTGTCTCGGTGGGTAAGGTGGACACGGTGGATACGGCATGGCGCAGGGGCGCGCGCGCGCTCTGCTGGGGGGAGGTGTCTGCCGCGTCCATAATTGCCCCGCTCACACCTTCGGGCAGGGTGGTCTGGGCTTTTTTGCCGCCCGCTTTGCCGCCTGCATTGGGGGGAGGCGGGATATCGGGGATCATCGACCCGTTGGCGGCTACGGTCCGGTAGGTCAGGTTACGGTCACGGGTGAGCTGTTCGCTCAACAGCTCACGCGCTTGGGATGAGGGCACCTCGGGCACCTCCGTCGGGGTCAGGCCCACTTTGGGGAAGGGGTCGTAGCGGCCCGGTGGCGGTGGACGCTGCTCGGCAATGGCCCCGCCGCGCAGGCTGCGCGTCCAGTCCAGAGTTGTATCAATCGCATCCTGGTGCCGACAGCCGGTTATGGCGCTCCCCGAGGCAAGAAGAGCGGCCATGCAGGCAGCCTGCATAAAGCGGGCGGGCCGGGGGGTGGGCATCCGGCTGGTCGGCTTTTGCTCCAGAGGGGGCTGCTGCATGGCGGGGTGACTGCTCCGAAAAACCTGACATAAACTGCGCCGCACCTTACCCTTTTCCCTCCCCCGTGGCGAGAGAGCGCATGATTGCCCCTTGGCAGGCACGTTCGGGCAGCGCAGGATAAGAGAATGAACACTGATACGGAACAATGTGCGGAGACAGCAATGACGGGCATTTTCTCCCGTAACGCCATCAGGCTGGACGATGAGCCGGAAACCCCGGAAACCCCCGAAAAAGAGGAAGGCAAAGCCTCTGGCGCCCCGCAGGGCGAACTGGAGCACAAGCTGTTCAAGCAGCGTAAGGTGCTTATTTTTGGTGGGATAAACGACAAGGTCGCGCGTGACGTAACCGGTCGTCTGCTGGCGCTGGCCGGTGAATCTGACAAGCCGATTGATGTGTATGTCAATTCCCCCGGCGGGCATGTGGAAAGTGGCGACACGATCCATGACATGATCCGCTTTGTCGATTCGGTGGCTCCGGTCAACATGATCGGCACAGGCTGGGTGGCTTCCGCTGGTGCGCTTATTTTTGCCGCAGGCCACAAGGACCGCCGATTCTGCCTGCCCAACACGCGTTTTCTGCTCCACCAGCCCATGGGTGGCGTGCGCGGTCCGGCAACCGATATTGATATCGAAGCACGCGAGATCATTAAAATGCGTGAACGCCTGAACCACCTGTTCGCGCGTGAAACCGGGCAGTCGTACGAAAAAGTCGTCAAGGACACGGACCGCAACTACTGGATGTCCGCAAAAGAGGCGATAGATTACGGTTTAGTGACCAAGATCATTTCTAAGCTGGCTGATCTGCACTAACACGGGGGCGTCCGCCGCCATTTTCGGTTACGGGAATGGCGGCATGTTTCAGGTTTATTGGACCTTCCGACGTTCCAGCCACTCAGGGCCGGTTGCAAAAAGGGGAGGTCCCCAGATAACGGGTTCCTCACATGGGTTCTCTGAGCGATATTTATTCCCGCCTGCCGGAAAGTATGGATGACCTTCCTGCTCCCCCTAACGCCGAGGCTGTAGCCGAAGCGGATTTTCGCGCACGCCATTGGCTAAGCCCCATCCGCGGGCCGCTCAAACCGGGTTCGGATGCGCACAAGCGCGCGCTGGCGGAAATGTTCCGCGAGACGTTTAATCCGTACAAGCCATCGGTCATTGACTGGCCCAAGCTCGACCCCGAAACCCTGCACCGCGTAACCTCCCTGCCAATCTGGGATATTGCCGTGCAGACCGAAGGCAAGGCACGCCTGCGCATGGCCGCCTACGCCCGCCTTGTTACGGACCCCGATGTAAAAGACGCCATCTCGCGCAATGCGTGGGAAGAAAACCGGCACAAGGAAGTGCTGTCCAAAATGGTGGCGGCTTACAACATTCCCATGGCGCCAGAGCCTCCGTATATTGAACCCAAGGACGTGGAGTGGGCCTATCTGGTCACCGGTTTTTCGGAATGTGTGGATAGCTTTTTTGCCTTTGGCATGTTCGAACTGGCCAAGCGTTCAGGCTACTTCCCCGAAGCGCTGACCGACACGTTTGAGCCGATCATGCAGGAAGAATGCCGCCATATCCTGCTGTTCGCCAACTGGCTGGCCTGGTACCGCGCGGTTATGCCCTGGTGGCGCCGCCCGTTCTTTGAAGCCAAGGTGTGGGCTGTGTGGGGCTTTTTGGCCTACGAACGCATGAGCCTTGCCCGCACAGTGGATGACAGCGGGGAGGTCCATACGCAGGACAACAACTTTACCGTGACCGGCACCAAGGAAGTAACCAACATCCAGATCAGCCTGCCCGACTTTATGGAGCTGTGTCTGGAGGAAGATGACCGCCGCTTTGCCGGGTATGACCCCCGCCTGCTGCGCCCGACCACAACCCCCGCCATTGCCCGCGTTATCCGCAATGCTGGCCGGGTGTGGGAATTTGCTTCGGGTATTTTCAAGGCCAACGGCAAAAAAGCCGCCTGAGCTTTATTTGTTTTTACGCGTTTTTGCTGGCAGCCTGCTCCTTTATGGGGGCAGGCTGTTTTGCTTTGGGCGCGCCCTTATGCCGCTCAACCCGTGTGGTCATATGAGAGGTGTAAAACCCTACCCACCCGCGTAAGCTTGCCCCAGGGCACAGCATACCCCGGCAAGGCACTCAGGCATTGCGGGGTATGAGACGCAAAAAACACAGGAGCAATTGTGCAATGACCGAGTATTCCCCTCCACGGGTGTGGGTCTGGAACAGGGGGGCAGGGGGTGCGTTTGCAAGCACCAACCGCCCGGTGGCTGGCCCTACGCATGATCAGGCTTTGCCCGTGGGCAGGCATCCGTTGCAGTTATACTCCCTTGCCACGCCGAATGGGGTCAAGGTGACCACCATGCTGGAAGAGCTTCTGGCGCTCGGCCACGAGGGGGCCGAATACGATGCATGGCTGATCCGTATTGGCGAAGGGGACCAGTTTGGCAGCGGATTTGTGGAGGTAAACCCCAACTCCAAAATTCCTGCCATGGTGGACCGTAGTGGACCTGAGCCGATCCGTGTTTTTGAATCCGGCTCCATTTTGCTCTATCTGGCCGAAAAGTTTGGGGCGTTCCTTCCCAAGGACCATCAGGGCCGGACCGAATGCCTGAACTGGCTGTTCTGGCAGATGGGGAGCGCTCCGTATGTGGGCGGTGGCTTTGGGCATTTTTACGCCTACGCGCCACACAAAATAGAATACGCCATTGACCGTTTTGCCATGGAGACCAAGCGCCAGCTTGATGTGCTCAACCGTAAGCTGGCCCAGAGCCGCTATATTGCGGGGGATGAGTACACCATTGCCGATATGGCCATTTTTCCGTGGTATGGCTGGCTGGTGGAAGGCTGGCTGTACAACGCCGCCGAGTTTTTGCAGGTGCAGGAATACCAGCATGTGCAACGCTGGGCCACAGAACTGCTGGCGCGGCCCGCTGTGCGGCGTGGGCGCATGGTCAACCGCACATTTGGAGACCCCGCCAGCCAGTTGCACGAACGCCATGACGCCAGCGACTTTGCGACCAAAACGCAGGATAAGGTGGGGGAGTGAGGGGTATAAAAACGCGCGGTAAACCAATGAGTTTTTGAAAAAAGTATAACGCGGGATTTTATGCCGCGAATATGCGGCTGCTGCCAGAAAAACCGTTCAGATTTTTTTGCGTATGAACCTGAATGGTGTGGTCTGCATGTTTTTCAAACCCCTCCCAAGACCCCGCTTTTCTGTTGCGCGGCTCTTGGGAGAGGGCTTTAGCAGATCAGGATTTTTTTACAAATTCGGACTTCAGGTTCATGGCCCCAATGCCATTTATCTTGCAGGCAATGTTGTGTCCGTCCGAGCCATCGACCAGCTTGATGTTCTTGACCTTGGTACCACTTTTAACCACCAGCGAAGACCCTTTGACCTTAAGGTCCTTGGTCACGGTAATGGTGTCACCATCGCTCAGAACATTGCCGTTGGCATCGTGGATGGCGCCTGTGCCATCGGTATCTGTGGCCGTGGTGGACAATTCGTTCCATTCATGCGCGCATTCGGGGCAGACCCACAGCCCGCCATCCTGATAAATATGCTCACAGCCGCATTGCGGACATTTTTGTTCGTCGCTCATGGTCATCCCCCCGTGGTTGCAATGCGGGGCAACCTAATACATGCGCCGGGGAATAGAAATAGCGGGCCAAAAGAGCAGGCCAATGCGTGGTTGGTCCACCAGAGCCAAAGGGGGGGGGAGCTTATACGCCGCTTACGCAGGGCATACGGGTTTGCGGTGCGCGCGCACACACAACAGCACACTGAGCACCACGCAGCCAAAAGCTAGCGTTTCCGTGCCGGTAGGCAGGCGTTGCTCCCATACAAAACCGTAGAAGAGGGAAAACAGGGTTTCGAACAAAATCATCTGCCCCACCAGTGTAAGTGGGAGAAGCTGGTTCATTCTGTTCCACAACGCATTGCCAGTAATGGATGCCAGCAGAGCTACTCCCGCACTGACCAGCGCAAAGTTGCGCCATTGCTCCAGCCCGTGCTGCGAGCTGTCCAGCAGCAGGGCTAGGGGGAGCAGGACCACGCTTTGCGCGCCGGTTGCAAGCCCGGTCAGCAGGTTCCAGTCATGGGCGGAAAAATGCCTCTGGCGTGCAAGGGCGCGGCTGTTACCCACGGCATAGAGCGTCCATGACCCAAGGGCGGCCACGGCGCAGAACAGGCCCAGAAGGGGCGCGCGGGCTGTGGTGTGCATGTGGGTGTGCATGGCCTGCCAGCCAATGCAGGCGGCCCCGGTCATGCAGAGCATAAGGGAGGGCAGCAGCTTGCTTAAGGGGAGCGCATCCTTGTCCCGGCTACCGACAAGTGTGACCAGCACAGGCAAAAAGCCAATAATAAGCGTGGTCGTGGTAATGCCCCCGTTTTTGACCGCGCTGGAGAGCAGAACATAATAGGCCGTATTACCCGCAAAAGAGAGCCAGTTCAGTGTCCACCACGTGCGCAGGCTTACAGTGTGGCTGAGCACCCGCCAGCGTGGGGCCACCATGGCGGCGGCAAACAAACCGTACAGCACGTAGCGGCCACAGGCCATTTCCAGCGCGGTAAAGCTGCGGATCAGTTCCGGGGCCAAAAAGACCAGCCCCCACAAAGCCCCGGCCCCAACACCACAGGCAATGCCTTTGCCAAGGTTATGGTGTTCGGCTGGGTTGTGCATGGGTTGTGCCGCCTTGGGTCGGGTGTGGGCCAGTTGGCTCCATGTGTCGTGGAGCGTCTGGAGCGCGTGTTATTGAGTGCGTCTCTTAGCCATAAATGCACCAACTATGCAATTTGCCAGCGGGGCGGGTTTTTTGCAGGCGGCGTGAGGGTTGGGGCATATGGCCGTTGGTCTGGGGGGTGGAAACAGCCTTTTTGTATCAGGCGTTTCCAAAACGTCTGTAACGGAAGGGGGGTGGTGTTTGCGGGCGTTGGGCAATAGCCTGCATGACCTGCCCGTGATCGGGGGCCTTGTGGCACACCGGGTCTGCGGCATCCGCTTTGCCTGCAAGGGCAAGGGCCTGACAGCGGCATCCCCCCCAGTCTTCCTCCTTGAACGCGCAGGACTGGCAGGGTTGGGGCATCCAGTCCGTGCCACGGAACAGGTTGAAAATAGGGGCGTCTTCCCATATGGCGGCAAGGCTGGCCTCGCGCACAGTGGGGAAGGTTATGTTGGGTATGGTTTCCGCCGCGTGGCAGGGGAGCACCTTGCCCGTGGGGGTAATGTTCAAAAACCGCTGGCCCCACCCACCCATGCAGGGTTTTGGCCGGTCTTCGTAATAATCGGGGGTAACAAAATCTATGCTCATGCGCCCGGCAAGCTTTGTGCGCGCCGCAGTAACGGCTCTGGTTGTGGCATCAATCTGGGCGCGGTCGGGCAGGAGGGCATCGCGGTTGAGCAGGCCCCAGCCATAGTACTGGGTGTGGGCAATTTCCACCCGTCTTGCGCCAAGCTGTTCGGCCAGTTCCAGCATGGCGGGCACGCGCTCGGCATTTTGGCGGTGGATCACAAAGTTGAGCGTGAGCGGAATGCCCTCGGCGGTAATCAGGCGCGCGGCTTCCAGCTTTCTGGCGTGGGCACCGGCCATGTTGGCAATGCGGTCCGCGCTGGCAGGGGCCACGTCCTGAAAGGAGAGCTGGATATGGTCCAGACCGGCATCGGCCAGTGCGCGCAGGCTTTCGGGGCGGATGAGCACGCCCGATGTAATCAGGTTGGAATACAGGCCCGCACTGGCGGCATGGCGCACCAGTTCGGGCAGGTCCGGGCGGGCCATGGGTTCCCCGCCTGAAAAATGCACCTGCAACACACCCATAGAGGCCGCCTCGTCCAGCACGCGCTGCCACTCTGTTGTGCCCAGTTCCTGCGTTCTGGGGTCCAGCATAAGCGGGTTGGAGCAGTAGGGGCATTGCAGCGGGCAGCGGTGGGTTAACTCTGCCAGCAGGCTCATGGGGGGCGGGGGAGCGCTCATGCCTGCAGCAGAACCTGTTTTTCGGCCAGTTCCGCCACCATGGCCTGAACGTCATGCGCAATAACCGTGCGGGGGGCATCAAACTTTTCGGCCAGCAGGTCGATGATTGCGCCCAGTGTGCGTGCGCCATCCACCAGTTGCAGCACTTCGGCGGCAACCGGGTCGGCATGAAAAGCGCGCTCGGGGGCCTGAATAAACCAGACCTCCCGCACGCGGTCGTATTGCAGGCGGGCGCCACGGGCAAAGCGCGGCACGGTGGTCTCGGTCATGACTGCGGGGCCTGTGGCCTCCTTCATGCCTGAGGGTCCGGGTGGAATGCGCCCGGTGGTACGCGGCCGGGCACCACATAGGCGTAATCCAGTGCGTCCAGCATGGACCACAGCACGTTGCATTTGAACTTGAGCGCATCCAGCACCGCTGTCTGCTGCTCTGCCGTGCGGGCGTGTTCGCGCACATAGGCCAGAGCAAAAGCGGAATCCTGCGGGGCCTGTGTGAGCCGGGGCTTGAAGTAGGCGAGTGTTTCCTCGGTTACAAAATCATAGTTGCTGAGCATGCCCGCAACCCGTTCGCTGATAATGGTGGGGGAGAACAGCTCGGTCAGGGATGAGGCTATGGCCTCCAGAATGGAGCGTTCGCGCACGAACTGCACGTAGGCTTCCACCGCAAAGCGTGTGCCCGGCAGCAGCCCGTCGAGCGATTCCACATAAGCGCTGTCCAGCCCAAGGCCGCTGGTCAGTTTGAGCCAGCGCGCCACACCGCCCGTGCCGGGTTGTGTGCCATCGTGGTCTTCCAGCCTGCGCCGCCATTCACGCCGCAGTTCCGTGGTGGGCAGGCGGGCCAGCAGGGAGGCGTCCTTGGCGGGAATGCTGGCCTGATAATAGTAGCGGTTCAGCGCCCATGCCTGCACCTGCCCCTTGTTCAGCCTGCCGTCATGCAGTGCGCGGTGGAAGGGGTGCAGGTTGTGGTAGCGTTCCGCCCCAATGGCGCGCAGGGCGGCTTCGAGTTCATCGGGGGTCAGGATGCGGTCGGTCATAGTCTTACCTTCATGCCATCAAAGGCCACGTCCCAGCCTGCGGCCTCGGCCTGCTGGCGTTCGGGGCTGTCGGCCAGCAGAACCGGATTGGAATTGTTGATGTGGATAAGGATTTTGCGGGTCACGTTCAGGTCCGCAAAAGCGGAAAACGTGCCATCGGGCTGGTCTGCAAGAGACATATGGCCCATGCGGTGGCCGGTTTTGCTGCCAAGCCCTGCACGCACCATTTCATCATCAGTCCACAAGGTGCCATCAAAGAACACGGCGTCCGCCCCGCAGATGTGGGCGCGCAGGGCGTCCGTCATCATCGCGCAGCCGGGAATGAACAGGGCGCGGGCTTTGCCATCGGTTATTTCCAGCCCGATGGTCTCGCCATTATTCATGATCTCGGCCGGGTTTTCCGCTTTTTCAGCGTAAAGTGGCACCTTGCCGGGAACCGAAAACGGGGTGATGCAAAAGCCCGGTGGTTCAAGGGCAATCGGGCGGTCCAGCACCATGGGCAGGCGGGGCACTAGTGTGCGGTCGAGCGCTGTAAAAATGGGGTTGGCGTCCAACTGGTCCAGCACCGGCTGCGTTGCGTAGAGCACAAACGCCTGTCGTTCGCGCAGGGTGAGCAGGCCGGTAATGGCGTCAATTTCGCCACTGGTCAGCACAACCCCGGCAATGGGGGTGGAGCGCAGGCCCGTGCGGGGGTGCAGGTCCGGGGTCTGGTTGATCTGGGTCCGCAGGTCGGGCGAGGCGTTGAGCACGTACCACGATGTGCCATCCCCACTGACTGCTATGGAGGCCTGTGTGCGGGCGGGGGCTGCGGGGTCGCCCGCGCGGGCGCGGCGGCAGGCGGGGGCGTTGGAGTTCCATTGCGGAAAACCGCCACCGGCGGCGGCGCCCAGGACAACAATATCAAGCATAAGACGCTTTCTAAACAAAAAAGCCGTCAGGGGGAAAGCCGGTTAGGCACCAACCCGCCTGACGGCTGAGAGAGGGAGACCCCTCTCTTACTTTTTCTGACCGCAGACATAGCTGTTGATTTCTGCGCCCAACGGGATTTCCGTCACTTTTGGTGCGTTCCAGGCCATGATGTTTCTCCTTGGCATTGGGTGTGGTGTGCACAAAACGCAGCCACACATCGCAGGTACGTGCGGTGCGTCAGAGCGGCTTCAGTGTGATGAAAAATACCAAACGTGCAAGGGCCAGCGCCTGCATAAGGGGGGTGCGTGCGCCGTTATCACGGCAGTGTGATGTTCTTGGCGGGCGTGACTGTTTCATTTTGAAACACATTGAACGGCGGCCGCCAGATCAAGCTGCATGGCGCAGCGTGTGGTGGTGGCCAGTCCGCAGGATTCCTCATGCGCCAGCACGCTGGCCAGCCGTGCATCCAGCGCATCTGGTGGCACAATGCAAAACCCGGCGGAGGCATAAAACGGGGCATTCCACGGCACGTTTGCAAATGTGGTCAGTGTAACCCGCCGCAGGCCAAGAGCTTGCCCGGCCTTGCACGCGGTATGGAGCAGGCGGCGGCCCAGCCCTTGGCCTTGTGCTGCCCGTGCGACCGACATTTCCTGTATGTGCAGGTCATTCCCGCAAGGAAGTGCGCTTAAAAACCCGAGCAGGCCCCCGCCTGCATCGGTCCCAACCCAGCAGGTCTGTGCTGCAATGCCGGGCAGATGCGCCGACGGAGGCAGCACATCCCCCTCCGCCAGCCATTCCAGCCCCGGTATGGCGCAAAACGCCTGTGCCGCGTCCCGCTCCAATGCTGGCAGGCTCGTGGCATCGGCCATGCGGGTGCGGCGGATGTGCAGGGTAGGGCTGCCCGTGTGCCTAGCCCCTGCTGCGCGCCCTGCGGGTTCAGGCAGGGGGGAGGGTGCTGGAATCCAGCGTGACAATGAGCGGCACATGGTCGGACGGGCGCTCCATACCGCGTTCGTCCCGGTCGGGGCGGGCGGTTTGCAGGCGTTCGGCCACACGGGGGGAGAGCAGCATGTGGTCGATCCGTAACCCGTTATTACGCGGCCACGCCCCGGCCTGATAGTCCCAGAACGTGTAGGCGGCCCCTGTGGGGTGCAGGGCGCGCAGCGCGTCGGTCAGGCCCAGCCAGCACAAACGCCGCCATGCCGCCCGGCTTTGGGGGCGTACAAGGGCGTCATCAGGGCCAAGGGCGCCGGGGGCGCAGTCCTCCGGGGTTGGGCAGATATTGTAATCCCCTGCCAGCACAAAATCCGTATCCCGGTCCAGAAAGCCTTGTGCGCGTGCGGTCAGGGCGTCCAGAAATGCCAGCTTGGTTGCGTAGCCCTGCTCCGCGCCAGAGTTGCCATTGGGCAGGTACAGGTTGCCCAGCACCAGATTTTGGGTGCGGACCTCCACATACCGGGCGGCGGGGTCGGTAAAGCCGGGCAGGTGTTCGGTTGTGACCTCAAACGCCCCCCGTACCAGTGTTGCAACCCCGTTATAGGATTTTTGGCCCACAACAGCGCAGCCATAGCCCGCCTGCTCAAATACCGCTGCGGGAAAGAGCGGGGTATCGCATTTGATTTCCTGCAACATCAGCACATCGGGCTGCTCGCGCGTTAGCCAGTCCAGCACCAGATCCTGCCGCAGGCGCACCGAATTGATGTTCCATGTTGCGATTTTCATGCGAGGGAAAAGCTCGTGCCACACCCGCAGGAGGAGGCCGCGTTGGGGTTGGTAATGGCAAAATGCGCCCCCATCAGCTTGTCCTCAAACTCCAGTTGCGCCCCCGCCAGCAGGTCCAGACTTGTGGGGTCCACAACCACCAGTGCTCCGTTTTTTTCTATGCGCACGTCATCGGGCGCCAACCCGTCTGGAGGGGTGAGGATGAACTGGTACTGGAACCCGTTACACCCCCCGGCCTCCACCGCTACGCGCAGGGCAACCGGGGCCTCCTGCGGGGTGGGGGCGCTGGCCTGTTTTTTGGCCACCACGCTGGCAATGCGGCTGGCCGCGGAATCGGAGACGGAAAAAGAAGGGGCTGGCTGTGTCATACCCCATAGATAATCCGCCCGCGTGCCGGTTTGAAGGGGCAAGACGCTTCCAATGGTCAACTTTCCTCCAATAGCCTAAGATTGGGGGGCATGGTCCGTGGGCATTGTGCCACCCGGACAAGCCAAGAGGTGCGTAATGCTGCAAGCCACACAACGCGATGAGCTGATGCCCTATGCCGTGCAGCCCGCAGAAGGCCGGGGCAGGCGGCTGCACGCGGAGCCGGAATCCCTGACCCGCTCGCCATGGCAGCGTGACCGGGACCGGGTGGTCCATTCCTCCGGTTTCAGGCGGTTGCAGTATAAAACGCAGGTGTTCATCAACCACGAGGGCGATTTTTTTCGTACCCGGCTGACCCATTCGCTTGAGGTCGCGCAGGTGGCCCGCTCCATGGCCCGCTACCTGCGGCTGGATGAGGATTTGACCGAGGCCGTGGCACTGGCGCACGACCTTGGGCACACGCCCTTTGGCCATGCGGGGGAGGACGCCCTTGCCGCGCGCATGCACGAATACGGTGGGTTTGACCACAACGCGCAGGCCCTGCGGCAGGTTATGCTGCTGGAGCGGCGCTACCTTGCCTTTGATGGGCTGAACCTGACATGGGAAACACTGGAAGGGCTGGCCAAGCACAACGGCCCCGTGCGCAGGCCCTCCGCCCGACTGGCGGAGGTGGACGCCCTGTTCCCGCTGGATTTGGGCGGCTATGCCTCGGCCGAGGCGCAGGTGGCGGCCCTTGCGGACGATATTGCCTACCACGGGCATGATCTGGACGATGGCGTAAAATCCGGCCTGCTCGCGCTGGATGATCTGGTGGATGTCCCCCTTGTGGGGCAGGCGCTGGCCGAAGCCCGCGCACTGGCCGCCGACCTGCCCACATCGGACACCCGCACCCACCAGCGCATCCGGCACGAAATGGTGCGCCGCGTTATTCATGCGCTGGTGACCGATGTGCTGGTTTGCACACGCGCACGTCTGGCTGATCTGGCCCCGCGGAGTGTGGAGGATATTCGTGCGGCCAATGCCCCGGTTGTGGCCTTTGGTCCGGCTATGGAGGAGGCGAACAAGGGTATTCGCAAATTCCTGTTCGCCAGGCTGTACCGGCACTGGCGGGTCAACCGCATGACCCACAAGGCCCGCCACGTAACGGGGGAGCTGTTCAGGACCCTTACGGAGTCGCCCAACCTGTTGCCAGCCGAATGGCAGCAGCGTCTGGGGGATAAAGATAAGGCAGCCGTGCACCGCACCGTGGCGGATTACGTGGCTTCCATGACCGATCGCTACGCCATGGAAGAACATAGGCGGTTGACGGACCTGTCCGTTGCAGGCTGATAAACGCGTTTGCTGCACCAATTACGGGGTTGAGTGGTCCATGTCCGAGTGTGTTTTCCAGCGTTATCGTCATCATGTTCTGGCCGTTGTGCGGGAACTGTTGCCCGACGTGGCGGAGGAAACGCTGGCCCGCGTGGAGTTGACCCCCACGCGTGACCCCGCCCACGGGGACATGGCCACAAATGCCGCCCTGCTGCTGGCCAAGGCCGCGCGCCGCAAACCGGCCGATATTGCCGCCGACCTTGTGACCGCTTTGCAGAAGGTGGAAGGCATTGCCGCCGTGGCCGCCGCCGGGCCGGGTTTTGTCAACATTACCCTGCACCCCGGTGTGCTGCGTGCCGTGCTGCCCGTGGTGCTGAATGTGGGCGAAACCTATGGCCAGTCGCAGGCAGGCCGTGGTGTTCGGGTGAATGTGGAATATGTGTCCGCCAACCCCACCGGCCCCATGCATGTTGGCCACTGCCGTGGCGCCGTGGTGGGCGATGCACTGGCCAACCTTATGGCCAAGGCCGGGTTTGACGTGACCAAAGAGTTTTACATTAACGATGCGGGTAATCAGGTCAAAGCGCTGGCATGGGCGGCTTACTGGCGTTACCTGCAGGTCCTTGGCACGACCATGGCGCAGGACGATTTTTCGGCCCTTGCCCCCGGTGGTCTGCAATATCAGGGTGAATATCTTATTCCCGTGGGCGAGGCGCTGGCGGCCGAGTTTGGCAACAAACTGGCGGAAGTGGGCGTGGATGGCACCCCCATCCCAGCCCCGGACGCCACATGGCTCGAAACCGTGCGCGGCTTTGCCGTGACCCACATGCTGGGCGCGATCAAGGAAGACCTTGCAGCCCTTGGCGTGCACCATGATGTGTTTTCGTCCGAAGCCGATGTGCTGGCCCGTGGTGTTACCGATGCGGCCATAGACCAGCTTGCCAAGGCTGACCTGCTGTACAATGGCGTGCTGGAACCCCCCAAAGGCAAACTGCCCGATGACTGGGAGGAACGCGAACAGCTCCTGTTCCGCTCCACCAGCTTTGGGGATGACGTGGACCGCCCGCTGCGCAAGTCGGACGGCACAAACACCTATTTTGCCAACGATATTGGCTACCACATGGACAAGGTGGCCCGTGGCGCGCAGGTCATGATTGATGTGTGGGGGGCTGACCACGGCGGTTACGTCAAACGCATGAAGGCCGCCGTAAAGGCGCTTACGGGGGATTCCGTGCCGCTGGAAGTGCTGCTCTGCCAGATCGTGCATATTCTGCGTGATGGCCAGCCGGTCAAAATGTCCAAGCGGGCAGGCACGTTCGTAACCCTGCGCGACCTGATTGACGAGGTCGGGCGGGATGCGGTGCGCTTTACCATGCTCACCCGCAAAAGTGACGCCCAGATGGAGTTTGACCTTGATCTGGTCGTGGCCCAGCAGCGCGACAACCCCGTGTTTTACGTGCAGTACGCCCATGCCCGCTGCCGCTCCGTGCTGCGCAGCGCAGCGGAGGAAGGGGCATATGGCGCCGTGGATAACGCAGGCCTTGCCAGCGCCACGCTGGACAGCCTGAACTCGGATGCGGAAATGGCTCTGGTGCGCCGTCTGGCCGAATGGCCCCGTATGGTGGAAGCCGCGGCCTTTGCGCGTGAGCCGCACCGTATTGCGTTCTATCTGGCCGAACTGGCGGGCGATTTTCATGCACTATGGAACCGTGGGCGGGATGATGCGTCCCTGAGGTTCTTACAATCTGGTGCGGTAGAGGCCACGCGGGCGCGTCTGGCCCTTGTTGCAGCCACGGCAACCGTTATCCGCTCCGGCCTTGCGGTCATGGGTGTGGACCCGGTGGAGGAAATGCGCTGATGAGCGAAGATGATCGCCCCAGTTCCACGGTAGAAGAACGGATCAGCCGTGCGCGTGAGCGCATGAGCATGGATTATGACGACAAACCCGCTACCCGCCCCGCGGCGGGCAACAAATTGGCGGCTGGTAATAAGCTGATGGACCTGTTCACCAGCTTTCTGGGCAGTGAGTCCGGTACCCGGCGGCTGGCCTATGGTGCCGCCGGGCTGGGTGGCCTGCTGGTGCTGGGTATTGGCGGCTGGGCGGTGCTGGGGCACCACCAGAGCGGTATTCCCGTTATGGGGCCACCACCTGTTGCCATGCGCACCAAGCCGGTTGATCCGGGCGGTATGCAACTGGATACGCTGGCCCTGCCCGATGCAGATGCAAACCAGCAGGGTCACCCCGTACCTGCACCTGAAAAACCCAACCCCGCAGCCCTTGCCGCCCAGTATGGCGGCCAGCCAGCACCTGCGGGCACTCCCGCTGGTACTGCGGCTGCCACTGTAGCCCCCACCCCCACCACGGGGGATGGTGCGGCCAAACCCACGGCAGCGGATGCCCCAACGCCCGAACCCGCCGCACCAGACGTGGCGCAGGCCGATGGCGCGGCCCTTAAACCCGTGCCGTCCGACACCCTGCCCACGCAGGGAACCGCCACGGCAGATGCCACAGCGCCCGAACCGCTGAAAGACGCCCCCATTCCCACGGATGATGCCTCCGATGGAGAGGAGGAAGCCGCACCGGCCCCCAAGGCGGCCGCCAAAAAAGTTGCCACGGCGCCGCACGGCACGGCAGGCAAATATCAGGTCCAGCTTGCCGCCCTGCAAACCGAGGCTGAAGCGCAAAAGGAATGGGCACGGCTGAAAACCCGTTACCCAACCCTGTTTGGCGATGTGACCCCGGCCTTTGTCCGCACAGAGCAGAACAACGCCACATTCTACCGCCTGCGGGTGCTGGGCTTTGGCGCTGTGGCGGATGCCAAGGACTTCTGCTCCTCCGTGCGTGAGCGCGGCATGGCCTGCATGGTGGTGCGTCCCTGACGCCCAGCCAGTGGAACGCCTGATGGAAGCTGACTTAACATCTCTGGCCGGGGCGGGCACACAGCCCCCCCCGCCCCGAACACCCACAGACCAGACCGCCCCCCCAACACAGGGTCAGGCGGAGGATCAGGTGCCGCGCGTGCCGCTTTTGCGGCTGGAGGGGTTTGAAGGGCCAATGGACCTTCTGCTCGATCTGGCGCGGGCGCAAAAGGTGGACCTTGCACGTATTTCCATCCTGCAACTGGTGGAACAGTATCTGGCGGTGGTGGACAATGCCCGCCGCGTAAGGCTGGAACTGGCAGCGGACTGGCTGGTCATGGCGGCATGGCTGGCGTGGCTCAAGTCCCGCCTGCTGCTCCCCGCTGATGATGAACTGGCCATGGAGGGGGAGGAAGCCGCCGAACTGTTGCAGGAGCGGCTGATCGAACTGGCCTGCATGGGTGAGCTTGCCCGTTGGCTGGAGGCCCGGCCCCGGTTGGGGCGGGATGTGTTTGCCCGTGGCCTGTCCGAAAATCTGGTGGAGGTGGACCGCTCCGGTCTGGCGCTGGATATGCCCCAGCTCATGCGCGCATATCTTGCCGCTGTACGGCGCACCGCGCGCAGGCGCATTTATGCCCCCCGCACCATCCGGTTCTGGACCGTGCAGGACGCGCTAAGCAGGCTAACCCGCCTGCTGGGCGAAACCCCGCCGGGCTGGAGCACGCTGGATGCGTTTCTGCCCGAAAGTCTGCCCGAACAGATGGAGGGCGAGGACGCCCAGCGCCAACGCCGCGCAGCCATGGCGGGCACCCTGATCGCGGGGTTGGAACTGGCCAAGACCGGGCGGCTGGAACTGCGGCAGGACGAAACCTTTGGCCAGATCATGCTCCGCCCGCATGAGCAGACGCAGGATGCGGACCCACAACCGCAGGAGACGGACAACACCGCGCAGCCCCGGGCCAATGGCAGTACGGCCCGGCCCAGAACAGAAAAAAGGCAGGACGACAACGCGTGACCAGCATTCCCGCACCCATTCCCGTGCCAGATGAGGCCGTAAGGCTGGCCGAGGCCCTTATTTTTGCCTCCACCGAGCCGGTCAGTGCGCGCCGTCTGGCGGATCTGCTGGAAGACCGCCAGATCATGCCCACGGGCGAGGACGATCTGGGGGCTTTTGTGGCGGCAGTGCTGGCAGCTCTTGTCCACCGTTATGAGGGCAGGGGGGTTTTTCCCGTGGAGGTGGCTGGTGGCTGGCAGTTCCGCACCGCCCCCGATCTGGCGCCCCTGCTGACCCGTGTGCTCGAACGCCCCCGGCGGTTGCCCCGCGCGGTTATGGAAACACTGGCTATTATTGCCTACCACCAGCCCTGCACCCGTGTGGAAATAGAGGAAATCCGGGGCGTCAGCCTTGGCCAGAATGTGCTTGATACACTGATCGAGGCGGAACTTATTGCCCCGCGTGGGCGCAAGGAGGTCCCGGGCAGGCCGGTGCTGTGGGGCACAACCCCCGATTTTTTGCGCCATTTTGGCCTGCGTTCTCTGTCCGACATGCCGCGTAGGGAAGAACTCATGGTCGATATCCCCCAAAATCCGGCCGAACTTGGGGGCGCGCAGTCGGCCATAACCTTCAAGGCCACGGAGGAAGAGGGCGGGAACACCCAACCCCATCCCCCCAATGTCGCCCAACCCATGCCCGATGCGCCCCCTCCCGACAGTCCGGCAGATGGGCTGGTTGCACAGGTTGCGGTTCCCGCCCCCGATGGTCCGTGATAGAGATGCACGCGCTCCCTGTGTTGCAGGGCTGTGTGGCGGGTTGCACGGAGTGGGCGTGAACGGGGCTTGTTATGTTTGATTTTGCATGGTCGGAATTCGCCCTGATCGGCGCGGTGGCTCTGGTTGTTATTGGCCCCAAGGATTTGCCGGTGGCTATTCGCGGGCTTGCAAAAGGCATTAAAAAAGCCCGTGCACTGGCCAGCGAGTTCCAGTCCCACCTTGATGAAGTGGTGCGTGAGGCCGACCTGTCCGAGGTTAGCGAGCATGTGCGGGACCTGAAAAACCTGAACGTCCGGAGCCGGATTATGAAGGCGCTGGACGGGGATGGCAGCCTGAGCAGGGCCGTATCCGCCCCTGCGGTGGCAGAGCGGTTTGTACCGTCCGGCCCCAGAGCGCTCGATGCCATGCCCCGCTCATCCAGCCCCGCGGCAACAACGCCAGATTATGCCGCCGGGCATACGGGCAGCACATCTTACGGTTCCGCTCCCGCATGGCAGGATGACACACTGGACCGGCAGGTGGAGAGTGCCCCCCCCGAACTCCCGCCCGTTATTGTAAGGCGTATTCTGCGCGAGCAGGACCGGCTCCACCCGCCCGCCATTGTGCCGCCTGTGCGCCTAATGCATGCGGGCCATAGTGTGGCGCCGGGTGTTATTCCTGTTTTGGGTGGGGTGTCTGGCAGCGGGCGGCACAATAGGCCGCCGCCTCCGCCGCCTGTATCCCCCGTTCTGGCGGATACTGCGGGGCAGGTAGTGGAGCAAAGCCCGCCTGATCCCGCCCGGACCCCCGACCCGGCCAGTGCTCCCCCCTTGCCCGAGGGCGCGGATAACCCGGCACAAACCAGCACGGCCACAGATGGAACAGGCAGCACGGCGGCGGACAGGCAGGCATGAGCGATAACGCACCCAATCAGGAAGACCCGATCCACGACCAGCCCATGCCATTGCTGGAACATTTGCTGGAACTGCGCCGCCGCCTGCTCTGGTCGGGGGCTGCGTTTATGGTGTGTTTTGCCCTGTGCTACCACTACGCGGGCGATATTTACCTGTTTTTGGCCCGACCTCTGGGCGAGATCATGCGCCAGCGGGGCGAGCAGCCCCATCTGATCTACACAGCTCTGTACGAGGCCTTTTTTACCTATATCCGCGTGGCGTTGTTTGGGGCTGCGTTCCTGTCCTTCCCCATTGTGGCCATTCAGGCGTGGATGTTTATTGCACCGGGCCTGTACAGGTCGGAAAAACGGGCATTTGCGCCATTCCTTATTGCAACGCCCGTGCTGTTCGTGGCCGGGGCTGCTCTGGCGTATTACTTTATTTTCCCCGTGGCATGGCGGTTTTTCGTGTCGTTCCAGACGCCGGGTGCGGGGGGCGATCAGGTGCAGATCGAACTTCAGGCCAAGGTGTCGGAATATCTGTCTCTGGTCATGAAAATGATCATGGCGTTTGGCATTGCCTTTGAGCTGCCGGTGGTGCTGAGCCTGCTGGCGCGCGTGGGCATTGTAACTTCCGCCATGCTGCGCAAGTTCCGCCGTTACGCCATTGTGGGGGCCTTTGTGCTGGGGGCCATTTTTATGCCGCCCGACCCCATTACCCAGTTTGGTCTGGCCGTACCCCTTGTGCTGCTTTACGAAATTTCCATCCTGTGCGCCCGCGTGATCGAGCCTAAACGGCCGGTGGCGGATACGCCTGACCCTACGACCAACCCCGAGCAGGAGGTTCCCTGATCCATGCATGACATCCGCGCCCTCAGAGCCGACCCCACCGCGTTTGATGCGGATCTGGCCCGCAGGGGCATGGCCCCCGTATCTGCGCAGTTGCTGGCATGGGATGAGGAAAAACGGCAGGCCCAGACCCAGTTGCAGGACAAGCAGACCCGCAGCAAAACGCTGGCGCGTGAGATCGGAACCCTCAAACGCACAGGGGGAGACACCGCAGCGCTGGAGGCCGAAGGGACCTGCCTGCGCATGGACATGGAAGGGCTGAAGGAAAAAGTGGACAGTCTGGGCAACCAGACCACAACCCTGCTGGCCACCCTGCCCAACCGGCTGGACGCAACCGTGCCAGATGGCCCGGATGAAAGTGCCAATGTGGTTGTGCACACATGGGGCACCCAACCCGTTTTTGCCTTTGCCCCCAAACAGCATTTTGAGTTGGGTGAGGCACTGGGCCAGATGGATTTTGCCACGGCCGCCAAGCTGTCCGGTTCGCGCTTTGTGGTGCTGCGTGGCGGGCTGGCACGGCTGGAGCGCGCTTTGGGCCAGTTCATGCTCGACCTGCACGGGACCGAGCATGGCTACGTGGAAATGCAGGTGCCCGTACTGGTGAATGATGACGCCATGTACGGCACTGACAAACTGCCCAAATTTGCCGACCAGTCCTTTAGAACCGAGGATGGCCGCTGGCTTGTGCCCACAGCCGAGGTGCCGCTGACCGCGTCTGTTGCGGGGGATATTGTGGAGGGTGCGGCCCTGCCCCTGCGTATGACGGCACTCAGCCAGTGCTTCCGGAGCGAAGCCGGGGCATCGGGGCGGGATGTGCGGGGCATGCTGCGCCAGCACCAGTTTGAAAAAGTGGAAATGGTGAGTGTCACCACCCCCGAGGAGAGTGATGCCGAGCACGAGCGCATGACCCGCTGTGCCGAGGCTGTTCTGGAAAAACTGAACATTCCCTACCGCCGTATGCTGCTTTGCGCCGGGGATACAGGCTTTGGCGCGGCTAAAACTTTTGATTTGGAGGCATGGCTGCCGGGGCAGGATGCATGGCGCGAGATTTCGTCGTGTTCCAACACGCGTGACTTTCAGGCCCGCCGCATGAATGCCCGGTACCGTGCGCAGGCCGGAGGGGCACCGGCTTTTGTGCATACCCTTAACGGCTCGGGTCTGGCTGTGGGGCGTACCCTGATCGCGGTCATGGAAAACTACCAGAACGAGGATGGCTCCATAACCGTGCCAGAAGTTCTGCGGCCTTATATGGGCGGTCTTGCGCGTATTGCGTAAGCTCTGGCGCGCAGCCCCCAGCCGGGGCATGGGGGCATGACCCAACAGCCATTGCTGTTACTGGGCATTGCCATTGTGGCAGAGGTTATTGGCACGGCCTGCCTTGCGGCCTCGCAGGGGTTTGTGCGGTGGGTGCCTGCGGCGATCAGCCTGCTTGCGTATGGGTGCGCGTTTTACCTTTTGTCCATCCCGCTCAAAACCATGCCTGCGGGTGTGGTTTATGCCTTGTGGTCGGGCGTTGGTATTGTGCTGATCTCGCTTATTGGCGCAGTGTTTTTAAGGCAGACGCTCGATGGGCCAGCCATTGCCGGTATTGTCCTTATTCTGGCTGGGGTTCTGGTCATTAACCTGTTCTCGTCCGCCACGCATTAAAGGAGCGCTGCATTGGGCCTACCCCGTGCGGGTTATCGGTTGCGGGGTAAGCGTCATGCCGGTGGAGCCAGTGTAAACCGTTTTATGGTGTGGGGCTTATGGTGCTGATCACCAGACCGGATGTCAGAATCTGGGGGAGCACCACGGCATCGCCCTTTGCGGGTACAAAGAGGTAAAACGGCACGCCGTCACGCCCATGGGCATGCAAAAAAGCGGTTATGACCGGGTCGCGGCGGGTCCAGTCTCCGCGCAGGGTGGTTACACCATAGCGGGCCATGGCGGCCTGTGTTGGAGCGGTGTTCAGGGCCACGCGCTCGTTCACAAGGCAGGTAATGCACCATGCCGCCGTCATATCCACAAACACGGGTTTGCCCTGTGCGTGCAGGGCATGCAGCCGCTGAGGAGAGAAAACCTCCGTCCCGGCGGGTAGGTCCGGGTGTGTGTCTGGCTGTTGCGGGGCTTGCTGGCGCAGGGCTGGTAGCAGGGCCATGGCCCCCAGCAGCCCAAGCAGGGCTACGCCATACAGGGCTGTGCAACTCCGGCTGTGCCCCGCAAGGCGCTGGCGCTTTTGGGCAATGCCATAAACCCATGCGGCAAAAGCCAGAAACACCATGCCCGCGCTCAGCAGTAGGGCTGTGGTGGCGCCACCTTCCACCGTAGCAACCCAAAGCAGCCACACGCATGTTCCCAGCAGGGGGAAGGCCAGAAACTGGCGTAAATAATCCATCCATGCGCCGGGTCGTGGCAGACGGCTGGCCAGTGCGGGGCTAAAAGCCAGAACAACGTAAGGGGCGGCCAGCCCAACGCCAAGGGCTGCAAAAACCACCAGCCCGGTCAGTGGCGGGCCAGCCAGTGCGCCAGCAATGGCAACCCCCATGAACGGCGCGGTACAGGGGGAGGCCACGGCCACAGCCAGCAGGCCGGTCAGCACATCATGCGCAAGCCCGTGCTTTTGCGGGCTGCCAGCCCCAAATGCCGGGGGTAAAAAAGCAAAAACATCCAGCAGGTTAAGCGCCATGGCAAAGAGCAGCCATGTGATCATGCTCACAAACACAGTGGACTGGAACTGGAACCCCCAACCCGTAGCACTCCCCCCAAGTCGCAACCCCATGACCAGCGCACCAAGGGCCGTAAAGCCCACAATAACCCCGCCCGCATAGGCTATGGCGCTGTGTTTTTGGTGTTTGCGTTCGCTCAGGCCCATGCGGGCCACGGCAAGGGCCTTCATGGCCAGAATGGGAAAAACACAGGGCATCAGGTTCAGCACCAGCCCGCCTAGCAGACCGAGTGCAATAAAGCGGAGCAGGTCCGCCATGCTGCTGGCGGCATGCGGCATAGCCCCGTCTGCGGTTGTGGCTGGGGTCTGCTCCGGTTCTGGGGGGGCGGGGCTGACCCCAGCGGGTGCGTTGTGCTCCGGGAGGGGCGTTGTGGCGGTTGGGGGAGCCGCCACGGGCAAGGTGGTGGATGGTGCTGGTATTGGGGCCGAAGCCGTGCCTGTTGTGGCGGTGGGGGCCGGTTGTGGGGTGGTTTGCACACTCAGGGCGCGCTCGGCTCCATTCGGGTCACGCAGGACCAGAATACCGGCAACGGGTTTGTTCGGAATAAACCCCGCCACGGGTTGCAGGCGCAGGGACAGACCATCTGCATCAAATGTCAGCGTCTGTGGTGCGGCTTCGGCAATCTGTCCGCGTTCTTCGGGCATGAACCATGCATCCGCCACGGATTGCCTGTTCAGTTCGGGGGCCTGCACATGCAGCACCCCCGCCGGGGTAAGAGTAACCGGGTAAGGCGAGGGCACGGGTGTGCGCTGTGCCGCCTGCACAAACAGGGATGCCTGAGCGGAGGCCAACGGCGCGCCTGTGGGCAGGGTCAGGGTGAAGGTACCGTCCTCTGGAATGCAGGACTGCTCGCAGACAAGCCAGCTGGCCTGTGCGTTCAGGCTGACCTGCCCATGCGCATCTGGCGTGCCGGGTTGTAGGTGCACCGTAACTGGCAGAACAACATCGCCCGTATAGGCGTAAGACATAAGGGAGGCATCCCTTATGCGTTGTGGTGTTGGCCAGGTAATGGCTCCGGCTGTTCCTTGCAGCGCGCCAGATGCGGTTACGCTCAGGCTGGCGGGGTCTCCTGCATCTCCGGGGTTCAGCCAGTATGTGTGCCAGCCGGGCCGGAGTTGCAGGCGCAGGGCCACATGCAGGGGCGTGCTGGCGCTGGCGGTGCTGGCATCGGTTATCAGGCTGGCGGTGCTGTGGGGGCTGACCAGTGGCGCACTTTCCGCAGCGATTGCCCCATGGAGCGGCACGGCCGCGCAGGCCATGGCCGCGGCCAGTCGCCACGCCAGCCCAAGGCTGCCGGGCCGCAGGGGGCCGCGCGGGCGGGCAAGGCAGCGCCGGGTTGGGGGGTGCTGGCCCGTGGGGCTGGGTGGCAGGGAGGCGGAGCGGGCAGGGCGGCGCATCAATGTCAGCTTTCAACACGGGGCAGGGCTAAAAGCGGCAGCATACGCAAAGCCTGCGTATGAGGGAAATGGATCGTGCGGCCCGTACCAGTTTTAATGCCCGGAGTCGGCCTGTGCGCCGGGCTGGAGCACGAACAGGCGCGAGCAGTATGGGCAGACGGTCTGGTGGTCACCAATTTTCAGCCAGACGCGCGGGTGCCCCAACTGGCCCAGCCCGCCATCACACGCAATTTTACGCTGGTCCACCAAAATGGTTTCCACATGGCCCAGACGGGGGCGGGGGATGGGGTTTGCCGGTTGGATAAGCATGGGTTCAAAGCCTTGTATCTGGTTGGCATGCACGGATATGGCGCAAAGTCTGGGGGGATGATACGCATTGTCACCGTGGTTGTGCAGCAGGCATCTTTTCCCATACGCGTGAGCAAAGGTTTACGCCGCCGCTGGAGCAGGGTTTTGCCTCTGTTCGGGTGTGCGCTGCTTGTGCTTGCGGGCTGTACCAGCATTCCTCCGCCCGCCCCCGTGCCCCCTCCGCGTTATGCGGCTGCTGCCCGCCTTGTCCCGCCCGATAGGGTGCTCACACTGCATGACGGTACGGCCATACCCGCCCGCATCTGGCGGGCGCACGGGCCGGAACGGGCCGTAGTGCTGGCCCTGCATGGGTTTAATGATAGCCGTGATGCATGGGAATATTCCGCCCCCATGCTGGCAGGGCAGGGGATTACGCTGGTCGCCCCGGATATACGCGGTTTTGGCGGCACCGCCATGCGGGGTGGCTGGGCAGGTGCTACCCGGCTTGTGGCCGATGCGCGGGAGGAGGTGGAGCAGGTACGCCACACCCACCCGGGTGTGCCGCTCTACCTTATGGGCGAGAGCATGGGTGGGGCCGTTCTTATGCTCCTTATGGCCGGGCCGGATGCGCCAAATGTGGCGGGGACCATACTGCTTGCCCCCGCTGTATGGGACCTTGGGGTGGGGGCGGATATTCCGCTGGATATTTTGGCAACGTTTTTTCCCAGGCGTCTGGTAACCGGGCGGGAGTTGCCGGTGCATGTGGTGGCGAGCGATAACCCCGCAGCCCTTATCCGCCTGTATTATAACCCGTTGACCTTGCGCCAGACCCGGCTGGAGGCCCTGCGCGGGCTGGTGACGCTCATGCGCCGTGCAGCCCACGTGGCCCCTGACCTACGTGGCCCGGTTTTGTGCCTGTATGGCGATCAGGACCAGCTTGTGCCCCCACAGGCTATGGTGCGTGTGTGGCAGGGTGTTCCACCCAATGTTCGGCTGGACCTTGTCACTGGGGGGCACCACCTTTTGTTGCGAGACCGGCGGGGCGCTCTTGCCCTGAATGACATTGCAGGCTGGATTATCCAGCCCGAGCGTTTTTTGCCATCGGGAGGGGATGTGGCGTCCGCTGTGTGGCTGGCCCAGTACGGTGGGGCCAGCGGACCGGGCCATAATAACCCGGCGTGGTTTCTGCCTGCCCGGCTGGATGGTGTGGCTCCGCCATAGGTGTGTATGCCCCCCATATCGGGCGTTCTGGCCCTGTGCGGGCAGCTTGGGTGGGGCATGAAAGATAAAGGCTTGGCAACGCCCCCCGCTTTAGGTTAGGAGAAAGGCCAACGGACCCGTAGCTCAGCTGGATAGAGCGTTGCCCTCCGAAGGCAAAGGTCACGCGTTCGAATCGCGTCGGGTCCACCAATCCATTTTATGATTCAAACAGATTTTTCTGTGGCTCATCAGTTCGGGCAGCGCGCATTCATTTGTGGTTGTAGGGGTTTTATCCCGCTCTGCCATAGCCGCCATTTGTCTATTGGATGGTCCCGAGTCCTGACTGCTGTAGGGCAGGCTCCGGTCAGGTGTTATGCACCCGGCTTTTGAGTGTTGTCTTGCGGGTGTGGTAATTTTGGAATAGCCCTTTTCATCTTCCCCCAATAGTATCATAGAATATTTTTGCAGTGATTTGATCTGGAGATATTTATGCAAATAAATACTAAAGCAGCAATTGCCATGACAGGACTTCTGTCTTTGTCCGCCTGTGCCGAAACCCCAATGGGTCCGACAGTTCAGGTTCTGCCCCCTCCGGGCAAGGATTATAATGTTTTTGTGCAAGAACAGCAGTTCTGCCGCACACAGGCTGCCGCCGCTGTTAATGGGCAGGCGGAACACCAGAACCACAAGGCCATTTATGGCGCTCTGGCAACAACAGCGCTTGGGGCTGGTCTGGGCGCTGCTGCTGGTGGTGGTACAGGTGCGGGTATTGGTGCTGCCGCTGGCGCACTGGGTGGTGCAGGCGGTGGCGGGCTTTATTCCCAGAGCCAGCAGAGCGGCATACAAACCCAGTATGATAATGCGTATGTTCAATGCATGATTGCCTATCATAACGTGCTGCCCGGTTATAATAACCCGCAGCAGGCATCCGGGCATGGTACAGTCAAACATAGGGCTACACACCACACTCAGGCAGCCCCCCATAATACTTCGGCACAGCCCACGACCCCGGCGGCAGGTCAGGCTTCTGCCCCGATTGAGCTGGACTAGGGCGTATTCCCGTTTGATTGGTAATGTATTCTCTCCGTTTTCAAGGAGAGAATACAGGCGGCGATATGGCCTGAATGACCGCCCGTGGGGCGCGGATAAAGATCTTTTCCGGGGTCATGTCGGCGGAACGGCTGCCGGTATTGTCTGTTTTTGTTGAACGCTTGAAACGCTTAATCAACCGGCATAAACCCGTTGGCAGTCCACTGCGGTCAATACGGAGCAGTTCGGATATTGCCATCCTGTTTTGGGGTGATTAAAGCCCGGATCGTCATAGGTTGGCCGCTTTGGCGTGATCAGGATAATGAGGGATTATGGAAAAGAATCAGATTTAAGTCATAATTTATGATGCAAGAAAGAAAATTTTAATAAATATAAAAAATACAACGTCTTCCAATGAAGCGAGTGAATATGTATTTTGAGTATATATAAGAGTGTTTTGCGCTTTCTTGGTTAAAAAGGTATGGGGTAAATTATAATCATATGTCCAATAATGCATTGATAGGTTTTTCAGGATTTATAGGATCTGTTATATCAAAAACAGAATCTTTTAGTCATGCATATAATAGTCAAAATATTGACGACATAAGAGGACATTCTTTTGATCGCGTCGTCTGTGCTGCGGCGCCAGCGACCATGTGGGCCGCTAATCAGTTCCCCGAGGAGGACAGAGCTAATCTGAACCGCCTGATTGACAATATTGGTACGATCAAAGCAAAGCACTTCATACTGATCTCCAGCATTGCTGTGCTGGACGATATGTCCGCCGGATACACGGAAGTAAACGCCCGTTACGAGCAAAACAAAGCTTATGGCCGCCATCGCCGCGAGCTTGAAGAACGCTTGGCCGCGCAGTTTGCAAATTGCCATATCCTGCGCCTGCCCGCCCTGTTCGGGCCGGGGCTGAAGAAGAACTTTATCTTTGATCTGCTCAACCCGGTGCCATCCTTTATCAAGCCAGACAGATTTGCCGCTCTTGCTGGGGATTTTACTCTTGCTGAGATGGCATTGCTCAATCAGTTCTACACCTTTGATGAGCACCTGAAGATGTGGGGGCTTGCGCGCAAGCAATTACAGGCCGCGCAGGAACGGGGTGTGCTCGAAGCCGCCTTTGAGCGCATTGGCTTTATTGCCCGCAATTTTACCAATAGCGCCAGTCAGTTTCAGTTCTATAACGTCCAGCGTCTTGGTGCGGATATCAATCGGGTGGTCAATGCCGGGCTTGATGTGGTCAATATTTGCTCCGAGCCGCAGGACGCGGCACAGATCTGCTACGAATTGACCGGCAAAACATTCAGCAACAACGCCCCCCCCTTGGTGAATGAGGATATGCGCTCGATCCATGCCGATGTGTTTGGGGGGGCAGGCCCCTACCTGTTCAGCCGGGCCATGGTGATGGAAGACCTCAAAACATTTTTTGAAGCCGAGGCCACAGCGTGAAACTGGCTATTTCCAACATTGCCTGGCAACCCGCACAGGCCCGCGACATTTATGCCTTGATGCGCGAATATGGCTTTGCGGGACTGGAAATAGCGCCCGGCCTTGCCTTTCCCGATGAGGCAGACCCCTTTGCTCCGTCACCTGCCGCCGCTTCGGCCTTTCGCAATGAATTGGACACATTCGGGCTTCAACCCGTATCGATGCAGTCTTTGCTGTTTGGCGTTGTGAGGGCGCAGTTATTTGGCACCTCTGCCGAACAGAGCCAGTTTGAGCAGGCCATGCTGCGTGCGATCGGGCTGGCCGAGTGTCTTGGCATTCCCAATCTGGTCTTTGGCTCACCAAAAAATCGTGCCTATCCCACGTGTATGTCTTCAACCGAGGCGCATGCCCATGCGGCCGAGGTCTTTCAACGGTTGGGTGAGCACGCCGTCAGGGCGGGCACGCGCATTGCCATCGAACCCAACCCGGCAAGCTACGGCACCAACTTCCTTACAACCGTGGCGGAAACAGCCGAGTTTGTTGCCGCCCTCAACCACCCCGGCATTACGCTGAATTACGATCTGGGCGCTCTATATGCCAATGCCGAGACAGGCGATGCAGGCGTAATCTATCAGGCTGCCCGTGGCCATGTATCGCATGTGCATTTGAGCGAGCCGAGCCTTGCTCCGGCCCCCGCTAGCCCCGAAGCTCTTGCCAGCATCGCACGGACATTGTTGCAGCTAGGTTATCGCAACTGGTTTTCGCTGGAAATGCGCGCGCCAGAAGGTAATTTGCTGCATGAAATTGCCACCCGACTTGCCCTGACCGCACAGGTTTTCTCTAACCTTGAAGATACATGCCATGCGGAGTGACATCCTTGTTTCGGTCGGCGTGATTGATGAACACGGCCCCCGCCGTGGTATTCCGCGTCTGGCGGAAGTTATTGCAAAACTCTCCTTGGCGTTTGAATACTTCGAAGTCCTCTATGTTATGGAGGAGCAGTATCGTTGCGAACTGGATGCGATGGCCGAACAGATTTCAGGCCTGACCAACCTCCGCATTATCCTGACAACCGAAGGTACGCATTATTACCACCGGCGTCTGGTAACCGCGCGTGAAGCGATTGGTGATGTGGTGGCCCTGTACGACCCGGATGAAATTTCTGTGGAGGAACTGACCCGCAAACTGGGAGAATCAAAGGACCGGAATGAAATTCTTGCGGGCTGGTTCTCTGTTCCCGCACCCACGGCATGGACTTATCGCCTGCTTGCGTTCAGTTCCCATTATATCATTACAGCGCAGGCGGCCCGCACGCTCATTATCCCGCGCGAATGGCTGAATACGTTGCTTGTCCGCCGCAGCGCCGTGCTCGACCTGCGTTTTCAGGCGCGGGTTTCGCTCACGCGCTATTGCCATTTCGATATTCCCAAAAAGCAGACAAAGGGCAGTAACCTGTCCGGGCGTTATGAACTCCTGCGCGAAGTCATGCTTTGTGATGCCCCACGCTACCTGAAGGGCTATGCCTTTATGGGGTTTCTGGTGGTGTTGGGCACGATGGCTTATATTGCCTATGCTATCGCCATTGTACTGTTACGCCCGCATGTGCAGGAAGGGTGGTTTTCCAACGCGGTGGTCGAGGCCGCATCAACCGCCTTCATTGCAACGGGCATGTCGCTTATTGCCTTGGCCCTTGTCACTGTGCTGGATGTTCTGCAGGGCACAAGCGATCGGATCGTGGTGGCGGAACTGTCCAATATCAGTTTTTTTGACAAGGTTGGCTGCCGCAATGTGGAGGTTGGCTGACGTGCTGCATGCTTTGAAATGGAACTCTTCTGATGTGTGAGAACGACCTGCAACGCGCCATCGCCGATCGTGGCTGGCAGGTGCCTGCCTTCACCGCAACGGTGTTCCGCCCGCGGCAGTCGCGTTATGTCATTATCGTTCCTGTTATCAACGAGGGGGAGCGCATCCAGCGCCAACTGCGCGAAATGCACGCGCTGAACAGCGGGGTCGATGTTGTGGTGGTCGATGGTGGCTCCACGGATGGCTCGCTGGAACGGCCTTTTCTGGAAGAGGTCGGTGTGCGCGCCCTTCTGGTCAAAACCGGCAAGGGTAAGCTTTCGGCGCAGTTGCGCTGTGGCTATGCATGGGCGCTGATCGAAGGGTATGACGGGATCATCACCATTGATGGAAACGGCAAGGATGGGGTGAGCACACTGCCCCTTTTTGCTCAGGCCCTTGATGAGGGGTATGGCTATGTGCAGGCATCACGCTTCATTAAAGGCGGACATGCCGAAAACACGCCGCTTTCTCGACTGCTGGCGATCAGGCTGATCCATGCCCCGCTGCTGAGCATAGGGGCACGCATGTGGCTGACCGACACCACGCAGGGTTACCGGGCTTACTCCAGCGCTTACCTGCTGGACAGCCGCACACAGCCTTTCCGTAATATTTTCATGGGTTACGAACTTCTGGCCTATCTGACCGTGCGTGCCAGCCAGTTGGGCTACCGGGTGAAGGAACTGCCCACCAGCCGTATTTACCCGGCGAATGAAGCCGTCCCCACCAAGATTTCCGGCATCCGGGCACTTCTTGATCTGATGCTTGTACTGTTCAAAACACTGGGTGGAACCTATCACCCCGCCACACAGAAATAGAGTGCCAGATGTCTGTCCGACCCGAATACGACGTTATTATCGTTGGCGGCGGTTTTTATGGGTGTTGTCTGGCATTGTTCCTACGGAGCGTGACGGACCGTATCCTTATTATCGAACAGCATGAGGAATTGCTGACCCGTGCCTCGCGGGTTAATCAGGCACGCGTGCATTTCGGGTTTCATTATCCCCGCAGCTTCGTGACGGCCCTACGCTCGCGCGACCTGAGCACCAAATTCGTGCGCGACTTCAAAAACGCAGTGGTGGACGATTTCCAGATGCTTTACGCCATCGCCCGGCGGCAGAGCAAGGTTTCGACCGCGCGCTTCTTGCGCATGTTTCAGGACATGGACGCACCGATCGTTGAGGCCAGCGCGCCAGATACCGCGCTGTTCAATAATGATCTGGTGGAAGGTGTTTTCAAATGCACCGAATACGCTTTTGACTGGAGCATTCTACGCGATAACCTGAAAAAACGCCTTGATGCGAGCGGCATTACCATAGCCTACGGTGAAACTGCGGAAAAAGTGACCATGGCTGATGGTGTGAATTATCTGCATTTGGCATCCGGGCGGGTGGTGAACTGCCGGGAATTGTTCAATGTGACATATGGCGGGTTGAACCGCTTACCCATGGCCAGTGGTTTTGCACCATTACCCCTGAAATACGAACTGGCTGAAGTCGCTCTTGTCGCCCCCCCGCCGGAACTGGCAGGCAAGGCCGTGACCATTATGGATGGCCCCTTCTTTTCGCTTATGCCTTATCCGGCGGAAGGCCTCTATTCTCTTACGCATGTGCGCTATACGCCGCACAGAAGCTGGGTTGATCAATCAGGCAAGGCCAACACCTACGGGCAGGCTGACACCATGGTTGAAAGAACACGTTGGCGACACATGATGGCTGATGCACGGCGCTACCTTCCGTGCGCAGAGCATATTACCTACCATAAATCTCTTTTTGACGTAAAAACCGTTCTGACCCGTAATGAACGGGATGATGGACGCCCCATTCTGCTGCACCAGCATTCTGCAAAGCCGGGGTTTTATTCCGTTATGGGGGGAAAGATCGATAATATTTATGATCTGTTTGATACGATCGCGCAGATTATTCCAGATTATAAAAATGCCAATACTGACTATTTGTTGAGGCCGGAACAACAGGATTGATGTTGTCCGTAGCTTAAAAAGGCGCAAGGAACTTTGCCTGTGCCGGGTTCTGCTGTTGGGCTGAACTGCCGCGTGGGATGCCTGTGGTAAGCTCTGGTAGAGTTGGGAGTGACCGATGGTCTGCATTGCCATGGTTCATGCGTATTTATAGGCCACAGCTGTTCTGATGGAATGCTTGCTCTCGTAGCCCAAAGATCGTTGGTTGATTGAGTGTATGGGGGGCGAGAACGTCTAACTCAGGGAAGTCGCCTTGTCTTACGCGTAATGTTAACTATGCGGATACAAATGGACCCTTTTGAAAAATCATCGTGTCGAATTTCCAAAAGGGCCTAAAATATAATATTATTCAATATTGAATACACTATTCCCTATGTCTGGCATTTTATAGGCTTCACAGGATTTTATATAAAAATCATGATAATTATTCCCCATAATTGTTGAATCAAAAATAGTATTTGATCCTTTTTTCAAAAATACAGGAAATTCCACAACAGATTCTTTATTTGGAAGAGATGCGTGTCCGTGAGCATCTGCTGCATAAGAGATGTTGTTTCTGAAAAACAGAATGTATCTTCCACCATTATGTGAATGATAATTCAGTTTGACATAAAAAACACCGGAATCTTCATTTTCAATTTTTATGTTTTTGTTATCAACAATAGAGCAGGAGGCTGGAGTTTCTTTTATTTCCTGAGGGTTTTTCTTCCATACGACTGTTTTTTCTGAAAACATGATTGGGTGATAATTTAACAGGATCTTTTTATAAAACCAAAAATTCTGAGTAAGGCTCCAATGCTGCCATTCTGCAGAAACGCTCGATTTTGTCGTAATGACAAAATCACTTTTCCCCAGCGATTTTTGCACGATATTCCGGGTATTGCCTAAGGCATGGATGACGGAATCCACGGGCCATGAAGAAAACTGACGCGTTAATGAACTCCATAATCCCCAGTATTCTTCTACAACGGCATTGTTTTTATGCTGCCGAATAAAGGTAATATAGTCTGTCCATTCAGTCCCGAGATACCCTTTGTACTCTCCAATGTAAAATCGTTTTGGATCAGTTTTGGCAAAAGAAATATCGCTATTATATTTTGTAATTATTCCGAAAAATCCAAACAGAACGCAGGCAAATGTTGTGCAAAATAAAGCGTAATCAATGTTTTTCTTCCAGTTGGCGTTTGGAATAATCTTGAACGTTGTAATATAAATGAATTTAATCAAGAGTAACGCGATCACAATAAATGACCAGAAATGGAGAGCGTCAAAATATTGAGATATGTGCCCACCTACAGTTGCTATGCACCCCCCACCGAATAGAGATATGCCAATAAATGCGATAAGCATATCTTCTACGTCTTTAAGAAAAAATGATTTCAACAGATAAAAAATCATCAATAAGCAAGGGATTACATTATTGTATTCTCCTGCATGGCTTATAATCAGCCTGTAAAGCTGTATAATATTGCAAATGCGACCATTCATGCCATACGGTGGAAAATACCACCACTGGTCTTGAGCAACGTCTTGAAAATTATATTTCAATAACGGGATCGGATGTCCGCCCGTTGCGAGTGTAATCAAACAAGACCATGTCGCTACGGATATGAGAACCGTAGTGAAACAGTTTTTGAAGAACGTTTTTCTATCATCTATAAAAAAGAATGCTGCACAGAAGATGGAATACATTAACCCTGTTATGAGTGCAAAGTCATTGGACCATAATAGAGAAATTCCTATTACAAGACCCATAAGCAGGTTTCTGTATGTTTTGTTGTTTACTTTGGTTGTGATGTAAAACATGCATATGGAAACAAGATAAACAATGCTGCTCCGAATAGGGCGGATGGAATTTCCGGGTTCAATAGCAAAGCTGAAATGTTTTAGAATATGATGGTTCTGGGTCACAAAGGGTATGCTGAATATGACAGCACCACCGATTAGGGCCGACATTATATTCCGGGAGCGAAAAACCAGTTTCCATAGAAAGGAAATTGATAACCACCGAACAGCAATGTAATAAATTTTGCTGAAAACACACTGGATGTCAGGCAACTACCAGAGAGTTTGAAAATTGGATACAGTAGGAAAAGGGGACCAATACCTAAGTAGGGGAAAAAATTCCGCCCCGGTAACTGGCCTGCATCCAGACGGAATAGCCCACTTGCAGTCTGAAAGGCACCATCAAGGTGGAATGTCGGTACATTAATTGCCAGATCCAGAGACTGGAAAACGAGGAATACGATAAATAAGGCAATCGTAGACAGTCTGATCCCGAGATAAAATATTCTTTTCATTCCAAAACTTATTTTCATGTTTGAGAGTTTTATTTATATATTCTGCGGTGATGTGATCGTCAACACAGTATTTGAATGCAATATTGATGCTCGCTGTTAATGAAGTTTGTGATTAACAGAGGGGAATCGCTGTTTTTTTGCGGACCGGTTGTTATTCTTCAATGGGAATTCGAAAATCAATAAGTAAAACTCTAAAATATAATTTATATTCTATATGTTTATTCTATTGTTTTGTGTTCTAATTTTATTTCGCATTCATGATCGTATTATTTTCTTCCTGTTGTCAAAATCTGACGATAGTTAAATTTGGACAGTTTGGGGCCTCGGTGCGCCAAAGTTTTTTCAGGAGGGTTCAAATGGGGCCGCGCGCGGTCATTGACTGCTGGGTTTCCACGACCGACCAGTCCTGCGCGCCAGAAGGGCGAGATGAAACGGTACGCCGAACGCGCGGGGGAAGTCTGGTCTAGCCGCTGCCATGGTGCGCGGGAAGGCTAGAAAGAAGAGCGGCTGAAGTCCGAGCGTTAGCGCCGAAAGTTATGGCGCTGGTAGCTGAAAAGCGGGGACTGCTCGCGATCTGGGAGGCAGCAGGAACACTGTTGCGGCCATTGCACAGAGAAAAAGCTGAATTTATCGGCCGTTGAAGACGCGTGGCTTTCTACCGTTTGCTATGGCTGGACTAGGGCGTGTTGTCCGTTAGTCTCTGCGGCTATCACAGGCTTGCACTCCTGTTTGGTCGCGATGCAAGCTGATGCCAACATTCCTCGCCGCAGTGCACCGGTCTTTGCCGTCAGACGACACGCCCTAGTAAGCGAACCCCCTTATGCTGTAACCGAGTGTTGCACTCAGTCGACCGTAACGGTTGCATGGGTGTTCGCAATAAAACTATCCAAGCTGGAAAAAGCCGGATTAAACAGCGAACTATAGGGGAACCGTGCCTGCATAATGGGCAAAGGCTCTTCCAGTTGCGTGACAATCTTCAGGGTGCCGCCCTGTGTGCCCCACCGTGCAAAGGGTGTTGCATTGTCAGGCTGTGTCCGATTTTGTGGGAACGGTGAATCGGGAATAGCCTGCGCACGCTCGATAATGCCTTTATTATCGAACTGAATGTCCGCACTTTGCAGTTTGATGCTCGCAAACTGCTGGGCCATCTGCATAAGCGAAACCAGATTAAAGCCACCGCCCTGCACAACGGATGTCATGCCGCTGAGGAATGTATTGGGAACATCCGCTAGATCAACACTCACATTCCATCCACCAATCTGAACAAAGCTGGCGTTGGATTTAACAGCAAGTTTCCGATCCGATAGGCTGTAGGACAGCGCAATATCGCCCGTGACCGTGGAATACCCCAACCCTCTGAGCTTTGTATCCGACAGGCCAGAAGCCGTTAATATATTGGCTTGTTCGGTAGAGCATTCAATATGGCTGGCGGAAAGGCTGAGCGCGCCAGGCAATGTCCGGGATGAAGACAAACCACCAATGGCAAGAGAGCCAACCCGGATGGGGTGGGTATCATTGTCAGACAGGCGAATGCTTACGTCATATATTGTTACATTGCCAAAGGGAGACGCGCTGACAGAACCATACCTTACGTAAGAGGCCAGTTCTGTTTGTTCCAGAAAATCATGCAGTTTCTGGTTCGCCATGCGGCTGGCCTCGTGGCTGGCTGCTACCCAGCCAATGCCCGCCAGCACCACCACACCCGCACCCGACGCCACGATTAAGGTACGGTAGCGCGCCCACAGGCCAGCCCGCTTGGTCGGATCGGCCATGGCGGCTGTGGCATCGTGCAGGGTGTCTGCCCCATGGTGGAGCACACGGCCTGCAAACTGGCTGACCTGCCCCGCCGCCACTGCGCCTGAGGCCTTGATGCGTGGGCCATGTTCCGCCCACAAGGTGCTGGCCATCTGCTGCACGCTTTGCTCGGCATTTGTGGCGACACCCATGCCCAGTGTTACCAAAGGCAGCCCGCCATCGGCCTGCGCCAGCTTACCCGGCGGCGCAAGTGTGGACAAAGGGGGGAGCAAAAGCTTGGGGTCCGGCTTTCCGCGCGCCAGTGGCGCTGTGCCGTGTTTGCCAGACTGCATGACCTACCCTCAGGATGCGGAAGAGGAAGGGGAGGAAGAAGACGCGGCGGCAATGGTATTCTCACGCTGCCATGCCAGTTCGTCCCTGATCATGAAAACAACCAGAGTGAGTTCGCTGGAGACGCGCGCAAAAACTATGCCAACCACAGTTATGATCAGCCCCGCCAGCGAACCGGCGATCAGACCGCCAAGGGTGGCAAGGGTGGGGGAGGACCCCGTAATCTGTGCAATGGCCACGGACCTGTTCAAAATGGTCAGAAAAACGCCAAAGCCGCTTAAAAAGCAGAAAAACACGCCAACATAAAAAAAGAATTTGATGAATTTTGGCGTAATCAAGGTGTCAAATGTCAAAAGGGATTTCATGGTCCTGATCCTAAAAGTAAAGGTATGGCCTGAAGAGTTAAAGAAAACTGACGGTTAAAAGCCCCACCGGTTAGGGTTTGTGGGTCATTTCCGCCTGAAGCGCGTTCAGCAGGGCCTGCGGGTCTTCGGCATCGTGGCATTCGTCCTGTGTGCAGGCATGGATAAACTGGACGGACATATCCGCTGCTGGAAAATCGCCCGTGCTGGGAACATTCACCAATCCGCGCACAATGTACCATGTGCCAGAAGACAGGGCGGGCTGGTCTTCGGGCACAGTCAGGTTGAGTTTGCCCGGCCATTTGGTGGGCACCTGTTTGCGCCCGCTGCCATCGGCCTGCACAAGCAGGATGGTTTGTGCAGGCTGGTCATTCATGGCAATGCGCATGCGCACATTACGGATTGTATCAAGCTGGGGTAGTCCAAAATTGCCAGTGCCTTGGCCGACCCACATGGCCAGTTTTTCCGAGCGGTTGGCGCTTTGCACATGCTCGGCCAGCATACGCAGGCTTTCTGCTCTTTTTTGTGCGGCTTCTTTGGCAAGCTGGGCGGCTTTTTCCGCTTCCTGCGCCTTACGCATGGCGGCCAGCGCTTCTGGCCCGATATCGGCCAGCAGGGTTGCCTTATCGGGCGCTGCGTAGATTTTAATATTGGTCAGTTCGGCGGGCAGGGGGGATGAACTGGCATTTGTCAGCCCGGTCAGCAGTTCGGGCGCTACATGGAAGGTCATGCTGACCGGAACAGCCCGGTCAATATACCCAAAACGTGTGCGTTGCTTGAGAAACTGCTCCGCCTGCGCGCTTGTCATGGCAACACGGAAGGTCTGGTTGTTTTCCCCCAGATTAAAGGACACGCGATCAGGCAGTTGTGCTGCGGACATATCGCACTGGCTGACAACGGTCAGCACGTTGCCGCTCAGCACAATGGGAAAGGAGGATTGGGCAAAATCATACTCACCCAGACGCAGGGTCAGATTAGCCAGCAGATTGCCAGCCTCCATCTGCTGGCTAACATGAGCCAGATCGGTTTTTGCCTGCTGTTCCACATCATGCATACGGAATTCATTGCCATATGCGGCATTGAACTCCCGGCCCATAAAGTGCCTTGCCCAGCAGGCCTGCACTGCCGGATTGTCCAGTAGCGTTGGGTTCTGGTGGGCGAGATAGGCCAGCAGACCCATATAACCCTCAGGTATGGCAACAGGCTGCGCGGCCTCGGGCTGGGCCGGTGCTGCGGGGGGCGGTTCTGGAGTGGGGGAGGGTGCTACGTCTGAAGGGGCGGCAACGCTAAACTGCCAGTTTGCAGCACGCGTTGCATGCAGGTGGCGGGTTTTCGTGCCGTTTTGCATGATGGCCACATCAACGGACTGAACCGCAGCACACTGGCTGTCTGTTGAGAGTTTGCCGCCCAATGCGTTGGCAAGTTTGATCTGTTGTTCCGGCGTGTCCATTTCCAGACTTTGCGGGGTCACCTGCATTGTCAGGTGCAGATCGGTCGCGGCACATTGCGACGAGGGGTCTGCAAAGTCGATCTCAACATTATGGTGCCGGGAATGCGCAAACACTGCGGGGTTGGCCGCTACGGCCTGTTCAGCAACAAAGGGCAGACCGGCAAGGCTTACCATGCCAGCATGGGTGAGAATCCGCCATGCCAAAAAAGACCCTGAGAACCTCGCCATCCAATGCTCCAATACCTTGCGGACTATAATACGTGGATAAAGCACAAAAGTAAGAATACTGCGTGAATATCGCTCTCAAATGTGCGGGGGAGAATAAAAATGCCCCTCGGTTTAATCCAGAAATTATTCCAACATAGTGAATACCTCTCATTGATAGGCTTGCACAGTCAAGGAGGAAAACGGAAAATAATCGCGTGGATTGGCCATGCTAAAGACTGTGTTTTACGTGGGAGCGGGAGGGCTGCGCAAAGCCAGAACTGGGCGGTTGAATGCCCGGCCCAGCATACGCCCCAAACAGTAGGCGTGTTATGGAGTGGGTTGCATTGCATGCCCCCGCAGCGGGAGACAACCGGTGCGCTGGCGCCCATGCCCCGCATTGCGCGGACAGGCTGTTTATTTTTGGCCATTCATGCCAGATTGGGTGCGGTATTCAGGACGGCTTTTTACAAACGATGGATAAAAGGGTGCGGCAGTGGTGATGAAGCAGAGACTTTTTGGTGTGGCGTCCTGCCTGTTTGTTGCGTCGGCTGCTCTGTTCGTGTCCGCCACCACGGCGCAGGCGGCTTCAGCCCCCCGTTCCCCCTATGCCGCCAATGATGGCGAAAGCACGCTGTGCGTGTCTGGCCCGGTTTATATTATTGATGTGCATGTGGTCGTAACCGTGAACGATGTGGAGCGCACAATAAGCACTGCCGCGTCTGAAGTGTGTTCGGTCAATCCGGCCAATTTTTCCGATGTGGTGGTGCAAGGCCCACCGCCACAGGCTGGCGCTCCGCTTGAAGTCAGCAAAAAAGTGGGGGTGGAAGGCACAATCCGCCTGAATGGCCGCACGGCTGTGCTGGAAACCAACGTTTACCTGCCAACCAAAGGTGGTAATGCCGCCCAGTGCGCCAACAGCCAGCCGGGCGATGGAGGGAGTGCGTGCAAGAGCAGCTCCCTTGGGGTCAATCTGTCCAAAACATGGATTTTTGCACGCAATACATGGCGTGATTTTTATGTAGGGCCGGATGATAACGGCGACCCGGTCAAGGTGCTTGTCCGCCTGTCCGATGGTCCGGTGAACTAACGCACCCACCGGGGCGTGCACAACAAACAAAACAGGTGGTGACATGACCAGCCCTCCCCCCGTTCTGGTCTGGTTCCGTGATGACCTGCGACTGGCCGATAATCTGGCTCTGACCAGCGCTGCCCGGAGTGGGCAGCCTCTTCTGTGTGTGTATGTGCGGCCTGCTGGTGCTGCCTGCACAACGGCGTTGGACTGGTGGCGGCTCCAGAGCGTTCAGGCGCTGGATCAGGCTCTGCGGGCGCGTGGGGGGCGGTTGCATGTGTTTGCGGCGCAGGCCGCGCAGCTTGTGCCCGAACTGGTGCGCCAGAGCGGATGCACGCAGGTGTTCTGGAACCGCCGTTACGACCCGGCAGGCAAAGCCACGGATACCCAGATCAAGGCCCAGCTCAAGCAGATGGGCGTTGGGGTGCACAGCACCCCCGGCACTTTGCTGCATGAACCGTGGACCGTGCGGAGCAAGGTAGGGCAGCCTTTTCAGGTCTTTGGGGCATTCTGGCGGGCTGCGTGTGCCACGGCCCATTACCCCGCACCTCTGCCAGCCCCCGCAGGGATGGAGTTTGCCCCGTGCCCCGCCCTGTCCAGCCCGCAGGCGCGCCCCGATGCGGAAGTGGAGAGCCTGCCGCACTGGGCCAGAGCCATGCAGCCGTACCATGCTTTTACGGAGCAGGACGCGCACGCCCGGTTGCAGGATTTTATTGCCCATGCCCTGCAAACCTATACTCAGGACAGGGATTTTCCCGATAAGGATGCAACCTCCGAGCTTTCGCCCTTTTTGCGCACCGGGCAGATGACACCGGGGCAGATATGGCATGCCGTGGCCGCAGCAGGTGTGCCCGGTGGGGGCGTTAAGTTCCTGTCCGAAATCGGGTGGCGGGAGTTTGCATGGTCCTTGCTGTGGGAACACCCGGACCTGAGCACCCGCAACCTCAAACCCGAGTTTGATACAATGCCCTGGCGGGTGGACCCCAAAGGTCTGGCACGCTGGAAAAAGGGGCGCACAGGCTACCCGTTGGTGGATGCGGGCATGCGCCAGCTCTGGCAGACCGGCCTTATGCACAACCGGGTGCGCATGGTGGTGGCGTCTTTTCTGGTCAAGCACCTGCTGATCGACTGGCGCGAGGGCGAGCGCTGGTTTGCCCACACGCTGGTCGATTACGATCCGGCCAGCAACCCCATGAACTGGCAATGGAATGCGGGCACGGGGGTGGAATCCGCACCTTTTTTCCGGATTATGAACCCCATTCTGCAATCGCAGAAGTTCGATCCCGATGGGGCTTATATCCGCACATGGGTGCCAGAGTTGGCGGGGATGTCTGGGCCGGATATCCACACCCCATGGCAGGCGAGCCTGTTGCAGCCAACCGGCTACCCCAGCCCCATTGTGGAGCATAGTGTTGCGCGGGCGCGGGCACTGGCAGCATGGAAAGCACAAAAAAACGGCAGTGGAACCGAAGCCTAAGTTAGCTCTGCTTCGGGCGCACTCGGCGCGAGGACCAGCAAAGCTCTGATTTTTTTGAAAATATGGTGAAGAAATCAATTTTTTTGACGGGTATCAAAGCTAAAGCCCGCGCTTTGCGTTTGTAATTACACGACAGAACAAACATGGGAGCAAAAATATGACCCGCGTTGCAGGAAAAGTGGCCATTGTTACAGGGGCCGCCAATGGTATTGGCAAGGCCACAGCAGTGTTGCTGGCCAAAGAAGGCGCCAAGGTTGTTGTGGCTGATCTACAGGAAGAAGCCGGACAGAACACGGTCGCTGAGATCAAGGCCGCCGGGGGCGATGCCCTGTTTGTCAAACTCAACGTCACGCAGGAAGCAGACTGGCAGAACGCCGTAGCCGTGGCGGAAAAGACCTTTGGCAAGCTTGATGTTGCGGTCAACAACGCCGGTATTGCCTATAATGGCACGGTGGAAAGCACCAGTCTGGAAGATTGGCAGCGTGTGCAGTCCATCAACCTCAACAGCGTGTTTCTGGGCACCAAATACGCGGTTGAAGCCATGAAAAAAGTTGGCAGTGGCTCCATTATCAACCTCTCTTCCATAGAAGGGCTGGTAGGGGACCCCACACTGGCCGCCTATAACGCCAGTAAGGGCGGTGTGCGCCTGTTTACCAAATCCGCAGCACTCCATTGCGCCAAGTCTGGTTACAAGATTCGCGTTAACTCCGTACATCCGGGCTACATCTGGACCCCCATGGTGCAGGGCCTGACCAAGGATGCGGCAGAGGCGCGGCAGAAGCTGGTGGACCTGCACCCGCTGGGCCATCTGGGCGAACCTAACGATATTGCTTATGGCATTCTGTATCTGGCATCTGACGAATCCAAGTTCATGACCGGCAGCGAACTGGTGATTGATGGTGGCTACACCGCGCAGTAAGCGTTGTGCCGACCCCGGCATGGTCCGTGCCGGGGGAACGTTATAAAAAAAGCCTCCCGCAGAAAATTGCGGGAGGCTTTTTTACGTTCTGGCCACAATGGGTGGGGCCGGAGCTTATGGCAGCGGGTGGGCTGCGTTCAGCGTATTGCGTTCTTCCAGAATCTGACCCGGCTGCAAGGGCGTTGCCCGTGCGCTCTTGACCTCATCGGCCGTAAAGGCCGGGGCGGAGGCATCGCCCGACAGGGCGGAAACATAGGTCAGCAGGGCTGCAAGGTCATCATCAGACATAGCGGCCATGGAGGGCATGTAGCCCATGTAGGAGATGCCACCTGCCTTCAGGCTGCCAGCCAGACCGTTGAGCAGGACGTGCATGACGTAGGTTTTGCCCTCAGGAGTTGTGGCAATCTGGTTGATACGCCCTTTAAGCGGAGGGAACTGCCCGGGCACGCCGCTGCCGGTGCTCTGGTGGCACATGGCGCAGTGTGTGGCGAACAGTTGCGCACCATCGGCTGCGGCGTGTGCATTCCCTGCCAGGCCAGACAGGCCCGCAGTCGCTGCCAGCACAGCCAGAATGGTTTTTTTCATGAAAAGCTCCTGCTTAATCGTTCGGTTTAGCAACAATTATACACGGCTTTGGCCGTACCTCAACTCCCCTTGAGCGCAGGCCTGTGTGTGGGGGGCAGAGGATAAAGTTGCCGTCCGGCTGGCTTCCTGTCATTCAGGCGTTATGACGAAAGACAAGGACTTTGAGATATTTCTGGCCACCGTGCCGGGGCTGGAATCCGTGTTGTGCGCGGAGGTGCGGCTAAAGGGGTTCAAACAGCCCGTGGCCGTGCCCGGCGGCGTGGTTATTCGCGGTGGCTGGCCAGAGGTCTGGCGCGCCAACCTGTGGGTGCGTGGGACCAGTCGGGTCCTTGCCCGCATTGCGTCTTTTCCCGTGGTGCATCTCTCCCAACTCGACAAGCGCGCATGCCGTGTGCCTTGGGGGGATATTCTGCGCCCCGATGTTCCCTTCCGGGTGGAGGCAAGCTGCACGGCCTCACGCGTGTACCATGCCGGGGCAGCGGCCGAGCGCATTGGCAAGGCTATTACCCAAACGCTGGGTGCTACGCAGGCGGATGATGCCCCCGTGCTGGTGCGTGCGCGCATTGAGCAGAATATCTGCACCCTGAGCGTGGATACATCAGGCGATCTGCTGCACCGGCGTGGTTACAAACAGGCCATTAACCGCGCCCCCTTGCGGGAGACTATGGCAGCCCTGTTCCTGCGCCAATGTGGCTATAACGGGCAGGAGCCGGTGCTGGACCCCATGTGTGGTTCCGGCACGTTTGTTATAGAAGCAGCCGAAATTGCAGCCCGCCTTAACCCCGGCCGCGCCCGCCACTTTGCATTTGAATTACTGGCAACATTTGATGCACAGGCATGGCAGACCATGCGCACGGTCAAAAGTGAGCGCCCGCCACAGGTGCGTTTTTACGGGAGTGACCGGGACGAGGGGGCCATAACCATGAGCCGCGCCAACGCCGAACGCGCGGGTGTGCAGGATTATGTGACCTTCTCGCAGGCCACAATTAGCGCGTTGCGGCCACCACCGGGGCCAGCAGGGCTGGTGATTGCCAACCCCCCCTATGGCACCCGCATAGGAGACAGGCAGAGCCTGATCCCCCTCTACCGTGCGTTGGGGCAGACCGTGCTGACCCATTTTTCCGGCTGGCGTGTGGGCATTGTGACCACCGAGGTCAAACTTGCCCATGCGACCGGCCTGCCATTTTTGCCGCCAGAAGCCCCCGTGCCCCATGGTGGTCTGCGTGTTTCGCTGTATCAGACCGCACCGCTGCCATAGGGGGTAAGGGGGTGTTCAGGCTGGCGCAGGCATGCCGGACATGCCGCACATCCCCTTTATTTCGCCCTGCCTGCTTTATAATAAGAGGGCTGATCAGCAGATATGTTCAGGTTGAGGTGCCAAAAGAATGAGCGTGACGTGGGGTGACTTTCAGGCCGTTGTGCAGTTATCGGCCGGTCTTAACGTGGCTATTCTCAGCTTTGTGGATATCAGCCTGCCTGCCATCAAGGAGCGGCGGCGGGTCTTTGCCAAAGCGCGGCAGGAGTTGGATATCCACCGCAAAAACCCGCACAAACGCACCGAAGCCGAAATTAAGGAACACACCGAAGCGGTGGACGATGTGGACCGCAAGCTGTTTGACCTGTGGCGCGAGACCTCGGCTTTTGAGAGCATTGAGGACTCCTTGCTCAAATCAACCGGTGTGCTTGGCTTTTGTGGCGCGGTGCTGAGCATTGGCCTGCTGTGGTATTCGGCTTTGCATTATGATGCCCCCATTCTGTTTACTGGTGAGTTACTGACCGTTATCTCGTTCGGCTCCCTTTTGGGGGCGTTTTTGATCAATTACTTCACCGCATCCAAGGCATCGCAGTATGCCAAACGGTGCAATGACCTGCGCACCCACATGCGCTTGCATCTTTAGGCACAGAATCTAAAAAACAGAGCCTCCCCCCGGCCTTAGCCTTAGGTCGGGGAGAGGTGCTTTAGAATTTCCAGTGCAAGTCGGCTTTTATGCCACTTTCAACAGACTGGTTGCCATACTGGCCAGTGTAGGACAGCCCGATTTTTATGCGGTCGGTCAGTCTGGCTGTCAGCCCCGCATCCAGCACGGCCGCATTGACCGAAAGCGGCACACCCGCAATATCCATGGACCCGTTCCCCCCGGCGGAAAACACCATATGTGTTGTGGGTGTCGCCAGGCCGAATGTGTGCCGGTACGCCACGGAACCATGGGGAATTAACAGCAGTTTTCCCGCATGGAAGGTGGTGGACGCCTTGACCCCAAAGGTGGAGAAGGTCATGCCCGTATCCGTTCCATGCCCACGGAGTGCCGCAGCCCCACCCTGTTCGTGGTAGCCATTGGTGTGCAGGTTCACATACGCCACATTGGCAAAGGGTTCGGCCAAGGCCCGCCCCACATGGAGCCGGTAGCCCAGTTCGGCAAACCCCTGCGCGGTGCCCGCCAGATAACTGCTGGAAAGACGGTCCGCATAACCGGGAAAAGCAACATTACGTTGCATGCTCAGCATGTTCCACGTATAGGCCGCGCCCAGTTTCAGGTTTACTGCGCCCCAGTGTGTTCCTGCGTACCCACCAAGGCTTACATTATTGCTATGCCCCGATGAGTTGCGTCCGCTCTGCACATCAAACATGGAGCGGCCATAGCTGAGCACGCCACCAATGCGCCATGTGCTGTTTGTTATGGGCGTATCCACCCCCATTATAAAACCGGTTGAGGAGTGGTGCAGGGCGGCAGCGTTGCCATCGCCCCCATTATGACCAAGGCTGCCATAGGCCTGCCCCCACAGAACAGCCTGCTGACCAAGGCAGCCTTGGTCCTTACGTCCGGTTTTGAGCGATGCAGTGTGCAGGGTGTCGTCCACATGCCCGCTATTGCACTCGGCTGTATCAAGCCGGTCCATAACGGCCTGACGTACAAACAGACTATCCTGCACAAGTGCGGTGCGGGCGGAGGCATGCACCTCCCCCGAGAGTGCGTTCATGCCCCTACGCGCCTCGGCCGGGTTTAAGAACCCCATAGCCCCGATAATTGCGTTGTTTTGTGGCATACGGTCCAGCATTTGCGCGGTTTCGCGCTCATTGCGGCTATTGGTGACGGCGGTAAAGGCCATGCTGTTGCGCGCCAGAAGCACGTCAAGGTCGTTCCCGTTATAAAACAGAGAGGGCGTGATAAAAGTGTAAGGGCTGGTCAGGTTGGTTTGCAAGGAGTAGGTTTTTTGCGTAAACCCGCTGCCGGTGGTCATAACGGTATAATATTCATTCAGCTTGAGCGGAATGGAAGGGGTTACATTCAACACCACCGTGCCAGAAAGTGCGGCACTCCCAGTAACGTTGATCGTATTGGACTGCAACTGCTGGTATTGCGTGCCCTGGAGGGTCATTGTTTTACCAGAGAGCTGGTCTGTTCCAGCCAGTGCAAGGGTGGAGTGCGTGTTTGTTTGCAAATTGCCCTGCACGGTCACACTTTTTTGCACATCGGGGGTGGCAAAGGTGCCGCCTTGTTCAACAATGGTATTCCCCACAAAGCCAGAGCCTGTCAGAGTGCCACCATTGCCGATGGTGACGGTTGAGGAGGCAATGGAGCCGTCCACTTCCAGTATGCCCTGCGTTACGGCTGTGGCGCCCGTGTAGGTATTATTGGCGCTCAGCACTGTGGTGCCTTCGCCATTCTGGGTTAGCCCGCCTGTGCCGTCTATGCTTTGTGCCAGCGTAAACGTGCCGCTGTGGTTTATGGCAAGTGTTGCGTTGTTGTGTATGGCTGTGCCCGCCGCCAGAGAGCCTGCCGTGCCGCCGTTGCCCAACTGCAAAACACCATCGTTAATGGTGGTTGAACCCTGATAGGTCTGGTCCTTGGTAATGATCAGTGTACCCAGATCAGTTTTTACAAGGGATGTGCCACCAGCAACCAACTGGTCATTCAACACAGTATCCAGCACAGCGGTAATGGAAGCGCCTGTTGTGGTGCCATCCCCCACACGAATGGTGGTGGAGGCGTTTGCTGCGTAAATATCGTCCCCTGTAATCTGGTAGATTTTACCATCATTATTGGCAAACTGCATGCCACTGGTTATAACATTGTAGCTCTGGCCGTTGCTTGTGTCCTGCACGGTCACCGTTCCGGCATTGCCTGCATACACAACAAACTGGCCATTGCTCCACGGGCCGTTGACATCCCCTGTTTTATCGGTCCAGTTCAGGTTGCCTGTGCCAGTTTGGGCGGTCCATGTGCCAGATCCCCCATCAACCGTCTTGTTGTTCTGGTTGCTTGTATTGCCACCATCCCAAAAAGTCAGGTTGCCGGTATTAACAATCAGGTTAACCTGATTTGCAATGGATGTTTGCAAGGACACGGTCGCGCCGGGGGCCACACTTGTTGCACCCATGGTCTGGTCAGCCACACCGCTTAATGTGCCACCATATGTGTACAAACGGTAAAGACCGACATCCAAAGCATTATTATGCACATTTGGCCCCGCCGTGTTGGGGGTAATATCCAGCGTGCCGCCAAGCTGTAAATTGCCTGCAACGGCCACAAGGGAGTTATATGCCCCCCCGGAAACATTGGTCTGTCCCAGATAAAAGTTCTGTGTTGAACCGCTCGCCAAGGTCAGGTTCTGGGCAATGTTTAGGGTGCCAACACGGCTTGTAATATCGCCCGGGGTCAGGGTGCCGCCTTGTTCTATTGTTGTATTCCCCCCCAGTGTGCCAGTGCCGGACAGATTGGCGGTGGCGTTGACTAGGGTATCCCCGGTAGCACTGCTCTGGTCGCCATTAACAGCAAGGGTGCCTGAATTGATCTGGGTTGTGCCGGTATAAGTATTGTTTCCAGTAAAAAGCTGTGTTCCCGTTGTGTTAATGAGCACACCGCCAGAGCCGGAGAGTATGCCGGAATATGTGTTATCGGCCGCAGTCAGGTCCAGCAGGCCATTCAGGGTGCCGTTGGCTGAACCGTTTAAGGTGCCAATGGTTGTTCCATTCGCGGTAACAGTAAACGTGCCACCACTGGCCAGAAACTGCCCGTTTATGGTGTTGCCATCCAATGTGAGGGACCCGGAGTTATTGGTAACAGTGTTGAGCACAGTATTGTTTTTTGCTAATGTCATGATACCGGAATTGGTAGCACTCCCAATGGTGCCGCCGTTGGCTATGAGCGTGCCCCCTGCGCCATTAACAGCAGCATTACTGATTGTACTATCGGAAAAAGTAGCTGTACCACTTTTATTTTCCAGACTGTTAACCGTAGAACCATTTTGAACGTCCATAACCCCAGTGTTGGAAACTGCGCCCTTTATGGTTGCTGAATCCATGTTCAACACGGTCGAATTGGTAAAGTTTCCTAAAACTTCCGAATTCGTAGTCATGTTTGTTGTGCCAGCGTTATTGACGTTTCCCATGATCTGGGACGAACCGGTTAAATTAAAAGTCGATTGGGACGCATTTGTTAAGCTTCCTTTTATAACCGAAGAATTGCTGAGTGTGGCCGTCCCGGAATTAGTAAAGGACTGTTCAAATACCGCATTATTGGAGGCATCAATAACCCCCCTATTGGCGTTGATAACCTGCCCGCCAACGGTTCCGTTAACAGTGAGATGGCCAATGTTGAGCACATTCCCATACACCTCGCCGCCACTGGCTATAATGGTCGGGTTGGTCGTGGTGGCGGTGTTTGTCAAACTCCCTGCTATTGAGCCGGACAAATGCAAAGCCCCTCCAGCGCTTACGGTAGTGGTGCCTGTATATGTATTTTGCCCCGAGAAGGTCTGAACCCCACTGCCGATGGAAACCCCACCAGACCCGGACATAACGCCTGAATACACAGTGTTGGCGGCACGGCTGATAATGAGAGTCCCGCTCAGGGTTCCATTTGCGCTGCCGGACAGGGAGTTAACCGTCCCATTAATCACATTAAATGTGCCGCCCTGGGCATCCAGAGTGCCCATAACATACACCCCCATCCCCGAAAGTGTGACGGTGCCTGCCGTGCTCACAACATTCCCCTGCACCATGGCTGCGCCGTTCAGGTTGAGTATGCCGGAGTTATTGACCGCGCTGCCTATTGTTGAACTGGTTGTAAAATTGCCAGTTGCGCGGTTGATAAGACCGCCGAGAATGGGAGATGAGGAAATTTTGGCAGTGCCAGAGTTGTCAAAGTCGCCTGCAATAGAGCCGGACAGGCTTGATAATGTTCCCCCCTGCTGGTTTGTAATATTCAGGGTGGATGTGCCTGCAAGTGTTATGGAGCCGGAGTTTGTAATGTCTCCAGTGCTCCCAAATGTGCTCCGAATGTTTCCGGAGGCCAGATTGATAATGGCGCCTGTTGACCCTTTTGTAATATAAACTGACCCACTATTGGTTAAGCTGCTGATTGTGCCAGAGTTATTGACAAGACCATTGTTGGTCGTTGTGCCAGTCACATTTCCGGACGTGGAAACAAACAGGTTACCATTGTTGATCAGGTTCAAATTTGCAGTGCTGGAGACCGAATAGATCTGCCCGCTATTCACGGTATAATTTGTTGCGCTACCAGATGCGAAAGAAGGGGTGGAAATGAATAATGAACTTGCGAAAAGATAAAATCGAAGCCCGTTTATTTTTGTTCTTTGGAAAACTATCAAGAATTTCCCCCTCATACGGCTTTCTCCTGGCGCAGGCGCAATCAAAATTTCCGATGAGGATGTTAACAATAATTAATTAACAATATTATAATTGTTCGCTCTGTATAGTTTGATATTATTTTCCTAACAAAAATAATTATCTGTTACTAAAGATAATGTTTGATTTTTATTTACGAATTATTTTGTTTTTGTTGGAGGTGGCGAATAAACCATACCCATCAAAGCCCTGATGATCTCCGCCTTGGTAGTTGTAAATAAGGCGGCCGTGGCAAGGAGTTAAAATTGCGCAGGAAAGCAGAAGCATCATTGTGTTCAACAGCGCCCCTCCATGCCATCTGATGATTAAGAGGAGAGCGTTTAGGGCTATGCGTGCCGAACAGTGTGCTCTGCAAGGGAGTTCGTCATGAGCGGTCTGTCCAAGCAGAATGCTGAGTGCGCAAAAACAGCAAAAAGCCGCAGCTACGCATGAGCCGTTACACAAGAGGTGCAACAAAAGCCATAAATGCAAATGAGGCAGAGGCTACCAGAAGCATTAAAATTTTAAGGGAGAAAAAATGGTGCCCAAGACCGGGATCGAACCAGTGACACTGCGATTTTCAGTCGCATGCTCTACCAACTGAGCTACTTGGGCACCGCAAGCCTTGCGGCGTGAAAGAGGATTTATCTCAGCTAGCTGCTGAGATCAAGTCATGTTTCATCATTTATTTCAGCTTTTTCACCATCCCCTTCTGTGGTGGGTTGGCCGGGAATGCGGTAGTTGCCGCCAAACCAGCGGCCAAGGTCCACATCCGCGCATCGGCGGGAGCAAAAGGGGCGGTAATCGGGCGTGGTGGGCTGCCCACAGATCGGGCATTTGGTTGATTTGCTCATCAGGAATCCTGAACCATCCATGTCAATTCCGGTAGGGCGTGGTCCGTGTGCAGGCTAAGCGGCCTGCCTAGCTGGCGGGCGCAATCGGCCAGTGCCTCGGGGTCCTGTTCCAGTGCGCGTATAATGCCAGCCCCACCGCGTATCTGGCTTGCATGCGGGGCTGTGGCCAGAATGTGCCGTAATGCGCGCAGAGCACGGCCATGCGGGCTATTCAGGAGTTCAGGGAGGGAGGGGTAAATACGTGCACGCACAATTTCGATCAGCCCCAGTGCTGTAACCCCCAAACAGCGGGGGTTGAGCGGGTCTGGCCTGAGCGCTTCTTTCACCGGGTCCAGCAAGGCCTGTCGTTTACGGGTGGCAAGGCCCGCCGGGTCGATCAGAATTGCGCCAGACAGGTTGCGCAGCCGGATCTGACGCATCAGTGCGGGCAGGGCATCGCGGTTGGCGGCAAATTGTGCGGTCTGTTTGGCGCGGCCCGTTTGCGCGGGCGGTGCGTCCATATCAATCGCAATCAGGGCCGGGGTGGGGGTAATGGTTGCTTCCATGCCACCGGGCAGGTGCACCATGGGGTCTTCCAGTGCATCGCACGCGGCGGCAATGGAATCGGGGTAGGGGGTAAAGCCCTGCTCGCGCCGGGTGCGTAGGGAAGGGGGAATATGGGCTGCTGCGGCCGGGCTGTCCGCCACCAGTGTTGCCGTAGGCCACAAGGCCGCCAGCCGGTCCAGTGGGGTTGGGCCTGAAGTGATCAGGCCTTTCTGCTCGCTTGCCACATCTGGGGCAAGCAGGCGCAGGCGCACCCCTTTGCCGCCCTGTGCCGCACGGCTGACCTCCACCGTAATGGCCTGCCCTTCGTTCAGTGTGGGTGCGCCGTTCTGGAGGGGTAAAAACCCGCTCTGGCCAGCGCCAAGGGCCACAAAAGCGCCGCCCATGCCCGGTGTCAGGGCTTCTATGCGGGCATGGTACACGCTGCCTACCATGTCCGGGGCAGCGGGTCGCCAGAGTGCAAAATCCAGTAAGGTGTCGTTTTTGGTAACGGCAATGCGCATTTCGCCCGGAAATGTGGCAATGCGCAGGAACAGGCTCACGCTAGCCAGCCACCGGGTTGGCCACGCAGGAGTTGGGCGGTCTCAAACAAAGGCAGGCCAATAACGGCGGAGGCACTGCCAGAGAGCGCGCGGATAAAACCCGCAGCATGGCCCTGTAATGCGTACCCGCCCGCCTTGCCAGACCAGTCTCCCGCATCAAGCAAGGCATCAATCTGGTATGGGGTCAGGCGTGAGAAGGTAACCGCCGTTTCCACCAGCCGTGCGCCGTGCCGCCCCGGTTCCCAACTGGAGGTTGGGGTAACCACAACAGAGGTGAGCACCGTGTGCCGCCTGCCAGAAAGGCGTTCAAGGCAGAAGCGTGCGGTTTGCCGGTCCTCCGCCTTGGGCAGAATACGGCGGCCAAGGGCCACAACCGTATCTGCCGCCAGCACAAGTGCCGGTTCGCCCAGTGTGGCGGCAACGCATCTGGCTTTTTCAGCGGCCATGCGCTGGGCATAGGCCCGTGGCGTCTCACCTTTTGTGGGTGTTTCGTCAATATTGGCGGGCAGAACGCGGTCGGGCACAAGCCCGATCTGTTCCAAAAGCGCAATACGGCGGGGGGAGGCGGACGCCAGAACCAGAAGAGGGGCCACATTCTGCCCCGCTTGTGTCTGGCCAGAGGAAGTCATGCTTACTTGAAGCGGAAGGTGATACGACCCTTGGACAGGTCATAGGGGGTCATTTCCACATTCACCCGGTCACCCGCCAGAACGCGAATACGGTTCTTGCGCATCTTGCCACTGGTATGGGCGAGAATAACGTGTTCGTTGTCCAGCTTTACGCGGAACATGGCATTTGGCAGCAGTTCGGTCACTGTGCCGCTAAATTCGATCATGTCTTCTTTAGACATTGCATCCTTCGTGTATGTTAAAACTGACGGGAGTTTGGTCAGCAGGTATGGTTGAGGGGCGCTTGGCGGTCAAGCATTAGGTGTTTGCTCTGCCAGAGCATCCAGCCGGGCAGAAACGCTAAGGGCGTGGGCTTGCAGCCCTTCGGCATGGGCCAAAGCCACGGCGGAAGGACCAATCCGGCGCAGGGCGTCCGGCCCACCGGAAAGGAATGTGGTGCGCTTCATAAAGTCGTAAACCGACAGGCCGGAGGCAAAGCGCGCGGTGCGGGATGTGGGCAGAACATGGTTTGGCCCCCCCACGTAATCGCCCACCGCTTCGGGGCAGAAACGGCCAAGGAACGCCGCTCCCGCGTGCCGGACATGCACAAAAAGAGCCTCCGGGTCGTCCACCATCAGTTCCAGATGTTCGGGGGCCAGACGGTTGGCCAGCTCCACGGCTTCCAGCAGGTCGCGCGCAATCAGCACGGCCCCGTTGCGCTCCCAGCTTGCACTGGCAATGGCGGTGCGGGTGAGCACTTTAAGCTCGGCTTCCACTGCCGCAATCACCTTATCGGCAAAGGCTGCATCGGGGGTAATCAGTGTGGCCTGTGCAAGCTCGTCATGCTCGGCCTGAGCCAGCAGGTCGAGTGCGATCACGCGCGGGTCGGACCCCGAATCGGCAATGACCACCACATCGGACGGGCCAGCAATGCTATCAATCCCCACATGGCCAAAGACCTGCCGCTTGGCTTCGGCCACATAGGCGTTGCCGGGGCCTACAATGCGGTCAACGGGGCGGATGGTCCGGGTGCCATAGGCCATGGCCCCTACAGCCTGCGCGCCACCCACACGGTAGATTTCGGTCACGCCCGCACGGTCTGCGGCAGCCAGCACCAGCGGGTTGATGACGCCATCAGGCGTTGGCACACACATGGCCAGCCGTTTGACCCCCGCAACCTTGGCCGGAATGGCGTTCATAAGCACGGAGGAAGGGTAGGCGGCCTTGCCACCGGGCACATACAGGCCTGCGGCATCCAGCGGAATCCAGCGCATGCCCAGCGTCATGCCCTCTTCATCCGTGTAACGCATGTCCGATGGGAGCTGCTTTTGGTGGAAACTCTCAATCCTGCGGGCGGCAACGTCCAGCGCATCTAGCAGTTCGGGGCCGACCTGCGCCTTGGCCTCGGCCACTTCGTGCGCGGTAAAGGCCAGCTTTTCCGGCGTTACGGGCAGGCGGTCAAAGCGTTCGGTCAGGGTGCATAGGGCGGTATCCCCTTCCTTACGCACAGCAGCCAGAATATTGGCCACGGGGGTGGTTACTTCCTGCCCCTGTTCTTCCCGGTTGGTCAGCAGGGCGCTAAAGGCGCCTTCAAAACCAGCATCACGCGTATCAAGCCGTTTCATGGAATCCGATCTGCCTTACACATTATTTTGCAGCGGTCGTGCTTTCCGCAAGTGCTGTGCGGAAGCGGGAGAGAATGCAGTCAATCTGGTCGGGGCGGGTTTTGAGCGCCGTGCGGTTAATGATCAGACGGCTGGAAACCTGCGCTATGGTTTCAACTTCTTTTAACCCGTTGGCGCGCAGGGTGGAGCCGGTGTCCACCAGATCTACAATCAGGCGTGAGAGGCCAAGCATGGGGGCCAGTTCCATGGCGCCATGCAAATGCACAATGGTGGCGTTAATGCCGCGCGCAGCAAAAAAGCGGCGGGTTATGGCGGGGTATTTGGTTGCCACCCGCACTTCCGACCAACTGGCCCATTCCTGCGGGTCATGCGGCAGGTGGGCTGGCTGGGCCACGGCAATGCGGCAGGCACCTATGCCAAGGTCGAGGGGGGCATAAATTTCGGGGTAGTCAAATTCCATCAGCACGTCAGAGCCGCAAATGCCCACCTGCGCGCCACCGGCGGCCACAAAGGTGGCTACGTCAAACGAGCGGACACGCACAATGTCCACACCGGGGTCTTCGGTGGAAAAGCGCAGCTTGCGGCTGCTATCGCCAAGGCAATCGGCCGAGGGGGCCATGCCTGTGCCTGCCATAAGCGGGGTTACGGCTTTAAGAATACGGCCCTTGGGCAGGGCCAGAACCATCTGTCCATCATGGCCCGCACCAAGCGCGTTGGTGGTCTGGGGGTCTGGAAAGGGCTGGTTCATGCAAACTCCGGCAGGCAAGGCATTCAAATGCGGCCTGCTCTCCTAGCACAAGGTGGCCGGGAAGAAAAACCGGCAGCCTGTATTCGGGGTGGAAGAAAAAGCACCCACCCCGAATACGATGCGGGTTTTAGCGTTTCCACCATCCCGTACGGCGGCGGGTGGCGGGTGGGCTGTCCTCAATCACGATTGGCTGGACCAGAGGTTCGGCCTTGTCTTCCGTGGCAGGGGCTGCGGCCTCGGTTGTGGGGGCGGTCTCTGTGCTGGCCTTGCGTGTTGTGCGGCGGCGGGCGGGCTTTTTGGGCGCGTCCTCTTCCACACTTTGGGCTGCGGGTGCGTCCTGCACCGTATCCGCTTCCGTGCTGGCAGCGGCTGTTTTGCTGCGTGTTGTACGGCGGCGGGCAGGCTTTTTGGGCGCAGGCTCTGCGGTTTCAGCCGGTTCGGCTTCTGCTGTGGCGGCAGGGGCCTCCGTTGTGGCTTCAGCGGTTGTGTCCGCTTTGGCTGCGGCCGGTTTGCGTGTTGCGCGGCGGCGGGCGGGCTTTTTGGGCGCGTCCTGTTCTTCCACCTCGGCTTTGGCCTGCGGAGCAGGGGCGGCCTCTACAACCACATCCGTGCGGGCGGCTTCCTTGGCTGCGGGGGCAGGGGCGGGCTTGGTGGCCTGCGCACTGTTTTCCAGCAGTTCAAAAATGTCCGGTCCATCACCAAACGGGTTGGCTGGGGTGGGGCCGGTCCAGACCGCGCGTTGCGGACGGGGGGCTGGGCCTTCCTCTATAGCCACGCGCTGCTGCTCAGGAGCCGATTCGGGAGCCTGACGTTGCACGCGCGAGTGGCGTGTGCGGCGGCGACCGGGCACAAGGTGCTGCCCATCCGTACCCTGCTGGGCAGCGGGGGTGGAGGGGGCTGCCTCTTCGCCCGTGCGGGTGGGAGCGGTTTCGTCCGCATCATCCGCGCTGGCATCGGGGGCCGTGTCGTTCTGGTGCTGCGCATTGGCGTTTCCATTGCCATTGCCATTGCCCCCACGGCGGCGACGGCGACGGCGACGGCGGCGCGGTTCCTCATCCCCCACGGTTGTTTCTGCCGTTTCGGGCAGGGCGGCAGCGGGTGCGCTGGTGTTGGCAACCGGCGTTGCCGCGGCATGTGTGGGTGTTTCTACGTCCACATCCACATTTTCAACTGGTGGCAACTGCGGCTGGGCGGCTGGCATCGGGCGGGCATGGGCACGCTTTTCGATGCGGATTTCCGGCGCGGGCAGCGAATTGTCGGGCGAGAACAGCACTTCCATCTGGTGGCGCTGTTCGATGTTGGCCAGCCAGTCGCGCTTGTTGTTGAGGATGTAGAACGCAATTTCGGCTGCAACATGCACCGTAATGGCGCCAGCACGGCGGCGCGCGCCTTCCTCTTCCACAGAACGCAGGACATGCAGGGCGGAGCTTTCCACGCTGCGGGTCATGCCGGTGCCGTTGCAATGTGGGCAAACGGTAAAGGCCGCTTCCGCCACGGAAGGACGCAGCCGCTGGCGCGACATTTCCAGCAGCCCGAAATGGGAGATGGAACCGATCTGGATACGGGCGCGGTCGTGGCGCAGTGCGTCTTTGAGGCGGCGTTCAATCGTGGCGTTGTGGCGGCGGGATTCCATGTCAATAAAGTCAATGACAATCAACCCGGCCAGATCGCGCAGGCGGAGCTGGCGGGCCACTTCGTCCGCGGCTTCCTGATTGGTGCGGAAGGCGGTTTCCTCAATATTGCGCTGGCTGGTGGCCTTGCCGGAGTTTACGTCAATGGCCACAAGTGCTTCGGTCTGGTTGATAACCAGATACCCCCCCGAGCGCAGCGACACCACGGGGGAGAACATGGCGTCCAGATGCCCTTCCACATGGTAGTGGGTAAAGAGCGGCTGGTGCTCCTTGCTCCACAGGCGCACTTTTTCGGCGTGGTGGGGCATGAGCATGCGCATGAAGTCCCGCGCGGCTTTCCACCCGTTTTCGCCATCCACCACAATCTCGCTCACATCGCGCGTGTACACATCGCGGATGGCGCGTTTGACCAGACTGGCTTCCTCATAAATCAGGGCCGGGGCCATGGACTGGAGCGTATGCTCGCGAATGTCATCCCACAGGTGCAGCAGGTATTCGCAATCGCGCGTAATTTCGGGGCCGGGGCGCTGGGCACCGGCGGTGCGCACGATCATGGCCATGCCGCGTGGCAGGTTCAGGCTGCTCACAATGTCACGCAGGCGGCGGCGGTCAGCAACGGAGGTGATCTTGCGTGAGACCCCGCCCCCACGCAGTGCGTTGGGCATAAGCACACAGTACCGGCCAGCAAGCGAGACATAGGTGGTCAGTGCCGCACCCTTGTTGCCGCGCTCTTCCTTGACGACCTGTACCAGCAGAACCTGACGGCGGCGGATGACTTCCTGAATACGGTAGTTGCGCAGGAAGCGCGCAATACGCTTCTGGATAAGCGCTTCCTCACCCGTATCGGTTTCACCACTTACGTATTCGGGGGCGTCCTGCCGCTCTTCACCTTCTTCACGGCCTTCTGTATCAGCCGCGTTGCGGGTGTCTTGCGCATCGGTGTCTCCCTCACGCTCGGCGGTGTCGTCCTCATCGGAGTCGGCACCGTTGTCGTCCATCAGGGTTTCTTCTTCGGCCTGAAGGGCCAGAAGCTTTTCGCGGTCGGCAACCGGGATCTGGTAGTAATCCGGGTGAATTTCGCTAAAGGCGAGAAAGCCGTGCCGGTTGCCGCCATATTCAACAAAGGCGGCCTGCAGGCTAGGCTCTACGCGAATAACGCGGGCGAGGTAGATATTGCCTTTGAGCTGCTTTTTTGCAGCAGATTCAACATCATAATCTTCAAGTCTATTTCCGTCCATCACAACAACACGCGTTTCTTCTGCGTGTGTTGCGTCGATCAGCATCCGCTTTGACATAAAAAGAAAAACTCCGGTGCGCTGGTGGCCAGCCTGAGCGGTGCTTTTGCCAACGTGGCGCAGCACGGAGCAGGGGCGCTTCCAGCGGGTATAAACAGGCGTGAACTGGAAAACCGAAGGTGCCGACAAAGCCCGCTGACAGCCGCGCGCCAGTGCCCGGCAGGCATGCTGATGCCTGTGGTCTGGCCGAGATACTCAGGGCAATGGGGCGAACTATGGTCGTGTATCCTTCAGTCATCGCGTTGCTCGGCTTCTGGTCGCTAGGTGGTGGCGGGGCATGCCGCGCAAACACAACGCCCAGAAGGCAACAAGCAGGGTGCACGGCAGGTACACTAATGCCCAGATGCCATGCACATTAAGCATGACCCAAATACCGCAAGACTGCAAGCTATTCGTAATAAAGGCTTTGGGCTGCAAATGGGTGGTTATTTTTTTGCCATTTTTCAGGCACACTGTCATGCAGATAACCCAAGGATGAAGGCGCGCTTAATGGCACCGCACAGGCCGGACCATGTTTGGTCGGATACGCACCTGCTGCTCCCTACCCCCATACGCCTGTCCGTGCCGCGCAGAACCTTCCTGAGCACCATGGCCGGTGGGGCGGTTGCGGGTGTTGTGGCCAGTGGTGGCGCGCCTGCTTGTGCCCGCACGCCCCACGGGGCAGCGCTGCACGCGCCAGCCGTGATCGGGCGGGCGGCACCACCCAGGCCGCTGGTCATGCTGGACCCGGGGCATGGGGGCAAAGACCCCGGAGCCATCGGGTTTTCTGGCACCTATGAAAAACACGTAGCGGAAGCCGCAGCACAGGAACTCTCGCGCCAGTTGTTGGCTACGGGGCGCTACCGCGTGGCGCTTACGCGCGCGAGTGATCATTTTATTCCGCTTGATAGCCGGGTGGACATGGCCCAGCAGCATGGGGCGTCGCTCTTTATTTCCATGCATGCGGATGCGCTGCACAATGCGGGTGTGCGTGGGGCAAGTGTGTACACCCATGCCCACGGTGCCTCCGATAGCCAGACCGCCGATCTGGCCCGCACAGAAAATAGTGCAGACCGTTTTGGTGGCCCCATGGTGCATGGGGCCTCGCCCGAGGTGCAGCGTATTCTGGCCAGTCTGGTTACGGAGGAAACGCGCAAGGGGTCCTCGCATATGGCGCAGGCTGTTGTGTCGGCTTTTCAGTCCCGTGTGCAGCTTTTAACGCACCCGCACCGGCATGCGGCTTTTGCGGTGCTTAAATCCGCGCAAATACCGTCTGTTCTGGTGGAAATGGGGTTCATGTCCAATCGGCTGGATGAGGCCGCGTTGCGGCAGGCCGGGCACAGGGCCATGGTGGCGGGGGCCATGTGCCGTGCTGTTAACCTGTATTTTGCCTCCGCAGGTGCGGGGCTGGCAGGGTAGGTCTGGCCTTTGCCCTTTTTGTGGGGCGTGGCTCTCTGGCTGCGGTTTGCGTGTGCGGCCACAGGCATGCGCCTGCATTATAGTATAGAGTAGGGATATATGCAGGAAAGCGGGAGGCCAGAAAAGCAGAAGCCCCCTTGCGGGGGCTGCTTAGCTTGACAAATTCCCGGGGGAGAATTTGGTGCCCAGAAGAAGACTCGAACTTCCACAACCTTTCGGTCACAGGTACCTGAAACCTGCGCGTCTACCAATTCCGCCATCTGGGCTCAAATGGCAACCCGGAGTGTTCCGGGCTGGTGAAGAGGCATTTACCCTGCACGCAGGGGGGCGTCAACAGGCAAAATGATTTTTTTTGACGAATTTGTGTCAGTGCGCGCTCTGGCCTGTTGGGCGTGAATGCAACACAGTGCGCCTGTCGTGTAGAACACGAGAAGAGAGTTAAGGGGATGCGGGCATGAGTGGGAACAGGACTGCGGCCGTACTGGGCGGGAATGGCTTTGTTGGCCAGTATGTTGTGCAGTGTCTGGCGCAGGCGGGGTACACGGTGCGTGTAGCCAGCCGAAGGCCGGATCTGGGGGCTTTGCTGCGGCCCATGGGGCGTGTGGGGCAGGTTGCGCCATTTTATGCCTCCGTGCTGGACGACAGGACGGTCGCCTGCGTGGTGCGTGGGGCCGAGGTGGTGATCAACCTTGCAGCTGTCCTGTCCTCTTCCTCCGCGCAGAGTTTGCAGGCGGTCAATGTGGATGGGGCAGGGCGCGTGGCGCGGCTTGCGGCGGAGGCCGGGGTTGCGCGCTACGTGCATATGTCCGCCCTTGGGGTTTCGGCCGAAGCCCCTTCCGCCTATGGGCGCAGCCGGGCCGCGGGGGAGGCGTTGGTTCGCCAGTACCGGCCCGATGCCTCCATTGTGCGCCCGTCCGTTATTTTTGGGCCGGAAGACAGGTTCTTCAACCTGTTTGGCATGCTGGCCCGCTACCTGCCGTTTATGCCGGTCTATGGGGCCACAACCCGTGTGCAGCCTGTTTACGTAGGGGATGTGGCGCAGGCTGTGGCCCGGCTTGCCACAACGCCTGAACTTGCTGGCCGGGAGTGGCTGCTTGGTGGGCCGGATGTCATGACCATGCAGGATATTGCCACCTTTGCCCTGCGTCAGACGCAGCGGGACAAGCCGGTGGTGCGTGTGCCCATGGCGCTGGCGCGGTTGCAGGCGGCGGTGCTGGAGCGCCTGCCGGGCAAAATGCTGACGCGCGACCAGTTGCTCATGCTCTCGTGCGATAATGTGGTGCCCCCTACGGAATCGGGGTTTGATGTGCTGGGCATTGTTCCGCGCAGTGTGGAATCCTGTGTGCCGTTTTATCTGGAGCGGTATAGGGCCGGTGGTGGTCGCTCTGGCATTTTTGTGCCGCAGCGTTAGGTTGCGGCAATAAAGGTCCGGAATGGAGCCTATTATTTTATAAAAAATACGCCATTTGAGGCCATTCCGGGCCTAAAATTAAAATAGGTAAGCAATGCTGTCTTTTTATCCGTGGGGATAAAGGGCACTTTCCCTCCTGCTTGATTTTAGGGGGGCGAGGACTGTCTGCCGCGCCCTTGTTAGCCGGGGATGGCGTATGACAACCAAGATGCTGAAATTTGTCTCCGTTCCGCAAAAACAGCCGGAAAAACGCACGGCTGCAGATCGGCGGGCGGATTTTGACGAAATTTACACGGACTTTAAGCCAGAACAGGCAACCGAACAGGCCAGCCGCTGCTCGCAGTGTGGTGTTCCGTTCTGTTCCGTGCATTGCCCGCTGGGGAACAATATTCCCGACTGGCTGATGCTGACCGCGCAAGGTCGGCTGGAGGAAGCCTATGGCGTATCCTCCGCTACCAACACCTTCCCCGAAATCTGTGGCCGCATCTGCCCGCAGGACCGCCTGTGCGAAGGAAGCTGCGTGATCGAACCGGGGTTCGAAAGCGTGACCATTGGCGCGGTGGAACGGTTTATTACGGATACAGCGTTCGAGAACGGGTGGGTCAAACCCGTGGCCCCCATGCGTGAGCGCGCGGAATCCGTGGGTATTGTCGGGGCTGGCCCAGCAGGGCTTGCCGCTGCGGACCAGCTGCGCGCGCAGGGGTATCAGGTTCATGTGTACGACCGGTATGACCGCGTGGGCGGGCTGCTGGTGTATGGTATTCCCGGTTTCAAGCTGGAAAAACATATTGTGGCCCGCAGGCACGAACTGCTGGCCGAAGGTGGGGTGGTGTTCCACCTTGGTCAGGGCATTGGCTCTGGCGCGGGTGAGTTGTCCTTTGCCGAACTGCGTGGACGGCACAATGCGCTGCTGATCGCCACGGGTGTGTACAAGTCCCGCGCGATTGGCGGCCCCGGTGCGGGCCTTGCAGGGATTGAAAAAGCACTGGACTACCTGACCGCCTCCAACCGCCGCTCTTTGGGCGATGTGCTGCCAGATGATGCGCAGGCGCTGGATGCCGCAGGCAAAAACGTGGTGGTGCTGGGCGGGGGCGATACGGCCATGGACTGCGTACGCACCGCCATCCGTCAGGGCGCCAAATCCGTACGCTGCCTGTACCGCCGCGACCGCGCCAACATGCCCGGCTCCACGCGTGAGGTAAAGAATGCGGAAGAAGAAGGCGTGCAGTTTGAATGGCTGGCAGCCCCCGAGGCATTTCTGGGCGACACCCACGTAACAGGCGTGCGCGCATCGCGCATGAAGCTGGGTCTGCCCGATGCATCGGGCCGTCAGTCGGTGGAACCGCTGGAAGGGTCCTCCTTCACGCTGGAAGCCGATCTGGTGATTGCCGCCCTTGGCTTTGACCCCGAACCTCTGCCGCAGTTGTGGGATGAGCCTGCTCTGGCGGCTTCGCGCTGGGGTACGCTCAAGGTGGACCAGAAAAGCTTCATGACCTCGCTGCCCGGTGTGTTCGCAGCAGGCGATATTGTGCGTGGGGCCAGTCTGGTCGTGTGGGCGATCAAGGACGGGCGGGAAGCCGCCCAGAGCATCCATGAGTGGATCAAGGCCGATGCAATGGCTCGTACGGCGGAGCAGGGATAATGGATATGGAACAGTTTTCGCACACTGTTTCCGCTGAAAGCGGTGAAGAGTTTCTCAAGGCATGGGATGCCAACGTGCAGGCGCTCGACGGGCTGTATGACCCGGCGGACGAGCGCGATTCCTGCGGCGTGGGCCTTGTGGCCGCCCTTGATGGCAAGCGCCGGCGTGAGGTGGTGGAAGCCGGTATTGCAGCCCTCAAAGCCATCTGGCACCGTGGCGCTGTGGATGCCGATGGCAAAACCGGCGATGGCGCGGGCATTCATGTGGAAATTCCGCAGGAATTTTTTGCCGATGCCATTACCAGCACGGGCGACCGGCCCAGCGATGGCCCCATTGCCGTGGGGCAGGTGTTCCTGCCCAAGACCGATTTTGTGGCGCAGGAACAGTGCCGCCAGATTATCGAAACCCAGATTCTGGCCTTTGGCTACGGCATTTACGGCTGGCGGCAGGTGCCGATTGACACCTCCTGCATTGGTGAAAAAGCCAACGCAACCCGCCCTGAAATTGAGCAGATCCTTATCCGCAACCTGCCGGGCAAAACGGAAGAGGCGTTTGAGCGCGATCTGTACGTTATCCGCCGCCGGATAGAAAAAGCGGCCATTGCCGCACAGGTGGATCTGTATATCTGCTCGCTGTCATGCCGCTCGCTTATCTATAAGGGTATGTTCCTTGCCGAGCATCTGACCGAGTTCTACCCCGATCTGCTGGATGAGCGGTTTGTCAGCCGCTTTGCCATTTACCACCAGCGTTACTCCACCAACACCTTCCCCACATGGAAGCTGGCCCAGCCGTTCCGTCGCCTTGCCCATAATGGTGAGATCAACACCATTTCGGGCAACATCAACTGGATGAAAAGCCACGAAACGCGCCTGTCCCACCCGGACCTTGACCCGTGGATGGCCGATATCAAGCCGCTGGTGCAGGCTGGTGGGTCGGATACGGCAACGCTGGACAACGTGTTTGAACTGCTCACCTTTGCTGGGCGGGATGCGCCTGCGGCCAAAGCGCTGATGATCCCGGCCAGCGTGGGTGGCAATGCGGCCATGAAGCCCGCACACCGCGATATGTTCACCTACTGCAACGCCGTTATGGAACCGTGGGACGGCCCCGCCGCCCTGTGCGCGACCGATGGCCGCTGGGTTGTGGCCGGGCTGGACCGCTCCGGCCTGCGCCCGCTGCGCTATACGGTGACCACGGATGGCCTGCTGATTGTCGGGTCCGAAACCGGCATGGTGCGCGTGCCCGAAAACGCCATTGTCAGCCGTGGCCGCCTTGGCCCGGGCGAGATGATTGGCGTGGATCTGGACGACGCCAAACTGTACGGCAACAGCGCGCTGCTGGATGTGCTGTCCACCCGTCAGGATTTTTCGGACTGGATCAAACGCACCCAGAAAATCGGCCACCTTGTCCGTTCCGAAGTGACCGAGCCGGTTTACTACACGGGTGATGAACTGCGCCGCCGCCAACTGGCCGTGGGCACCACGCTGGAAGAGCTGGAAACCCTGCTCCACCCGATGGTGGAAGATGCAAGCGAAGCCATTGGCTCCATGGGGGATGATACCCCTCTGGCCGTGCTTTCGCCCCGTTACCGGGGGCTGTCGCACTACTTCCGCCAGATGTTCAGTCAGGTGACCAACCCGCCCATCGACAGCCTGCGTGAAGCAGGGGTGATGAGCCTTGCCACGCGCCTTGGTAACCTTGGCAACATTCTGGACCAGTCGGCCGAGCAGTGTGACATGCTGCAACTGCCAAGCCCCGTCCTGACATCGGGCGAGTACGAGGCCCTGCGCGGCTTCTGCGGCGCCTCTGCCAGCGTGATCGACTGCACCTTCCCCGCAAAGGATGGCGAGACCGGCCTGCGCGAAGCCATTGCCCGCATCCGCCGCGAGGCGGAGGAAAGTGTGCGTGGCGGCTGCACCCATGTATTCCTGACCGATGAAGGCCAGTCCCCCGACCGCGCCTCCATTCCCATGATTCTGGCTACGGGGGCTGTGCATACCCACTTGGTGCGCACGTCCTTGCGGACGTTCACATCGCTCAATGTGCGCACCTCCACCGCGCTGGACGTGCATGCCATTGCTGTTACCATTGGCGTGGGGGCCACTACGGTTAACCCGTATCTGGCGCAGGAAAGCATTGCGGACCGCCACCGCCGTGGCCTGTTTGGCAGCCGTACCTTGCGTGAGTGCATGGAACGCTACCGCAAGGCCGTGGACAAGGGTCTGCTCAAGATCATGTCCAAAATGGGCATTTCCATTGTGGCGTCCTACCGTGGCGGGTGCAATTTTGAAGCCGTGGGTCTGTCGCGCGCACTGACTGCGGAGTTCTTCCCCGGTATGCCTTCGCGCATTTCCGGTATTGGTCTGTCCGGTATTGCCCGCAATGCACTCAGCTTCCACGAGCAGGCATGGGGGTCCGCTTCGGCCCTGACCCTGCCTGTGGGGGGGCTGTACAAACTGCGCCGCAGCGGGGAGCAGCACGCATTTGATGGCGGGCTGATCCATATGCTCCAGACCGCAGTGGCAACAGACAGCTTTACCATCTACCAGCGTTATGCCGATGCCGTGCGCGCCCAGCCGCCCGTGGCTTTGCGTGACCTGCTCGACTTCCGCGATGGGCGCACGCCCATTCCGGTAGAAGAGGTGGAAAGCATTACGCAGTTGCGTAAACGCCTGATCTCCCCCGCTATCTCGCTCGGCGCCCTCAGCCCCGAAGCGCATGAGACGCTCTCCATCGCCATGAACCGGATTGGAGCCAAGTCCGATTCCGGTGAAGGGGGGGAAGACCCCGCACGCGCCAAACCCCGCCCTAATGGGGATAACGCGTCCTCTGCCATCAAGCAGGTGGCCTCGGGCCGTTTTGGTGTGACTGCGCAGTACCTCAATGACTGCCGCGAGCTGGAAATCAAGGTGGCTCAGGGCGCCAAGCCGGGTGAGGGCGGGCAGTTGCCCGGCTTCAAGGTGACCGAGCTTATTGCCAAGCTGCGCCATGCCACACCGGGTGTGACCCTGATCTCGCCCCCGCCGCACCACGATATTTATTCTATCGAGGATCTGGCCCAGCTTATTTACGACCTCAAGCAGATCAACCCCGATGCCAGCGTGACCGTCAAACTGGTGGCGCGTTCGGGCATTGGCACCATTGCGGCTGGTGTGGCCAAGGCCAAGGCCGACGCCATTCTTATTTCCGGTCATTCGGGTGGTACGGGGGCAAGCCCGGTTAGCTCCATCAAATACGCGGGTCTACCGTGGGAACTGGGGCTTGCGGAAACGCATCAGGTGCTCATGCTCAACCGCCTGCGCCACCGTGTGCGCCTGCGGGCTGATGGTGGCATCAAAACCGGTCGGGATGTGGTTATTGCGGCCATGCTGGGTGCGGAAGAATTTGGTATTGGCACGGCCAGCCTTGTGGCCATGGGCTGCATTATGGTGCGCCAGTGCCACTCCAACACCTGCCCGGTTGGCGTATGTTCGCAGGACCCGGCCATGCGCGCCAAGTTTGAAGGCACGCCGGAAAAGGTGATCAACCTGTTCTCGTTCATTGCGGAGGATGTGCGTAACATTCTGGCCTCCCTTGGCTTCCGCACGCTGAATGAGATTATTGGCCGCACGGACCTTTTGCGTCAGGTCTCCCGCGGGGCGGATTATCTGGACGATCTGGACCTGAACTCCCTGCTCTCGCAGGCGGATCCGGGGCCGTTTGCGCGCTACTGCACGCTGGAAGGCCGCAACGAGGTGCCCGACACGCTGGATGCGCAGATGATCAACGATGCCCGTCCGCTGTTTGACCATGGCGAGAAAATGCAGCTGCACTACAACGTGCAGAACACCCAGCGCGCCATTGGCACGCGCATTTCCTCGCTGATCGTGCGCCAGTTCGGCATGAAAACGCTGGCCCCGGGCCACCTGACCGTGCGCCTGCGTGGTTCTGCCGGGCAGTCCCTTGGTGCGTTTGCAGTGCAGGGGCTGAAACTGGAAGTGCTGGGCGATGCCAACGACTATGTGGGCAAGGGCCTGTCGGGGGCGACCATTACGGTCCGTCCGTCGCCTTCTTCCACGCTGGTGTCCAACCAGAACGCCATTATTGGCAACACGGTCCTGTATGGCGCCACAGCGGGTGAGCTGTATGCGGCAGGGCAGGCGGGTGAGCGCTTTGCGGTGCGGAACTCGGGTGCTACGGCGGTTATCGAAGGGTGCGGCTCCAACTGTTGCGAATACATGACCGGCGGCACCGTTGTGGTGCTGGGCGAAGTGGGCGACAACTTTGGCGCGGGCTTTACCGGCGGCATGGCCTTTGTGCTGGACAGCACGGGTGGCTTTACCAAACGGATTAACCCCGAAGCCCTGCTGTGGTCGCGTGTGACCGACCCCAAATGGGCCGAAAAACTGCGCGCACTGGTGGAACGCCACGTGGAGGAAACAGGTTCGGCCTATGCCTCCATGCTGTTGCATAAGTGGGACGAGGTTCTGCCCCAGTTCTGGCAGATTGTGCCCAAGGACTACGCCAGAATCATTGGCTTTAGTGTGGAAGGTGCGCAGCAGGCCAAATCGGCCTGAGCCTGCCTTTACTGGGTTTGAGTGTAAAAAACGGGCGGGGGCTTATGGCTCCCGCCCGTTTTGGTGTTCTGGTGCTTTGTCTTTGCATGCAAGGGCTATCGCCTCGGGTGGAATTGCGCGGTAGAGTGAGGGTATGGAACATACCGCGCATTTTTCCCGTTCGCTGTCACTTCCGCTCATGGCGGCGGAAGCCGGACCTGCCTCTTCCTCCAGCCCCGGTGCTGCCGCTCTGCCCCGCTGGGACCTGTCGGCCCTGTACGCGGGTATGGACGACCCGGCACTACAGGCCGATCTGGCGGCGGCGGCCGCCGCCGCCAAAAGCTTTGCCAAACTGTATCAGGGCCGCCTGAGCAGCCTGAGCGGTGGGCAACTGGCGCAGGCTCTGAGCGAGTTTGAGGAAATAGAGGAAAAACTGGGCCGGGCAGGCTCGTATGCCTCGTTGCTGTTTGCCGCGGATTCGTCCGATGCATCCATCAGCCGCTTCAGCCAGTCCATTAACGAACAACTGACCGATATTTCCACCGACCTGCTGTTTTTCGGGCTGGAACTGAACAGGCTGGAAGAGGCCGACCTACAGGCCAAAATGGCAGACCCAGCCCTTGCCCGCTGGCAGCCTTACCTGCGCGATGTGCGCATGTACCGCCCACACCAGCTTGGTGATGACGTGGAAAAGGTGCTGCTGGAAAAATCCGTAACCGGCGCGCAGGCATGGTGCCGTTTGTTTGATGAGACCATAGCCGCCCTGCGTGTGAGCGTGGACGGGCAGACCATGCCGGTGGGTGATGCGCTCAACCGCCTGTCCGATACAGACCGCGCGGTGCGCGAGCGCGCGGGCAAGGCTGTTGGCGCTGTGTTTGAAGGCAATGTGCGGCTGTTTGCGCTCATTACCAACACGCTGGCCAAGGATAAATCCATATCCGATGGGCTGCGGCACTTTGCCCGCCCCACCTCTTCGCGCAATCTGTCCAACATGGTGGAAGATGGTGTGGTGGATGCGCTGGTTTCTGCCGTGCGCACGGACTACCCCCGCCTGTCCCACCGTTATTATAGCCTCAAGGCCAAATGGATGGGGCTGGACAAGCTGGAACACTGGGACCGCAACGCGCCCCTGCCCGGTTGCGAGGACCGCCAGATTCCGTGGGACGAGGCCAAAGCCATTGTGCAAAAGGCGTATGATGGGTTTGACCCGCGCATGGGCAAGGTCATCAACACCTTTCTGACCAGCCCGTGGATTGATGTGCCCCCCGCCCCCGGCAAGTCCCCCGGTGCGTTTGCCCACCCCACTGTGCCTTCGGCCCATCCGTATATCCTGCTCAACTACCATGGCCGCATCCGCGATGTGATGACGCTGGCGCATGAACTTGGGCATGGTGTGCATCAGGTCATGGCGGCCAGGCAGGGCTATCTTATGTCCGATACCCCGCTCACACTGGCCGAGACCGCCAGTGTGTTCGGCGAGATGCTGACCTTCCAGTCCCTGCTGGACGCGGAAAAAGACCCCGCCCGCCGCCGCCTTCTGCTGGCTGGTAAGGTGGAGGACATGCTGAACACCGTGGTGCGCCAGATTGCGTTTTACGAGTTTGAAACCCGTGTGCATGACGAGCGCAAACAGGGTGAACTGCTGCCTGAACGGATTGGTGAAATCTGGCGTGCGGTCCAGACGGAGAGCCTTGGTCCGGCCTTTAACTTTACCTCCGATTACGATGTATTCTGGGCGTATATTCCGCACTTCATCCATTCGCCCTTCTATGTTTACGCCTACGCCTTTGGGGATTGTCTGGTGAACGCCCTGTACAAGGTGTTCAGCGAAGGCGCTCCGGGCTTTCAGGACAAATATATCGCCATGCTGCAAGCCGGTGGCACGCTACGCCACAAGGAGCTGCTGGCTCCCTTCGGGCTGGATGCATCGGACCCCGGTTTCTGGCGCAAGGGGCTGGATGTGATTTCGGGCTTTATTGACCAGTTGGAGCAGGACTGAGCATGGCGCGCGATCTTGATAACTCCGGCATGTTCGGCGAATTGCGGCGTATGGTGCAGACCACCGGCACGGTGGGGGGCATTGCCGCACGCATGGCCGGGCACAAAATGGGCCTGCGCTCAGGCGGTATAACCCACGCGGAAGACCTTAAATCCGTGCTGGGCGGGCTAAAAGGCCCGCTCATGAAGGCCGCCCAACTGCTGGCCACCATACCGGGCGCCTTGCCCGAGGAATATGCGGAGGAACTGGCCCAGCTCCAGTCCAACGCGCCCCCCATGGGCTGGAACTTTGTGCGCCGCCGCATGACGGCGGAACTGGGTGCAGGGTGGGAAAAGAACTTTCGCGCTTTTGGTAAGGAGGCTGCGGCGGCGGCAAGCCTTGGGCAGGTCCATCAGGCCATTCTGGCCGATGGCCGCCGGGTGGCCTGCAAGCTGCAATACCCGGACATGAACACGGCGGTCGAGGCGGACCTCAAGCAGTTCCGCATGGCCATTGGTGTTTACCATAAGCTCGACAACGCCATCCGGCAGGATGATGTGGTGGAAGAACTGGCCGAACGCCTGCGCGAGGAGCTGGATTACCGGCGCGAGGCCGCCAATATGCGCCTCTACCACAATATTCTGCGGGACTGCCCGGACGTGACTGTGCCGCTCCCCGTGGATGGGTTGAGCACACGCCGCCTGCTGACCATGGAATGGGTGGCGGGCCAGAACCTGAATGCCGCCATTAAGGCCGGTCTTTCGGATGAGCAGAAAAAGAAAATCGCCCGCGCCCTGTTCCGGGGCTGGTACGTGCCGCTCTACCAGTATGGCGTGGTGCATGGCGACCCGCATATGGGCAACTTTACCGTGCGCGAAGATGGCGGGCTGAACCTGCTGGACTTTGGCGCGATTCGGATTTTTCGGCCCTCATTCATCAAGGGCAATATTGATCTGTACAACGCCCTGCGTACCAAGGATGAAGACCTTGCCGCCCATGCGTACGAGGCATGGGGCTTCCGCGACCTGTCGCGCGAGAAGGTGCGTGTGCTCAATGAATGGGCCAGCTTGCTGTACGCACCGCTCATGGATGACCGCGAGCGCTACATTCAGGAAGAGAACAACCCCGAACATGGGCGCGAGGTGTTGAGCCGTGTGCATGAAGGGCTGCAAAAAACAGGGGGCGTGCGCCTCCCGCGTGAATTTGTGCTGGTGGACCGCTCGGCCATTGGGCTTGGGTCGGTCTTTATGCGGCTCAAGGTCAAAATGAACTGGAGCGAAATGTTCCACGAAATTGTGGAAGGGTTTGACGAACAGGCCCTGACCGACCGGCAGAATGCGGCCATAAAAGAGGCCCGCTTTCCACCAGACGCCCCGCCCGCCACCTGAAGGGCGAGCAATGCAGGGCAAGGGCGTGGGGCCGTGCACACAGTAAAGTGCTGAGTGGCAATGCGGGGCAGGTCCGGGCCTGCCCCGTAGGCTTTTTAGTAAGCCTGATAGATCGCCCGTTTCAGATGTGTCTGGTTATATTCCAACTGGCTTGGGCTTAGCTGGAAACCCACCTCGAACCTGTAGTCGGAATCGACATTGCGGGGGGGGATCGGCAGGTCGATCGTAATCAGCTTGGTGGTCGTATCAAACGTTGCCAGATTGGCCGGGAACGTAATTGTGTGGCGGAAGATGTGCTTGTTCACAATCCGGTCGCCATGCAGCACGGCAATAAACCACGGCATGCTCAGCGCCTCGGTGGAGGAAGCGGGGCCACGTTCTACCGTAATGTGGAGTACGACTCGGGTTTTCAGGTCCTTGGGGCCACCGGCCAAGCAGTCCCCTTCCAGCTTGACAATGCTGGCCCGCGCCACCAGATCACGGTAATCGGTGCTTTTGCCTTTATACAGGTAATAATCTGCCGCTTCGGATGGAATATGCGTAAGAGGGCAGGCTGGCGCAAACTCCATTGAGGCACTTTCTCCGCCCCCGCAGCCTGTCAGCGCCGTTAACAGGCCCACGGCCAGTGCGCCAGAAGCGGTTACGCGGGGGAGCAGGCTGCGCAGGCGGGTAAGATCATAAGGCATGGAGTGATCCGGCATGATAGGGGGTGGAGGAACAAAAACGGGTGACGCACCAACCCGCCACGCTCGTTAGGGCGTGTGTTTCACGTCTTGAATGCTGCAAAACGGGTTGCATCACATGCGTCCTTTGCGTAGGCCACAACTGCCACGGCCTTTACCGGGTTTCGGGCATAGCCTGTTTTCAATATGCTTCTTCATAGCCAGTTTTCTTCTATACAGCCCGCTGCAACTTTGGGGAACACCATGCCCGATCAAACTGACACCCTTACGACCTCCCAGAACACGGATGCGCAGCATGGCCGCTCACTCAAGGTCCTTCTGGCTGGCCCGCGCGGCTTTTGCGCCGGGGTGGACCGCGCCATTCGCGTGGTGGAGGAAGCCATCCGCCGTTACGGCGCACCGGTTTATGTCCGCCACGAAATTGTTCACAACCGCACCGTTGTAGAGGAGCTGGAAGCACAGGGAGCCATCTTTGTGGAGGAACTGGACGAAGTTCCCGCAGATGGCCATGTTGTTTTTTCCGCCCATGGCGTGCCCAAAACCGTGCCTGCCGAAGCCGAGCGCCGCAACCTGCTGTATTTGGATGCAACCTGCCCGCTGGTCTCCAAAGTCCACCGCGAGGCGGAGCGCCACTATGCCGCAGGTGGGCCAGAAAGCCGCCATATCCTGATGATCGGCCACGCCGGTCACCCCGAGGTTGTGGGCACAATGGGTCAGCTCCCCGCAGGAGCGGTCACCCTGATCAACGATGCGGACGAAGCCCGCAGCGTGCAGCCCGCAGACCCGACCATGCTGGCGTTTATTACCCAGACCACCCTTTCGGTCGATGATACGGCAGAAATCGTGGACATCCTGCGTGAGCGCTTCCCCCTGATCGAAGGGCCAAAGCGTGAGGATATCTGCTACGCCACCACCAACAGGCAGGAAGCGGTCAAGACCATAGCCCCTGAGTGCGATCTGGTGATTGTTATTGGCTCGCCCAATTCCTCCAACTCCCAGCGCCTGCGTGAAGTGGCGGAGCGTTCGGGTGCGGCCCGCGCCCTGCTGGTGCCCCGGCTGGATGCACTGGACTGGTCCGTGCTGGACGGAGTGGGCACACTGGGTATTACGGCTGGGGCCTCCGCACCAGAAGCACTGGTGCAGGAAATGGTGGCCGAAATGGCCAAGCGTTACACCCTGTGCATTGAAGAGCGGATTGTGAAGGAAGAAAACGTAACGTTCCGCCTTCCCGCACCTTTGGGCTAAGGGTGGTTCATGGCCGTTTATACGGACGTTAGCGACGAGGCGTTGCAGGACTTTCTGGCTGATTTTGCCATAGGGTCCCTTGTAGCGTTCCGTGGCATTGCCGAGGGGGTTGAGAACACCAACTTCCAGCTGCGTACAACCGAGGGAGATTTTATTCTCACTCTGTACGAAAAGCGGGTGAACGCGCGCGAGCTGCCCTGGTTTCTGGGTCTGATGCAGCACCTTGCGCGCGAGGGTGTAACATGCCCGCAGCCCGTGGCCGACAGGCAGGGCGTGACGCTCAAAACCCTTGCGGGCCGGCCTGCGGCCATTACCACGTTTTTGCCCGGTGTCTGGCCGCGCACAGTGCGGGGCGAGCACTGCCGCCCACTTGGCCGCGCGCTGGCCCAACTGCACGCCGCAGGCCGTTCCTACGCGCCCGAGCGCCCCAATGCGTTGGGGCCGGATGCATGGGCACCCCTGCTGCAAAGCTGCGCGGGTGGGGCAGATACGGTCCAGCGCGGTTTGCAGGCGGAACTGGAGCACGCTCTTGCCCGCATTGTGCCCGCATGGCCGGGCCACGGTGGTAACGCCACCCTGCCGCGTGGGCAGATCCATGCCGATCTGTTCCCCGATAACGTGTTTTTTCTTAATCACTCGGTTTCGGGCCTGATCGACTTTTATTTTGCCTGTACGGACTATCTGGCCTTTGACGTGGCTATCTGCCTGAATGCCTGGTGCTTCCAGCCTGATGGTGCGTTCAATGTAACCTTCGCCCGCCAGATGTTGCTGGGGTACGAGGAGGTGCGTGTGCTGGACGAAGCCGAACGCCACGCCATGCCCGTTCTGGCGCAGGGTGCGGCCATGCGCTTTTTGCTGACCCGGTTATATGACTGGATCAACACCCCGGCCGATGCGCTGGTGACCCCCAAAAACCCGCTGGATTACCTCAAACGGTTGCGGTTCCATCTGGCAACGCAAAGTGTGGGTGGTTATGGACTCTGAAAACTCTTCCCCCAGCCCGGAAAACCGGATGCAGGTTGAAATCTGGACCGATGGTGGGTGCAGGCCCAACCCCGGCCCCGGCGGCTGGGGCGTGCTGCTGCGCTGCAAGGGTGTGGAGCGTGAACTCTCTGGCGGGGAGTTGGAGACTACCAACAACCGCATGGAACTGACAGCCGCAGCCGAAGCGCTGGAAGCCCTGAAAAAACCCTGCACGGTCAACCTGCATACTGATAGCGAATATGTGCGAAACGGTATTACGCGCTGGCATACAGGCTGGGTGCGCCGCAACTGGCGCAACGCGGCGGGGGACCCGGTGGCGAACATGGACCTGTGGCGGCGGCTGCTGGATGCCGCCAAACCGCATGATGTTTCATGGCACTGGGTTAAGGGCCACTCTGGCGTGCCAGAGAACGAACAGGTGGACCAACTGGCCACACAGGCCCGCATACGCATGGAAGAGCAAAAAGCAGGCGCGTAAACCCGCCTGACTTTTTGCCGTTCTCCCAAAATCAGCAACGGCGCGTGAGTGGTTTTTGGCCTGCATAAGTGTGTGCAGGTGCGCCCAGCGGGGTAAAGCCCCCCTTATGGCTCCGCGTCAGATTGGTAGATGTCCACATAATCTTCTGGCGCATCCGGCTTTGCGTCTTTGGGCTGACCAATAACCCGCACATAAATTCTGGTGGAGGGTGTGCCGCCGTTCATCAGCACGCTTCGTGCGACCAGACCACGGGCCAGCGCCATGCGGCGTGGGAGCGAGGGGTCATCCGTTGTGCCCGAACTATAGGCGTTCACAAGGGCGCGGACATGCGGCTTGTAAGCAAGGTTCTGCCCGAATGCCAGAATGGCCTGATGGGTCTCGGGGTTCAGATCGGCTGATCCGGGGGCAAATGTCAGGCGTATGCCACCGGGAATGGGGGTAAGCGTTCCCTTGGCCTGCACCTGCACGGTAGGCTGCGGTGGAATGGGGAAGGGATGCACCTCGACCTCGGACGGAGGGGGCGTAAGCTGGGGAACTGCCGGTGGGGCATCGGGAATGGTTGCGGCCGGAGGCGGGCGAACCGGAGCCGGTGCCACAACAGGCCCTTGCCCCGGCACATTAGTGGCCCCACCCGCAGGAGCAGGAGCAGGAGCAGGAGCAGGAGCAGGAGGCTGGGCCACGGTTGTTGTGGGCGCTGGCGTTTGTTGGGGCTGTGTGCTCTGCCCCGCTGGTGCTGTGGGCTGGGTGGCGGGCGCGGTTGATGCGGCTGCGGGCTGGGTTGTTTTGGGTGTGGGGGCTGTTTGTGCCTGCGTTCGCTGCACCGGGTGCGGCGTTACGCGGCGTTGTGGGCGTATGTGCTGTGTTGCGCTCTGCCCCGCCTGCGTGGCCCTAGCCTCGGGCTGGGCGCCTGCCAGACTGTCAAGCGCCTGTGCATTGGTTGTGATCTGGGCATGGGCCGTGCCTGCTCCGACCAGTCCTGCGGCGCAGAGCAGGGAAAGGCGGCACGAAAGGGAGAGCATTTTTTTCATTGCGGTGCAGACTAGCCCAGAAGGTGGGAGGGATAAAATGGGGTATTCTGGCAGGGCGCAGCAAAAATACACGCCGTCATGCGGAAAACTGTTCTTCGGCAATCCGTTCGGAGAGTGTCTGCCCCGGATCAAACAGCAAGGTTACGGTCAGGTTACGGTCCTCGCGCACCTGAACGGAGGTTACGTCACGCACTTCCACCGAATCGGCCACAGCGGCCACGGGCCGTTTTTCGGATTCCATAACAGTAAAGCCAACATGGGCGGTAGAGGGCAGCAGCGCGCCACGCCAGCGGCGGGGGCGAAAAGCGCATATGGGTGTAAGCGGCAGCAGATTGCCCGAAAGCGGCACAATCGGCCCGTGGGCCGAAAGGTTGTAGGCGGTTGAGCCAGCAGGCGTTGCCAGCAACGCGCCATCGCAGATCAGTTCGGGCACACGCACAAGACCGTCCACATCTATGCGGAGCTTGGCGGCCTGCCGGGTCTGGCGGAACAGGTACACGTCGTTCAGGGCGAGGGCTTCGTGCGTTTCGTTATCACGCGTGGTGGCGGTCATGCGGAGTGGGTGCAAGGTGGCGGCCTGTGCGTGGAACAGCCTGTGGGGCAGGTCTTCTTCGTCCATCGGGTTCATCAGAAAACCAACGGAGCCGCAGTTCATGCCGTAAACGGGGGCGGTTAGCTGGGTTTCGAGCACCACGCGCAGGGTTTCGAGCATAAAGCCGTCCCCACCAAGGCAGACAATAATGTCCGCATCCCCCGGATGGCAGTTGCCGTAATGGGCGACCAGCCGGTCCAGCTCCGTCCGTGCCTCGTGCGTGGGGGCGGCCATAAAGGCCAGCCTGCGCGGTGTCTGGGCAAAAAGGGGCTGCGTGGAGGTGGATGCGGCACTCATGCTCTGCCCTGTGGGTGGAGGAAGGAAGGGTGTGTCTTACCCCGCAAGGCCGTGGTCCTGAAAGGGGGCGGACGCATTTTTGGTATGGAGGAAGGCGGGGGCCATGTGGGTGCCCAATACCTCGTCATACACCCCCAGTGTTGCGTGCTGCATGGCCTGCGTTGTGTAGTGCGCCAGCACGGCCTGCCGGGCGTTGGCGCCCATATTGGCCAGAGTTGTGGCGGGTGCCCGGAGCACCGTGAACATGGCGTCCGCCAGCTCCGCTGCATTGTTGGGGGGAACGGACAGGCCGGTCACGCCGTTGTCCACCGTTTCCACCGCCGCTCCGTGGTGGGAGACAATGACCGGGCGGCACATGGCCTGCGCCTCCACCACAACCCGGCCAAAGGGTTCGGGGCGGAGGGAGGGAACAAGCACCATGCTGGCCAGCGCCATGGCGGCGGGCATGTCGTCACAATGTCCGGCAAAGCGGATTCTGTCTTCCAGCCCAAGGCTATGGGCCAGTTGGGTCAGTTCGCGCACGTAGCGCCCGTCGGCTTTGTCCGAACCTGCAAACACGCAGTGCCAGGGCTGTTCGGGCAGTCCTGCCTCCAGTTGGGCCAGTGCCTGAAGCACAAGGGCCTGCCCTTTCCATGCCGTCAGCCTGCCGGGCATAAGAATAATGGCCGAGCCTGCGGGAATGTTCCATTGTTCGGCAAGCTGGTGCATGCGCTGCCCGCTGACCGCATGGGGGCTGAACTGCCCGATATCCGCCCCGCGTGGAATAACCCGCAGGCGGCTGGGTGGAACATTGTAATCCTTGTGGAGCATCCGCCCGATATGCGCGCTTATGGCAATAACCCGGTCCCCGCTGGCCAGAACGGAGTTGTAGAGTTTTTTGCCCGGTACGGTGTTGGCATGCACACCATGCCATGTGGTGACAAACGCGGTGCGGGTGCGCCTGCACGCCATTCTGGCTGTCCACGCGGGAATGCGGGAGCGGGCATGCACCAGAGCAACATTGTGCTGGCCCAGTATTCGGGCCAGCATGCGGGCATTACGCAACACATGCGCGGGATTACGGCTGCCGCATTCGGGGAGGGTAATATGTTCAGCACCCAGACTCCGCAGCATGGGCACAAGCCGCCCCCCGCTGCTGGCGACCAGCGCCTTGCCACCCGCCAGCGTAATGGCCTGCGCCATTTCCAGCGTGCCCCGTTCCACCCCGCCCTGTTGCAGGGCAGGAAGGATTTGCAAAATAACCGGAGAGCTTAAAAAACTGGCCATGTTGCTCCTATTATCATGCACAGGGGTAAAAGTGCCATATTCTGAACACGCTGGGTCCGCGCTTGACCGCTATGGGCCAGAGTTTGCTATGGATGGTATATGAAAGCAGTCTTCTCTGCGCGTCGGTCCTTGCCTTGCATGCTGGCTGGCGCTGTTGTTCTGGCGGGAGCATCTTCCCTTGAGGATGTTGCGCAGGCCCGCACGCAACAGGCGTTGGGGGGCAAAAAACAGGTCTGGTCCGTAACCACCTGCATGGCCATGATAGGCGATGACCCCTACGGCGCGCGGGATTACGCACTGGACTGGCAGCACCATGGCGGCGGGCGCGATGCCCGGCATTGCCACGCACTGGCCCTGCTGGAAGCCGGGGATGAGGATGCCGCCGCGCGGGAGCTGGATGAACTGGCCCAGAACGCGCCAAAAGGGGATGTGCCCCCACCCGCCCTGCGCGCAACCATGGAGGAGGAAGCCGCCGAGGCGTGGCTTTCCGCCGGGGTGCCGGTCAAGGCGCAGGCCAGCGCGGATTATGGCCTACAGGCCCAACCCGCGGATCAGGCTTTGCAGGTTGCCCGCGCCCGCAGCGTGCTGGCACAGAACAGGGCCGATCTGGCGGAGCAGGAACTAACCACCCTCATTGCCCGCCAGCCCGGCGCCATGCCGGAAGCCTACGTTCTGCTGGCCGAGGCCGAGCGCAAAATGGGGCGGCTGGACCTTGCCTTGCAGCATGTTGCTCACGCGCTGGCTGTTGCCCCGGACAGTGCCGCCGCCCTGCTTGAGCGCGGCATTATTCGCGAGCGCAAGGGCGATGCCGCCGGTGCGCAGCAGGACTGGCAGAAAGTGCTGGATCTGGCCCCCGATAGCCACGAGGCCGATCTGGCGCGCCAGGACCTTGCCGTTATGGCCGCAGACCCCGATTCTCCATGACCATGGGGCAGGGGGCGGAGCGGGCGCGTATTCTGGTGATCCGCCTGAGCGCACTGGGGGATTTTGTGCAAAGTTTTGGCCCGTTTGAGGCCATAAGGCGCGCACACCCCGACGCCCACATAACCCTGCTCACAACCCGCCCGTTTGTGGAACTGGCCCGTCTGGCCCCGTGGTTTGACCATGTGGAGGTGGACCACCGCCCCCGCTGGACCAGCCTTGCCGGGCTACGCACCCTGCGGCGGCAGTTGCGCGGGTATGACCGGGTTTACGATTTGCAGACATCGGGGCGCACGGCGCGGTATTTCTGGCTGGCGGGCAGGCCGGTATGGTCGGGGCATGTGGCGGCGGCGGCTTTGCCCCACGCCAACCCGTGGCGCAATATTATGCACACACGCCCCCGCCAGCAGGACCAGTTGCGTATGGCGGGCATTGCCCCCACGGACAGGCCAGACCTTGCGTGGCTGGTGCAGGCAGGCCCACGTCTGCCCCAGCCCTATGCCCTGCTTGTGCCCGGTGCGGCCCCCCACCGCCCGGCCAAGCGTTGGCCTGCGGAGCATTATGGCCAACTGGCGGTCCAGCTTATGGTGCGTGGCATAACGCCCGTTGTGGTGGGCAGCGCGGGGGAGCAGCCTCTGGCCGCCCAGATCACGCGGCTTTGCCCGCAGGCGCTGGACCTGACCGGCCAGACCAGCCTGCCCGAACTGGCAGGGCTGGCCGCGCGTGCATGGGGGGCTGTGGGGAACGATACCGGCCCCATGCATCTGGCGGCCGAGGTCGGGTGCCGCTGCCTTGTCCTGTTTTCGCGCGAGAGTACGCCCGCGCGTACCGCCCCTTTGGGGTATGCGCCGGGGCAGGTGGAGGTGCTGTGGGCGCGTGATCTTGCATTCCTTTCGGTCCAGAGGGTTGCAGCCGCGCTCTGGTAGCGCCATTAAACATCCTCTATTTTTATTCTCCCCTTTCTTCTGGAGCTTGCACCCATGCCCGCTATCACCCTCCCTGACGGTTCTGTTCGTAGTTTTGACGGGCCAGTCACGGGCACTACGGTGGCGGAATCCATTGGTGCGGGGCTGGCCAAGGCGGCGCTCGCCATGGAAGTGGACGGCCAGCTGAGCGATATTCGCCAGTCCATAAAGGCTGATGCCAAGGTCCGCTTTATTACCAAAAAAGACCCGGAATCGCTGGAACTTATCCGCCACGATGCGGCCCATGTGCTGGCCGAGGCCGTGCAGGAACTGTTCCCCGGCACGCAGGTCACCATTGGCCCGTCCATTGAACACGGGTTCTATTACGACTTTTTCCGCGCCGAGCCGTTTACCCCCGAAGACTTTGCCGCGATCGAAGCCAAGATGAAGGAGATCGTAGCAAGGGCGGAGCCGTTCGAGCGTGAAGTCTGGCCGCGTGACGCCGCCATTGCGTTTTTTGAAGAACGTGGCGAATCGTTCAAAGCCGAGCTGATCCGTGACCTGCCGGAAACGGAAGATATTTCCATCTATCGTCAGGGCCAGTGGCTGGACCTGTGCCGTGGCCCACACCTGCGTACCACCAAGGATGTGGGGACCGCCTTCAAACTCATGAAGGTGGCAGGGGCATACTGGCGGGGTGACCACCGCAACCCCATGCTAACCCGCGTGTACGGGACCGCATGGCGCGACCAGAAGGAACTGGACGCCTACCTGCTCCAGCTTGAGGAAGTCGAAAAGCGCGACCACCGCCGCATCGGGCGCGAAATGGGCTTGTTCCATTTTCAGGAAGAGGCGGTCGGGCAGGTTTTCTGGCATGCCAAGGGCTGGCGCGTTTACTCCGTCTTGCAGGACTACATGCGCCGTGCGCAGACCCGCCACGGGTATCAGGAAGTCCGCACCCCCCAGCTTGTTGACCGTGGCCTGTGGGAGGCCTCCGGCCATTGGGACAAATACCGCCACCATATGTTTGTGGCCACGGTGGAGGATGAGGATAAAACCCTCGCCCTCAAACCCATGAACTGCCCCTGCCATGTGCAGATTTTCCGCCACGGCCTGCGCTCCTACCGCGAACTGCCGTTGCGTATGGCGGAGTTTGGAGCCTGCCACCGTTACGAACCCTCGGGCGCTTTGCACGGCCTGATGCGCGTGCGCGGCTTTACGCAGGATGATGCGCATATCTTCTGCACCGAAGACCAGATTGCCGCTGAGACCGTGCAGTTCGTGCAGATGCTGCATGAAGTGTATCAGGACCTTGGGTTCGAGCATGTCCGCGTTAAATTTGCCGATCGCCCCGAACAGCGCGCAGGCAGCGAAGCGGTGTGGGACAAGGCCGAAGCAGCGCTGAAGGAAGCCTGCACCGTGGCCGGTGTGGAATATGAGTATAATCCGGGCGAGGGCGCGTTCTACGGCCCCAAGCTGGAGTTTGTGCTGCGTGACGCCATTGGGCGGGACTGGCAGTGCGGCACCTTGCAGGTGGACCTTGTGCTGCCCGAACGGCTGGACGCCAGCTATGTGGGCGAGGACTCGGCCAAGCATCGCCCTGTTATGCTGCACCGCGCCATTCTGGGTTCGTTCGAACGTTTCCTTGGTATTCTGATCGAACAGCACGCGGGGCGCTTCCCGCTGTGGCTGGCCCCCGTGCAGGTTGTTGTGGCCTCTATTGTGAGCGATGCCGCCCCCTATGCGCAGGAGGTGGCCGCAGCCCTGCGCAACGCCGGTCTGGTGGCTGAAGCCGATGTGCGGAATGACAAGATTAACGCCAAAGTGCGCGAACACAGCGTGGGGCGTGTGCCGGTTATTCTGGTCGTTGGTCGGCGCGAGGCGGAGGAAGGCACGGTGGCCATGCGCCGCCTTGGTTCGCAGGCGCAGGACGTGCTCACGCTGGATCAGGCCATTGCCACGCTCAGCCACGAGGCCACACCACCCGATTTGCGCAAAAAAGCGTGAAGCGGGCCGGGTTTTTGTGGCAATGCTGCAATGCCCCCGATTTATTGCATGGACCGCTTGATAAAGAGCGGAGAATTGCGCACATACTAACAGCAGGCGGGTGCACCGGATAACGGTGCCTCTGTTTGTTTTTGAAATGAATTACAGGAGCCGACCATAGTCAGATCCCCTTACCCCGCGGCGCCCAGCAAAGAAGGGCCGCGTGTGAATGAAGAAATTCGTGTGCCGCAGGTTCGCCTGATTGATGAAACAGGCGAAATGGCGGGCGTTATGTCCGTGCGTGATGCACTGGCCCGTGCTTATGGCGTTGGGCTGGACCTGCTGGAAATAAGCCCGAATGCTGAGCCGCCGGTTGTAAAGATTCTTGACTACGGCAAGTTCAAGTACGAGCAGCAGAAAAAGCGCAACGAAGCCAAAAAGAAGCAGAAAGTTATTGAGATCAAGGAAGTCAAGGTTCGTCCGAACATCGACGAAAATGACTATCAGGTCAAAATGCGCTCTGTAAAAAGCTTTATTGGCGACGGGGATAAGGTCAAGGTCACACTGCGTTTCCGCGGGCGCGAAATGGCGCATCAGGAACTGGGGATCAAGGTCCTGGAACGGATTCGGACTGAAATTGATGAACTGGCCAAGGTGGAGCAGATGCCCCGCCTTGAAAACCGCCAGATGATCATGGTGCTGGCGCCCCGCTAAGCACCTGTCCAATCTGGATTGGTTACAAAAAACCGCCCGAGGGATAACCTCCGGGCGGTTTTTTTGTTCTGTGTGGCCCAGTATGCACCGTGCTTTGGGCGGCACTATGGGCTGGCTTTGGCCATGTGGGGGTTTGTCGCCCCCACATGGAGTGTTCAGGGGGCGAGCAGCACGGTTGCGCGCAGGTCGGCACGGACGGTCTGGGTTTCTGCTGTGCTGGAGGGGCTATCGCTGATCGAATCGTTAGCAATACCAGCGGGTGCAGCGCGGAGCATAATGGGCATGGGGTGCGGGTAGCCCTGATCAGATACGCTGATCTGCGTAAACCGGGCCACATGCAGGCCAAGTGAGGCGGCGAGTGTATCGGCCTGTTTTTTGAGTTCCGCTACCGTCTGTTTTTCGGCATCCAAAAACAGGCTCTGTCGTTTTTCGTCAGAGAGCGACCAGTCCAGCCCTTCCAGAATAAGGCCCTGCGCCTGCAACTGTCCGGCCAGTGGCAGCAGGCTTTTGCCATCTGTTGCCGAAAAACTCAGTGTCTGGCTGGCGGTCCAGTATGGGCGGGCCTTTTCGGGCCGTGTTTCGTACACGGAATACTGGAGGACGGCGGCTTTGATATCGGTATTTTTGGCGGCCTCATCCGTGGCTTTTTTTACCACGGCATTGACATCCCTTTGGGCGGAGGCTGCATTTTTGTTCTGGCTTTCCGCCCTAAAGCGCGCACTCAGCTTGTCGGGGGCGGCCTGTGTTGTGCCCGTGGCGTGGATTTCCAGCCGGGTATAGGGCGCGGTGCTGCTGTCTTCGGCGTGGGCGGGGGCGTTGCAGGCCATAACAACCACGCCCGAGGTCAGAGCAAAAAGGCTCACGGGCCGAAAAACGGTGGGGAGAGTCACGATGGTGCTCCTTTTGCATTCAGTAAGGCGCGGCGCAAGCGCACGAGTCCGGGGCGGACATGCCCGGTTTCACAAAGGGCCATGCCTTCTGTCTTCAGGTTGGAAACGGAGGCGGAGGGCTTTGTTGCTGAATAAGAATCTACCAAATGGGCAAGTTCAAGGCAGAAGGAGAGGCTGTCGGAGGTTACAACCACAGGGGAAGATAATCTGGGCGCAGGAAAAAAGTGCCAGCCAAATGGCAGCGATGCGGGCAGGTGCTGGTTACTGGCAAGGGTGACAGAACCGCCAGCAACAACGCACGCCAGTGCAAGGGTCAGAACAAGAGGTAAGCGGAACTTCATACAAACACTAAGAAACACAATCGTCTGTTATTTCAACAAATCTATCCATCTAAAACGATCTATTAACGTTAATAGATTTAGGTCATCATTGTAATATTACGTATATTTTATTTTTAGTGATCGAAATCATGTATTGCAGGCACATCAATAGTAACGGCCAAACCGGGGTTGTTGTGCGACAGGCGCAGCGTGCCACCATGCAGTTCCACAATGGCCTGCACAAGGGCCAGCCCAAGGCCGGAGCCGGGGGTATGGCGTGCGCGTTCAGCCCGAAAAAACCGTTCCGATGCGCGGGCAAGGTCCGCTTCGTTCATGCCAATGCCGCAATCCACAACCGTAATGCGAATGGTGCCAGCCTGTTCACGCTCGGAGGAGGTGGGGGAAGGCAGGGTCCAAGCGCTCAGGTTGATGGAGCCGTGCGGAGGGGAGAATTTAATGGCGTTGTCCAATATATTGGCCAAAGCCTGCTGGAACATGGCCTGATCGCCCCAGAAGGGCAGGTGGGCGGGCAGGTCTGTCTGTAATTTCAGATCGTGGTCATCGGCCACGGCTTCATACAGTTCGGCTATGTCGCGCAAGGTGGTGGCCAGATCAAATATGGCAAAAGCCGAACGGCGGGTGCCTGCCTCAATCTGGGCAATGCGCAGCAGGGCTTCGCAAATGCCGGTTACGTTGTCCAGATTGATCACGGCCTGATCAATGGCGGCACGTAGGGCCTGCTCGCTTGTGGCGGAGGTGGACGCATCTTCCAGTTCCGCGCGGGCGCGGGCAATGGGGGTGCGCAGGTCATGCGCAATGGAGTTGGAGACCTGCTTGACCCCGTCCATAAGCCGGGTAATGCGGTCGAGCATCTGGTTGATGGTCAGGGCCACATCATCCAGTTCATCCCCCGTGCCGGATACGGGAATGCGGCGGGTCATATCGCCCTGCGTAATGGCCAGAGTGGTGCGGTTGATGGAGTGAATGATCCGCCGGAACAGGGTTCGCACAACCCAGCCGCCGCCAATGGCCAGTAACCCGACCATAATGCATGTCCAGAGCATGGCGTCTGTCAGCATCCGCTGGATTTGGGTGCGTTCGCTAATATCGCGCCCGATCAGCAGGTGGTAATCGCCTTGAAGTGTCCATATGCGGACCTGAGCAAGGTTGAGCTGCCCATCACGCAACACAGGTAGGGTTTGCCAGCTTAGGGCTGGGTCCAGCCGTGCGGGCCAGTGGGCCAGATTGCCCGACAGCAGTTTGCCGTCTGGTGCGCTCAGCAGGTAAATGGCGTTATCGTCTATATCCTGCGCCAGCCGGTTGCTGATCAGGTTTTCCAGCCCCAGAATACCCTCATGCGTCCACTCCGTGAGCAGGGCGTGGGCATCAAGGGCTATGGAGTGGCGCACACGTTGGTCCAGCAGGCCAATGGTGCCCCACCAGACAAACGATAAAAATAGGATAGCGGAACTAATGAACAGGGCACTGTAAACAATGCCAAAGCGCAGGCTGACCGATTGGATGCGAAGTTTACGGAAGTTGGTCTGCATCAATCGCCGGACTCTGTTCATTCCTGAAGCATGTACCCGGCGTTACGGACGGTATGCACCAGCGCGTGTTCAAACGGCTTGTCTATTTTCTGTCTCAGGCGCGAAATATGGACATCAATCACATTGGTCTGCGGGTCAAAGTGGTAGTCCCACACGCCTTCGAGCAGCATGGTGCGGGTAACGACCTGCCCGGTATGGCGCATTAAAAATTCCAGCAGCCGGAACTCGCGCGGCTGGAGGTCAATTTTCTGCCCACCCCGGCGGACCGAGCGGGAGAGCAGGTCAATTTCCAGATCCCCAACGGTCAGTTTGGTCAAGGGTTGGGCCTCGTTGCGGTTGCGGCGCACAAGGGCTTCCAGCCGGGCCTGAAGCTCGGAAAAAGAGAAGGGTTTGCTAACGTAGTCATCCCCACCGGCTTTAAGCCCGGCCACTTTTTCGTCCACATCCGCCAAAGCGGAGAGCAGGAGCACGGGGGTCAGGTTCCCTTCACGGCGCAGGGTTTCCAGAATATGAAGCCCCTCCACACCGCCGGGGAGCATGCGGTCCAGAATAATAACGTCGAACTTATCCTGGCAGGCAAGGGCTAGGCCCTGCTTGCCGTCTGCGGCCTGTTCCACCAGATGACCCGCTTCGGACAGGCCCTTGGCGACAAAATTACGGACCGTTTGATCATCTTCTATTAGAAGAACACGCATAGACAGACCCCAATTACCCAAACGGATTACCAAATTCTTACAAGAAATATATGTTCTTGTCACGGGTTAGTGCGGAAATGTTTCATATACGGTCTGTTTCGGCTAGAGGTTTTGTGAGGGAATCGAGTATTGCCAGCAAAACCGCCGTCAGGGGGGATGCAAAAATCAGTCCCGGAAAGCCCAGAATGGCCCCAAACAGGGTCTGGGACAGCACGGTCAGGGCTGGTGGCATCTGCACTGCATGGCGCTGGATAACGGGTGCCAGCACATTGCCTTCAAAAAACTGGATCACGCTGTACAGCACGGCCACCATAATGGTCTCCCGCGTGCCGAGGGAGAGAGCAAGCAGCAGGGCGGGAACCGCCCCCATAATGGCGCCAATATAGGGGATAAAATTACACATCCCCGCCAGCACACCCAGTGCAAGTGCCAAAGGCACACCAATAAACCACAACCCGATGCCCGAGAGCGTGCCCACCACCAGCATGTCCAGCGACTGGCCAGCAACCCACGCCCATAGGGTCTGCCCCGCGCGCAGCAGCAACTGCCGAATGATCGGCCGGCGCTCCTCTGGCACCAGCCGCAGCAGGCCGTTGGCATAGGTTGCAGGGGACATGGCAAAATACAGCCCGGCAATAAGCACCACCACCAGCGTGCCAATGGCGCCAAACGCGGAACCGAGAATACCGGTCATAGACCCGGCAATGCGCGAGCCAAGGTTGGCCAGCCCGCTATCCCCCCCGGTATGGTGCCCACCAAGGGAGGCAGGCAGGTAGTTCAGGATCATCTGCCCGGTAGGCGTGCCTTGCAGGGTGTCGCGCAGGGCCATTTCCTGCTGGCGCAGAGCGTCTTGCAGGCGGATGGCCTCGCTCACAATGGAGGGGCCGCTGTTCCAGACCAGCAGGGCCGCGCTACAGAGCAGGGCCAGCACAACAATGGACAGCGCCCATGCATGCGACAGACCAAGGCGGCGGCGCAGAATGTTGGACAGCCCATACAGCACCACCGCGCACAGTACGGAGGCAAAGACCACCATAAGCACGTCGCCCAGAAGCCATATGAGCAGGCCAGTGCATACAGCCCCCACGCACAGGCGCAGAATGCGGGCAATATGTTCGGGGCCAAAGACGGGGGAGTCCGGTCGCAGCATGTGGGGAGGTGGGGAACCGCTATCTGATGGCATGCAAGAAAACTCTTTCAGGATCGGGAGAGGCTGTGTAACGGCTGTCCGTTCGTTAGTCTGTAAGCACAGGACTTATTACTTTTTTGTGTACTCTTATCCATTCACGCACGGATATGAGAAGAAATTTCTTTGATAGTTGCAGGAGCACGAACAGATATGTCTGGCGGGAACGACGGTGGGCTGGCATCTGCCTCCAAGGCCATTCTCGCTCTGGCGGTGGGTACTTTTGCCATCGGCACGGGAGAGTTCGCGGCAATGGGGCTGCTGCCCCAGATGGCGGACAGCATGCACGCCAGTATCCCACGCACGGGGGAGGCCATTTCGGCCTACGCGTTGGGTGTTGTGGTGGGTGCTCCTGTTGTGTCGGTCATGGCGGCACAGATGTCGCGCAGGCAGTTGCTGGTCATGCTTATGGCGTGGTTTGCGCTGGCCAATGCGCTGGGCACACTTGCCGCAACCTTGGGCATGCTGGATCTGGCGCGCTTTATTACCGGATTACCGCACGGCTCCTTTATGGGGGTTGCCGCACTGGTGGCCGCAGGGCTGGTGGAGCGTGGCTACCGGGGGCGGGCCGTGGGGCGCGTTTTTTCGGGCCTGACCATTGCCAACGTGGTGGGCGCACCGTTTGCAACCTATGCCGGGTCCTATTTTGGCTGGCGGCTGTCCTACCTGTTTATTGGTCTTATTGGTCTGGTATGCTGCCTTATGGTGCTGGCATGGGTGCCGTATGACCCGCCAAACCGGGCGCGCTCGGCCCTGTCGGAACTGGGGGCATTTTCGCGCAAGCAGGTCTGGTACGTTATGGGCACGGTGGCGGTCGGGTGTGGCGGCATGTTCTGCGTGTACACCTATTTTTCCGTAACCTTGCAGGACGTAACCCATGTGCCGCTCTGGGGGGTGCCGCTTTTTCAGGCGCTATGGGGCGTGGGCATGTGCGTGGGGGCCTGGGCCGGTGGCTACCTGATGGACAAAAATCTGAAATGGGCGACCATTTTTGCCTTTTTGTGGAATGCGGCAGCCCTTGGGCTGTTTGCGCTGGTCGCGCATTCGGTCTGGCTAACGGCGCTGGCGGTTTTTATGCTTGGTGGTGGCATTGCCATTGGCCCGGCCATGCAGGTCCGTCTGATGGATGTGGCAGCCGATGCGCAAACCCTTGCAGCATCCATGAACCACGCGGCCTTCAACCTTGCCAACGCCATTGGGGCGTGGTTGGGTGGGCTGGTGCTGGCCGTGGGCTTTGGGCTGGAGGCCACGGGCTGGGCTGGCATGGCGCTCTCGGTCGTGGGGTTGGTGCTCTTTCTGCTCTCGCTGCGGGTGGAGGAGCGAGACGCCAGAAAAGCCGCGCAAATGGAAGGCGGCGCTGCGTAAGCCGGGTGTGGGGGCAGTTTTTTCTCGACCTGTCTGCCTGTTTTTCATAACCATTGAACAGACGGTTCAATATTACAGGTGAGTGATGATGCAGGTCAGCAGCCCCTACCAGATACTGAATAGTACCGCGACCTCTGCACAACAGAGCCAGAATAAAAAATCATTGGCTCTGGATTTCAGCAACATGACTCCCGAGGAAATGGAATCCGCAAGGCGGGAACTGAGCGTGGAAGGCAAAATTTCGCTCCATCAGAGTGTGACAATGGCGCTGATGGACGGGTTTGCATTGGAAGGCGTGAATGGTGGAAAGCTCGTGAGTGGCTCCTCCAATATGTATTCAATGATCGATTCGCTCTTGGACTATGAAGAAAAGAATGGGGTTTTTAACGTTCAGCAGAACATTGAATCCCTGAAATCTCTTCGCAAGGTTCTGGAGGAGAATGACGTGCATTACACCCCCACCACATCCATAACGGCCTAAGAGGCAGGCCAGCAGCCTCCCACCCTGCATGAGCGGAGGGGCCGCTGTGTGCTTACGGGTCGCTGGCTGCGGCCTCTTCCATTTCCGCTTCAGCGGCCAGCCAGCGTTCTTCGGTTTCGGCTTCGTCCTTGGCAATGGCTGCCAGCCGAGTGTTCAGGCGGGTTACTTCCGCTGCCTTGCCATCCGCGTACAAAGCTGGGTCTGCCAGTGCGGCTTCAAGCTTTGTGCGCTCGGTTGCCAGCTTGGCCAGTCTGGCCTCCGCATCCTTCACAATTTTGCGTAAAGGTGCCAGCGCCTTGCGGGCCTCGGCCCGGTCGCGGCGTTCATCCTTGCGGCTGTTCTGGCCTGCGTTGTCGGGTTTTGTGCGGTTGTTCGCGCGGCTGCGCTCAAGCAGCCATGTGCGGTATTCGCTCATGTCCCCTTCAAACGGGGTCACCTGAGCATCCGCGACCAGCCACAGCCGGTCTGCCACCAGTTCCACCAGATGCGGGTCATGGCTGATCAGCACGATTGCCCCTTCAAAATCCGCTAAAGCGCGGATCAGCGCATCGCGCGCATCAAGGTCAAGGTGGTTGGTGGGTTCGTCCAGTATCAGCAACTGGGGGGCATCACGCGTGGCAAGGGCAAGGAGCAGGCGGGCCTTTTCGCCCCCCGACAGGTCTTTGACCGCTGTTTCCGCCCGGTCCACATCCAGCCCGAAGCGCGCAAGCTGGGCGCGGACCACATGGGGGGTGGCCTTGGGCAGGGCGCGGGCCATGTGGTCGATCGGGGTTTGCTCAAGGTGCAGTTCCTCGGCCTGATGCTGGGCAAAGTACCCGACCTTGAGCCGGGGGTTACGCTCCACATCGCCCGTTAGGGCGCCCAGCCGCCCTGCAATCATTTTGGCAAGGGTGGATTTACCGTTCCCGTTCGCGCCAAGCAGGGCAATGCGGCTTTCCATATCCAGCCGGAAGGAGAGGTTGCTCAGCACCGGTGTGCCATCATACCCAACGCTTGCGCGGTTAACGCTCAGAATGGGGGGCGGAAGCTGCTCCGGTTCGGGGAAGGCAAAATGGGCTGCCGTATCTTCCACCACGGCGTCGATCACGGGCAGTTTTTCCAGCGCTTTCAGGCGGGCCTGTGCCTGTTTGGCCTTGGTGGCCTTGGCGCGAAAACGGTCTACGAAGGACTGCATATGGGCGCGGCGCGCGGCAATTTTTTCTGCCTGTCGGGTTTGTTGCAGGGCCTGTTCGGTACGGATTCGCACAAAGTTTGCGTAGCCGCCGGGGGTCAGGTTCAGCTTGCCGCGCTCAAGGTGGGCAATGGCGTCCACGCAGGAGTCGAGCAGGCCGCGGTCATGGCTGACAATAAGGGCCGCCCCTGCGAATCGGCGGAGCCAGTCCTCCAGCCATAGCGTGGCCTCAAGGTCCAGATGGTTGGTGGGTTCGTCCAGCAGGAGCAGGTCGGGTTCCAAAAACAGCGCGGTCGCGAGCGAGACACGCATGCGCCACCCGCCCGAAAAGTCCGATACAGGGCGCAGTTGCGCCTGTGCGCTAAAGCCCAGCCCCGCCAGCACGGCCCCGGCGCGCGCGGGGGCGCTGTCTGCCCCTATGGCGCGCAGGCGTTCGTGTATTTCGCCAAGGCGCATGGGGTCCGTGGCCTGTTCGGCTTCGGCCAGCAGGGCCGTGCGTTCGGTATCTCCGGCCAGTACGGTGTCCAGCAGGTTGGCGCCATCTGCTGGGGCTTCTTGCTTGACGCGGGCCATGCGCGCACGGGCAGACAGGCGGATTTCCCCCCCATCGGGGGCAATATCCCCCGCAATGGCGGCCAGCAGGGTGGACTTGCCCGCACCATTGCGCCCGACCAGCCCAACCTTGCGACCGGGGTCTATGGAAAGGCTCGCCTGGTCCAGCAGAACGCGGCCAGCCATACGCAGACTAAGGTTGGAGATGACAAGCAGGCTCAACGCAACTCTCGTTTCTTCTGGAATTATAGATTACATTCTGTGTGGTACCTACCAGCCAGCGCCGATATGCTCTAGATGGAAACGCTGAACGTTCGCCAGATCAGGGCGGATATCTGCGTTTATACCCAAGGAGGGCCTTATGGCTAAAGAACGTACTCTTTCCATTATCAAGCCGGATGCAACCCGTCGTAACCTGACCGGCAAGATCAACGCCGTGTTTGAAGATGCAGGGCTGAGCATTGTTGCACAAAAGCGCGTGCAGCTGTCCCAGGCTGTGGCTGGCGCTTTTTACGCCGTGCACAAGGAACGCCCTTTTTATAACGATCTGGTGTCCTTCATGATCTCCGGCCCGGTTGTGGTGCAGGTGCTCGAAGGCGAAAACGCTGTTGCCAAAAACCGCGAAGTCATGGGTGCGACCGACCCCAAGAAGGCCGACCCCAAGACCATCCGCGCCCAGTTTGCTGAAAGCATTGAAGCAAACTCCGTGCATGGTTCCGACAGCGCGGAAAATGCAGCAAACGAAATCCGCTTCTTCTTTGCTGAAACGGAAATCCTGCCCTAATACGGTCAGGTCACACCCCGGCGTTGTGCCTTGCGCATACGTCGGGGCCGCTACAATGGCGGTTAGCCGCCAAGCCAGAAGTCTTGCGCATGGGAGATACCCGGCCGCAGGATAGGGCAATATTCACGCATTCCTTATATAACCACTCCTTATGCTCCAGCGTTACGAGGCAAGGTGGGATGCCGTTCGCATTCCCGGCCCGCAGTAGGCAGAAAGGAATGTCATGAAAGTTCTGGCGGTTCATCCCAGCGCCCTGATGTACACCAAAGTTTTCCTGCGGCTTGAGCCGTTGGGGCTGGAACTGGTGGCGGGTGCTGCGCGGAATGCCGGACACGACGTGCGGATTATCGACCTACAGGCCGAAACGCACGAAGATTACTGGGAGCTGATTGAGGAATTCCAGCCCGACGTGGTGTGCTATTCCGGCAGTTACCTTGCCAATGTGCCCGAAATCCTCGATCTGTGCCGCGAAACGCGCTACCGCTTTCCGCGAGTGTTCCAGTTTATTGGCGGCCACTCTGTCTCCTTCATTGCCAAGGATGTGCTTGAACTCTCCGAAGGGACGGTCAACTGCATTCTCAAGGGCGAGGGTGATGCCACGGTCGGCCTGCTGCTTGATGCGGTGCAGAACGGCAAGGATATTCTGGAAGTCCCCGGCACTGTCACGCTGGACGGTGAAGGCCCGCCCCCCATTTTTGTCAAATCGCTGGACGAGGTGCGCCCCGCGCGCGACCTGCTGCGCCACCGCAACAAGTATTTTATTGGCACGCTCGACCCGGCCGCCTCCATCGAGTTCGCCCGTGGCTGCCCGTGGGACTGCACGTTCTGCTCGGCATGGACCTTTTATGGCCGTTCCTACCGCACAGCCAGCCCGCAGGTGATTGCGGACGAGCTGGAGGAAATTAAGGAACCCGGCATCTTTATTGTGGATGACGTGGCTTTTGTGCATGAAGAGCACGGCATGGCCATTGCCAACGAAATTAAAAAGCGTGGCATTAAAAAGGAATATTACCTTGAAACCCGCGCAGACGTTCTGCTGCGCAACAAGGAAGTGTTCAAGGTCTGGAGCGAAATCGGGCTGTCCTACATCTTTATCGGCATGGAAGCGGTGGATGAGGAAGGTCTTAAACAGTTCCGTAAGCGCGTCTCGCTCGACAAGAACTTCGAGGCACTGGAATACGCCCGCTCTCTGGGGCTGATTGTGGCCATTAACATTATTGCCGACCCGTCATGGGACCGTGCGCGGTTTGAGGCTGTGCGGCAGTGGTGCCTGGAAATTCCTGATATTGTGAACATTTCCGTGACAACCCCGTATCCGGGAACGGAAATCTGGCACAAGGAAGCCCGCCGCCTGACCACGCGTGACTACCGCCTGTTTGACATCCAGCACGCCGTGCTGCCCACCACGCTGCCTTTGCCCGAGTTCTATGAGGAACTGGTCAAAACCCAGCAGGTGCTGAACACCAAACATATGGGTTGGCAGGCGCTCAAGGATACAGCCGGAATTGCGGTCAATCTGCTCAAAAACGGTCAGACCAACTTTGTAAAAATGCTGTGGAAGTTCAACTCGGTGTTCAATCCCGAGCTGCAACTGGCCGACCACCAGCGCCCCGCCCGCTACCTTATGCCCATGCAGCCCGATGCGGTGGACAAGATCGACCGCAACGACCTGTACGTGCATGGCCCCGGCGGGCGTAAAACCCGCGCGCTGGATGATGCAACAGAAACCTTTGTGGACAAGACCCGTATGGGGGAAGAGGTTTAACCTCCCCCCTCTCTCTCTAAGCCCATCAGTCGCACCCGGGGCGTGTGTCCGGGTGCTGGTCTGCCTCCGCCCGGTGTGTTCAGGGCTGGGGTGGTGGGCCAAACGCAAAGGCTTGCGGGGTATAGGTTTCCACAACCAGACTGAACGGTGCGCCCGCATGGGTGCGCAAAAGTGCGATGTGCCGGAACAGGTGAGGGGGCAGGGCCAGTGGCTCCGCCCCTTCTTTGTAACTTGGGGGCTGGGGGTGTGTTTCCCATAAATCTGGCAGGGGGGACCACAGGGCCTCCCGCCGGATGAGTTGGCGGGTAAACCGTAGGGGGGAGACAACACGGCCAAAGGGTGTGTCGGTCTGTTCTAGGGTGTCTGTCATATTTTTGGTCAGGCGCTGTGGCACAAACCAGTTTTCCGCTTCCGAATAAATATGACCGTGCCCCACAAGCCGGATTTTGCGGTAGCGCAGGGCGTTGGCGCCGGGGTGGGCTGGTATGTCCAGTGCTGCCGCCAGATCGGGGGGGCAGGGGCGTTGCGCGCCCACATCGCGCTCGGCGCGCAGGGTTTGGTGTGGGTCCAGCAGTCTGTGTTCGTGCAGCCAGTTTTCCAGCGTGCGTGTGGCGCTGCTTTCGGCCAGTAGGCGGTTTTCCATCTGGCTGATCAGGGTTGCCAGCATAAGCCGGTGCAAAAAGCTGTTCCGCCACAGGGGGGGCAGGGGCGCTGCGGCGGTCCGGGAGGGCACAAAGTGAGGCATCCTGGCCTTATATCATGCTTTTGGGCTGGTAGGCGGTGCACATCTCTGTTTCGCATCATGGTGGAGTTGCGTTATGGAAGAAGCAGAATGGCCGTGTAAAAGCGCCATGTATGGAATTTGATAAAAAGGATGCAAACGCAATGAGCCAGACGACAGCAAGCTTTATGGTCGAAGGGATGACATGCGACGGTTGTGTTTCGTCCGTAAAACGTGCGCTGGCCGCAATTGACGGTGTGGATGGTACGGACGTTAATCTGGCCAATGGCGAGGTCAAGGTTACGTATGATCCAGCGCGTGTTGGTGTTTCTTCCTTGCGTGACGCCATTCGTGGTGCCGGGTACGAAGTAAGCTGAACAGGTTCCTGGCGTGTCATGCAGCCAGCGGAAAGGGGGCGTGACCTGCGCTCTCTGGTTGTTGGCGGTCGGGCATGGCACCATGGGCCGCACCGGAGCAACCGGTGGCAAAAGGCCGCTCGACAGGCAAAAACAGAGGTAAGCTGGTCCGTGACGCAGAAAACAAACAAATTTGCTCTGGGGGTAATGGCGGCGGGCGGCTTGCTGCTGGCTGGGTGTTCATCCGAGATCGGGCGTGTGCCCTTGCTGGATACGGACATAACCTGCCTGCACAAGCAGATGGCTGGCCCCATGTTTTTGAGTTTCCCGCTTGCGGCCAATACCTGCCAGCGCATGAGCAACGGCGGGTTTGTGCTGGGCGAGGCCAAGGCCAAACCTCTGCCGCTCGACCTTAAAGGCGCACCGGACCTGCAAAAACTGGCCGATGAATACGGCTACACCTACACCCGGTAAATGGGGTGGGGGAGCGGAGGGGTCAGCCCTCCAGTTCCGCATCCCAGTATAAATAGTCTCGCCAGCTTTTGTGCAGGTAATTGGGGGGGAAGGCCCGCCCGTTTTCCTGTAACTCCCACGATGTGGGGCGTACGGGGGTACGGCGGGGCAGCATGCCAATATGGTGGGGCATGTGCGGTCCCTTGCGCAGGTTGCAGCAGCCGCAGGCGGTTACCACGTTCTCCCAGCTTGTGCGCCCGCCCTTGCAGCGGGGAATAACATGGTCAAACGTGAGTTCCTGCGTGGGGTGGCGCTCCCCACAATACTGGCAGGAAAAGTTGTCGCGCAAAAAAACATTAAAGCGCGTAAAGGCCGGTTTGCGGGCTGCGGGCACATAGTCCTTGAGGGCGATCACGCTGGGGAGGCGGAAGGCCTGATTGGGTGAATGGACTTCCATGTCATATTCGCTCAGGACCGAAACCCGGTCGAGGCACACCGCTTTTATGGCATCCTGCCATCCCCATAGGGAGAGCGGGAAGTAGGAAAGTGGTCGGAAGTCTGCGTTCAGAACAAGAGCTGGGTAGTTTAGAGTACTGCCATCCGCCAAGACGTGTCTCCTCGTATGCACGAGAACACAGTTCCGAAGGGGTCTAAAAAACTCAAGCCGACCGCCAGCAGAAGTGCGTCGTCGAGATCATTACCGCCAAGACTATTGCAGACACCAGAAGGTGTGGCAAGAAAATGCAGGCCAATAGTCACGGATATTTGGCGGCCTTAGACATTTGGTAAGGTCATTATGACTATTCGATTACAGTACTATGAACATTGTAAAACAGAATGGGTCACCCGCTTTGCACCCAGCCCCACGGGGGCGCTGCATCTGGGGCATGTGGCGTCTGCCCTGTTCGGGTGGGAACTGGCGCAGCCCAAGGGGCAATGGCTGGTGCGGATGGAGGATATAGACCCCCAGCGCTGCAAACCTGCATTTGCCGCCGCCATTATGGCGGATCTGGCATGGCTGGGGCTGGTGCCCGATGGGCCTGTTGTGCACCAGTCCGCGCGTATGGCGGTTTATGGGGGTGTGCTGGATAGTCTTGGGCGCATGGGCGTGCTGTACCCCTGCTTTTGCACCCGTTCAGATATTGCGCGCGAGAGTGCGGCCATATTCTCTGCCCCCCACACAGCCCCCGATGGAAGCCTGCTGTACCCCGGTCGCTGCCGCCACATGGATGTGCGTGAGCGTGAGCAGCGTATGCAGGCGGGTCAGCCTTATGTGCTGCGCCTGCACATGGCGCGCGCCGTGGCGCAGGCCCGCGCGCTGGTGGCGGCCCGGAGCACGGCGGAGGCCGGTGTGGAAGCAGCCGCAGGCTGGCCACTGACTTACCATGATCTGGCCTATGGCCCACGTGCCTGCCAGCCCGAACTGTTTGGGGATGTGGTTCTGGCCCGGCGCGACGTGCCCGCATCCTACCATTTGTGTGTAACGTGTGATGATGCAGCGCAGGGTGTTACATTGGTTACAAGGGGCGAGGATTTGCGCCCGGCCACCAGCCTGCACCGGCTGTTGCAGACCCTTATGGGCTGGCCCGCGCCGCATTATGCATTCCACCCGCTGCTGTGCGATGCCACGGGCCGCCGTCTGGCCAAGCGTGATGGCGCACTGAGTGTACGCGCCATGCGAGAGAGCGGGCTGAGTGCGGCGCAGGTGCGCGCTCAGGCCGTATTTGCGGCCCCGCAGTATGGTGGCGCGCCCTAGCGCCAGCCCGCGCCACCCCCCGAAGGCCCTGTTTTTGCATGACAGGGGAAGGACCCGCGCAGAACAAAAAAGATAGAGCAGGTGGAATCTCCGGTTCCGCCCCGAGCGGAAGAGGATTACTGTGCGCCCCGAAGCAGCACATCCGGGGCATGCGGTCGGGCTTTTTGCTCGCTCAGGTGCGGGATGTCTTAAAAATATTGTGTCGGAAAGTAAGAAAACCATGAGCCTTGTTGCTGACCGCCTGAACAGGATCAGTCCTAGCCAGACCATCGTCATTTCAACGCGCGCACGGGCGTTGAAGGCGGAGGGGCGGAATATTATCAGCCTTTCCGCGGGTGAGCCGGACTTCAACACACCCGACAACATTGCTCAGGCTGCCGTAAAGGCCATTGCCGCGGGCCAGACCCGCTACACGGACGTGGCAGGCACACCCGAGTTGCGCAAGGCCGTGGCCGAACGCTTCCGGCTGGATAGCGGGCTGGATTACACACCGGAGGAAGTTATTGTTTCCACCGGCGGCAAGCAGATCATCTACAACGCCATGATGGCCACCCTGAACCCGGGGGATGAGGCCATTATTCCAGCGCCGTGCTGGGTATCCTACCCCGATATTGTCACGCTGGCCGAAGGCGTGCCCGTGGTTGTTCCGTGCAAGCGCGAAAACGGTTTTCGCCTACAGGCGGATGAGCTGGAAGCCGCCATTACGCCGCGCACCAAATGGGTTTTCCTCAACTCGCCCTGCAACCCCACGGGGGTCGCATACTCGGCCGAGGACCTGCGCCCGCTATGCGATGTGCTGCTGCGCCACCCGCATGTCTGGATTTTTACGGACGATATTTACGCCAAGCTGGTGTACGATGGCTTCCGCCCCGCAACATTTGTGGAGGTGGAACCCCGCCTGCGTAGCCGCACCGTTACCATGAACGGCGTGTCCAAAGCCTATGCCATGACCGGCTGGCGCATTGGTTTTTCCGGTGCTCCGGTGGAACTGACCAAAGCCATGAACAAGCTGCAGGGGCAGTCCACCTCCAACACCTGTTCCATTGCACAGGCCGCAGCGGTGGAAGCCCTGACCGGCCCGCAGGACTTTATCCAGACCATGGTAGACACCTATCAGGGACGGCGGGACATGGTGGTGAGCATGATCAACCAGGCCAAAGGCATGGAATGCGATATGCCACAGGGCGCGTTCTATGTGTTCCCCTGCATTGAAAAATGCCTTGGCAAAACCTCACCGGGCGGAAAACTGCTTAAAACGGATGAGGATTTTGTAACAGCACTGCTGGAGGAGGAAGGCGTTGCCGCCGTCCACGGTTCGGCCTTCATGTATCCGGGTTACATGCGTATTTCCTACGCGACCGATACGCAGAGCCTGCGTGACGCCTGCACCCGTATCCAGAAATTCTGTGAAGGCCTGCAATAAGTTATGGCCCGGAGTTTTGCGCATCGCCTGAACGGTCTGCCCGCCCCTGCAACAATAGAAATGGCCCGGCGCGCCCGAGCACTTAAAGCAGAGGGCAGGCCGGTCATCTCCCTCGCATTGGGGGAGCCGGACTTTGCAACGCCCCCCGCTGTGGTGGAGGCAGCCCATCAGGCAGCGCTGGCCGGGCAGACCAAATACCCGCCCGTGGATGGTACGCCAGCACTCAAGGCGGCCATTGCCCGCAAGTTCACGCGGGAGAACGGGCTGGATTACACGCCTGAGCAGATTATGGTCTCCAACGGGGGCAAACAGGTCATCTTTAACGCCTTCATGGCGACCCTGAACGCAGGGGACGAGGTGGTGGTGCCCACCCCCTACTGGGTCAGCTACCCGCTGATTGCGCGCATGTTTGGGGCCACACCCGTGTTTGCGCCGTGCAGGGAGGAGGACGGTTTTCGGCTCAGGGCGGATGTGTTGGCACAAGCCCTCACGCCGCGCACACGCTGGGTTGTGCTGAACTTTCCCAACAACCCGACCGGGGCGATCTGCCCGGCGGAGGACCTGGCCGCTATTGCCAAAGTCCTGCGCGATTACCCCGATGTGTGGATTCTGTCGGACGAGATTTACGAACATCTGGTGTTTGATGGCGCACGCTCCGCCTCAATCGCGGCTGTAGCGCCAGACCTCAAGGACCGCACCATTACACTCAACGGTGTGTCCAAAGCCTATGCCATGACCGGGTGGCGCGTGGGTTTTGCCGGTGGCCCCGCCGACCTGATTGCCGCAATGCGGGGTGTGCAGGGCAATGCGACATCGGGGGTGTGCTCTATTGCGCAGGCTGCGGCCACTGCCGCGCTGGATGGTCCGCCAGACCTTGTGCAGACCATGGTCGCCACGTATAGCCGCCGCCGCACCAACGTGGTGCAGGCCCTGCGCGCGGTGCCGGGCCTGACCTGCGCCATGCCCGAAGGGGCTTTTTATGCGTATCCCGGTGTTGCTGCCTGCCTTGGGCGCACAACGGCAGGTGGACGGTTGATTGAGACCGACCACGATTTTGCAATGGCGTTGCTGGACGAGGAATACGTGGCAACGGTGCCCGGCAGCGCCTTTGGGCAGTCGCCCTACCTGCGGTTGTCCTGTGCAACGTCGGACGATGTGTTGGCCGAGGCCTGCCAGCGTATGGCGCGCTTTGTTGCCGGTCTAAAATAAAAACAGGTCCGGGCTGCTTTTCCAGCCCGGGCAGGAGTGCCCTAACGTGCCTGACCAGTCCCTGCCTGCGCGGGAGAGAGTAGTATTCCGGAGTTTCTCGCGCGAGGAAGTGGCGCTGGTCTGCATTACCGTCCTATGGGGCGTTACGTTCCTGATCGTGCATATGGCCATGCGCTACACGGGGGCCATGTTTTTTGTGGGGGTGCGTTTTACCACCGCGGCCCTGCTTTCCATGCTGCTGTTCCGCCGGTTGTTGCTGGACCTGAGCCTGCGGGAAGTCAGGGCGGGTGCGTGTGTGGGGGTTGCCATCTTTTTTGGCTATGCGCTGCAAACCTTGGGGCTGGGGAGTATTTCCAGTAGTCAGTCCGCCTTTATTACCGCCATGTATGTGCCCGTTGTGCCGTTTTTGCAGTGGTTCTTTTTGCGCAAACCACCCCATCTTATGGTCTGGTTAGGGGTGCTGTTTGCTTTTTCTGGTCTTGTGCTCCTGACCGGCCCGCAGGCCATAGCGCACCTGCACCTACAGTTTGGTGAGGTCGTGACCCTGACTAGCGCCATAGCCATAGCCATGGAGGTTGTGCTGATCAGCCGCTTTGCCTCCCCCGCCATTAACAGCTTTCGGGTGGCGATTGTGCAGTTGTTTGTGGCTGGGTTGCTGGCATTTGCGGCCATGCCCGTTATGGGCGAAAAAGTGCCTGCCTTTACGTGGTGGTGGGTGGCCCCCGGTCTGGGCCTTGGGGCCATGAGTGCCGTTATTCAACTGGTTATGAACTGGGCGCAAAAAACTGTTTCCCCCACGCGGGCCACGCTTATTTACGCGGGCGAGCCTGTTTGGGCCGGGCTGGTGGGGCGTCTGGCAGGGGATGTTCTGCCCGCGCGCGCCTTACTGGGGGGCGTGCTGGTTATTTTGGGTGTGCTGGCCAGCGAAGTGCGCCTGCCGCGCAAACAGGAGCGGGACTAGAGCGCAGGCTTTTGGCAATGGCTGCTTTGCTGCCTGCACTGTTTTGCGCCGCTCTGCGTGAGGGTTGCTCAATCTGGCGCTTAACGGGGTAGGGTGTGGCGGTGTTATTCGTGCAGCACATTCAGCGTATAGCTGCGCGCAAGGGCTGTTGAATCCGCGCCATCGGCCATCATGCCAACAAGCTGGAGTTCATCGCAGTATTGCGCAATTTGTTCGCGCAGGCCCCGGCCCATAAGGGGGCGGATAACCGGCTCGTTCCGCAGCATGTTGCGCGCACTTGTGGCAGGCAGGCCCGCTGCGTTATCGGCTATCAGGGTTGCGGCATCATCTCTGTGGGTGTTGACCCAAAGGGCTGCATCACGCAGGGCCAGCACCAGTGCTGTGGCGGCAGTGGGGTCTTTTTCCTGCGCTGTATCCGCAACACCCAGAATAAGGCTGGTGCGGGCCGCGTAATGCCCCGTATCGCTGCCAACCAGTTCGTATACAAGGTCGGGGTGGTTCTGGAGCAGGCTCCACGCATCGGGATCATGCGTGACCACGGCGTCTATTTTCTGGTCATGGAGGGCCTGTTCTATCTGCGGGATGGGCAGATCGACCCAGTTAATGTGGGTGAGCGCATCCATGCCTTTACGGCGCATCATAATACAAAAGAACAGCTTGTCCGCTGCATTCTGGTCGGGCACGGCCACGTTGCGGTCCATAAGCTGGTCCAGTCGCGTAATGCCGCTGCTGCGCCGCACCAGCAGGCGGCGGCTACCGGACTGCACCCCCATGACCAAATGGGCAGGCAAGCCCGCATGCAGGTGCTGGAGCCATGTGAGTGCGGGAGCAACAGCGTAGGAGGTTTTCTGTTCCGCCAGTGCGGTCAGGGCATCCTGCCCGTTATGGATGTTGGGCAGGGGGTCCACATCCAGATTGTACTGGGCAAAAAAGTTTTTCTCCAGTGCTGCGGCCAGCACGGGGGACATGGCGGCTTCTGGCCAGCCGATCTTGAGTTTGCGATAGACGCCATCGGGCTGTTTGCGGGGTGTACGGGGGTGCTGCTGGCGGGTCAGGAGCACAACGCCACCCGCGGCAACGCAGCCTCCGGCCCCCCAGAGCAGGGCACGGCGCGAAAGAGGAGAAGGTGCAGGTGCGCTCATGTCTCTTTCTTACACTGTGTTGGGTGAGGTGTCCCGGTTATGGGGGCGGAAAATGAAAAAAACCGTCTGTTGGCCCTGCATCCATTGGGTGTGTGCAAGGGGTTGGCTTGTTATTCCTGCTGTGTGTGGCAGTTGAGTTCTGAATTTTGGGTGCAGCCAAGCCCTGATTATAGGCCTGTAAGCCCTTGGTCCCTGTGGAGGGGATTAATCTATGCGAAGCAGTTCCTTTGCTTCTGCCCGGCACAGTGTTGATGGGGTTTGTTAGCAAAGAGGTGTGTGTAATTTTGCTGGCGGCAATAATTAACGTTTTGTAATATAAAAAGGGTCTTGCACCCTCAAAGCGTTGTGGTTATACACCCACACAGCAGCACAGCGGGGCGCATCTTGCAAAAGATTGCACCACAAAATGCCGCTAAGTGGTTGAAAAATATCTGTTCCCGAATAGCTCAGTTGGTAGAGCAAGCGACTGTTAATCGCTGGGTCGTAGGTTCGAGTCCTACTTCGGGAGCCACCACCTTTTCCCCTTAAAAATAAAAGATATATCAGCGCGTATATCCTCTGGATTGGTTCCGGTAGCTTTTGTCCAGAGCTTGCATTGCGCCTCTGGTGGGTTCCAGAGGCGTGCATCGCCATATTTACACCCATGCGTGGTTTGGTGGTCTTTCCGTTATATTTTAAGACTCATGATCTTCACGCGATAACGTGAAATGAAGTATTTCAAGTGCGGATCGAAGCCCTGAATCATTATCAAGTAGTTGCCAGATATAAGGGCGAGTGCCATCCAGATTTTTAACGAAGACTGATTTTGGAGATTCTTTCATGACAAGATTTGGAAAATTCTGATCTAATGTTTCCATAAATGGACGGGTGAGGTGTTTCCCAGTAAAATCGTAGCCAAAATCGACTGTACCATTGGAGTTGACAACAAAGGCAGTGACCTTGATTGCGCCAACGACCATATAAACGATAATAGTTTTTCTTATATTCCAGTAAATATTTATATCACTGCATGATGTGAGGAAATTTATAAGACGTGTGGAGGTTCCGGGATACTTTTGGTCAAGTTCGGCAAAAATTTCATCTTCGGACAAGGTGGTAGGTTTTTGGGAATATATTGTTGGTGCCGGTGAGGATATGCTTACCTTGCCTTCATTAAATTGTACTATGCCGCGTACAATATTTATTGTGCGCATTGGTATTGAGGGAACAACAATAATTTTATCGCTTTCAGGTAAGTTGTAAATGGAAAGGCACACCAGCATCAGGGCAAAGTGTAGTCCGGCATGTTGTTGCAAAAAGTCTGTGAGAGTCTCAGTATTTTCAGTGATGCCATCGCCCGCTATGACCAGAAGGCAGCGGCTGCGGCGAAGATTGCTGCTGAGCGCATCTATGAAATGATGCTCACTGAGTGGGGATGGGTCATGATACTGTGATAGCATATGGTTATAAAGGTTGAAGGTGGGATCTTTTTTTGCTTGGCGAATGGAGTTCTGCAAGTCTTCATAAGTCATGGCCTGCAGATCTTTTGCGTAATCAATAATTTGAGCGATAACCGTTCTTCTTGATTCCGGGTTTCTCCATAGTTTGCATTCGACGGCAATTAAATCACCACGCGGAGTGATCAGCAGGTTGTCCAGATATCCGGACTTGAGGGGAAGCTCCATGCAAACGGAAATAAGCGGTGAAAAAACAGGTTCGACCTTGCTAATAGGCAGGACGCTTGGTTGATTATGGACAAGAGTTTGAATGAAATGTTCATTGTAACCACTGGCATTGCGTGAGCGCATATCCCGCGGTTCCAGGTGCTGTATCGTTTTCTCTGATATTGTTACTATCAGGGGAGATGCTGCCTGCTTCATTATTTTTCCATTGTCGCATTACATTGATCCACCGCAAACAAAGAGGGGTGAATTCTAATAAGGTATTATTTGAGCATGGATTTGTCGCGAGCAAAATCTTTTTAATGGTCATATCCATTCGACATCAGGACTTGTCACATTAAAACTTCGGGCTTCGCAGTTTGAGTGGATGAAGGCCGCTTGCGTGTGTGGATTGTTTTTATTGACCAGAAAGTAAAAGCCAATAAAGCGGGGCAGTTTGCTACTGGTGCGTGATATTGCTCATATTGACGGCAGATACGATGGGGTGTTCACCACCTGTTCACACAAGGTCCATCACCCTGCGTGGACAGGTGGTGTGAGCGGGTTAGTCTTCAGGACAGGGCCGCAATGCCGGTCAGTTCCACTTTCCATGCCGGGTTGGCAAGTTTGGCTTCTACTGTTGCGCGGGCGGGTTTGTTGCTCTGGTCCAGCCATGCGTCCCATGCGCGGTTCATGCTTGCCATATCGTTCATGTCAGCCAGAAAAATCTGGACCGAAATCAGGCGGCTTTTATCTGTGCCTGCTTTTGCCAGAATGGCGTCAACCTGTTGCAAAATATCGGCCATCTGCCCCTGTGCATCCAATGTGGCGTCATCGGCAATCTGTCCAGCCAGATAAACCAGTCCGTTGTGAATGACCGCGCCACACAGGCGTTCTTCAGGTTCAAGGCGGGTTATGCTCATTGTGGTCTTCCTTGTGTAAAAAACTGATGTACAAACGTGTTTACGCAACAGCCATGTTGTCTATCAGGCGGATGTCGCCCAGACTGGCCGCTACAAACAGGCGTGCGCCCGGTGTTGGTTCTGTGGCTTCAAGCAGGGTATCGCCCGTGCGGAGGTCCAGATAATGCACGTTAAAACCATGGTTTTTCAGGTTCTCGCGGCAGGCGTGCAGGCTGGCATCCACCGGTTTGCCGGATTGGATGTCTGCAATGCAGGTTTTTAGGGCAGTAGGTAGGGCAGGGGCCTGCTGGCGCTGCTGTGGCGTGAGCCTGCGATTGCGCGAGGAGAGGGCCAGTCCATCGGCCTCACGCACTGTGGGCACGGGCTGAATACGCACAGGCAGGTCAAGGTCGTGCACAAGGCGGCGGATCAGGCAGAGCTGCTGGTAATCTTTTTCGCCAAAAGCGGCAATGTTGGCTCCGGTCTGGAGGAGCAGTTTGGTCACAACAGTGGCGACACCATCAAAATGTCCGGGTCGGTCCGCGCCGCACAGCATGCCGTCCAGTCCACTCACCATAATGCGTGTTGCAAAGCCTTGGGGGTACATTTCGGCCGCATCGGGGGCGTAAAGCACATCCACCTTGCCGGTGCTCTCCAGTAAGGCTGCGTCTGCTTCCAGCCCGCGTGGATAGAGTTCAAAGTCGGTTGCGTTGTTGAACTGGATCGGATTGACAAAAACACTCACAATCCTGCGCGTGGCCTGCCCATCCAATGCCTTAACAAGGGCAAGGTGCCCGTTATGGAGTGAACCCATGGTGGGCACGACCCCTATGGTTTCGTCCGCGTTGCGCCATTGGGCTACCAGTGCGGCCAGCTCGGTTCTGGATCTGATAATCCGCATAAAAAATCCTGAAAAGCAGATGAACCCCCGTAAGGGGAGCGCCCCAAGGGGTGGGAAGGGCCGTAGTCTAGTGCCGATTGGCGCGGGGTTCCAGCCGGGGGTGGTTGTCTGGTGCTCGGGGCTGCGTGGGCGGGATTAAAATACTGACAATCCGGTGGAGGGGGGGCGGGCCTGTGCTATAGGGGCGTATGTCCTACGCTGATTTTGTCCATCTTCGTGTGCACTCTGCTTACTCGCTGAGTCAGGGTGCAATCCGGGTGCCGGAAATTGCTTCTCTGGCGCAGGAAATGCGTATGCCTGCTGTGGCTATTGCCGATTCGGGCAATCTGTTCGGGGCGTTGGAATTTTCGCAGTACTGCACCAAAAGCGGTATTCAGCCCATTATTGGCGGGCAGATCGGCCTGCCTGCCCGTAACGACAAACCCGGCGCCCCGGCGGAGCCTGTGGTGCTGCTGGCGCAGAATGATGTGGGGCTGGCCAACCTCCAGTTCCTCTCATCCGAAGGGTTCAAAACATCCGACCCGTCCGACCCATTTGTGGGGCTGGACGTTTTGTGCGAACGCGCCGAAGGGCTGATGCTGCTGACCGGCGGCACGCGCGGCCCGTTGTTTCAGATGCTGGCTGAAGGGCAGAAGGACGAGGCCACGCGCTGGCTGGGCCAAATGCACGAAGCGTTTGGCGATCGGCTGGTTGTGGAGTTGCACCGCCACAATCTGGCGATTGAAAAAGCCGTGGAGCCGGGTGTGCTTGGCCTTGCCAGCCAGTTTGGCCTGCCCCTTGTGGCAACCAATGAGTGCTTTTTTCCCAAGCCCGAAATGTACGAGGCGCATGACGCGCTGGTGTGTATTGCCCAAGGCCGCACCATGGCGGAAAAAGACCGCTTTCGCGTAACGCCGGAGCACTGGTTCAAACCCCCGCAGATGATGCGCGCCTTGTTCGCGGACCTGCCCGATGCGTGTGACAATACGCTCGAAATTGCCCGCCGCTGCGCCGTAAAGGTGGAAACACGCAAACCCCTGCTGCCCGTCTGCCCCAAAGTGCGCGAAGGTGCGACCGAGGACCAAACCCTGCGCGCCATGGCGTGGGAGGGGCTGGAACGCCGCATGGCCACCATGACGCTGGATGAGGAGCTGCAGGCCCGCTACCGCGAGCGGCTGACGTTTGAGCTGGATATTATCTCCAAAATGGGGTTCCCCGGCTACTTTATGATCGTGGCGGACTTTATTCAGTGGGCCAAGGCGCATGGCATTCCCGTGGGGCCGGGGCGTGGGTCGGGCGCTGGTTCGCTGGCGGCATGGGCGCTCACCATTACGGATATTGACCCCATTCCCTTCAACCTGCTGTTCGAACGGTTTTTGAACCCCGAACGTGTGTCCATGCCTGACTTTGATATCGACTTTTGTCAGGACCGACGCGATGAGGTGATCGCCTATGTGCGGCGCGAATACGGGGCCGACCGCGTAGCCCAGATCATTACCTTTGGTAAGTTGCAGGCCCGCGCGGCTGTGCGGGACGTGGGGCGTGTGCTGGGCCTGCCTTACGGCATGGTCAACCGCGTGGCCGAACTTATTCCCAACAACCCGGCAAAACCCGTTACACTCAAGGAGGCCATAGCGGGCGAGCCAAAATTGCAGGACATGCGCGATAACGACGAGGCTTTGCGCAGACTGCTCGAAATTGCCCAGCAGTTGGAGGGCCTGTTCCGCCACGCCAGCACCCATGCCGCAGGTGTTGTGATCGGGGACCGCCCGCTGGTGGAACTGGTGCCGCTGTACCGAGACCCCAAGAGCGACACACTGGTCACCCAGTATAACATGAAGTTTGTTGAGCAGGCCGGTCTGGTCAAGTTCGACTTTCTGGGGCTGACCACGCTCACCATTCTCAAACGCGGTGTGGATTTTATCCACCGTATGGGCAAGGAGGTGGATCTGGCGGCCATTCCCCTGAATGATGTGCGAACATACGATATGCTCAGCCGGGGGGATACGGCAGGCGTCTTCCAGTTTGAAGGCGCGGGCATGCGTGACGTGCTCAAACAGATGCGCCCCACCCGGCTGGAAGACCTGATTGCCGCCGTGGCCCTGTACCGCCCCGGCCCCATGGCCAATATTCCCGATTACTGCCGCCGGAAACACGGGGAAGCATGGGAACCCCCGCACGAGGAAATCCGTGATATTCTTGAAGAGACCTACGGCATTATGGTCTATCAGGAACAGGTCATGCAGATTGCCCAGAAAATGGCAGGCTACAGCCTTGGTGGGGCCGATCTGCTCCGCCGCGCCATGGGTAAGAAAATCCGCTCGGAAATGGACCACCAGCGCGAGATTTTTACCAAAGGCGCTACCGGGCGCGGCATAGACCACGACAAGGCGGTGGAGGTGTTCGACCTCATGGCCAAGTTTGCGGATTACGGGTTTAACAAATCGCACGCCGCAGCTTACGCCTTGGTCTCCTACCAGACAGCGTGGATGAAGGCGAACCACCCTGTGGCGTTCCTTGCGGCCTGTATGTCTCTTGCGCGTGAGCGGACGGAAAAACTGGCAGCCCTGCGGCAGGAAGCCGAGCGTATGGGCATTAGCGTGCTGCCGCCCGACATTAACCGCTCGGAGGCCGATTTTGCCGTGGAGGTTCTGCCGAATGGGGAATACGCCATTCGCTACGCACTGGCCGCAGTTAAAAAAGTTGGTTTTGGGGCCATGGAAGTTCTGGTCGCAACAAGGGGGGATAAACCCTTTGCCGATCTGGCCGATTTTGCAACGCGTATAGACCCCAAGCACATTAACCGCATGCAGATGGAAAATCTGGCCAAGGCCGGAGCCTTTGAATGTCTGGACAAAAACCGTGCGCGTGTTTTCCATTCTGCCGATGCCTTGTTGCGCCGCGCCCATAGTCAGGCGCAGGAGGCCGCGTCCGGGCAGATTGGTCTGTTTGGTGGTGGGGGGGAGAAGGAACCCTTGCGTCTGGCCGATGGTCCGGACTGGCCGGAGTTTGAAAAACTGGCGATGGAGGCAGAAGCTATTGGCTTCCATATGACCGCGCACCCGCTGGACTCCTACGGCTCCGTGCTGCGCAGGTTGGGGGTTATCAAGTCCTCCCAACTGCTGGCGGCGGCAGAGGCTGGGGTAGGCCGTGTTAAAATTGCAGGGTGCGTTGTGGACCGTAAGGAACGCCCGACCCGCACAGGCAACAAAATGGCATGGGTGCGCCTGTCCGATGCCACAGGTGGGTGCGAGGTGACCGTGTTTTCCGAAGTGCTGACCCGTGTGCGTGAAAGTCTGGTAGCCGGGCGCGCCGTGCTGGTAACAGCCGAACTCAAGCTGGAGGGCGAGGCCATGCGCATTACCGCGTCCGACATTGTGGAGCTGGAACAGGCCGCCGCACAGGGCCAGAGCGAAATGCGGATATGGCTGGAAAAGGAAGACGCCCTGCCAGCCCTGCAAACCGTGTTGAGCGAACAAAAAGGGGGGGCGGGCCGTATTGTTCTGCTGCCCGGCGTGGCCGAAAGCTGCGATGTGGAAATTCGGCTGCGCGGGGGGTACAAGGTTACCCCGCTTCTGGGGCAGAGGCTGCGCACACTGGCAGGGATTTCCCGCGTGGAGCAGGTCTGACCCGTGGCATGGGTGCGCGCACTGCCCTGGCGGGAGCCTGATACGGTTCTGGCTCTGTGGGGGGGCGCTCCGTGGTGCGTTCTGCTCGATAGCGGTGGTGCGCTCGATGGGCGCAACCGTTGGCAGATATTTTGCCAAAATCCACGCCATACCCTTCTGGTTTTTGCAAACAGGGTTGAACTGGATGGCGTGCCGCAAGCTGTGGGTACGCCTGAACAGATATTGAATTGTCTGCGTAAAATCCAGAAGAAGTACCAAGGCGATGCGCCGGACGATGAACTGCCGTTTTGTGGTGGCTGGGTCGGGTTTGCCAGCTATACGTTTGGCATGGCGTTGCAGGGCGTTCCCACCCGCCAGACAGGCCCGGACGAACCCCTGTTTGCCGCCGCTTTTTACGACCATGCCTATGTATGGGACCGAAAAAACCAGAATGTGGTCCTCACAGGTCTGGAGCGTGGTGGACTGGCCCCGCAAACCTGCGGCAAGGCCGAGGCCCGGTGGCGCGCCTTGCCCGAACAGGGCGTGCCGCTCCCGCCCACCCGGTGCTTGCCCCTACGGGCCAGCCAAACGCAGGCCACTTACTGCCGAGCTGTCAGTGCTGCGCAAAACTACATAGCGCAGGGGGATATTTTTCAGGTCAACATAACCTGCCAGCATGTGGCCGACCTGCCTGCGGATGTTGGCGCGCATGAACTGTATCGCAGGTTACGGCAGGCTGCTCCGGCCCCCTTTGGGGCTTATCTGTCCTGTGGAGAGGGTTTTTCCATTCTTTCGTGCTCGCCTGAGCGTTTTTTGCAGGTTGGTCGCAATGGGCATATTGCCACCCGCCCCATAAAAGGCACGGCCCCGCGTGGGCAAACGGAGGCCGAGGACCAGCGTCTGGCCCATAACCTTGCGCGGGACGACAAGGAACGGGCCGAAAATCTGATGATTGTGGACCTTATGCGCAACGATATCGGGCGCGTGGCCCGTATTGGCAGTGTGAGTGTGCCCGAATTATGGGCGGTGGAGCGGTTTGCGCATGTGCATCACCTTGTTTCGGAAGTGCAGGGGTATTTGCGGCAGGAGCATGATGTGTTTGACCTGCTGGCGGCCACCCTGCCGCCCGGTTCCGTAACAGGTGCGCCCAAACACAGGGCCATGGAAATTATTGACGAACTCGAAGCCACCTCCCGGGGGGCCTATTGTGGCACGCTCTTTTGTATTGGTGTGGACGGGCGGATGGACAGTTCGGTCATTATCCGCAGCTTTGTGGCCCATGCGGGGCAACTGCGCATGGGTACGGGGGGCGGTATTACCACCCTGTCCAACCCGCAAAAGGAATATGAGGAAATGCGGCTTAAACTGGCACCCTTTGCCGCCTTTACGGAGGGGGCGTGATGTTTGTCTGGCTCAATGGCGCCCTGTGCACACTGGCGCAAGCCCGCATAAGCCCCGCAGACAGGGGGTTTACGCTGGGCGATGGTGTGTTTGAGACCATGCGGGCAGTTGGTGGGCGGGTTTTGCACCTGCCCATGCATATGGCGCGGCTGGCGGCGGGAGGGGATGTGCTGGGCATGGCCGTGCCTGCCGCGCAGGAGGTGCAGGCGGCGGCCAAAATGGTGCTCAGCGCCAACGGGCTGGAAAACGCCGTGCTGCGGCTGAGTGTGGCGCGCGGGGAGGGGCCGAGGGGGCTGCTCCCCCCCGAACATGCCCACCCGACCGTGCTGCTTACGGCGGTGGGGGGTGTGTTTTCCGTCTCGTCCATACAGGCCGTGACCAGCCGCCTGATCCGGCGGGATGAGGCATCACCTCTGTCTTATATTAAAAGCTTGAACTACCTGCCCGGCATTCTGGCCCGGCAGGAGGCCGCGCGGCTGGGCGCGCAGGATGCGCTTTTGCTCAACACGCACGGAAGGGTGGCGGAAAGCACAATCAGCAACCTGCTTGTGGCAACGTCTGCGGGGCTGGTCACGCCGTATGTGGCCGAGGGTGCGCTGGCGGGAATTGCCCGCCAGATTTTGCTGGACCAAAAACTGGTGCGCGAGGGCACGCTCAGTCCGGCAGATTTGCGGTGTGCGGGGGGGGTGTGGCTGGTCAATTCCCTCTCGCTCCGGGTCGTGCGCATGCTGGACGGGCAGGACCTGCGGGTGGATGCCGCGCTGAGCGCGCAACTGGAGCACTGCCTGCGCTAGAATGTATAAGCCGGGTTTGATTTATGTCCTTTTCGTCTGGAGGGCAGACATGCGACGATAAGGGCTTGTGCAGACCCGGCGGAATGCTCAATCGTTCGCCCGTCCTTTACAGGCCGGAATGATAAGCATCGGAACAGCCGGCCTGTGGTATTCTGATGAGGTGACACCATGCAACAGGCAACAACAGCCACGGAGCAACCGGCGGAGCAGGGGAATGCCCCCCGCTATGATCTACGGCAGATCGATGTTGATCCCAATTTCTGGTACCCTGTGGCATGGTCGGCCAAGGTGCGGAAGGGCAAGGCCTTTGCCGCGCGCTTTGCAGGCCACCCCATTGCGCTGATCCGCCCCGAATACGGCCCGGTCTATGCGTTGGAAGACCGCTGCGCCCATCGTCAGGTCCCCCTGAGCAAAGGTGTTGTGGATGATAAGGGCTGCGTAAAATGCTGCTACCACGGCTGGGCGTTTGACCAGCAGGGCAAATGCGTGACCGTGCCTTACCTGAACAAGGAAGGTGTGGGCCGCCCGGTCAAGGCGTATCCCTGCCGCGAAAAAAGCGGGCTGATCTTTATTTTCCCCGGTGACCCCGATCTGGCCGACAAGGTGCCCGTGCCCGATATTGCGCAGGTGGGGAACCCCGAATACAAAACCCGCCAGTTCAGCCCACGCCTGAAGTGCCATTACACGTTCATGCATGAAAACCTGATGGACATGAACCATCAGTTCCTGCACCGCCGCCAGATGGGGTCCATTACGGCCCGCTTTTTGGGGCAGGACAAGGGCGATAACTTTATGGAGGCGCGCTACAGCTTTGCCCGCAAGGGCGGCAACCAGCCGCTGGCCGAAGCCCTGATTTTTGGCAAACACCATGATGATGGCCGCGAACAGCCGGTGGAAGAGGTCGTGTCCATCCGCACCACATACCCGTATCAGACACTCCAGATCCACGATAAGGATGGAGACCTGATCATGGACCTGTGGGCGTGCTACCTGCCGCTGGGGGAAACCCAGCAGGTTACTCAGGCGTTTGGTCTGCTGTCGGTTAAAAAGCCCAAATGGACGTTTTTGCTCGATATCGCATGGCCGGTGCTGGGTCTGTTCACACATCGCATCTTTGAAGAAGACCGCGAAATTGTGGAAATGGAACAGAACGCATGGCGCGAACTGGGCGGGGACCATAACATAGAGGTGTTCCCTGTGGTCAAAAGCCTGCGCGAGCTGCTGGCCCGCAGTGGCGTGCCCAACCGCTACGCCAAACCGCTCAAGCAGGGTTGAGTACGCTTTTTGGCCTTGCCCGCTTGGCCAAAAAACGCCATATAGAGCCGCCCCGGCCCACGCCGGGGCATAACACACGTGGGGCCTACACCTCTGGTGCCCAGCCAAAAGGCTGGGTGGTGCCCTGCGGAGGTTTAACCAGTTAGGTAGGAATACGCCCCATGGCGATGCCCGATTTCACACTGCGCCAGCTGCTTGAAGCTGGTGTTCACTTTGGTCACCACACACGCCGCTGGAACCCGCGCATGGCGCCGTTCCTGTTTGGTGTGCGCAATCAGGTTCACATCATCGACCTGCAGCAGACCGTTGGCCTGCTCGACCGCGCCCTTAAGGCGATTCGTGATGTTGTAGCCGGTGGTGGCCGCGTTCTGTTCGTTGGCACCAAGCGTGCGGCACAGGACCCGATTGCAGAAGCAGCCCGCCGTTGCGGTCAGTACTACGTCAACCATCGCTGGCTGGGCGGTATGCTCACCAACTGGAAGACCATTCAGGGCTCCATCAAGCGCCTGCGCCAGATTGAAGAAACGCTCGAAGGCGCGACTTCCGGTCTGACCAAGAAGGAAGTGCTGGAACTGACCCGCCAGCGCGACAAGCTGGAACGCTCTCTTGGTGGTATCAAGGAAATGGGTGGCCTGCCCGACGTGCTGTTCGTGATCGACACGAACAAGGAAAAGCTGGCGATTGAAGAAGCCAACAAGCTGGGTATTCCGGTTGTGGCTATTCTGGACAGCAACTCCGACCCGCGCGGCGTGACCTATCCGGTCCCCGGTAACGATGACGCCATTCGCGCCATTGGTCTGTATTGCGACCTCGTCTCCGCTTCCGTGCTCGACGGCATTTCCGCCGAGCTGGGTGCTGCGGGCCATGACGTGGGTGCGGCTGAAGAACTGCCGGTTGAGCCTGCTCTTGAAGCAGCTCCGGTGGCTGAAGAAGCTCCGGCAGCAGGCTGAAGCCTATAAAAAACAGCCCGGTTTCGACCGGGCTGTTTTTTTGCATGAGATGCCTGTGTTTTTCGCAGGCAACGGAATGTTCTGCCGCGCGCCCTGTCAAGGGCGCGTTGCGGTTTTCTAAGGAGTAGGAATATGGCGGAAATTACCGCAGCATTGGTCAAGGAACTGCGCGAAAAAACCGGCGCAGGCATGATGGATTGCAAAAAAGCGCTGAACGAAGCGCAGGGTGATATTGAAGCCGCCATTGACTGGCTGCGCACCAAGGGCCTTGCCGCCGCCGCCAAAAAATCTGGCCGCGTGGCAGCAGAAGGTCTGGTCGCCGTTGCCTCTGGCGACAAGACCGCCGCCATGGTGGAAGTCAATGCTGAAACCGACTTTGTTGCCCGTAACGAAGCGTTCCAGAACTTTGTGGAATCCGTTGCTCAGGTTGCACTCAAGGTTGGTGATGATCTGGAAGCCATCAAGGCAGCCACGCTGGACACGGGTCGCACCGTGGCAGACGAACTGACCCACCTGATCGCCACCATTGGCGAAAACATGACCCTGCGCCGCGCACGCGTGTTCACCGTGCCTTCCGGTGTTGTGGCCACCTACGTGCATGGCGCGCTGCGCCCCGGTCTGGGCAAGATTGGCGTTCTGGCGGCTATTGAAGCCCCGACGGCTGATGAAGCCATTGAACAGCTTGGCCGTCAGGTTGGTATGCATGTTGCTGCTACCCGCCCGTCCGCGCTGGATGTAAGCAGCCTGAACCAGGAAGAAGTCGAGCGTGAACGCGCTGTTCTGATCGAACAGTCCCGCGCATCGGGCAAGCCTGAAGCCATTATTGAAAAAATGGTCGAAGGCCGTATCCGCAAGTTCTACGAAGAAGTCGTTCTTCTGGAACAGGTCTGGGTGCACGATGGCGAAACCCGCGTGAAGGATGTTGTTAAGAAGGCAGGCGTTAAGCTGGCTGGCTTTGACCGCTTCCACCTGGGTGAAGGCATTGAAAAGGCCGTTGATGACTTTGCTGCGGAAGTGGCCAAGGTCTCCGGCGTCTAAGACCGGGTCTTTTGCATGTTGAACAAGGGCGGGACTTCTCTGGAAAGGGAGGCTCCCGCCCTTGTTGTTTTTGTGGCCCCGCAAGGCGAGAGTAGTGCGCGGGTCCATATGTTGACCGAGCAGGACGGGCTGGTGCGCGCACTGGCCTACGGGGGTGCCAGCCGTGCTGGCCGCGCTTTGTGGCAGCCGGGCAATGTGGTCAAGGCCCGGTTGATGCAGCGGGGGGAGGGTGCGCCCACACGTGTATCAGGCGAACTGCTGTACGGGTGTGCCGCGCGTATTCTGAGCATGCCGCTCGCACTGGCCATGATGCAGTCGGCCTGCGTTCTGGCCGATGCCACCTTGCCCGAGGGTGAGCCATGCCCGGCATTTTTTGGCGCGACCCTCAAGCTCCTGTCCTTTATTGGTTACAGCCCCGATATTGCGGAGCAGACGGGCCTGCCCAATTATATTGAGTGGGAACTGGCCTTGCTGGACGTGCTGGGCTTTGGGCTGGACCTGAGCCATTGTGCCGCAACCGGACAAACGCATGACCTTGCCTATGTCTCCCCCCGCACCGGGCGCGCGGTTAGCGTGGAAGGGGCCGGGGCGTGGAAGGATCGGCTCCTGCCGTTGCCCGCTTTTTTGCAGGACCCCACACAGGCTGGCAACTGGTCGGACTGGCTGGATGGCCTGCGCCTGAGTGGGCATTTTCTGGCGCGTGATGCATTTGGTCAGCGGCATCTGCCACTCCCTGCCGCCCGGCAAAGACTGGTCACCCGCGTGGAAAAGCTGGTAACGGGCCAGAACGCACCCTGAACTACGCACCAAGGCTGGCACAACTTGGCCTGTGGCGGTATGTCTGGGCCGGAACACATCGCACCGTTTTTTCTGGGGCAGAGCATGAACGAGACATTTGAAGGCCATATTGAGGAGACAAAACTGGCGGATGCGCTAAGCGAGCGTTATCTGGCCTATGCTTTGTCCACCATCATGTCGCGCTCCCTGCCAGATGTGCGCGATGGGCTTAAACCCGTGCACAGGCGGCTGGTCTACGCCATGCACCAGCTCAAGCTGGACCCTGCCTCGGGGTTCAAAAAATGCGCGCGTGTTGTGGGTGACGTTATTGGTAAGTTCCACCCCCATGGCGATGCCTCTGTTTATGAAGCGCTGGTGCGTCTGGCGCAGGATTTTGCCGCCCGCTACCCGCTGGTGGAAGGGCAGGGGAATTTTGGCTCGATTGATGGCGATAACGCCGCCGCCATGCGGTACACCGAAGCCCGCCTGACCGAAGTGGCCGTGGCCCTGCTGGACGGGATTGAGAGCGACGCTGTGGATTTTCGCCCCACCTATGATGGTGAGGAGCAGGAACCCATTGTGCTGCCAGCAGCCTTCCCCAACCTGTTGGCCAATGGTGCCGCGGGTATTGCCGTGGGCATGGCCACCAGTATTCCGCCGCATAACGCGGCAGAAGTGTGTGCTGCCGCGGCCCTGCTGGCCCGCAGCCCCGCCGCCACAACGCAGGACCTGCTGGCGCTTATGCCGGGACCGGATTTTCCTACTGGCGGGCTGATTGTGGAGGACGCCTCCGCCATTTTGCAGGCGTATGAGACCGGGCGTGGCGGTTTTCGTATGCGCGCGCGCTGGGCTGTGGAGCAGGGGCGCTTTGGCACATGGCATATTGTGGTGTCGGAAATTCCGTATCAGGTGCAAAAATCCCGCCTGATCGAACTGGTGGCAGACCTTTTGGAGCAGAAAAAGCTCCCGCTGCTAGGCGATATCCGCGATGAAAGCACGGACGAAATTCGCCTGATCCTTGAGCCAAAAACACGCGGGATCGAACCCGAAGTGCTGATGGAAACACTGTTCCGCGCAACCCCGCTGGAAAGCCGGTTCCCCCTGAACATGAACGTGCTGGGGGCGGATCGCTCGCCCGGTGTGCTGGGGCTTAAGCAGGTGTTGCAGGCATGGCTGGACCACCGGCACGAGGTGCTGGAGCGCCGCAGCCGCTACCGTCTTGCAGCCGTAGAACGGCGGCTGGAAATTCTGGCAGGCTTTTTGATCGTTTACCTCAATCTGGACGAGGTCATTCGCATTATCCGCGAGGAGGACGACGCCAAGGCCAGCCTTATGGCCACGTTCAGCCTGACCGATATGCAGGCCGAGTCTGTGCTGAACATGCGCCTGCGTAGCCTGCGCCGCCTGGAGGAAATGGAAATCCGCAAGGAGCATGATGCTCTTTCGGCCGAAAAAGCCGAACTGCTTGCCTTGCTGGGGGATGAAAAACAGCGCTGGAAGCAGATCGGGCAGGAACTGGACAAAATGGTCAAGGTGTTTGGCAAGGGCCGGGTTGGCTCACGGCGCAGCACCATTTTGTCCGCTCCCAAGCCGGTCGATATTTCGGTCGTGGAAACAGTGGAGCGTGAACCGCTGACCATGATCCTCTCCCAAAAAGGGTGGGTGCGGGCCATTAAGGGCCACAATGTTGATCTGGAGACCCAGAAGTTCAAGGAAGGCGATGCCCTCAAACTGGCGCTTCCCTGCCAGAGTACGGATCGGCTGTGCTTTTTTGCGACCGATGGGCGCGCCTTTACGGTCAAGGGTGCCGACCTGCCGCGTGGGCGGGGGGATGGTCAGCCTGTGCGCCTGCTGGTTGATCTGTCGAATGATGAGGAACTGCTTGCGGTTTTTGTGCTGGAGGAGGGTGGTAAGCGCCTTGTTGTTTCCAGCGCTGGTCGCGGCATGGTGGTGGAGGACGATGCCCTTGTGTCCGAAAAGCGGTCGGGGCGGCAGGTGCTCAACCTTAAAGGCGATGACTCTGCCCAACTGTGTATTCCCGCACAGGGGGACCATGTGGCCGTGCTGGGTGATAACCGCCGGTTTCTGATCTTCCCGCTCGACCAGTTGCCCGTTATGGGGCGTGGCCTTGGGGTTGCGTTGCAAAAATATGCCGATGGCGGAAAGCTGCGGCAGGCCATGGTGTTTACCGCCTCCGAAGGGCTGGTCTGGCCCGGTGCGGTGCGGTGCCGCGCCATGGCGGATTTGCAGGACTGGCTGGGCAAACGCGCAGGTGTTGGCAAGCTTGCTCCCACATGGGCGAACAAAAAAGCCTGAGTGGGCCACCACTCAGGCATTGGGGGCGCATGAGACGGGCCGCCGCATGGGCACCGTAGGCGCCAGCCCCCCAGTATTAAGCCGGGGCAGGTGAGACCTTCTGCTCTGCTTTGCACCTGTGTGGAAGAGGCGCCAGTTCTTTATGGGGAGCGGTCAGAATAACGGGGCATCGGGGAAAAGCCCGTGCCGCTTTGTATCGACTGGCTGTTCCGGGTCGAGCGGGCGCCATGCATCATGGCGCAGGATTTCGGCAGGCCGGAAGCGGCTTTTATAGGCCATTTTGGGGCTGCCCGGAATCCAGTAGCCCAGATAAAGGTAAGGCCGACCGAGCAGAAATGTCTGGTGGATGAGAAAAAGCACAGCATACACGCCCAGAGAGCGGGTGGTCTGTTGTGGGTCGTAAAAGCTGTACACGGCTGAAAGCCCATCATTAAGCGTATCGGTCAGGCTGACGGCGACCAGCTTCTGGTCCGGTGTGCGGAACTCTATGATCTGTGTATCAACCGTGGTTTCTTCCACCATAATCCGGTAGTCGCGCGGCCCCATATTTGCCATGTCACCGCCTGCGTGGCGGGTATTCAGGTACTGGCGGAACAGGTCGTACTGCTCACCCGTGGCGGTTGGGGGCAGTAGGGTCGCACTCAGGTCTGTGTTGCGGTTCCATGCCCGTTTTTGTGTGCGGTTGGGAGTAAAGTCCGCAACGGGCAGGCGGATGGGAATGCAGGCCGAGCACCCTTCGCAGAGCGGTGCGTAAGCCAGTGTGTGGCTGCGGCGAAAGCCTGTGGCGGACAGGCGGCTGTGCAGGGTGTCTGCATTGGGGACGGCCAGATCAGCCAGAATCTTGCGTTCCATGCGCGCGGGCAGATACGGGCATGGCTGGGCGGTGGTGGTATAAAAAAACTGCGGGTTGCGCAGTGGTGGTGTCATGGTCGGCAATCCCGGATGCATGGCGGGCCAGCAAAAACTGGCCCGCTTATGCCCGGCATGGGCCAGGCTTGGTGGTTACAGGCCCGATCTTTCCCGAATATGCTGTGCGGCTTCAATGGCAAAATACGTGAGTACGCCATTGGCACCCGCGCGGCGGAAGGCCATCAGGCTTTCCATGATGGCGCGGTCGCGGTCGAGCCAGCCATTGTTAATGGCTGCCATGAGCATCGCATATTCTCCAGAGACCTGATACGCAAAAGTCGGCACGCTGAAGGTATCTTTTACGCGGCGGATAATATCCAGATAAGGCATGCCGGGCTTGACCATGACCATGTCCGCGCCTTCGGCAATATCCATTTCCACTTCGCGCAGGGCTTCGTCGCTGTTGGCGGGGTCCATCTGGTAGGTTTTTTTGTCCCCCTTGAGCAGGCCGCCAGAACCCAGCGCATCACGGAACGGGCCGTAAAAAGCGGAGGCATATTTGGCTGCGTAAGACATGATGCGGGTGTTGATCAGGTCGTTCGCATCAAGGTCCTGCCGGATGGTGCTAATGCGGCCGTCCATCATGTCCGACGGGGCAATAATATCCACACCCGCCCGGGCCTGATTGACGGCCTGCTCGGACAAAATCTGGACCGAGGCTTCGTTAACAACGTAACCATCCTTGATCACGCCGTCATGGCCGTGGCTGGTGTAGGGGTCGAGTGCCACGTCCCCGATCAGGGCCATGTCGGGGAATTCTTTTTTCAGCAGTCGGGCCGCACGGCACATCAGGTTGTCGGGGTTGAGTGCTTCGGTCCCGACTTCGTCGCGCGCATCGGTTGGGGTGATGGGGAACAGGGCAAGGGCTGGAATGCCCAGTTTTGCTGCGGGTTCCACATGCTTTGCAAGCCGGTCAAGCGTTACGCGGTGTGCGCCGGGCATGGAGGATACCTCGGTTGTAACACCCGTACCTTCCATGAAAAAAATCGGCCAGATCAGGTTGCTGATGCCCAGTGAGTTTTCGGCAACCAGGCGGCGTGTCGCATCGTCAAACCGGTTGCGGCGCGGGCGGGTCAAAGGGAAACGACCAGCCATCATGGGCGGGATCTCCTTGCGCGGTGTCTGCCAGGTGCGGGCGGGTGGCCCGGTTGCCTATGGTAGCAAACAGGGGTGAACAAAACGGGGGGAGTATGCGCTCCTGTTCCTGTTATGCAACCCCGGCCTGGCAGGGATCAGCCCCGATCTGGGCGTGGGTGCAACTGTGGTGGTTCAATACCGTTAGGTGTGCGCTTTATTCAAATCCCGGTCGTGCCTGCACAGGCGGGGGCAGGTTCTGCTTTTTTTGCATTTTTTCTCCTGTCAGGGGCGCGCGGAACGGGGTAAGAGAGCATCCAGTGCTTTTGTCTGTTATGGAACAGGCCCCGGGCATACCCACAGAAGGGTATGTTAAAAGCGTAGTGATTGACCGCCATCTGCCGTCCGGCAGGCATGTTGCCAAACGACAGTTTGATTTTGAGGGAACACCCGAATGAGCCACACGGATCTGGACCGTTTTTTTCATGCGCCGCTGACCCAGACGGATCCGGACGTTGCGTCCGCCATTGCCGCAGAGCTGACCCGCCAGCAGGATGGCATTGAACTGATCGCCAGCGAAAACATGGCCTCCGAGGCCGTTTTGCAGGCACAGGGCAGTGTGCTGACCAACAAATATGCCGAAGGCTACCCCGGCCGCCGCTACTACGGCGGTTGCGTGGAAGTGGACAAGGTGGAAACTCTGGCCATTGAACGTGCCAAAACGCTGTTTGGTGCGGGTTTTGCCAATGTGCAGCCCCATTCTGGCGCTAACGCCAATCAGGCGGCGTTCATGGCCATGGGCAAGCCGGGTGATACGGTTCTGGGCATGAGCCTTGCCGCGGGTGGGCATCTGACGCATGGTGCCGCCCCCAACTATTCGGGCAAATGGTTCAATGCCGTGCAGTATGGCGTACGCCAGCAGGACGGTGTTCTGGACTACGAACAGATGGAAAGCCTTGCGCGCGAACACAAGCCTTCCATTATTGTGGCGGGTGGTTCCGCTTACCCCCGCATTATCGACTTTGCCCGTTTCCGCCGCATTGCGGACGAAGTGGGCGCGTTGCTGATGGTGGATATGGCCCATTTTGCCGGTCTGGTTGCCGCTGGCCTGTACCCCAACCCGCTTGAATATGCGGATATTGTGACCTCCACCACGCACAAAACCCTGCGTGGCCCGCGTGGCGGCCTGATCCTGACCAACAGCGAAGTTCTGGCCAAAAAGATTAATTCCGCCGTGTTCCCCGGCCTGCAGGGCGGCCCGCTTATGCATGTGATCGCGGGTAAGGCCGTGGCGTTTGGTGAAGCGCTGCGCCCCGAGTTCAAGGAATACCAGAAAGCGGTGCAGAAAAACGCCGCCGTTCTGGCCGAAGTGCTGGTCGAACGTGGGTTTGATATTGTGACGGGGGGAACGGATTCCCACCTCCTGCTGGTTGACCTGCGGCCCAAAAAAGTGACCGGCAAGGCCGCCGAGCAGGCTTTGGAACGTGCAGGCATTACAGCCAACAAAAACGCCATTCCGTTTGACCCGGAAAAGCCCGCCATTACCTCTGGTGTGCGTCTGGGCAGCCCGGCGGCAACCGCGCGCGGCTTCCGTGAGGAAGAGTTCCGTCAGGTTGGTGAAATGATTGACGAAGTGCTGACAGCCCTTGCCGCCTCCGGTGGGGAAGGTGATGCCGTAGTGGAAAATGCAGTGCATGAGCGCGTCAAGGCTCTTTGTGCGCGTTTCCCCATTTACACGCGTTAAGTCACGCTTACATTTGAGTATGTTAAAAAAACGCGGGAGATTTCTTCCGCGTTTTTTTATGAATTATTTTTGGGCTTCTATTTTTTTAGCTGCGGTTTTTTTGCATTTTATGTGGATAATCCAATGGGTATTTTGAAATATGAAATTGACGGGGCAGCATATACAACAGAAAAAAAATGCAATAAATACGATCCAAAAGGTCTTGGCCAACAGGGCCGGTCGGGTGTCCAGAGTAGTATTTTCAACCAGTATCAGAATAGAGTGTAAGTCATTTTATGGATGTTTCTAAGTCATTTTCAGCCGACATTAAAGTAGTGGTTCTGGTTCCATGCTATAATGAAGAGGTCACTATCGCCTCGGTTGTTCATGGTTTTCGTGCTGTACTGCCCAATGCGCCAATTTATGTTTACGATAATAACTCCACGGACCAGACGGTCAAAATAGCGCGGGAAGCAGGCGCTATTGTTCGCTCTGAATCTCTTCAGGGCAAAGGCTATGTTATCCGGCGTATGTTTTCCGATATTGATGCCGATTTTTATATTCTGGTGGATGGAGATGCGACCTACGAGGCCGCCGCCGCGCCGGATATGCTCACCATGGCCTATGCCAACGGGCTGGATATGGTCAATGGTGCCCGCATAACAGACCGGGTGGATGCATACCGCCGTGGGCATGTGCTGGGGAACAAGGTTTTAACCGGGCTTGTGACAAGTGTATTCGGGCGCAGACTATCGGACATGCTCTCGGGCTACCGGGTTTTTTCCCGCAGGTTTGTAAAGTCCTTTCCCGCCCTGTCTTCGGGGTTTGAGACGGAAACCGAATTTACGGTGCATGCGCTCGAACTTGCCATGCCCATTGGCGAGCGGCCAACCCGCTATGTGGAGCGGCCCCCCGGTTCTGCCTCCAAGCTCAAGACCTATAGCGATGGTTTCCGTATTCTGGGCATGATCATCAATCTGGTTAAGCAGGAACGGCCTTTGATGTTCTTCAACATCATTGGCCTGATTATGCTGCTTTGCGGTATTGGCCTTGGCCTGCCGGTTGTGCTGGACTTTTTCCGCACGGGGTTGGTGCAGCGCCTGCCCACGGCCGTTCTGGCCATGGGTATGGTCATACTGGCTGTGTTTTCCATGGGCTGCGGCCTTATTCTGGATAGTGTTGCGCTGGGACGGCGGGAAACCAAACGTCTGGCCTATCTTGCCCTGCCTCCCCCCCGCCGTATGCCCGATGGGCAGGCTACGCCTCCTTTGCCCCCAGTGGCTTAAAGCTTAGGGATAAACACCGGGTTGCGCTGCAGCAGGCATGCTCTGGCGTGTGGTGTTTACAGAACGCGCGCCAGCCGGACCGCCGTGTGTCCACGGCGCGGGCGCAGGTTGGGTATGACCAGCATGCAGTTGTTGTAGGGGGTGCGGATTTCGTCCATGCCATCAACGGCAATCGGGGTGCCTGCGTGTTCAATAATATCTCCCCCCACATAAGGGCGGAGGAAGGCAAAACCCGCAGTCTGGGCTTCCACACAGTCGGTTACCACAGCCCTTACGCCGGGGTGGTGGGGGGCTGCAGGTGTGGGTAGGTCCATGCCATGTGGCGCCATACCGTGCTGGGCCAGAAAAATGCTGGCCACGTTCAGGCTATGGCGGGCGGCATTCCGGGTCCAGTGCTGCCCGGCTTCCAGCAGGCAGGCGCGCGCTGTGCCTGTGGGGGTGGAGAATCGCTCGTAATCAATCAGCCGTGGCCCGGTGGGGTGGCCGTGGTCCAGCACAACCTGCGGGGGAGCTGCCTGCGCGCAGGCCAGCGCGTTGGCCAGATGCAGGTTCCGCTCCGCCATGCTGGTCAGCAGCAGGGTGGCGGATGGCCACGTCATGGAGTGCAGGTCGAGCAACACATCCACCGTGTCGATCACGGGTAAAAGCGCGCGCACCCGCCGCATTTCCAGCGATGTATGCCCCGAGCGAATGAGTTCGGGCATCCACAGCCTGTTCATGTCCTCCTCAATATAGCGGAACTGGGAGGGGCGGCGCGGGTCAAACGCCGCATAGGCTTCCAGATTGAGAAAAATCAGGCTCAAACGCCCTTGTGCAGGGCTGGGGGATGCCGCCAGCAGATGGGCCAGAGCCTGTGCTCCGGCATATTCGTTCCCGTGCATCAGAGCGGTTATGGCAACGTGGGGGCCGGGCCTGTGGCTTTCAAAATGATGCACGCCCTGTATGCCGCAGTTGCCCTGTGCCCACGGTGTTAGGTCTGGTGGTGGGTCTTGCGGTGGTGCGTGTGGGAGCGGAGGAGGCGGCGGGGGAAGAACTTCGGACAGAGTGCGGAAGCGGTAAGAGCTTTTGCCACCCCGCCTGCGTTTGGAGGCACAGCTCATGGGTGCCCCGGCGCGTTGCAACGGAGTGTTGCCCAAAAAATCCGGCACAATGGGTGAGGGAGGAAAAAACTGCACCACATGGTCCCGAGTATGGTTCGGGTTTGGCGTGGCTGCAATCCCCTCCCTGCTGGTGTTTGGAGGGGCTTGGGTTTTGGTCCTTGGCCCTGTGGTGGGCGGGTGGCTTATGCGCTGGTGGTTTTGGGGCGTGGCTTGCCTGCGCGGGGGGGCGTTACTGGCGGCAAAGCCTGTTCGGTACTGAGCACACGCAGTTTGACATGCGCGCCCACTTCCACCTGCCGCAGGTTTTTGCGCTCGGCTCCCGAACAGAGGGTGAGTGCGGAACCTTTCTGCCCCGCGCGGCCTGTGCGGCCAATGCGGTGCAGGTAGGTTTCGGGCTGTTCGGGCACATCGTAGTTGATGACCTGCGTGACCGAGGCAATATCCAGCCCACGGGCGGCCACATCGGTTGCGACCAGAATAAACAGGCGGCCAGAGCCAAAGCTGGCCACCGTGCTGGTGCGTTTGTCCTGCGTCAGGTCTCCATGCAGGGGGGCTACGGCCAGCCGTGCTTTTTTTAGCGTTGCCGCCAGCACGTCCGCCTCGGCTTTGGTGCGTACAAACACAATGCTGCGTGTTTTGGGGCTGCGCCCAAAAAAGGTTTTGAGGAATGCGGCTTTCTGCTCGTCTTCCAAAAACAGCACACCCTGACGGATGGCGGGGCGTTCCTCGGGCGGTTTTTCAACGCTCAGTTCAACCGGTTTGTACACAATACTGGCCAGCATTGTTTTACACGCCGCAGGCATGGTGGCGGAAAAAGCCAGAGTCTGGCGCGGTGTGGGCAGGTAGTTGAGGATGGTCCGGGTTTCCTCCTCAAACTCGTGGGTGAACAGGCGGTCGCATTCATCCATAACCAGTTGGTAGCAGTCCGACAGGTCACACGTGCCTGTGCCAATAAAGTCCAGCAGGCGGCCAGGTGTGGCTATGAGAATGCGCGTAAAACCACTGGTCTGGATAAGTTCGGCCCCCTGTTCGTCCCGGTCCGCGCCGCCAAACAGGCAGATAATGGGTGGGTTCTGGGGTTTGCTGCCTGCGGTTTTCTTGCCGCTTTCGCCCAGGCAGGTGCGAAAAACCTTGGCGGTTTGCAGCACCAGTTCACGCGTGGGCACCATTACCAGCAACGTGCGGGGTTTGCGCGCCTTAAGCAGCCTGTGCAGCATGGGAAGCGCGTAAGCCGCTGTTTTGCCCGTGCCGGTCGGGGCTGTGGCCAGAATGTCCCGCCCTTGCAGTGCCGCGGGAATGGCGGCCAGCTGGATGGGGGTCGGATGTGCCATGCCTGCCTGTTGTGCGTGGGCGCAAAGGGCTGGGGACAGACCCGTCTCCTTAAAGCTAGCGGACATACTGTTGCCTTTCTCGTGGTCTGGAATGCGTACAAGGAGCCTTGCTTTTACAGGCAATCCGGTTGCAAGGACAAAGCGGACCATGCAGGGCGCGTGGTTGCAAAGGCCGATGTGTAGCGGAGGAATGCGCGTTATGGCGAGCGCAATGTATGCAGGTGCGCAAACTGGTTCTGACCCGGCAGAGGTTCTGGACCATGCGGCCCCCCACGCTTTTGTGGTGGGGGAGGATTTTGCCGGCATGCGTTCGCAGGCATTGGGGCTTGCCCACCGCGCGGGGTGGGATGGCACGTTCCAGCCCGTATGCCCCAGCCGTGTGGCGCGTGTGGCGCTGGCTGGCCCGCGCTGGCTTGGCCGTTCCTGCCTGCGTGGCAGCAGCGGGCAAACGCTGGAGTCCCACACCGATCTGCTGCGTTCGGATGTGGTGATCAGCATTGGTGGCAAAGGGGGGGCTATTGGCGCGGCCCTGCGCTCGCACCATCGCCCGGTGGTGCAGATCCAGAATCCCCGCCAGTCCCTTGCCCGCTTTGATCTGATTCTCGCCTGCCGCCATGATGATATTTCCGGCCCCAATGTTCTGCTCGGCCGTACTGCCCTGCATGGGTTAACGCCAGAGGAACTCGAACACGCCAAGCAGGAATGGGAGCCACGGCTGGCCCATCTGCCCCGCCCGCTGGTGGCGGCACTTGTTGGCGGGTCCAATGGGCGCTTTCAGTTAGGCGAGGCCGAGGCCCGCAGGCTTGCCCACGTGCTGGTGCAGACCCGGCAGGATGAAGGGGGCAGCCTGATTGTGACCGCCTCCCGCCGTACAGACCCAAAGGCGCTTGCCGCACTGAAGGAAATTATAGAACCCGCAGGCGGCTTTGTCTGGGATGGGGAGGGGGATAACCCCTATATCGGGCTGATCGCCTGCGCGGATAATCTGCTGGTGACCATAGATAGCGTGTCCATGATGTCCGAATCCGTGGCGGGGCGTGCGCCGGTCACGGTTTTTCCGCTTCCCGGCAAGTCACGCCGTATCAATGAATTTGTGGAAGAGCTGGAACTGGCCGGGCGTGTGCGCGTGTTGGGCGAGAGTGCGATCCGCCTGCCCACACCATGGTATGTGACCCCGCTGGATGACACGCCCGATCTGGTGGAAGAAATGCACAACAGGCTTGGTTTTTAAGCCATTTGTAGCAGGTGGCGCGGGGCTATGGGCGGCCCCCGCGGCTTTGCTTATAGCTGTGTTAAGCCTATGGGGCTGGGGGTGCGCTTTGCGCTTCATGCGCGGGCCAAACACGCCATGCCAGTAGCGTTGCCAGTACCGCCAGCCCACACAGGCCGGTTGCAGCCCAGCCCAACCCAAAACCTGCACCCAGATACCCGGCAAAAGGGTAAGCCAGCAACCAGCAGAGGTGAGAGAGCGAAAACTGGGCGGCAAACAGGGCTGGTCGGTCTTCTGGCGTGCCGGAGCGGCGGAGCAGGCGACCCGATGGCGTTTGCGCCACGGCGTAGCCAACCCCCAGCACTACCCATAAGGGGAGCAGCCAGCCATAGCTGGGCACACCAATGGCGAGGCAGGCCCCAACGCACAACAGCCCGGCCCCACCGAGCATAACGGTCCGGTCAGCCCTACGGGCCAGCACGCGCGGCAGGCCCAGTGCCGCAAGCATGGACCCACCACCAAAGCAGGCCAGAGCAAGGGCGGTGGCGCTCTGGTCCAGTCCAAAGCGGGCCTGCACATAAACAACCGTATTGACCAGCACAATGGATGCAGCCGCCGCGACAGCCAGATCAATGCAAAGCAGGCCGCGCAGGCGGGGCGTTGCAAGGTAGAGGCGGATGCCACGGGTTGTGCGCTCATATACGCTGCGCTGCGGAGCCGCCTTGGGGCAGGGCAGGCGAACAGACAGAACAAGGGCTGCCGAACACAAAAAACCCACGGCGGTTCCTGCGAACAGGGCATGAAAAGACACAACGCTCAACAGGGCCGCTGCCAGCAGGGGGCTGATCACACTCTCCATGTCATACGCAATGCGGGAGAGGGAGAGGGCATCTGTGTAATCATCCTCATCGGGCAGAATATCGGGAATGGTCGCCTGAAAAGTAGGGGTGAACGCGGCAGAGGCTGATTGCAGGACAAAAATCAGAACGTAAATCTGCCAGACGGCGGAAACAAAGGGCAGGCAGGCCGCCACAAGGCAGCGAGTAAGGTCCAGCAGCACCAGCGTGGTGCGGCGGGGCAAATGGTTGGCAAAAGCCGCGGCAAAAGGGGCAACCCCCACATAGGCCAGCATTTTTATGGCCAGAGCCGTGCCCAGCACAGCCCCGGCATGTGCTCCCGCCACATGGAAGGCCAGTAGCCCAAGGGCCACGGTGGCAAGGCCGGTGCCGGTCAGGGCAACAATTTGTGCGCCAAACAGGTGCCGGTATGTGCGGTGGCGCAGAACATGCAGCATGGGTGGCTTTGCCCCTAGAGGTATTTGGTGAGGGAGGCAAAAGCCTGCAACGCGTCCTCGCGGCTCATTTCACCTGCGGCAATGGCGTCTATAATGCAGTGCTCAAGGTGGTCCTGCACCAGCATGCGCTTGGACTTGCGGATTGTGCTTTCCACAGCCTCAAGCTGCTGCGCCAGATCGGGGCAGCTCCGCCCTGCGTCCAGCATGGCAATAACTTTGGCAAGGTGCCCGTGGGCCTGTTGCAGTTGCCGCCGGATATGGGGGTGTGTTGCATGGGTCATACCATGCTCCCTACCCTGGGGGGGAGGGGGTGGCAACGCACAAAACCGGCACGGACCAGAAGGCTGGCCTAGATCCAGATACTGCCGAGTAGTAGAAGAGTGCCCACAATAAGGGCCGCCACATGCCGCATAACGTGCTCTGGCGTGTCCTGCGGCAGGGTCAGGTAAAAATTGAAGCAGTACAGAACCAGCCCGGCACCCAGCACAATGCAGATGACACGGGCAATGGGGTAGGTTGAAATATCCCTTGGGTCGAACTGCATGGTGCTGCCTTTATCCTTAATGTGCGTTCGGCATCTGGTGTTAAGGGTTACGCGCTGACAAAAGCAGACGCGGGATACCCCTGCATGAACAGGGCCGTGCGCAGCGAGGTATGGTTGATCTGGGCCGTTATGGCCTGCCGCACAACCGGCTTGGCAAAAAAGGCAATGCCAAGCCCTGCGCTGCGCAGCATGGGCAGGTCATTTGCGCCATCACCAATGGCAAGGGTCTGGTTCTGGGTCAGTGTGTGCCGGGTGGTCAGTTTTTCCAGCAGTTCCAGCTTGGTCTGCGCACCCAGAATGGGCAGGCCGGGAGCACCTGTTAAGTGGTCGGTGGCGTCGGCCAGCAGGGTGTTGGCGTGGTTTTCCTCAAATCCGCACAGAGCCGCCACGCGCGAGGTAAAAAAGGTAAACCCGCCCGAGACCAGCGCCGTATAGGCCCCATGCGCGCGCATGGTGCGCACCAGTTCCACAGCGCCGGGGTTCAGGCGCACATCCTGCCATGCTTTTTCCAGCAGGCTCAGGGGCAGGCCTTTAAGCAGGGCCACGCGTTCACGCAGGGAGGTGGCAAAGTCCAGCTCGCCATTCATGGAGCGGGCCGTAATGGCCGCAACCTTATCCCCAATTCCGGCAAGAGTTGCCAGATCATCCAGTGTTTCGTTCGCAACAATGGTGCTGTCCATATCCGAGACCAGCAGCTTTTTGCGGCGGTCATGGGTTTGGGTCAGCACGGCATCCACCTTGCCACCAAGCTGCGTATGCAACTGGGGCAGCACGTCGCGCGCGCTGGCTGGGCATGGAATATCCACCGCCTCCTCGGGGGAGAGGATTGTGGTCTCACCATTGGCACGGACAATGTCACGCGCGAGGGAGATTGTGGCGGTATCGAGTGTTGTTGCCGCGCGGGGGGCAACAAGGGTCAGAACAAGGCTCGTCATGGCACTTGGGTGTGTGGCAGGAATACGGGCATGAAGCAAGCAGAACACCCATGCCCCGCCCCTGCAACCCGCCAGACGGAAAGGCAGCCTCCCGCCCTTATTCTGGCCGGACCAACCTGCTCGGGCAAATCCGCCCTTGCCCTCAAGCTGGCGCGGCAGCTGGGGGGGGTGGTGATCAACGCGGATTCCATGCAGGTCTACAAGGACCTGCGTGTGCTAACGGCCCGCCCCAGCGTTCTGGAAGAGCAGCTTGTGCCGCACAGACTGTATGGTGTGTTGCCCGCGGCCCACAAAGGGAGTGTTGCATGGTGGCGCGAGCAGGCTCTGGCTGCCATGCAGCAGGCGTGGGCGGCAGGGCAGCTACCGATCCTGTGTGGTGGCACGGGGCTGTACATACGCGCCCTGACCGATGGACTCGCCCTTATACCGCAAAGTGCGCCAGCCGTTCAGCAGGCGGCCCGCGCCCTTGTGGCGGAGGAAGGTGCTCCCGCCGTGCATGCGCGCCTTATGGCCGTGGACCCGCAAACGGCCATGCGGCTCAAGCCTGTGGATTCGCAGCGCGTGGCGCGGGCGTGGGAGGTCTGGCAGGCGACCGGGCACGGGCTGGACTGGTGGCAGGCCCAACCCGGCCTGCCGCCGGCTCCGGCCCATTTTGTGGCCGTGCGCCTGTACCCCCCCCGGCCAGAACTGCGCGCGCGCATTCAGGTCCGGTTTGCCGCCATGCTGGAGCAGGGGGGCGTGGAGGAAGTGCGTGATCTGTTACAACAAAATCTGGACCCGGACCTGCCCGTCATGCGCGCCCATGGTGTGCCCGAACTGGCCGCCATGCTGCGTGGCGAGATCACGCAGGCCGAAGCCGCAAGCCGCGCCATTGCCGCCACGGGGCGTTACACCAAGCGGCAGGCCACGTGGTTTGCGCACCATCCGCTTACGCCAGAGGGGCGGACCTGCATGGTTAATGCCTGTTTTGCCAATTCTGAGCAATTTTCGGAAAGAAAGTATGATGAAATTGTTTCTTTTATTCTAAAGGGGATTGACGCACCAGATATCGGGTCCTAAACAGACGACCTGCTCCCAATTCCGGGAAGAGAGGACGCTATGACACGCACAACGGGTTCGACCACATTGACCGCTCAGACCACCACCACCCTGCCGGGTGCGGAGGTTCTTCTGCGCGCATTGGTCGAGCAGGGTGTGGAGGTTATTTTTGGCTACCCCGGTGGCGCCGTTCTTCCTATTTACGATGCCCTGTTCAAGCAGAACCACATCCGCCATGTGCTGGTGCGGCACGAACAGGCCGCCGTGCATGCGGCCGAAGCCTATGCCCGCTCCACAGGCAAGGTGGGCGTGGTGCTGGTCACCAGTGGTCCGGGTGCGACCAACGCCGTAACCGGCCTGCTGGACGCCATGATGGATTCCATCCCGCTGGTCTGCCTGTCCGGGCAGGTGCCAACGCCCCTGATCGGCAACGATGCTTTTCAGGAAGCGGATACAACGGGCATTACCCGCCCGGTAACCAAATATAACTATCTGGTGCGCAAGCCCGAGGATCTGGCTCCTGCGGTGCACGAGGCTTTTGCCATTGCCCGCTCCGGCCGCCCCGGCCCGGTGCTGATCGACCTGCCCAAGAACATTACGGTGGGGGATGCACCTTATGTGGATGCAAAATCCGTAACCCCGCGCACCACCCGCATGGCATCCGAGCCAGATCGTGCGGCCATTGCACGCGCCGTAGCAGCCATGAAGGCCGGTAAACGCCCGCTGTTTTACACGGGTGGCGGGGTTATCAATTCCGGCCCGCAGGCCAGTCAGGCCCTACGCAAGCTGGTGGCGCTGACCGGCTTTCCCGTAACTTCCACGCTCATGGGTCTTGGCGCGTTCCCCGGAACAGACCGGCGCTTCCTTGGCATGCTGGGCATGCACGGGACGTATGAGGCCAATCTGGCAACCCATGACTGCGATGTGCTGATCGCCCTTGGCAGCCGGTTTGATGACCGCGTGACCGGACGGCTGGATAAGTTTTCCCCCGGTTCCTTCAAAATCCATGTCGATATTGATCCCTCCCAGATCAATAAGATCGTGCATGTGAATGAGGGCATTGTGGGCGATGTGGGCCAGATTATCGACCTGATGATTGAGGAATGGGAAAAACAGCCCGCCTACGAACACAAGGCCGATCTGGATGCTTGGTGGGCGCAGATTGAGGGCTGGCGGGCGCTGGACTGCCTGCGTTTTGGGCAGGATCAGGCCCCTGACGCCGTGATCAAGCCGCAGCAGGCCATCCAGCGTATTTACGAACTGGCGCGCCAGACCGGGCGGGACACCTACGTGTCCACCGAGGTGGGGCAGCACCAGATGTGGGCCGCGCAGTTTTTCCGTTTTGATGAGCCTAATCGCTGGCTCACATCGGGTGGGCTTGGCACCATGGGGTATGGCCTGCCAGCCGCCGTTGGCGCGCAGATCGCCCACCCCGATGCACTGGTTATGGATGTGGCGGGCGAGGCCTCAACCCTGATGAACATTCAGGAACTGGGGACCATTGCGCAGTACCGCCTGCCGGTTAAGATTTTTATCATCAACAACCACTACATGGGCATGGTCCGCCAGTGGCAGGAACTGCTGCATGGTTCGCGCTATTCGGAAAGCTATTCCGATGCCCTGCCGGATTTTGTCAAACTGGCGGAAAGCTTCCATGCTACCGGCCTGCGCGTGACCCGTCTGGACCAGCTGGATGCCACCATCCGTCAGGCGCTCGAACACAACGGCCCGGTTGTGGTGGACATCTGCGTGGCGGAGGGGGAAAACTGCTTCCCCATGATTCCCTCTGGTGCTGCCCATAACCAGATGATCCTTGGCCCGGAGCAGGAAGCCAGCAGTGCCACGATCAGCAAGGAAGGGCAGATGCTGGTCTGACCCGTCCTTTTGTCCGGGTTCTGTTTTGTTCCTTCTGACTTGATTGCGAGAAACATGAGTATGCAGGTCGAAGTTTCCGGTTCCGCTGTTATTTCCCTTCTGGTGGATAACGAAAGCGGGGCACTTGCCCGTATTGTGGAGCTGTTCTCCGGCCGTGGTTACAACATCCAGAGCCTGACCGTGGCTCCGGTGGATGAACACGGCAACACATCGCGCGTGAACATTGTAACCACGGGTACGCAGTCTTCCATCTGGCAGGTCAAAACGCAGCTTGAGCGGCTTGTGCCCGTCTCGCGCGTGGTCAACCTGACGGCGGAAGGGCCTTATGTTGCGCGGGAAATGGCTCTGGTCAAAGTGGTGTCTTCTGGCGAACCACGGACCGAGGCCCTGCGTATTGCACAGGCTTTTCGGGCGCGGGCGGTCGATACAACCGCCAGTTCCTTTGTGTTTGAACTGACCGGCTCCACAGACAAGCTGGACAGTTTTATTGAGCTGATGCGTCCACTCGGGCTGGTTGAGGTCTCCCGCACCGGGGTTGCCTCCATTTGCCGTGGGCCGCAGACAATTCAGAACTTCTGAAGTATAGACAGGCTGCAACGCCGGGGACTGACCCCCGGCAACTGGGAGAAAAGAATAATGGCTATGCGCGTGTATTATGACCGTGACGCCGATGTTAACCTGATCAAGTCCAAAAAGGTGGCCGTTATCGGTTACGGCAGCCAGGGCCATGCCCATGCCAACAACCTGAAGGACAGCGGTGTTTCCGACGTTGTGATCGGCCTGCGTGAAGGCTCCACGGCGGCTGAAAAAGCCCGCAATGCTGGCTTTACGGTTATGACGCCCGACAAGGCCGCCGCATGGGCAGATGTTGTGATGGTGCTGACCCCCGACGAAGGTCAGGGCGCGCTGTACACCGAATCTCTGGAAAAGAACCTCAAGCAGGGTGCGGCACTCGCTTTTGCGCATGGTCTGTCCATCCACTTCCGTCTGATCGAAGCCCGCCCTGATCTGGACGTGTTCCTGATCGCACCCAAAGGCCCCGGCCACACCGTGCGCTCCGAATACCAGCGTGGCGGCGGCGTGCCCTGTCTGGTGGCCATTGCACAGGACAAGTCCGGCAAGGCTCTGGACATTGCCCTGTCCTACGCATCCGCCATTGGTGGTGGCCGTGCAGGTACGATCGAAACGTCCTTCAAGGAAGAAGTGGAAACCGATCTGTTTGGTGAGCAGGCCGTGCTGTGCGGTGGTCTGGTCGAACTGATCCGCGCTGGCTTTGAAACGCTGGTCGAAGGCGGTTACGCCCCGGAAATGGCCTACTTTGAATGCCTGCACGAAATGAAGCTGATCGTGGACCTGATCTACGAAGGCGGCATTGCCAACATGAACTACTCCATCTCCAACACTGCGGAGTATGGTGAGTATGTGTCCGGCCCGCGCGTGATCACGGCGGAAAGCAAGAAGGCCATGAAGGACATCCTGACGGACATCCAGAACGGCACCTTCGTGCGTAACTTCGTGCTGGAAAACAAGTCCGGCAACGTGTTCTTCAAAGCAACCCGTGCGCGTAACGATGCCCACCAGATTGAAGCCGTTGGCGAAAAACTGCGTGGCATGATGCCCTGGATCGCCAAGTCCCGTCTGGTTGACAAAACCAAGAACTAAGACTGCGACCCTTCCAGGTTTTGAGTGTTGAAAAAGGCTCCTCCACATATGTGGGGGAGCCTTTTTTGTGCGTGTCGGCAGTGAGCGGGGTGCGCGCGCACGGGCTGAAACCGGGCCATTACGCGTGCTCCGCCCGGTGGCGGGGTAAACAGCGGAACAATTCAAATTGTCGTAGGGGTCATTGTTATCGTGGGGGCGCGCTCTTTATGCTCGGGCCTGATCCTTACGAGAAAATGGAGAGTTCATACGATGACGACCCTCGGTCTGGTCGATGCCCAGCAGCGCGGCATGGTGGCTTCGTTCCCATCCTTCGACCCAAAGCAGGACGATCTGACGGCATTCCGCCGTGTTTTGGTGGATGGCACAACCGCTCTTCTGAACTCGGGATCAGTGGGGTTTGAGGAACGGTTGATTGGTGGCCCAACTGGCGCGCCTGATGTGCGCGTGCTGCTGTTCCACCCTGCAAAGCCTGCGGGCACAACGCCTGCCATCCTCTATATTCATGGTGGGGGAATGATTGCGGGCACCCCCGACATGCAGGCCGGTGTGCTGGCGCGTTTGGCGTCGGATACGGGTGCTCTGGTTGTCTCGGTTGATTATCGGCTTGCGCCCGAAACGCCTTTTCCCGGTGGGTTGGAAGATGTGTACGCAGCACTACTCTGGCTGCACAGCCACGCAGCGGAACTGGGCGTTGACCCAAAGCGCATAACGGTCATGGGCGATAGCGGGGGAGGGTGCCTTGCCGCTGCCACAGCCCTTGTTGCGCGCGATCGTGGAGAGGTAAAACTGCGTTCTCAGGTCTTGATTTATCCAATGCTGGACTTGCGGACTGGTGGCGCCAATGCTCCAGCGGATGACCCGACAACAGGGGAGTTTGTGTGGACCCGCGCACAAAACCAGCATGCGTGGTCCGCCGTAAGGGGAAAACTGGCCGAGAACGACCCGATGTTTGGCTATCTGTCTCCCGCCTTCATGCGGGATCTGTCGGGCTTACCCGCAACATTTATTGTGACCGGCGCGCTCGACCTGTTCCGGGATGAAGACGTGACGTTTGCACATCGCCTCTGGCATGCGGGGGTGCCCACCGAACTGGTTGTTTACGCCAGTGCCGTGCATGGTTTTGACATGCTGCCATCCGCCCTTGCCGAGCGCTTCCGCCACGATGTGGTGAGTGCCCTGCGCCGCCTGCTGTAGCGCGTGGCACTGTAGCCTCCCGGCCTCCAACAGGTCGGGGCGACAGTGGTTATTGGGGCCAGAATAATTGCAAAGCAGACAGATATTTGTCTGGTGCTCGCGCGGCGCTACCCGGTGTGCACTCTGGTGCCATTAGGGGAGGGCTGTGTCGCCCTGATTGCGCGTATTGGAAAAAGTGATGCGAGGTGAGTGAACATCAGGCACGCTACGTGCGTTGAGTGGGTCTATGGCGAACGCGTAAAGGAAACCATGGTGACAAACGATACAACCGCAAAAATACATACAACCGAATCTGGTATTCCGGTTTCGAGTGATGAGCATTCGCTCACTGTAGGTGCGGATGGGCCAATTCTGCTGCATGACCACTATCTGATCGAGCAGATGGCCGCGTTCAACCGTGAGATGATCCCCGACCGCCAGCCGCATGCCAAGGGGAGCGGCGCGTTTGGCACATTTGAAGTCACGCATGATGTGAGCCAGTACACCTGCGCAACATTTTTGCAGCCGGGAGCCAAAACCGAGGTCGTGGCCCGCTTTTCGACCGTGGCGGGGGAGGCAGGTAGCCCGGATACATGGCGGGACCCACGCGGTTTTGCCCTGAAATTTTATACCGACCAAGGCAATTTTGACATGGTCGGCAATAATACGCCGGTCTTTTTTGTGCGTGATCCGCTCAAATTCCAGCATTTCATTCATTCCCAGAAACGCCGGGTGGATAACGGCCTGCGCGATAACGACATGCAGTGGGATTTTTGGACCCTCAGCCCCGAGACCGCGCATCAGGTTACATGGCTGATGGGGGATCGGGGTATTCCGGCCTCGTGGCGGCATATGGATGGTTTTTCCAGCCACACCTACTTATGGGTCAATGCAAAAGGTGAGCGGTTCTGGGTTAAATACCATTTCAAAACCGATCAGGGCATTCAATGTCTGACGCAGGAGCAGGCCGGTAAAATTGCCGGGCAGGATGCGGACTACCACCGCCGGGACCTGCACGCGGCCATCAAACGCGGGGAGCATCCAAGCTGGACGCTTAAGATGCAGATCATGCCGTATGAGAATGCCAAAACCTACCACATCAACCCGTTTGATCTGACCAAGGTATGGCCACATGGTGATTATCCGCTGATTGATGTGGGCAAACTGACGCTTGACCGCAACCCAACGGATTTTCATTCCCAGATCGAACAACTTGCGTTCGAACCCAACAATTTTGTGCCCGGAACCGGCCTTTCGCCGGATAAAATGCTGCTTGGCCGCTCATTTGCCTACGCCGATGCCCACAGGGCGCGCCTTGGCGTAAACTACAAGCAGATCCCGGTTAATGCGCCCAAATGCCCGGTTCATGGCTACACCAAAGGGGGTGTCATGCGCATGCACGAGGCGCACGACCCGGCCTATGTGCCAAACTCCAAAGGTGGCCCGGTTGCGGATGCACAGCGCTTTCCTGAAAACGCGGTCTGGGCGGCGGATGGCGAGTTCGTGCGCGCGGCCTACACCCTGCGCCCCGATGATGATGACTTTACGCAGGCAAATGTGCTGATCAACCAGGTTATGGACGATGCTGCGCGTGAGCGGCTGGTGAGCAATATTGTCGGCCATGTTCTTCAGGGTGTTGAAGACCCTGTTCTGTCACGCGTGTTTGAATACTGGACCAAAATTGACGCAGCCATTGGCCAGCGTGTGCGTAAGGGTGTGGCGGCAGCGCGGGGCTAACGCTCCGCATGGCCTGCCATTGCCGGGGCAGGCCCGCCAGAAGGGGGCGTGTCCTGGCAGATTGCGGTTGGTCAGGCTTTACTTCTGGGCTGCGGCTCTTGCGGCCTGTTTTTCTTCTTCGGTCCAGACTCTGCGTTCGCGTTTGACCTGCGGCTTGACCTGCTTGACCGGCCCGCCACCCAGTACAGGGGCACGCATGGTGGAGTTGCGTGCTTCTTCCGAGTGCCATTCATGCTCGGCATGGACGGTCAAGCTCCGCCCGATCTCGCGTTCCACATCATGCAACCATGCGCGCTGCTCGGCATCGCACAGGGTAATGGCGGTGCCGCTGCGCCCCGCGCGACCGGTGCGGCCAATGCGGTGGACATAGCTTTCTGGCAGGCTGGGCAGGTCGTGGTTAAAAACATGCGTGACGGTATCAACATCAATTCCGCGGGCTGCAATATCGGTTGCAACCAGCACCTGCACGCTACCATCGCGGAATGCATTCAACGCCCGTTCGCGCTGGCCCTGTGAGCGGTTGCCATGCAGGGCTTCTGCCGTAATCCCGGCTTCGGTCAAAAAGGTGCAGACCTCGTTGGCAATATTTTTTTGCAGGGTAAACACCACGGCCTGCCCCATATCCGCAGCTTTTAACTGCGCAAGGAGTGCGGTTTTTTTGTCGGCGGCATTCACGAACATGACCAGCTGTTCAATCCGGTCGACTGTGGTGGAGGGGGGCGCAATTTCAACTTTTGCAGGATCACGCAGAAGGTTTTCGACCAGTGCGGCAATGGATTTTGGCATGGTTGCGGAAAAAAGCACCGTATGCCGGTCCTGCGGCAGTGTGGCGACAATCCGCTCAATCGGTTTGGCAAAACCCATATCCAGCATCTGGTCGGCTTCATCAAGCACCAGTGCTTCAAGCTGGGACAGGTCGCAAAGCCCCTGTTCGATCAGGTCCAGCAAACGCCCCGGAGCGGCCACAAGAATATCCACGCCATTTTTGAGCGCGTTGACCTGATGCATCTGGCTGACGCCGCCAAAAATGGTGGTCACGCTGAACGGCAGGTGACGGCCAAAGCTTTCAAACCCCTCCGCAATCTGGGAAACCAGTTCACGCGTGGGGGCCAGAACCAGCACACGGGCACCCCCTTTGGGGGCCGGGCGGGGATTGGCGGCAAGGCGGTGCAGCAATGGCAGTGCAAACGAGGCCGTTTTGCCTGTGCCAGTCTGGGCCATGCCCAGCAGGTCGCGCCCTTCGAGCAGCAAAGGGATTGACTGGGCCTGAATGGGGGTAGGGTTTACGTACCCGGCCTCGGCCAGAGCAAGGAGCACTGGCTCCGCAAGGGAGAGGTCGGCAAAAGTCATGGACATGGGAAAGCGGCGCCTCCGGCGCTCAGTAAGGCTGCGCCTGATGGGGCATCGCGGGATGAAAACTCAGGCCTTTTACGGAGGATGCCCGACTGCGTCAATATGACGGAACGCGGCCACGGTTGGCTGGAGTGCCTGTGGCTGTGTGTTTGAACACATCTTTAACACGAAAATAATACAGGGCCGGTTACGAGGATGATTGGCCACTGTCCCGAATAACCACAACCCGATTCATATGCGAAGCCAGCAGCGTTGCGGACGTGTTGGCGGGGAAGCGTACCATGGCATCCGTCAAGCAGGTTCCAAAACAGCGTTTTGGGCCTATTTTACCATTTTGCGGATCACACCCATCAGTTCTTCAAGGGCTTCATCTCCCCCATTTTCGGCTATGGCGGTGCGCACACAGCCTTTGGCGTGGGAGGTCAGGATTTGCACCCCCACGCCATCCAATGCGGATTTGACCGCGGAAAGCTGGGTTAGAATATCTACGCAGTAGCGGTCTTCGTGCACCATGTTGAGAATACCCCCGATCTGCCCTTCAATCCGTTTAAGACGGTTGATCAGGGCTGTTTTGTCGGGTTGGGTCACATGCCGCTCCGCGTTGGTGGGGGCGGGGGGCGTGCAGGCATGGCAACCGGTTTGATTTGTGGACATGGGGCATTCTACTGGTTGTCTTGGTTGCGGAATAGGGAACTTGTGCCTGTGTAGAATGCCTGCGCGCTGGAGGCAAAAGGGGCACACGGGTTTTTAGGCCCGTGTGGAGGTTAAAACCACGTGCGCACACCAAAGGTAAAGCGGATATCCTCCGGTCCGTTATCGGGCTGGCCCCGCCAGTTGGCTTTGGGGCTTGCCGTATTGCCGTAATGGCCTGCGTAGGTCACGGCAATATAGGGGGCTATCTTGCGTTTGAATTCGTAACGCAGGCGTAATCCGGCATCAATGTCGGAAAAACCCCGGCTTACGTCGCGCTGTGGGTCGGTGTGGGAGTAAAAGTTAAACTCCGCCTGAGGTTGCAGGATCAGGCGGTTTGTAATCAGCAGGTCGTAGGACCCTTCCAGCTTGCCTGCCACGCCTTGGGCGTTGAAGTAAGCCGTGGCCGAAACATCGAAAAAATACAGAGCCAGCCCCTGCACCCCAACAGCCCCCCATGCGCGGGTGGGGCCACTATCCAGATCCAGACGTACCCCGGCCTGCACATCAAAATACGTGGAAATGGCATGGTCATATAAAAATTCGTGGTCTCCATCGGTCATGTGGCGGTGCCCGTCCACCGTGCCTTCGGACTTGATCCAAAGCTTGTCGTGGTCAGTGCCAAACCAGCTTTGGCCGGAATAGCGCAGCAGGCTGTCTCCCGCTGTGTAGCGCCCTTCAAACTGTTCCATCAGAACATGAAAATACGTGTTGTGGTCCATAACGGGGGGCATGTTGTGCACGTAATGCACCACTGGCGTAGGGGGCGGGCTTGCGGGCCACTGGCTGCTGGGGGCCAGCGCGGGCAGGTTTACGTGCAATGTGGTGGGTGTATGCCTGCCAGTGCCAGTGCCAGTGCCAGTGCCAGTGCCAGTGGGGGGGGCGGGGTGGTGTGTTCTGCCATGTGGCCCCATGCCGCCGCTTGGGGTGGTGGGGCCGTGCCTGCTTGGTGCAGGCTTTGGGGTTGCCGGGGGGGCTTGCATCTCCATGTCATGGCCCATGTCCATGCCGGGCATGTCACCCATTGTATCCATGTCGGGCATGGTGTGTGGGCTGGCCATAACCTGAGTGGCCAGCAGGGTGGAGGGCAGAACCGCCACGGCGAGCAGGAAAGCCCTGTAGGCTGTGCGCAGGTATGGACTCATGACACCACCACGGTGCGGAACATGCCAAGGTCCATGTGGTAAAGCAGGTGACAGTGATAGGCCCATAATCCCGGTGTGTCGGCCGAGACAAGGTAGCTGAGCCTGCCCCCCGGCTGCACAATAATGGTGTGCTTGACCGGGTTGTAGGCACCCTGCCCATTTTCCAGCTCACTCCATAGTCCGTGCAGGTGGATGGGGTGTTCCATCATGGTGTCATTGATCAGGGTAAAGCGCACCCGCTCGCCCAGCCGTAGGGGAATGGGTTCGGCTTCGGAAAACTTTTTGCCGTCAAAGCCCCATATGTAGCGTTCCATGTTGCCGGTCAGGTGGAGTGTAATCTCACGCGAGGGGGGGCGGGTATCTTCCGCGGGGCGTGTGGCGCGCAGGTCGGCATAGCTGAGCACCCGGCGGCCGTTGTTCCGCAGCCCATCACCCGGGTCAGCCAGCCGGTTTGTGGGCATGCGGGCTATGTTCTGGTTTTCCACATTCAGGGGGGGGGTATGGCTGGGCATTGTCATGCCTTTCATGTCCATGCCCTTCATGTCCGGCATGCCCATGTCCAGCATGGTACGTACGGGGCGCGGGTCCATGGGGGGAATGGCCGCCTGCATGCCCCTTTGTGGCGCCAGTGTACCGCGCGCAAAGCCGGTGCGGTCCTCTGTCTGGGCAAAAATGGTGTAGGCTTTGTTGTCCTTGGGGTGGACAATGCAGTCATAGGTTTCGGCCACACCAATGCGGAACTCATCCACCCGCACGGGTTCCACATCGTTACCATCGGCCTGTACAACATCCATTTGCAGGCCGGGAATGCGAATGTCGTAAAAGGTCATGGACGATGCGTTAATAAAGCGCAGCCGTACCCGTTCGTTGGGGCGGAACAGCCCGGTCCAGTTGGTGTCGGGCGTGCAGCCGTTCATCAGGTAAGTGTAAATAATGCCTGTCACGTCCGAAATATCGGTGGCGGACATATTCATTCCCGCCCATTGCAGGCGGTTTTTTATGGCGGGGCCAAGGCCATCGCGTTTGGCGTCCCGCACAAGGGAGACCGCCGTACGCTGGCGGAAATTGTAGTAATCGTCCTGGAACTTCAGGTTATTGATAATGTCGTGCGGGGCCACGTCCGACCAGTCGGAGAGGAGAATAACGTAATCCCGCTCCCATGTTTTGGCCTGTGGTGTGCGTGGGTCAATAATAATGGCGCCATACAGCCCGCGTGCTTCCTGCATGTTGGAGTGGCTGTGGTACCAGTAAGTCCCGCTTTGCCGGACGGGAAAGTGGTAGGCAAAGCTCTCCCCCGGTGCAATGCCGCCAAAGCTCAGGCCGGGCACGCCATCCATGTTGGCCGGGCAGCGTATGCCGTGCCAGTGAATGGATGTGTCCTCGGCCAGATGGTTATGGACGTTCAGGGTTACGGTGTCCCCCTCGCGCCAGCGCAGGGTGGGGCCGGGCATGCTGCCGTTCATGGCGGGTATGGTCTGGGTTTTGCCCGCTATGGTGCAGGGCATCGGGCTTATGTTCAGGTCGTAAACCGATTGTGGGTCGGCGGGTATGGTGGTGGCAAAGGGGGTGTCTGCCTGTGCGCGGCGGGCGGCAGGCAGGCCGGTCATGGCGGCAAGTGCGCTGGCGCCAGTTATGAACTGGCGGCGCGCAAGGCTCCTTCCACTAAGGGGGGAGAACATGGGCATGGCGTATGGGTCCATACTGCACGCTCCGCATGGGCGCAGAGCGTATGGCTGATCAGGCGGAGGCGTGGCTCCGGCGGGTTTGTCAGGCCGTGTGCAGTCTGGGGGGGCGCAGCAAGGGGGCTGCGCTGTGGTCGGGCAGGGCTGTTACGGGGGCAAAAACCGGGCGCGTGCGGGTGTGCCACAAAGCCCCAATAGGCAGTATGCCCGCAGATGCATCCACAGCAGACAGGGCGTTACCCGTCATGCAGCACGCGGCGTGGTGGTGCATAAGGTGGTGCGTGGCTGCTGTGGTGGAGGGGCAGCCAATGGCCGTTGGGCTGTGGTGGTGCATAGGGGCCGCGTTAGCCATGGCGGTATTCTGTGCCATGCCATCATGCATACCAGCGTGGACCATGCCCGTCCGGGCTGCCTGTGCCGGGGTATGGAGTGCCAACAGACCAGTGGTGGCGGCCAGCACAAGCAGGCAACCCAGAACCATCTGGCGAAGGGAAAACAGGCACAACATCATTTTGTATATACCCCTAGGGGGCATATATGGCAAGAACAATGGGTGCGGCCAGACCCCGCCCGTACCCCCTCCTGTGCGTCAATATGTTTGGCCCGGTCTGTGCGACCATGGGCATGGAGCAACAAGAGTATGAGCCAGATTGTCAGTTTTCCCGTTGGGGGCATGAGTTGCGCCAGTTGCGCCACCCGGCTGGAAAAAGTGCTCAACCGCCAGCAGGGTATTCAGGCTGCGGTCAATTTTGCCACGGCACGCGCACAGGTTACGCTGGATGACCCAACGACCCAGCTCCCTTTGGTGCTTGCTGCTGTGCAAGGTGCGGGGTTTGTGCCCGAAACCAGCAGTGTGGATCTGGCCCTGAGCGGGCTGACATGCGCCTCCTGCGTGAACCGGGTGGAAAAAGTGCTCAACGCCCTGCCGTCTGTTCAGGCTTCGGTCAATCTGGCGACCGAGCGCGCGCATGTGCTTTTTATACCCGGTGTTGTGGATGTGCCCGCCCTGATCGCCCAGGTGGAAAAAGCAGGTTACGGCGCAACCCTGTACAGCCAGCAGAACCCGGATGAACAAAATAGCCAGCACAGGGCCGAATGGCAGCGGGAGTGGCGTAATTTTGTGCTTGCCGCCGTGCTGAGCCTGCCTTTTTTGGGCCAGATGCTGGGTATGCTTGCAGGTGCTCATGCCGCCATGCTGCCGTTGTGGGGGCAGTTTGTGCTGGCGGGTGTTGTGCAGGTCTGGTGTGGCCGGGCCATGTATGGCGGCGCCGTGCATGCCCTGCGCAGTGGGGCTGCCAATATGGATGTGCTGGTGGTTATGGGGACTGGCATAGCCTTTGTGTTCAGCACGGCTGTTATGGCTTTTGGGCTGGACCAGCCTGTGTATTTTGAGACCAGCGCACTGGTGGTAACCCTTGTTCTGCTTGGGCGGTTGCTGGAGTCCCGCGCCAAAGCCCGTGCCAGTGCGGGCATGCAGAGCCTGTTGCACCTGCAACCCCGCACCGCCCATGTGGAACGCAATGGCCAGTGGGTGGAGCAACCGGTTGAGCAACTGATACCCGGCGATGTGTTTATGGTCCGTCCGGGCGAAAGTGTTGCCGTGGACGGGCAGGTGCTGGACGGTCAGTCCGATCTGGACGAGGCCATGTTAACGGGGGAAAGTGCCCCCGTTGCCAAAACCAAAGGTGATCGTGTGTTTGCAGGCACGCTCAACCAGACCGGTGCGCTGCGTGTGCAGGCCAGCAGGGTTGGCGCGCAAACGGTGCTTTCGGGCATTGTGCGCATGGTGGAGCAGGCACAGGGCAGCAAGGCCAGTGTGCAACGTCTGGCAGACCGTGTGGCAGCCGTATTTGTGCCTGCGGTGTTGGGGCTGGCGGTGCTGGCTCTGGCGCTGGGCTGGGCCATTACGGGGGATTTTGGGGCAAGTCTGGTCAATGCCGTGTCCGTTCTGGTTATTGCCTGCCCCTGTTCGCTGGGGCTGGCAACGCCTACGGCCATTATGGTTGGCACGGGCCTTGGCGCGCAGGCGGGCATTCTGTTCCGCAATGCGGATGCGCTGGAGCAGGCGCGTAAAATGGATATTCTGGTCACGGACAAAACCGGCACACTCACCATGGGCAGGCCCGGTGTTGTGCAGGTGCAGCGCGCACCGGACGTGGATGAGCAGACAATGCTGGGGCTGGCCTGCGCACTGGAACAAAGCTCCGAACACCCACTGGCCCGCGCCATTGTGGCCTATGCCACGGCCCGTGGGGCGGAGCCTGCGGCCATAACCGACTTCAAGGCCATACCGGGGCAGGGGGTGCAGGCGCGCCTGAGTGCGGAGGACGTGCATCTTGGCTCTCTGTCCTACATGCTCCAGCTTGGTTATGCGGTTGATACGGCATTGACCGATGGCTGGCAGGCGCAGGGGCAAAGCATTGTGGCGCTGGCCCGTGCGGGTGCCGTGGTGGCCTATTTTGGGCTGGCCGATCAGGTGCGCCCGGAGGCCCAGTTGGCCATAGCCGCGCTGCGGAGCGAGGGATTGCGCGTGGTCATGCTGAGTGGGGATAACGAACGCGCCGCTCAGGCCGTGGCCCGGCAGGTGGGAATAGACGAAGTTGTGGCCGGCGTGCTGCCAGATGGCAAAGCCACCCAGATCGCCCGGCTCCGTGCAGGCGGGCAGCACTGCGTGGGCATGGTGGGGGACGGCATAAACGATGCTCCGGCTCTGGCTCTGGCCGATGTCAGCTTTGCCATTGGGGCAGGGGCGGATATTGCGCTCGAAACAGCAGATGTTGTGCTTGTGCGCAGCCAGTTAACTGCACTGGTCGATGCGGTCTCGCTCTCCCGCGCAACGGTTGCCAAAATCCGGCAGAACCTGTTTTTTGCTTTCATTTACAACATATTGGGCCTGCCGCTGGCGGCTTTTGGTCTGCTGGACCCGGTGTTGGCCGGGGCTGCCATGGCGATGAGTTCGGTCAGTGTTGTTAGCAACTCCCTGCTGCTTAACCGCTGGAAGGCGCGTAGGCGCTGGTCCGTGTAACCCCGGGTACTGCTGGCCTCCGCCGTTGCCGCCAACGGCTTTGGGCGCGGCAGGTGCGCGGTTTACGTGGGCAGGGTGGGTGTGGTGCTGCCCAGCAGCAGGCTGGTGGCATGGGGCCGCCACTCGCCCGTGTTTTCGTCACGCCCTTGCAGGTAAAGCCTGCGGGGGGTGTTGGGTGCGGCAGGCTTTGCGGCTTCGCGCAGGAAGGTTTCCATATCGGCGGACTGTTTGCGGTTGATCAGGCAGCACAGAGCCGTATCGGGGAAGGATTTGAGCAGGTCAGCAGAACTGCTTTCCCCCGCAAAAATCATGAGCGGGGGCTGTTTGCGCTTTTGTTCAAAATGGAGGCGGATCAACTCGGTTTTTCCAGCACCGGCGGGGAACGGGTAGTGCGGGGCCTCGGTTGGTTCCATGACGCCTTTATGTTCCACCAGCCGTGCGCCAAACACGTGTTCGTGCCGCAGATTGTAGCCATACTCGGCCGAGGTGGCGAACAGGGCCACCAGATCCTCCAGTGCTGAGGAGCAAATAATGGGGTCTATGCCATGTTCTTGCAAAATCTGGAGCAGGTTGCCCATTTCGGGCGTAAGCCGCAGCATTTGGGTCATATCCGCCTGCACCGGCCCCGCCAGCCCGGGGCGGGATGAGGGGCAGACCCATTTTTGATTGCTAATGGCAGCCCCAAGGCACCATTCGTTAGCGGCACGGCTTAGGGCGATCACATCGGTCTGGGTCTGCCCCGCGACCAGCCGGATCATCCATTGCTGTGCGGCATCAGGGCCATGCAGGGCGGCTACCGCCTGATGGCAGAATGCCATACGCGCCCTGAACGCCAGCATGGCGGGGTTGTCCTGTAATTCCTCCCGCGCAATGGGGTGGGGCATATGCCCGTAGCGGGCCGCCAGGGCGCTGTAATCCTCTACAATATCGGTCACCAGATCGGGAAAAGTAACCGGCTGGCCAGCCATGTTTGTAAAAGGTGCAGGCAGCGGGTGGCTGGACGCGTGCACATGGATCAGCTTACGGAACTTTTGCGCAGACATAAGAAAGCAGAAGTGTTCCAGCATGAACACAAACAGCGTTTGCTGCACATCGCCCACAATGGCCGTGTTGTTCCAGTCCATAACCACATAGGGGGGGGCGTTGCCATTATAGGTGTCGGAATAATGGCCATGCGTATTGATGAGCGCCTGAATGGCCTCGCGCAGCGGAGGGTACCACTTCAGTTCCTCCAGTTCAGGAGGGGGGCGGTCCATCAGGTCAGGCAGGCTGGTCGCACGCCCGATTGCGGGAGTGGCTAAAAGTGCGGTCAGACCCAAACCAAATGTACGGCGGTGCAGAACAGGGCGCATACAAAATCCAGACTGACAAAAAATGCAGTGTTAACCCTATTGAAAGGCGAGAACACGCACGGTCAAGTCATGTTATGCGCACAACTGGCAAAAGGTGTTTCACAAACCCGCCACAAGGGATGCCCCTTGGCCCCGGCTGTAGCAACGGGACCAAGGGGCGCATGCGGGTCAGATGTGGGAAGGCTGCAAGCGGGCCAGTGCGCGTTTGCGGCCAATAAGGGGGAGCAGGTCACGCAGTTCTGGCCCGTGCTCTTCCCCCGTTAGCGCAACACGCAGCGGGTGGAACAGGGCTTTGCCACTCCGGCCGGTTTTGTCCTTAATGGCGGCGGTCCATGCTTTCCATGTTCCTTCATCCCACGGTTCAGCCGGGAGCAGGGCTGCGGCGTCTTTAAGGAACGCTTCGTCCTCCTCCTGCACGGGGGGGATAATATCCCCCTCCACCACGCTCAGCCACAGTTTGGCCTCGGACAGCAGGTCGATATTGCTGCGAATAGCCAGCCAGAAGGCTTCGGTCGCACCTTTGGGCAATTTTTCCGCAACGGCGGCAAAGGGGAGTTGGGCAAGGTAGCGGTGGTTCATGGCCAGAAGCTGGCGTGTGTCAAACCGTGCCGCCGAGCGCGAAATATGGGAGAGGTCGTAGCTCTGGGCGAGTGCGTCAAACGGCAGCAAGGCCGGGTCGTCCGAACTGCCAAGGCGCGCAAGGTAGGAGATCAGGGCTTCCCCCTCCACGCCATCCTGGCGCAGGGTACGCAGGGAACACGCATCAAAGCGTTTGGAGAGCTTGCCCCCGTTTTCGTCCAGCAGCAGGGGCAGGTGGGCAAAGCGGAAGTGGTCCGGGCGTGCGCCCAGTGCCTCGGCAATGTCAATCTGCACACCGGTGTTGGTAACGTGGTCTTCCCCACGGATAATGTGGCTGATCCCTGTTTCCAGATCATCCACAACCGAGGCTAGCGTGTACAGCACCGTGCCATCGGTGCGGACCAGCACCGGGTCGGAAACGGAAGGCAGTTTGACGTGGCACTCCCCCATAACAAGGTCGCGCCAGCGCACAATGCGGCCCGAGAGCTTGAAGCGCCAGTAAGGCACCTTGCCATTGGCTTCGGCCTGCGCGCGCTGCTGCTCGGTCATGCGCAGCATGGCGCGGTCGTACACCGGGGCGCGGCGCTGGCGGATCTGGGTTTCGCGCTTGGCAGCCAGTTCCTGCTCGCTTTCAAAGCAGGGGTACAGGTGGCCGGAGGCCTTGAGTTTTTCAATGGCGGCGGCGTAGCGGTCCAGCCGTTCGGTCTGGCGGAAGGTCTCGTCCCACGCAATGCCCATCCATTCCAGATCCTGCTGGATGGCGCCTACCAGTTCCTCGCGCGAGCGGGCGGTATCGGTATCGTCAATACGCAGTTGGAACCTGCCCTTGTTGCGGCGGGCAAACAGGGCGTTGGCAAGGGCCAGGCGGGCATTGCCCACATGGAGGAGGCCGGTCGGGCTGGGCGCAAAGCGGAGTTTCATAACAGAGGCTTATGCCGTGAATGGGCTGGAAAGACCAGCACGAAGGAAACAGAAAAAACAGGACAAGGCCGCCCGGACCGTACGCGGTGGTTGGCGCCCCGGCCTGCGGGTGGAGCTTAGTGCAGGTTGTGCAGACCGGGGTCGAACGGTTCTGTGTCGTCCTCTTCCGTTTCAGCATCATCGTCTTCAAGAATAATCTCTTCCCCATCCACCAGTCGGCGGGGGTCCAGCATGCGCCAGTCGCGCTCCATGGGGGTGGCGGGGGTGGCGGTAAAATCATCCAGCTCGTTGGCCGAGCGCCAGCCATCTTCCTCAGCATCGACCACCACTGCGTCTTCACCAAAGCTGGTCCATGTGTCCAGCACATCCTTGGCGGAGGCGCCGGGCATGCGGCAGCGTTCCACACTGTCGCGCACATAGGCGCGGGCAAAGGCGTTGGCGTGGGCCAGATCATGAAAAACGCCAACATCTTCCACAATATTGTCTTCGGCACCGCCGGACAGGTCCAGAATACGGACTTTCCAGCCTTGCTCCTGCGGGGGGGCTGTTTCGTTCATGGATTTTCCTTAGCTGTCTTTTTTGTTGCGGGCGGAAGCGAACAGAAATTCGCGCCCTATTTTAACCCGCTCAACACCGTTGTACGAAATAATATCCGCTGTTGCGTAGGTTTCGTTCCATATTTCGGGAATGAACGAGCCTGTGCCAACAACATCTATGGGGGCGTGGGCGTCGGCCATGCAGGCGCATTTGGTAACCCCAAACCCGGAGGAGGCAATAATGCGCACCTGTTCAAACCCCGCCTCGTCCAGTGCCTCACGCATTTTCCAGATCGAGGCGGCGGACACACCGGTGCCGATCAGGTAGCGCAGTTCCCGGTCCGAGCGGTAGCGGCGCAGGGCTTCGGGGGCGTGGCGGTTGACCACGGTATAGGATTCCTGCGGGTTCAGCCCTTCCATAAACCGCCCACCATGTGTGTCCAGCCTGACGGCAATGCGGCCAGCCTTGGCGAGGTCCTCAAAACGTTGGCACACGGCCAGCGCGTCCGTTATTTCCTGCCCAAAATAGTCCACCAGCACCACAAGGTCGGAATTGGGGAATGTTTCGTGGAACATTTCCGCAGCCCGCACGGTGGACCCCGCGTAGCCGATAAGGGCGTGGGGCATGGTGCCTGCCCCGTGCGTTGTGCCAAAAAAGGCGGATACGGCATCATTGGCGGTGCCAACAAAGCCCACAGCCCCGTCTTTTTGGGCGGCCCGTCCACCAATGGAGGCGGCATAGGCCATGAGTTCCTGCATTTCGTACCCCGCGCAATGCCGGGCATCCATGGCCAGAAAGCGGGCCTGCGGCAGGGAGAGCGCCATCTGGTAGGCACGCAGGGCCGCAACGCAGGAACTGCCCAGCTTCTGGAGCAGAAGTGTTTCCAGATCAGCCAGATGCAGGAACGAGCCGGTAATATACACCAGTGGCTCGCCCGCCCCCACCCATTCGCCTTCTGGGTGGAGCAGGTCGACCGAGTAATCACTATTGCGCTCGGCCATAACGTTTTTCAGCCATTCCAACATAATGCCGGGGGCGGAAATAACAGGGCAGCGCAGGAAAAAGGCGTAAGTGACCTCGCAATCCCCAAAGTGGCCTACTATCTGGCGGGTCCGGTTGAAGTAGGAGTCCGTGCGAGCACGGATTTCGGCATCCGTCAGGGCGGTAGCCGCCTGTGCGGAGGAAACGCCGGGGGCTACGACACCAGTAGGGGATTGCGTCATTGCTGAAATGCTCTTTTCTGCCAAATACACTGCACAGATGATGGGTGTGATGGAGGGCGGCGTAAAGGCCACCCCCCGCTTCTGTGATCAGGCAAAGAGAGGTGCTGCCTTAGTTGCGGCCGGTCAGCTCCTCCGCGATCAGGAATGCAAGTTCAAGCGACTGTTCGGCATTCAGGCGCGGATCGCAGAAAGTTTCGTACCGTGCGCCAAGGTCGGCTTCGGTCAGGCGCTGGGCGCCGCCCACGCATTCGGTCACGTTCTGGCCGGTCATTTCCAGGTGAACACCACCAGCGGGTACGCCTTCTGCCGCGCATACGGCAAAAAAGCCCTTCACTTCCTTCATCACCGCATCGAACGAGCGGGTTTTGACCTTGCTGCCGGTGGAAATGGTGTTGCCGTGCATGGGGTCACTGATCCATGTGACCGGCTGCCCCGTTTCCTTGACCGCACGCATGAGCGGGGGCAGGAACTGCTCGATCTTTTCCGCACCCATGCGTGAGATCAGGGTAATGCGCCCGGCCTCGTTGCGTGGGTTGAGGATGGCGGTCAGGCTTTTAATATCTTCCACGCTGGTGGTGGGGCCAACCTTGATGCCAATGGGGTTACGCACCCCACGCAGGAACTCCACATGCGCGCCATCGGGCTGGCGGGTGCGGTCCCCGATCCAGACAAAATGCGCCGAGCAGTCATACCATTCGCCCGATGTGGAATCGACGCGGGTCAGAGCCTGTTCGTAGGGCAGCAGCAGCGCCTCGTGCGAGGTATAGAATTCGGTTTCATCCACCTGTGCGGAGGAAGCGGCATCAATCCCGCAAGCCTGCATGAAGGCGAGGGTCTCGCCAATGCGTTCGGCCATGGTGCGGTAGCGGTTGGCCAGTGGGGAGCGCTCAACAAACCCAAGGTTCCAGCGGTGAACTTCATGCAGGTTGGCATACCCCCCGCGGGAGAAGGCGCGCAGCAGGTTCTGGATTCCGGTGGACTGGAAGTAGCCCGTTTCCATCCGCGCGGGGTCGGGAATACGCGCATCAGGCGTGAATTCCGGCCCGTTGATAATATCGCCGCGGTAGGAGGGCAGGCTTACGCCATCCACAGTTTCCGTGTCGGAGGAGCGGGGTTTGGCAAACTGCCCGGCCATGCGGCCAAGCTTGATAACCGGCACCTTGGCGCCAAAGGTCAGCACAACCGCCATTTGCAGCAGCACGCGGAACGTATCGCGCACGATGTCTGCCTTGAACTCGCCAAAGCTTTCCGCACACGGGCCACCTTGCAGCACAAAGGCTTTGCCCTGTGCGGCCTGCGCCAGATGGTTGCGCAGGCGGCGCACTTCGCCCGCAAAAACCAGCGGCGGATAGGCGCTCAGCCGGTCTTCTACGGTTTTCAGTGCGGTGGCGTCCGGGTAGGTGGGAATCTGCTTGGCAGGAAACGAACGCCAGCTATCCGGCATCCAGGTCTCAGACGTCGGGTTGGGCTGGGTGAGCGTGGCACTCATAACGCGTTCCTGTTCGGTTGGGCTGATTACACACAGATGGTAAGCAGTATGGTAAAAACAATCTCTCTTGGGCATGAATTTGCCAAAGGCGGGTGCCTTTATGTCCAATATACACGGATTACGCAAATAGCGTTTGCTGGCCCAAGCCATGTTCTGGCCAATGGTGTGGCATCTGCTTCACTCTTGGCCAGAGAATTTGGTTTTTTGCACTTTTGGTGTGATAAGGGTTGCCAGTACGGAACCCGCGCGGCCATGGGTTTGTGGCCCGGGTGGGGTGTTTTTTCTTTTTTCTTGCGGGGTAACGCGCAATGGCGCAGCTGCGTAGACCGTTTGTAAACGTAATGTCCGGCCTTCTCATGGGTGCAAGCCTTGTGGGGGCGGTAAGTGTTGCCCACGCGGACCCCCTGATGACCCCCGATGGCGATGTTTCCTTCTCCGAAGGGAGCGGCAACATAGATACGGGGGCTGGTGCGGCCAAATCGACCGAATCAAAAACCGTGCATGGGCACCGTAGCCTGCCCCCCGGTTATCAGGATGCTCCCTCCATGGAGTTCCAGCATGGGGATGACCCGGACCATTTGGCCAAGGTACACAGGGATTCGGTTACGGGTTCTGACCTGTCGCGCTATGGTTCGGCTTACCAGAGTTCTGGTCCGTTCGGTTCCGGGCAGGTGGGGGATTCCACAGGCAACGGGTGGGTTACCCCCCGCTAAGCTGCTGGTTCGTCCTCTATAAGGCGGATATCGGCCTGACCGCTGGTCAGGTCGGTCAGCTTTGCGCACACGTCGTGTTGCAGGGCTACGGGGAGCAAAAGCTGGAACCACGCACCGTTTTGATCAAAAACGGGTGGTTCGGCCTCAACGCCCCATTCAGGCAGGCGGGCCTGAATAATCCCGAGTAATGAAAATGGGCAGTGGAATCCAAGCCTGACCCGCTCGATCAGCTCTTCCTTTGGAGCTTCACGCAGGCATTCGGCAGCGGTTCCCGCATAAGCGCGGACCAGACCGCCCGCTCCAAGCTTGATCCCTCCAAACCAGCGTGACACCACAATGGCCACCCGGTCCAGCTTTAGGGCCACAACCACCTGCAAAATGGGGCGACCTGCCGTGCCGGAGGGTTCCCCCGCATCATGGCAGCGGCAATGGGGGCCAAATTGCCACGCCCAGCAATGGTGGGTGGCATCAGGCTCGGCTGCGGCAATGCTGGCAATAAAGGCATCGGCTTCGGCAATGCTGGCAATGGGAGTGGCGCGCGCAAGGAAGCGGCTTTTTTTAATATCCCGTTCCAGCAAAAAAGGACCGACCAGCGTTTGTGTCATGCGGTATTCTTATCCCTTCCGCGCGGGTTCGGGCAAGTCAGGGTGCGGGGGTTGGTTTTGTGGCGGATAGCCCATGCCAAAACTGGGGGCTGACAGTTTTTTGTAACAGGAGTAACGCGGTAACAGGTGTTAACCTGTGATACGGTAGCCCATAACTGGCAAGCCTTGCCATCAGAGGTCTGGATAGAGGAGGAGCACCGACATGATGCCGGTCTTCCGTAAAAAATGGAAAGTCATGTTCGGTCTGTGTGCGGTTGCACTGCCCCTGGTGGCCGGTGTTCCTGCATATGCCGATGGCGACCCGCTGAATGGTGGGGATGATGATGATTCGGACGCCCACCGTGCGTCCAGCATGCATAATCTGGCGGGTAAGCTGCCTTTGCCGCGTGCACGCAAGGACTTCAGCAAATACCACTTTACCCCACCGGGGGACAGAATAGTGGAGCAGCCGGATACAAACCGTCTGCTGTTCTGGACCAAGGATGGCCAACCAGATGGATACGCCCAACGCCGTGGCAGCAGCGTGATTTATTATAACGCACAGGGGCAGGCCATCAGGGTGCAAAGGCTGACAGCGCAGGAAATGGCCGACTAGGCCAGACGCGGACACACTTTGAAAAAACATGGCTCTGGTTTGTTAAAGCCAGAGCCAGAAGGCCGGGGCCTAAGGGGGTTTTGGCATCTCCCCTATGTTCTTGGAGGGGCCAAGGCACTCAGGCGGTTGTGGCAATCAGTTCCAGTATGGAGGCTGATGATTCCTCGATGGAGCGGCGTGTTACATCAATGACCGGCCAGTTATGGCGGCGGCATAAGCGCCTTGCCCAGTGCAGTTCTTCCTGCACTTTTTCCAGATCAATATAGGCGTAATCCGTTATGGCTTCCGGGCGTGACTTGCCCGGTATCATCTGGTTCAGGCGGTTGCGGCGGATTTCAATCAGGCGTTCGGGGTCTATGGTCAGGCCAATAACCGGCTTGGTGGTGGTAAACAGGGCCTCGGGTGGTTCTATGCCCATAACCAGCGGCACGTTGGCAGCCTTTATGCCCCTGTTGGCCAGATAGAAGCAGGTCGGTGTTTTGGACACGCGGGACACACCAACCAGAATAACATCCGCTTTGTTCAGGCCGCGCGTTTCCTGCCCATCATCATGGGCCAGCACGTAATGCATGGCCTCAATCCGCTGGTAGTAGTTTTCGTCCATAATGTACTGGCCGCCGGGGTGGCGGGTCGCTTCTTCCCCCGTTTCCTCGGCCAGAAAGTGCAGGGCGTTGTCCAGCACGTCCAGCAGTCTGATCTGAAGGCTTGCACAGCCTGCTTCCATATCGGCCTGAAGGATCGGGTCCGTCAGGGTGGACATGACCGGGCCACGGTTGTTGGCAATATGCCGCAAAACCCGCCGGAGCTGGATTTGGGTACGGATCAGGTTCCAGTGCCGTAGCCGGACTTCCGTATTAGGGAACTGCGCGATGCAGGCCCGCGCCACGGAATCGAGCGTCTGTCCCGTCGCCTCGGATACGAGGTGGAGAGTAAGAATTTTTTGCATGATATCAGATTGAAAAATGGCCGCCCGGTTGGGGCGGCCATTCTTTCCTTAGGCTTTAACAGCCTTGTTATTGCGTGTGGCAAGGGCTGCCTGTGCTGCGGCCAGTCGGGCCACGGGCACACGGAAGGGAGAGCAGGAGACGTAATCCAGCCCGACTTCCTCAAAGAACGCGATGGAGAGCGGGTCGCCGCCGTGTTCGCCGCAAATGCCAAGCTTGAGGTCAGGCTTGGAGGCCCGGCCTTTTTCCACGCCCATGCGCACCAGCGCGCCCACGCCTTCGCGGTCGATGGAGACAAAGGGGTCCTGCGGCAGCAGGCCTTTTTCCACATATTCAGGCAGGAACGAGCCAGCATCATCACGCGACAGGCCAAGAGCTGTCTGGGTCAGATCGTTGGTGCCGAAGGAGAAGAAGTCAGCACTCTGGGCGATCTGGTCAGCAGTCAGGGCTGCACGGGGCAGTTCGATCATGGTGCCAATTTTGTAGGACAACTGCGCCCCACGTTCGCTCAGCACATTGGCAATCACGCCTTCGCAGGACTTACGGACCAGATCCAGCTCGGCTTTGGTGCCAATCAGCGGGATCATAATTTCCGGGTCCACGGCCTTACCGGTTTCCTTTGCAATGTCCAGTGCGGCCTCAGCAATGGCGCGCACCTGCATGGCGTAGATTTCGGGGTAGGTAATGCCAAGGCGGCAGCCACGGTGGCCCAGCATGGGGTTGGATTCGGAAAGGGCCGAGCGGCGTGCGCGCAGGCTTTCCACATCCTTACCCAGTGCTTTGGCAACATCGGCCAGTTCAGCCTCACCATGCGGCAGGAACTCATGCAGCGGCGGGTCGAGCAGACGGATGGTCACCGGCAGGCCCGCCATAATGCGGAACAGTTCCGTAAAGTCGCTCCGCTGGAATGGCAGCAGGGCTTCAATGGCGCGGGCGCGTGTTGCCGCATCATCGGCCATAATCATCTGGCGTACGTGGCCAATGCGGTCGGGGCCGAAGAACATATGTTCGGTCCGGCACAGACCAATACCTTCCGCACCAAAGCGGCGTGCGGTTTCCGCATCCTCGGGGGTTTCGGCGTTGGCGCGCACACCAAGGCGGCGCACACCGTCTGCCCAGCCCATAAGGGTTGCAAAATCGCCCGAAAGGGTGGGCGGAATGGTGGGAACGCGGCCTTTGTAAACAGCCCCCGTGCCGCCATCGAGCGTGATCCAGTCACCCGCTTTGAGCGTATGGCCGTCCACGGTCATGGTCTGGGCTTTGTAGTCCACCGCAATGCTGCCTGCACCGGCCACGCAAACACGGCCCATGCCACGGGCCACAACGGCTGCGTGGGAGGTCATGCCGCCGCGTGTGGTCAGGACGCCACGGGCCGCATGCATGCCGTGCACATCTTCGGGCGAGGTTTCAATACGCACCAGAATAACATCCTCACCCTTGGCGGCGCGGTCTTCCACATCCTCGGCGGAGAAGGCGATAATACCGGTTGCGGCACCGGGGGATGCGGGCAGGCCACGGGTCAGCAACTGGCGTTCGGCTTTGGGGTCCAGCACCGGGTGGAGCAACTGGTCAAGGGATGCGGGAGGAACGCGGGTGACCGCTTCTTCCTGTGTGATCAGACCTTCCTTGGCCATATCAATGGCTACGCGCAGGGCAGCGGCTGCTGTGCGTTTGCCCGAGCGGGTCTGGAGCAGGTAGAGCTTGTTGGCCTGAACCGTAAATTCGATATCCTGCATATCGCGGTAGTGGCGTTCAAGCAGATCACGGACCTTGAGCAACTCGCCATAGGCGTTGGGCAGCGCTTTTTCCATCGAGGTCTGACCCTCGACCGAGCGGCTTTCCGCCATGGGCTGCGGGGTGCGGATACCCGCAACAACGTCCTCGCCCTGCGCGTTAATCAGGTATTCGCCGTAAAAAATGTTCTCGCCCGTGGACGGGTCGCGCGTAAAGCACACGCCGGTTGCACAGTCATCGCCCATGTTGCCGAACACCATGGACTGCACGTTTACAGCCGTGCCCCAGCTTGCGGGAATGTCATGCAGCTTGCGGTAGGTGTTGGCGCGCGGGTTCATCCATGAGCCAAAAACAGCCCCGATGGCGCCCCAGAGCTGGTCCTTGGGATTTTCGGGGAAGGGGGTTCCCGTTTCGGACAGCACGATCTGCTTGTAGCTTTTAACAACCTCCTGCCATTCTTCGGCGGTCAGGGCGGTGTCATCCAGCTTGCTGGCGGCACGTTTGGCCTGTTCAAGCAGGTCTTCAAATTCGTGGTGCGGCACGCCAAGCACAACGGAGCCGTACATCTGAATGAAGCGGCGGTAGCTGTCCCATGCAAAGCGGGCATCGCCCGAGGAGCGGACAAGGCCTTCAACTGTCGTGTCGTTCAGACCGAGGTTGAGCACTGTGTCCATCATGCCGGGCATGGAAACGCGCGCACCAGAGCGGACAGAGACCAGAAGCGGGTTTTCGGCGTCGCCAAAGCGCAGGCCCATGGCCTTTTCCACCAGACCCATTGCGGCTTCAAGCTGGGCTTCCAGTTCAGCCGGGTACTTCCGTCCGTTATCGTAAAAGGCGGTGCAGACTTCAGTGGTAATGGTAAATCCGGGGGGCACGGGCAGGCCAATATTGGCCATTTCCGCCAGATTGGCGCCCTTGCCGCCGAGGAGATTGCGCATTCCGGCGTTGCCTTCGCTTTGGCCTGCGCCGAAACTGTAGATCCACTTGGTCATTTTGCCGTTCACTTCATTCTTTTGTGCCAGATGAGCTGAAGTTCCGACCGAGGGGATGGGAACAGGGGATACCGGAACAGCAGCCGGACTGGGCACGGAATTTTTATTTTTGGTTTGGACGACGAACTCCACCCCTTCGTTGCCCGGCAGCATGGCGCAGATTTGGCCGCTGGGCAATCTCTCTTTTACAGGTCAATGGTAAAAAACTGCGGGTGTGGTGCTTCTATCCGTTTGTTGCGCAAAAGGCGTTCCATTCTGCTTCATCCATGGTCTGGATGTTCAGTTCGGCTGCTTTTTTGGCCTTGGACCCGGCTTTTTCCCCCAGCACTACCAGATCAGTCTTTTTGGACACGGAGTCGGATACCTTGCCCCCCATGCGTTCGGCCGTGGCCTTGGCCTCTGGCCGGGTCATGGTCAGCAATGTGCCGGTAAAGACAATGGTCTTGCCCGCAAGCAGGCCACCACTGGGGGCGGCCTCTTCCGTAATGTGCAACTCGGCGCTGAGTTCGGCCAGTGTGCTCTGGTTGTGGGGTTCGGCCACAAAGGCCACCACATCGGTTGCAATGGCGTTGCCTATGCCGGTAATGGAGCCAAGCTCCAGCCGGGCATCGGAGCCAATAAGGGTGGCGGCCTCCATCTGGCGTAGCCAGTTGGTGTAGGTGCCATAGTGGCGGGCCAGCAGGCGGGCGTTGCTCTCCCCAATCCGGCGGATACCCAGCGCGTAGATAAAGCGCGAGAGCGAGATTGTGCGCCGTTCCTCTATGGCCTGAAGCAGATTGCGCACGGACTGCTCGCCCCAGCCATCGCGCTGTTCCAGTGCTGGGGCATGGGTTTTAAGCCGAAAAATATCGGTTGGGGTGCGGATCAGCCCGGCGTCATAAAACTCGCGGATACTGCGGTCCCCAAGTCCCTCAATGTCAAATGCAAGGCGGGAGACAAAGTGGATCAGCCGTTCCACGGCTTGGGCGGGGCAGGTCAGCCCGCCGGTGCAACGGCGCACGACCTCGCCTTCGGGGCGGACAGCCAGCGCCCCACAGACCGGACAATGATCGGGGAAGTGGAACGCCGCCTTGCGCTCAGCCCCCGCCGCCGATGGCGCAACCCCAAGAACCTGCGGAATAACATCCCCCGCACGCTGGACGAACACCAGATCCCCCTCGCGTACATCCTTGCGGTTGATCTCGTCCTCATTATGCAAGGTGGCGCGGGTTACAAGCACGCCGCCAACATTAACGGGTTCCAGATGGGCAACCGGGGTAAGCGCGCCTGTGCGGCCGACCTGAATTTCAATACCGTTCAGGCGCGTTATGGCCTGCTCGGCGGGGAACTTCCACGCTGTGGCCCAGCGCGGGGCGCGGCCAGCAAAGCCCAGGCGTTCTTGCAAACTCAGGTCGTCTATTTTGTAGACAACACCATCAATATCATAAGCAAGCCCTGCGCGTGCGCGGCTGATTTCCTCAAAAAAGGCTTCGGCCTGAGCCGCGCCTTCAATCTGGCGCGAGAGCGGGTTGACCACAAACCCCCATGCCCTGAGCTGCTCCAGATAAGCCCAGTGGCTACGGGTTGCCTTGTCCGAGCAGTACCCCTGCGCATAGGCAAAAAGCGAGAGCGGGCGCTGGGCGGTAATGCTCGGGTCCAACTGCCGCAAGGAGCCAGCCGCAGCGTTGCGTGGGTTGGCAAACAGGCGTTTGCCTGCGTTCTCCTGTGCGGCATTGAGTGCGATAAAATCCGCTTTGGAGAGGAACACCTCGCCCCGGATTTCGATCAGGTCCGGGTAGGGGGCTGGCAGCGCCATGGGCAGGCCGCGCAGGGTGCGCAGGTTGGCGGTTACGTCCTCGCCCTCGGCGCCATCGCCACGGGTGGTCCCGCGTGTGAACACGCCGTGTTCGTAGGTCAGGCTGATGGAAAGACCATCAATCTTGGGTTCGCCAGTCAGGCGCAGGGTGGAGGCTTCGGTCTGCTCCAGCCCTAAAAAGCGGGATGCGCGGGTTATGAAGTTTTCAAACTCCTCGCGGTCGAACACATTGTCGAGCGAGAGCATGGGAACAAGGTGAATGTGCTTGCCAAAAGCGCTGTCGGGGGTGGCTCCTACCGTGTTGGCGGCACTGTTCTCGGGTTCCGCATCGGGGTAGTGCGCAACAAGTTCGTTGTAGCGCTTGCGCAGGCTATCGTAGTCCGCATCGCTTATTTCTGGGGCGTCATGCCCATGGTAGGCGGTGTTGTGGTAGGCAATCTGGTTGGCCAGTTCCGCCAGTTCCGCGCGGGCCTGCTGGATGTTCATCTGCACGAGCGGGGTGATGGGCTTGGTTGTCATTTTCGGGGGTCCAGCAGGCTGGCGGCGGCGGCGCGGGCCGCATCAGTAATTGTGTCTCCTGCCAGCATACGTGCGATTTCTTCCCTGCGTTCTGTTTCGGCCAGTGCTATGGCGTGGGTTGCTGTTTGCCCGTTGCGGGTCTGTTTGCCAATACGCAGGTGCGCATCCGCACTGGCGGCAACTTGTGGGCTGTGGGTCACAGCCAGCACCTGCACGGTCATGGCCAGACGGTGCAGGCGCTCGCCAATGGCGGCGGCTGTTGCCCCACCCACACCTGCATCAATTTCATCAAAAATAAGCGTGCCAATGCCCGATTGTCCGGCCAATACCAGCTTGAGGGCCAGCATCAGGCGTGACAGTTCCCCACCAGAGGCCACTTTGGCAATGGGGCCGGGCGGCTGGCCCGGGTTGGCTGCAATCAGGAATGTGACCTGCTCCATGCCGTGGCGGCTCCACTGCTCTGGGGGCAGGGTTTGCAATTCGGCCAGAAAACGGGCTTTTTCCAGTTTGATCGGTTTTAGCTCGGCGGTTACGGCCTGTTCCATTTTTTTGGCGGCAACAGTGCGGGCATGGGTCAGTTCCTGTGCTGCGGTCATGTAGGTCAGGCGGGCTTCTTCTGCTGCCTGCCGCAGACTTTCCAGTTCAGTTGCGCCATTATCCAGCGCATGCAGGCGGGCTGTGAGTTGGGCGAGCAGGGCGGCCAGCTCATCCACCAACACATTGTGTTTGCGGGCTACGGTGCGCAGTGCAAACAGCCGTTCCTCGGTTTCCTCCAGTTCGCGCGGGTTGGCTTCCGTATCCGCCATAAGGCGGGAGAGCAGGCTTTCGGCCTCGGCGAGTGCGTTTTCCGCATTTTCCAGCGCACTCAGGGCTTGGGTTGTGCGGTTGGTCAGGGCATCGGTCTCGGGAATTGCCTTGTCCGAGGCGGAGGACGGAACCAGACGTAAAAGCGCACGGCTGGCGGCACGCAGGGCCGCTGCTGGCCCGGTGGAGCGGCGGTCGCGCGGGGTTAGTTCGGACAGGGCGGCTGCAACGGCCTCGCCCCGGCGTTCGGCCTGCTGGAGCGCGTGGCGTTGCTGTGCCAGTTGGCTTTCCTCCCCCGGTTGAGGGGCCAGTGTGGAGAGTTCGTCCACTGTATGGCGCAGCCATTCTTCCTCGCGCGCGGCCTCTTCTAGGGCGTGTTGGGCGGCGGCAAGGCTCTGGCGGAGTTCCTGCCAATGGGTAAAAGCCTGTGCCACTTTTTTGAGAAGGCTCGGTTTGATTCCGTAGGCATCAAGCAGGCCACGATGGGTGGAGGCATCCGCCAGCCCCATTTGCTCATGCTGGCCCTGAATTTCGATCAGGGATGAAGCAATCCTGCGCAGGAGGGTCAGCCCCACAGGTTGATCGTTAATCCATGCGCGTGAACGTCCCTCGCGCGAGATAACGCGGCGCAGGACCAGTGGCTCGCCCTTGTCGGCGGGAATGCCCTGTTCTTCAAGCTGTGTGTAAACCGTGTGGCTTGGCGGTGTTTCAAAGCACGCGGTTACGCGGGCTTCCTCCGCGCCAGAGCGGACCAGACCCGCATTGGCGCGTTCACCCATGGCCAGACCCAGACTGTCCAGCAGAATGGATTTACCAGCCCCCGTTTCCCCCGTTAAGGCGGTAAAGCCGGGGTGGAGGGCAAGGTCAAGTGCTTCGATCAGCACAACGTCTCTGATGGAAAGATGTGTCAGCATGGCGACATCCGGCTTTTAGGTTCACACCTTAAATGACTGGAGTCTGCGGAACAGACCAAACAGTTGTGCCTGTTCCCGCCTGAGCCTGAACAGGCACACCCTGACTATGGGCGGGAAAGGCCTGTTCTGTATGTTCCTGTTGTGTTCTTAATTCAAGAGGGAAAGTGAGAAAGCTGTATTACTTTTTGGTGGCTGGCGCAGCAGGGGCAGCAGGAGTTGCAGGCACACTTGGCGCTGGGGGTGGCTGTGGTGCTGTGGCAGCGGGAGTTGCAGGCACACTTGGCGCTGGGGGTGGCTGTGGTGCTGTGGCAGCGGGCTGCATGGCCGCAGGTGCCGCCATACGCTCGTCCCGCGTATCGGATGCCTGAGATTTAACAACGTCCTGCTTGGCGGGCGTGGTAACAGCCGTGCCGGGCAGAGGAAGCTTGTTATCCAGCAGTTTGTAGCTTTTCAGCTTGTTGTATGCGTAGTGGTACCACTGGCTGCTGGGGTAGTTGTAACCCAGAACAATAGCGGATTTGCGGGCCTGATCGGTCAGTCCCAGATCAAGGTAGACTTCCACCATGCGTTCGAGTGCTTCTGGCACATGGTTGGTGGTCTGGAAGTCCTGCACAACGCGCTGGTAGCGGTTGATTGCACCTTCATAATTACGTTCGCGCTGGTAATAGCGGCCGACCAGCATTTCCTTGCCGGCCAGATGGTCGCGGCACAGGTCGATTTTAAGCTGGGCATCGCGGGCATATTTGCTCTGGGGGAAGCGGGTCACCACTTCTTCCAGCGCGTCCATGGCTTCCGCCGTGCCCTGCTGGTCACGCTGCACATCCGCAATCTGCTCATAAAAGCAGAGCGAACGCAGGTAATAGGCATAGGCGGAATCGGTGCTGGTGGGGTGCAGGCTGATAAAGCGGTTCAACTGCTGCACGGCTTCGGGGTATTTCCCTTTAAGGTAGTAGGAATACCCTTCCATCAACTGCGCATTGGGAATGTAGCCCGAATACGGGTAATTCTGCTGGAGTGTTTCAAACTCGGCGGCAGCCAGTTCGTAACGGCGGGTGCGCAGGGCATCAATACCGTTGTTATAGAGCGTTTCCGGGGGCGCGATTTTGGGAGCCAGCGGAGCTTTTTTGCTACCAGTCAACAGGCTGCATCCCGTCAGCCCGGTCAGCACAAGAGCTGAGAGCACGAACGGCAGACGACGACGGACTGACTGTGTTTTTATAGAAATATCAAACATACCGGCTCTTCAGATCGAGACAAAATCTTATAGCATGTCAGCGGGTCAAGAAAAGCACAGAAACGCTGATTATTGAAGGCTCAGTGCAAAAAGCTGGTCAGGCCGCAGCGGATGTGGATTGCAGGTTTGTCATATCCTGCCATGCCGTGCTTTGGGCAAACAGGGCATTGAGCGCCATGTTGTTCAATGTATGGCCAGAGCGATGGCCCCTAAAGCGGGCATTCAGCACACAACCTGCCAGATATAGGTCCCCCACGGCGTCCATAATCTTGTGGCGGATGAACTCGTCCGGGCAGCGCAGGCCTGCGGGGTTAAGGACCACGTCATTATCCACAACAATGGCGTTGTCCAACGACCCACCAAGGGCCAGCCCGGCCTGATGCAGGGCTTCAATTTCCTGCCGCATGGCAAAGGTGCGGTTGCGCGCAAGCTCGTTACGGAAGGATGTTGGCGTCAGGTCCAGAGCATAGCTCTGCATGCCAATAGCGCGGGCGGAAAAGTCGATACTCATGGACAGGTGCAGGTTTGGGCTGGTGTGGGGGAGCAGTTCCACCCAGGCATTCTGGTGTTCAACCCGAACAGGTTCCACCACCTGCACCACGCGGCGGGGCAGGTCCTGCGCTTTGCGCCCGGCGCAATCGAGCAGAAAAACAAAATCCGTGGCCGAACCGTCAAACACTGGTGTTTCTGGCCCATCGACCAGAACAAGCGCGTTATCAATGGCGCAGCCGCAAAAAGCGGCCATGAGGTGCTCAACCGTGGCCACACGGTTTTCAGGCCGTGTTTTTTCGCCCAGCACGGTGCTCAGGTGCGTTTCCACCACATAGTCATACCGGGCGGGCAGGGGGGCGGCATTGGGCAGGTCCGTGCGCTGGAAAACAATGCCATGCCCTGCGGGTGCGGGGGCAATGGTCATGTTAATGGAACGCCCCGTATGCAGGCCAATGCCCACCGCAGAAATGGCATGGTGCAGCGTATGTTGGGCCGGTGCGGCTTTAGGGCGTATCTGTCGCATGGTGATCGGGAGGGTCTCCACAGATTTGGAACATGGGGTCAACTCCCCAGACAGATTATCCATGATCCCGACCGCCCCATGTTCGTGTGGAAAATTACGTCACACTAACGCTAGGGCCTGTTTGGAGCAGATGCGAGTCAATGATTATTGCCGTCTGTTTCATCCCCCACCCTGTGGCTGGCCGCCCTAGGGTGGGGGGTGCCGTATTCAGGGTTAACGGCGCAAAAAGGTTGGAATTTCCAACCCGTTATCCCCTTCGCCGTGGCGCGTGCTGCCCTGTTCGGCCTGACTGATGGTGGGGTGAGACTGCGCAACAGGCTCCTGCCGTGTTTCGGGTGCTGCGGCGCGGCGGAATGCGCCGGTTACGCGGCCAAACAGGCTGCGGGCATTAGGGTCCTGCGCAGGGTAGGCCGAAGGACGCGGCGGCTCGCTGAACAGGTTGGCATGTTTGGAGGCCGCCGGTGCCGGAGCCGGAGCCGGTGCTGGCTGGCGTGGCTGTGCCGTAGCGGCTGCAACCTGACCGGGCACGGTGTGTGCAGGTGGTGCGGCATGGCCGGGTGCGGGCGCATAAGCCTGTGGCTGCGGTGCGGCTGCGGGCTGTTGCGCCACGGGGGGCTGCTGCACGTGCTGTGCCGCTGGTGCTGCCGTGGGCTGCGCGCTGGGGGCTGCGTAAGGCTGCTCCGGCTGTGCCTCGGTTTCCACCGCGGCCAGATGGGGGCGTTCTGCTCCGCCGGATGGAACGTCAATGCCGGTGGCTACAACGGACACACGCACACGCCCGCTCATTTTTTCTTCAATGACCGTGCCAAAGATCATGTTTGCGTCTTCGGGCACTTCGCGGCAAATGCGGTTGAACGCTTCTTCCGCTTCGAAGAAGGTCATGTCCTCGCCGCCGGTGACGTTGACCAGCAGGCCCTTGGCCGTGGCCATGCAGGTATCTTCGAGCAGCGGGTTGGAAATGGCGGCTTCCGCTGCCTCAACCGCGCGGTTGTCGCCCTCGGCCTCGCCCGTGCCCATCATTGCTTTGCCCATTTCGGCCATAACGCTGCGGATGTCGGCAAAGTCGAGGTTGACGTAGCCGCGTTCCATCATCAGGTCGGTTACGCCGCGCACACCCATGTTCAAAACTTCGTCAGCCAGCTTGTAGGCTTCACGCAGGGTGGTGCGTTCGTTGGCAATGCGGAAAAGATTCTGGTTGGGAATCACGATCAGCGTATCAACATACTGCTGAAGTTCCTGAATCCCTTCATCCGCCACGCGCGCCCGGCGCTTGCCTTCATAAGCAAAAGGTTTGCTGACTACGCCAATGGTCAGAATGTTCCGCTCGCGCGCCATGCGGGCAATAACAGGTGCCGCCCCCGTGCCCGTGCCGCCACCCATGCCGGTGGTGATGAAAACCATGTGCGCGCCGTCCAGATACCGGGCAATTTCGTCCGCGGCTTCTTCCGCTGCGGCGCGGCCGACCTCGGGTTTGGCGCCAGCGCCAAGGCCGTGGGTCAGGTGCGGGCCAAGCTGGATGCGGCTGTCGGCCAGACTTTTGGCCAGACTTTGCGCATCGGTGTTGGCAACAACAAACTCCACGCCTTCAAGGTTGGAGGCAATCATGTTGTCAACCGCGTTCGTCCCCCCGCCGCCAACGCCTATAACGGTGATCTTGGGCGAAAAATCAGCATGAGTCTGGGGTGGAACGGTTAGGTTGAGTGTCATGTGTCTCTCCCGGACTGCGGCGGGTTAACGGTGGCGGGGTGGATAAGATTGCGAATAGTTTACCAACCTTTTGCTGGGCAAATCAAACCCTCTCACGAATAAAAGCAACCAGTTTTTGTAAAAAACCACTTGGCGCTGCTTCGCGGAATTCAACATCGCTGAATGGACGCTCAGCACTGGCCGCCCAGAACAGCAGCCCAGCCGCCGTGGCAAAGCCTGCTGCGGCGGCTGTATCCTCTGGCAGACCTGCAATATTCTTGGGGCGGCCAAGCCGGACCGAGCGGGTAAAACCGGGGCCGGAATGGCGGCCAACACTGACCGGCACTCCCAGAATACGTTCGGCCAGCGGGCGGATTCCATCCAGCAGGGAGCCGCCACCCGTCAGCACAATGCGGCCACTGGCGGCCATGCCAAGGCCCGCGCCATCCAGTTTTTCGCGCACCAGTTCCAGCGTTTCCTCCATACGGGGGCGGATGATGCGGCCAAGCTGGGCGCGGGATATCTGCTCAAAATGGGGCACATCATTGCCCAGCAGTTCCACGGTCAGGATTTCGTCTTCCACGTCGGAAGCCAGATCGGCGCTGCCATACACCGTTTTCAGCCGTTCTGCGTTGTCGAGTGATGTGCCAAGCCCACGGGCAATGTCGCGCGTAACGTGCAAGCCCCCCACGCCAATCTGGGCGGTGTGCAGGATCTGCCCTTCACCAAACACTGCGAGCGATGTGGTGCCCCCGCCCATGTCCACCACTGTTGTGCCAAGGTCGCGCTCATCCCTGTCCAGCACGGACAGGCCGGAGGCCAGAGGGGAGGAAACAAGGGCCTCCATGCGCAGTTCCGCACGGCTGAGCACGGTCTCCAGGTTCAGCAGGGCGGTGGTGGCGGCATCAATAATGTGCAGGCGGGCCTTGAGTGTTTCGCACAGATGCCCCCTTGGGTCGGACACGCCTTCGGTATCATCCACAGTAAAGTCTATGGGCAGGGTGTGAATGACCTCTCGGCCCTGCACGGTAGCCTGCACGCGGCCTTCTGTTACCACGCGGCGGATATCCGCCTCGGTTACCACGCGCCCGCCAATGGGCCAGCGCACATTGAACAGGCGGCTGGCCGGATGCCCGCAGGACAGGTTGACAACCACCTTGTCTATGGTGCGTTCGGCCATGTTTTCGGCCTGTGCTACGGTGGCCCGTATGGCGGCCTCGGCCTCGTGCAGCTCGGTAATGGCGCCATTGCGCACGCCAGCCGAGCGCCGCCAGCCATAGCCAGCCACGCGCAGCATGCCGTTGGGTTCGCCCTTGCCAATCAGGCAGGTAATTTTGGTCGAGCCAATATCAAGCACAGCGCTGTAGCCGTTGCGCCATGTATGTGGGCGCTTGTTGCGCTCACTGGGCGGGAGGGGGAGTGATCCGTCCCCCCCGCTCATGCGCAATGTGGAACTGGCCGGGGTGTTGGTCCGTTTTTTGTGCAGACGGTCCGCCAGACTAAGTTCGGGGGAAGCTGGGGAGTGCGCGGTGTCATTCATCTCGGCTTTCCTCCGGTGGGGGGCTGGGGTTGTTTCTGCTCCGGTGCGGGGGCAGGCTCGGGGGGGCGTTCGCGTATGGTCAGCCGGTCTGGCAGGCGCATGTCAATCAGCACCACCGGGCGTTCAAGGAGCTGTGTTGCAGCATTGATCCGGGCCAGACGGTGAATGGCCGGGGCCTCCTCCCCTTCAGGCAGGAGCACGGTGGCGCCGTCCTTCAGGCTCAGGTTCCAGCGGCGGTCGCTCACACGCACGGCAGCGGTAACGTGGGATTTTACGTCCGGTTCCTGCGCCAGCACATCAATCAGGGTTGCGGCGTTTTCGTTCGCGCCTTCGCCCACAACAAGGGGTAGCTTGGCAAACGCCGTGGCGTCCTTGTCGTTCGCTCCCTGATCAGGCACTTTTTGCCCCTGCCGGTCGATCAGAATAAAATGGCCCTGATGCTGCCACACAGCATAAGGGGGGCGTTCGGTAATGTGGACGTCAATTTCGCCCGACAGGTGGCGTTCAACGCTGACATGGTCAATGAACGGCAGGGCTGTCAGGTTCTCCCGCGCGCGGGAGACGTTGAAGTTCAGGACCGGGTCGCCCACGGCAATGTTCAGGGCCGCGCGAATGGCGTCCTCGCTGGTCAGGTTGGCGCCTTCAATCCGGATATTGGTCACGCGCAGGGCGGATGTGCCCAATATTTTGTCCCGCAAAGGGGCGATCTGCTTTTGCAGGGCAGGTAGTGGCACCGCCAGATAAACCGCAACCCCCGAACCCGCCAGCAGCACAAGCCCGATGGCGGGCCGCAGCAGGCGCTTCTGGCGCTTGAGGAATAATCCCGTGCGGGAGGGGCGGCTGGCGGGGCGCTTCATTGGCGGCAGGTGGCCTGCTCAACCAGCCAGTGGCACAGTTCGGGGTAGCTTATGCCGCAATAGGCAGCCTGTTCAGGCAGGAGCGATGTGGCGGTCATGCCCGGCTGGGTGTTGACCTCCAGCAAGATCAGGCGTGGGGCTGCGGGGTCTGTATCATCCAACCGGAAATCCGAGCGCGACGCCCCCGAACACCCAAGGGCGCTGTGGGCGGCTACGGCCACATCCAGTGCCTGTTGCGCCACATCGGGGGCAATGCGGGCGGGCAGTTCGTGGCGGGAGCCACCGGCGTTGTATTTGGCGTCGTAGTCGTAAAAATCGTGGGTATTGCCGGTTGGGGTAATGTCCGTAACCGTCAGGGCGCGCTCCCCCATGACGCCAACGGTAATTTCGCGGCCGGGAATAAACTCCTCCACCAGTGCCTGTGGGCCAAAGGTCCATTCGCGCACAATGCGCGTGCGCACATTGGTGCCCGGCCGCACAATGGACACCCCGACCGATGACCCCTCGCTTACGGGTTTGACCACATAGGGGGTGGGCAGGGGGTCCCCTGCTTCAAGCTCGGCAATATCAATCACCCGGCCTTCGGCCACGGGCAGACCGGCGGATATAAAAGCCGCGCGGGCGGCGGCCTTGTTCATGGCGGTGGCGGAAGCCCGCACGCCCGAATGAGTGTAGGCAAGGCCCATCCAGTCCAGAATGCCCTGAATACAGCCATCCTCGCCAAAGCGGCCATGGAGTGCGTTAAACACCACATCGGGCTTTTGCACCCCCAGTTCGGCCACCAGCGCGCCAAGGTCCGCCCCGGCATCCAGCATGCTGACCGTATGGCCAAGGCTACGCAGGGCCTCCGCCACCCCCTGCCCGGAGGACAGGCTGACCGTCCGTTCGGAGGACATGCCACCCATAAGCACGGTTATCCGTTTGGGAGTGCTCATGCGGGGGTTCCTTGTGTGCGGCCCAGACGTTTGATCTCCCAGTGCAGGTGCACACCGGAATGCTGGGCAACGCGGTAGCGTACGTCGTCTCCCAATGCTTCCAGATCATGGGCGGTGGCGTGGCCGAGGTTGATCAGAAAATTGCAGTGTTTTTCGCTAACCTGCGCATCGCCCCGGCGCAGGCCACGGCAGCCCGCCTGATCGATCAGCTCCCACGCCTTGCGGGCGGAAACTTCTGGCTCGGGGTTGCGAAAGGTGGAGCCACCCGTGCGTGCGCGCACAGGCTGGGACTGCTCGCGGGCTGTGCGGATGTTGGCAATGCGTGCGGCAATGTCCGCAGGTCTGGCCGGGGTGGCCCGCAGGCGCGCGCGCACCACCATGGCCCCTTCGGGCAGGCCGGAGCGGCGGTAGCCAAAGCGCAGGGCGGCGTTGCCAAGGCGCAGCATGTTGCCATCACGCGTTACAATTTCCGCCCAGTCCAGCACGCTGGCAATGTCGGCCCCATAAGCGCCCGCGTTCATGCGCACAGCCCCCCCAATGGAGCCGGGAATACCCGCCAGAAACTCCAGCCCGGCAAGCCCCGCCTGTGCCGCGTGTTCGGCCACGGTTGCGTCCAGGCAGGCGCTACCAACAACCACGCCATCGGCCTCGACTGCAATATCGGCAAAGCCACGGGCCATGCGCACCACAATGCCGTCCAGCCCGCCATCCCGAATGATCACGTTGGAGCATGCCCCCAGCGCAATAACCGGGAGTTCGGGCGAGAGTTGGGCCAGCATGCCCGCCAGATCTTCCGCATCTTTGGGCTGGAACAGCCATTCCGCCGGGCCACCCACGCGGAACCATGTGCGCGCGCCCAACGGGGCTTTTGCAGTCACACGCCCACGCGTGCCCGCAAAGGCGTGGCGCACCATATCATCCAGCGTGGTTGCGGGGGTGGGGGTCATGCAGCACTTCCACCTTTGTGTTCGGCTTGCAGGGCGGCAAGCTGGGCGGGTAGGGCCTGTGCCCAGTTGGTAATGGTGCCAGCGCCCAGACACACAACATAGTCGCCCGGTCTGGCAATGGCGTTGATCATTTCCGCCAGATGGTCGGGGCTGGATAGGGGCACTACCGAGCGGTGCCCGCGCTCGCGCAGGCCCTCAATCAGTTTGTCCCGGCTGGCATCGGGCAGGGGGTCTTCGCCTGCGGCATACACGTCGGAGACAATCACGGTGTCCGCATCGTTCATGCAGGTGCAAAAATCGGCAAACAGGGTTCTCAGGCGCGAGTAACGGTGCGGCTGCATGACCGCAATAACCCGGCTGGCCCCGGCCTGCCTTGCGGCTTTGAGCACGGCGGCAATTTCCACCGGGTGGTGGCCGTAATCATCAATAACGGTAATGCCGCCCGCTTCCCCCGTGCGGGTAAAGCGGCGCTTGACCCCACGGAAGCTGGCTAGGCCGGAGCGGATCACATCGTCACTAATGTCCATCTCGGTTGCGACGGCAATGGCGGCAAGGGAGTTCTGCACATTGTGCGCGCCCAGCATGGGCAGGCGGAACGGCCCTGCCTTGCGGGTGCGGCGGCTTACGCGGTCCGTCAGCGTAACCTCAAACGTTGCGCCCAGCTTGTCGGTTATCACCTTTTCAGCCCGGACATCGGCCTGCGGCGAGAAACCATAGGTGACAATCCGGTGGTCGGACAGGCGCGGGATCATCTGCTGCACGGCGGGGTGGTCTATGCACAGCACCGCAAAGCCATAGAACGGCACGTTGGAGACAAACTGGTCATAAGCCGCCTCCATGGCCTCGGCCGAACCCCAGTGGTCCAGATGTTCGGGGTCCATATTGGTCACGACCGAAATAACGGAGGGCAGACGCAGGAACGAACCATCGCTCTCATCCGCTTCCACCACCATCCAGTCGCCCTTACCCATGCGGGTGTTGGTGCCGTAGGCCTCGATAATTCCGCCGTTAATAACGGTGGGGTCCAGCTTGGCCGCTTCCAGCACGGCGGCCACAAGGCTTGTGGTGGTGGTTTTGCCATGCGTGCCGCCAATGGCGACCGACCAGCGCAGGCGCATGAGTTCGGCCAGCATTTCCGCCCGGCGCACAACGGGAATCAGCTTGGCGCGTGCGGCGACAACCTCGGGGTTGTCCCGTTTGACGGCGGTGGAAATAACCACAACCTGCGCATTGCCCAGATTGGCGGCATCATGGCCGATTGTGACCGGAATGCCCGCAGCGCGCAGGCGTTTGACATTGGCGTTTTCTGCTATGTCCGACCCTTGCACGGAATAGCCCAGCAGGCACAGAACCTCCGCAATGCCGGACATGCCAATGCCGCCAATACCGACAAAATGGATGGTTCCGATGGAAAGGGGCAGGGCTCTCATGTGCGTGTCTCCGTCTCGTGTGAGGGCGGATGGGCGGGTGAAGGAGAAAGTTGGAGGCATTCTTCTACTATATCAGCCAGGCGGAGGGCGGCGTCCGGGCGGGCCAACGTGGCGGCGGCAGATGCTGCGCGGGCCAGGTCGTCCGGGGCGGTGAAAAGGTCTTGCAGGCGGGCTGCAAGTGTTTGGGCGGTAAAGTCGGGCTGGCGGATCATCCAGCCTGCCCCCACGTCGGTTATGGCGCGGGCGTTTTCGGTCTGTTCATCGGAGGCGGCAATGGGCAGGGGCACCAGCACACAGGGGCGACCTGCGGTGGTAATTTCCGCAACAGAGGAGCCTCCCGCACGGCCAATAACCAGATGGGCCGCGCGCAACAGGTCGGGCACATCGTTCAGAAAAGGTTCCACACGGGCTTTGACCCCGATGTTGGCATAGGCTTGGCGCACGGTCTGCACATCATCCGCGCGGGCTTGCTGGGTTATGACCATGCGTGTGCGCAGTTCTGCTGGCAGGCGGGCAATGGCTGCGGGCACAACCTGCGAAAAAATACGCGCCCCCAGCGACCCACCCCAGACTAGCAGGTTAATGTGCTCCTGCGGAGCGGGCCACGGCTCCCCCGCCAGTGCGGCAATGGCGGGGCGCACGGGCATGCCGGTCAGCACGGTTCTGGCCCCCATGGGGAGTTTGGCAACGGTGGGGAAGGAGGTTGCAATCACATCGGCAAAGCGGGAGAGCACGGCATTGGCCTTGCCCAGCACGGCGTTACCCTCGTGGATGATCAGGGCGGGGTGTTTGCGCCCAAGCAGGCGCGCGCCCAGCAGGGGAGGAATGGACGGGTAGCCCCCAAAGCCAATGACCGCATCGGGTTGGAGCGTATGCAGGATGCCCCGCGCCTTCCATGCGCTGGCCAGCAGAGTGGCGCCCGCGCGCAGGGCGCGTATGGGGCCACGCCCGGCCACACCCGCGCCACGCAGCACAAACTGCGGCGCATTGGCGAACACACCACTCGAACGCCTGCCTGCGCGGGCATCGGTCATCAGCACAATCTGGTGGCCACGTGCGACCAGTGCATCTGCCAGAGCCTCGGCGGGAAAAAAATGACCGCCTGTGCCCCCGGCCGCGATTACAATAGTACGGGACTTCATGCTGACCGCCATTGTCTGAGAGTGGTGATAAAGCCTTTGCCGGGGCGCAGGCCCCCCGGTTGCTGCCGTGTCAGGGCCAGCACCATGCCAATAGCCAGAGCAACAGACATGGCCGAAGACCCCCCGTAGGAAATGAATGGCAGCGTCATGCCCTTGGTGGGGATAAGATGCAAGGTCGAAGCCATGTTAACAAACGCCTGTAGCCCAAAACCCGTAAGCAGGCCGGTGGTGGCAATAACCACAAACGGATCATCCTCGCGGATCAGGCGCAGCAGGGTCCGCACCACAATGGCGGCAAAGACGCAAATAATCAGCAGGCAGATGACCAGCCCGTATTCCTCCCCCGCCACGGCAAACACAAAGTCCGCATGGGCATCGGGCAGAAGGTCCTTTACCCGGCCCTCGCCGGGGCCACGGCCCATCAGCCCGCCATTGCCAAAGGCGCGCAGGGCCGTATCAATCTGGTAATGGTCCCCCACATTGGGGTGCATGAACCGCTCCACGCGCGAGCGCACATGCGGAAAAATAAAGAACGCGGCAATGCCTGCGGCCACCATGCAGGCAAAACCAAAACCGACAAAGATCAGGTTCAGCCCGTCTACAAACAACTGGACCAGAAAAACGGCGGTAATAACCGTTAGCATGCCAATATCGGGCTGGGATTTGAGCAGCAGCAGAATCAGCCCATACAGCCCGAAGGCTATGAGCATACCCGGAAAATAGCGTGAAATCCGGCGCTCGGTCAGCAGCCACCCCGTAACCACGGCAAAGCAGGGTTTAAGGAACTCCGATGGCTGGAGGGACATGAGCGGTAGCGCAATCCAGCGCCGCGCCCCCTTGATCTCAATCCCGTGCACCAGCGTAAGCATGGTGGCCCCCAGCATGAGTGCTCCACCAACAAGGGAGAGCCGGAGCACCGTACGGCGCGAAAGCATGGAAACCCCGGTTACAATAACCCCAGCAACGCTGAGGAACAGAACCTGCTTGAAAATGAACATATTGCGCGATGCGCCAATACGCACGGCAACCGCGGGGCTGGCCGCGAGCATGAGAATATAGCCAAAGCCGATCAGGATAAAGGTGCAGACCAGTGTTGTCCGGTCCACGTTCCGCCACCAGCGGCCAAACGGCGAATCATCAGTGCGGGAATAACCGGCCATGCGTGTCCTACTGCCCCGTTGTGCTCATCTGTTGCGCACGCACCGCGTGGGCCAATGCCTGAAAATGCTGCCCGCGTGCCTCAAACCCGGCATATTGGTCAAAACTCGCACAGGCGGGTGAGAGCAGAATAACGGGTGTATGGGTCTGTTGCGCAAGACTGTAGGCTTGGGGGACCGCTTTTTCCAGTGTGTCCACCACGGTATGGGGCACATTATGGCGCGCAAGGGTTGCCGCCAGTTCCGCTGCATCCCGCCCGATTAAAAAGGCATGGTCAATGCGGCCAAAATACGGGGCAAGGCTTTCTATCCCGCCTTCCTTGGCCATGCCGCCTGCAATCCACACTAGCCGGTCGTAGCAGCCCAGTGCGCGGGATGTGGCATCGGCATTGGTGGCTTTGCTATCATCCACAAAGGCAATGCCGTTGCAGGTTGCCACCAGTTTTTGCCGGTGTGGCAGGCCGGTAAAGGAGGCTATGGCCTGTGCCGCCACAGTGTCCGCCACGCCAAAGTGGCGGGCCATGGCCAGTGCGGCAGCCGCGTTCTGGGCATTGTGCGCGCCGGGCAGGGCTGGCCCCAGTGTGGCCAGTAAGGCGTTGTTGTGCCAGATCGCGCCATCCTTGCCGTAATAGTACGCAGCAGGGTTGGCGCCCGAGACGGTCATGCAGGGCGTGGCGGTTTTGGCCAGTTGCGCGGCAATGGTGGCGCAGTCGGTATCATCAATGCCAATTACGGCCACGTCCTGGGCGTTCTGGCCCACAAAAACACGCTGTTTGGCCTGCGCATACCCCGCCATGCCCGCGTGGCGGTCCAGATGGTCAGGGGTCAGGTTGAGCAGGCAGGCAGCATCAAAGTGCAAGGTGTCCAGCCGCTCCAGCATGTAAGAGGACATTTCCAGCACATACACGCCGTTATCGGGCAGCAGGGGGAGGGCAAGGGCTGCGGGGCCAAGGTTGCCGCCCGCGGCTACCGGCAGACCTGCCTGCTCCAGAATATGGGCCAGCAAGGTGGTGGTGGTGGATTTGCCGTTGGTGCCGGTAATGCCCGCAAAGCGCGCCTTGCTGCCCGCCGCCCGGACCGCACAATACAGCAGTTCCGCATCCGACAGAATGGGCACACCCGCGGCAATGGCCAGCGCGGCCACCGGATGCACACGGGGCAGATGGTGCGGAATGCCGGGGGAAAGCACAAGTGCGTCAAACCCCGCCAGAGTGTCCAGCGGGGCGCAGGTTACGCGGGCGGCCTGCTCGGGGGGCATGTGGCGCAGGGCTTCGGTCAGGCCAAGGCGACCGGCTTCCCCATCATCCCATGCCTGAACATGCGCGCCACAGGCGGCCAGAGCCTGCACGGCAGGCAGACCGTTGCGGCCCAAGCCCAGAACGGCAAAACGTTTCACGGTAAACAGGGTGGGGGGGAATGTGCTCATCGGAGTTTGAGCGTGGCCAGACCACACATGCCCAGCACGATGGAGACAATCCAGAACCGGATAACAATTTTTGGCTCGGCCCAGCCCTTTTTTTCAAAGTGGTGGTGAATGGGGGCCATCAGGAACACACGTCGGCCTGTACGCTTGTACCAGAATACCTGAATAATGACCGAGAGCGTTTCCACCACAAACAGCCCGCCCACAATGCACAGGACCAGTTCGTGCTTGATGGCAACAGCAAGCGAGCCAAGTGCCCCACCAAGGGAGAGCGAACCCGTATCCCCCATGAACACGGCGGCCGGAGGGGCGTTAAACCACAAAAAGCCAAGCCCCGCCCCCACAAGGGCTGCGCAGAACACCGCCAGTTCCCCCGTGCCGGGTACGGCATGCACTTGCAGGTAATCGGCAAAAACATGGTTGCCCACCACGTAGGACAGAATGGCAAACACAAGGGCTGCCACCACCACCGGGCCAATGGCCAGCCCGTCCAGCCCGTCCGTAAAGTTGACCGCATTGCCAAAGCCCGTAATGACGATCATGGCGAACACGGGGTACAGCAGGCCAAGGGGGAGCAGCAGTTCCTTGGCAAAAGGGAAGGCAAGATGGTTGGCCAGTTCAGGCGGCATCAAATACTGCAACCACCCCCCGCATATGAGCGATATGGCAAATTCCGAACCCAGCCGCGCACGTTTGGAAAGCCCGTCCGTGTTGCGCCGTGCGAGCTTGCGGTAGTCATCCGCAAAGCCAATAACGCCAAAGCCCAGCGTGGTCAGCAGGACCGCCCACACAAACCCGTTTTCCAGATTCCCCCACAGCAGCGTTGCAACCGTGAGCGAAATCAGGATCAGCATGCCCCCCATTGTGGGAGTTCCTGCTTTTTCCACAAGATGTCGTTCCGGCCCAACTGCGCGAATGGGCTGGCCGTAGCGCTGGATGCGGCGCAGCATGGTAATGAGCGGCCTGCCCAGCAGCAGGCTTATGCCCAGTGCGGTCATGCACGCACACCCCGCCCGGAAGGAAATATAACGCAGCAGGTTGAGCAGGGTAATGTGCCCGTCATGCACCGCGTGGGAGACCAGCAGATACCACATTCAGGAAGGCTCCACGGCATTAAGGGTTTGTAGGACTGTCATCACATCACGCATGCGGCTGCCCAGACTGCCTTTGACCAGCACGGCATCTCCCCCGCGCAGGGCCGCGCAGGCCACGGGGGCAAGGGAGGCGGCATTATCCGCCCATGCGCCCTGTCTGGCGGGGGGCAGGGCGTCAAAAAGGGTTTTCATGTAAGGTCCGCAGCAAAAAACAAGGTCGGCCGAGGCGGCTGCCGGTTGGGCAAGGGCCGCATGTTCAACCGTGGAGAACTCCCCCAGTTCCCGCATATCGCCCAGAATGGCAATGCGCCGGGTGGCGGGCAGGTGGTGCAGAACGTCCAGTGCCGCACGGATGGAGGCGGAGGACGCATTATAACTTTCGTCCAGCAAGGTTATGGTCCCGCCCGCAATATGGCTGAGCGCGCCACGCCCCTTGCCGGGGGCAAAGTCTTCCAGTGCTGCGGCGGCTTTGGGCAGGTCGGCTCCAAGGGCTGCGCAGGCTCCAAGGGCTGCCAGCGCATTGCGCGCCAGATGCACACCCGGGGCAGGCACATGGACGCGAAGTGTAACCCCACCAATATGGGCCGTAAAATGCGTGCCATCAGCCCCACTGTGCATGGTGGTCATATGCACGGTGCTGGCCGGGTTTGCGCCGGTCGTCCACAAGGTGACGTGGGCCTGTTGTGCGGCAAGGGCAAAAAAAGCCGCGCCATGGGCGTCATCAGGGACCACGGCCACGCCATGGGCTGGCAGGGTGGTAATAAGGGAGGCTTTTTCCGCCGCAATCGCGTCCAGACTTCCCATATGGCCCAGATGGGCCGAGCCTATGGTGGTAATAACCGCCACATCGGGGCGGACCATGCGCGCAAGGGGCAGGATCTCGCCGGGGTGGTTCATGCCAATTTCGCTAATGCAGAAGGCGGCATTGCGGGGCAGGCGGGCAAGGGTAAGGGGCACCCCCCAATGGTTGTTGTAGGAGGCCTCGGCCGCATGGGTGGCTCCATTGGCCCCAAGGCACAGGCGGAGCATTTCCTTGGTGGTGGTTTTGCCAACGCTGCCGGTTACGGCCACAACCTTGCCGGTAAACCTTGCCCGTGCGGCCCGTGCAAGCTGTTGCAGACCCACCATTGTGTCCGCCACCACCAGAACGCGCGGGTCCGATAGCCCGTCAGCCGTATGGACCATGGCGCAGGCAGCGCCTTTGTCCAGTGCTGCCTGAACATGGGTGTGGCCATCGCTCGTATCACCCCTGAGGGCAATAAACAGGTCACCGGGTTGGAGTGTGCGCGTGTCTATGGAAATGCCATTGACCCCGGCAGGGGGGGCAGCACTTTGTGGCGCGCAGTGATCAAGCGCTGCCGTGCCCGGAGTTATGGGGGCTGGGCTGGGGGGTGCCGTCTGCTCTGCGCCGGACAGGAAGTGGCCAGATGTTGCCTCCGCCAGCTCCGTGCGGGTCCATAAGGTGCTCATGCCTGACCTGCCACGGCGCGAATAACCGCTGCATCATCAAACGGCAGCACGGTTGTGCCTATAATCTGCCCCTGTTCATGGCCTTTACCTGCCACCACCAGCACATCCTTTGCTCCAAGCATGGACAGGGCCTCGGTTATGGCCTGCCTACGGTCCCCAATTTCCAGCGCGTCCGGTGCGCCAGCGCGGACCTCCGCACGGATTTGCGCGGGGTCTTCCGAGCGGGGGTTATCATCCGTGATTATGGCAATATCAGCGCCGCTGGCAGCAGCTTGCGCCATTAACGGGCGTTTGCCTTTATCCCGGTCGCCACCCGCACCAAAAACAACCACCAGCCGCCCGCTTGCATGGGGGCGCAAGGAGGAGAGCAGGCGGGCCAGCGCATCTGGCGTATGGGCGTAATCTACATACGCGCTGGCGCCATTGGGCAGGACCACGGCCCGTTCCATGCGCCCGCGCACGCCGGTCAGGGCGGGGAGCAGGTCCAGCGCTGCTGGTAATGCGGCTTCATCCTGCACGGCCAGAGCCAGAGCCAGCAACGCGTTATCGACCTGAAAGCGACCGGGTAGGGGGAGCATGACGGTTCTGGTCTGCCCGTTGCAGCTTAGGCTGAGTTCCTGCCCCGCAGGTAGGGCGCGGCAGGCCAGCAGGTGCAATGTGGTGCCGTTGGCGCCTGTCAGCCGCAGGCGCAGGTTACGGGTGCGGGCAATGGCGTGCAGGGCGTTCAGGGTTGTTGCGTCCATGTCCGCATTGGCGGCGGCAATGGCCCCTTCTGGCAAAAGTGTATCAAACAGCCGCAGCTTGGCCGTGCGGTAGGCCTCCATGGTGCCGTGGTAGTCCAGATGGTCCCGCGTGAGGTTGGTAAACCCTGCGCCCTGAAGGTGCAGCCCATCCAGCCGCCCCTGCTCCAGCCCGTGGGAGGAAGCCTCCAGTGCTGCGTAATGCACACCTGCGCGCTCAAGGGCTGCCAGACCATTGGCCAGTGCGACCGGGTCTGGTGTTGTCAGGGGGGGGAAGGTTACCCCTGTTCCTTCGGCTCCGGTCAGCCCCAGCGTGCCAATGCCTGCGGCCCTGTGGCCCTGCAAGGCCCATATCTGGCGCATAAAATCGGTTGTGCTGGTTTTGCCGTTCGTGCCGGTAACCGCCACCAGATGGGCCGGTTGTGGGCCTGCCAGCAGGGCGGCCCAAAGGGCCAGCACGTGGCGTGGGTCGGGGCATGTTACCAAGGGGCGCTCGGGCACGCCCTGCGGCCATGCGGTGCCGTTGGGGGCCAGAATGGCCGCAGCCCCCTGTTGTACGGCAGCACTTATATAGGCCCGGCCATCCACACGGGTTCCGGGGAGTGCTGCAAACACAACGCCCGGCCCCACCTGCCTGCTATCGGCTGTAATGGCGCTCACATGCGGGTCGGTGCCGGTATTATGGGCGGTAAGATTAAGGGCGTGCAGCAAGGTGGAAAGGAGGGTGCTCATTCGTCCATATTCTCCCCTGCTGTTTTTTTGCGAATGGCCAGTGTATGCGCGCCCGACCCCAAGGCCTGCTTTGCCGCCAGCTTGGTGGCGCGGTGTTCGGCCTCCAGCTTGCGGGGGTCTCCGGGGTCGTTGCCCGGCCCCAATGGCCGGACCCCACGCGGCACGGCCGGATGCATGGGAATAGCCAGTTGCGCATCAATCTGGGCGGCATGTTCCACATCAGGGAAGACCTGCAACATGGGACCAATGCGCGAGATCACGCGGGAGACCGTGGGCGCTGCGTTCCATCCTGCTGTGGTCCAGCCATGGGTCTGGGGTGTGGGCTGGGGGCTGTCGAGCATGATGTACACGGCGTAGCGCGGTGCGTTCATGGGGAAAATGCTGGTAAAGGCGGAAATATTGACGTGTTTGAGGTAGCCGCCATGCGGGCCGATTTTTTCCGCCGTGCCGGTTTTACCCCCCACAAAATACCCAGCCGATTCCGCCGTGCGTCCCGTGCCCTGTGTAACGTCCAGCCGGAGCAGCCTGCGCAGCAGGGCCGAATTGCTTTCGGAAAGAACACGCACACCTTGGGGAATAATCGGGGCTTCGGGCATGGGGGCACCCGTTCCCATGCCTGCTGGCGCAGGCGGGAGCGTCTGGTTCAGGGCGGCATTCTGCACCCCTTGCTGGAACTGCTCCGCAGGGGAGGCATCTGGCTCTGGTGGGTCCGGGTCTTCCTGATCCAGCAGGGTTGGAGTCACCAGAATACCGCCGTTAACCGTAGCCGCCGTGCCGCGCACAATGGCAAGTGGCGGCTCGGCAACGCCATGCCCGAACCCAACCGTCATGGTTGTGGCAAGGCCCCACTGGCGGGGAACAAGTGGGCGGGCGGCCTCGGGCAGTTCTACGGGTACGGGGGCAAAAAAGCCCATGCTGCGCAGCCAGTCGGCCTGCCGTTTGCCCCCCACATCAAGTGCAATATGGGCCGCCGCGGGGTTGGAGGAGTACGCCATGACCTCGGGCAGGGACAGCCACGGTGCAAAGTGGTCGTTCTTCATGTCCCGTATGGTAAAGCGGCCGATTTTGAGCGGAACAGAGGAAAAACTGTCCCAGATGTGGATGGTCCCCGTCTCCAGCCCCATGGCGGTGGTTTGCAGCTTGAAGGTTGAACCCGGCTCGTACAGCCCCGTGACCGAGCGGTTGAACCGTTCGTCGTTTGTTGCGTGGGAGAACTCGTTTGCGTCAAAGTCTGGCAGGCTGACCATGGCGATAATTTCGCCCGTGCGCACATCCATAACAATGCCGCAGGCCCCAATGGCCTGAAATGTGTCCTTGGCGGCGGCCAGTTCGTCTCGCACGGCGGACTGTACCCTAATGTCGAGCGAAAGGCGCAGGGGCTTACGGTCCACCAGCAGGCGTTTGTTAAAAAACCGTTCCACACCGGCAATGCCGTTATCATCAATATCCACCGCACCCATAATCTGGGCGGCCATGCGGCCAAGCGGGTAGTGGCGCTGCTCGCCCGGTTCAAAATAAATACCGGGAATGCCAAGGTTGTTAATGGCCAGTTCCTGCTGGGGGCTAATGTTGCGTGCGATGTACACAAACTGCTTGTGGCGGGCCAGTCGCTCGGCGGTTTCCGGCTCGTTCAGGTCATGCAGAACGGATTTGAGTTTATGCGCAACATCCGCCGGGTCGATCAGTTCCTGCGGGTTGGCGTAAACCTGCGCCACAGGGAGCGAGAGCGCGAGTGTCTGCCCGTTGCGGTCTACAATAGAGGCGCGGTGGACCTGCGGCAGGGCGTAATCCCCCGCCAGACTGCCTTTGGGGTCGATTTTGGGAATTTTGGGCACCTGCGGCGCAATCTGGCGCTGCTCGGGCACCATGGGGCGCAGGACCGTGGCAATGGTCAGTTTGATGGCAACACAGGCAAAGAGCGCGCAAAACCCGGCCGATACCCACAAAAGCCGCACATGCATCTGTTCCCTGTGCGCACGGGCGCGCAGGTCGTCCCCCGTTACACCGATTGTGCGTGTTGTTTCGGAATCATGGCGTGGCGGGACGACCATATCGTATCAGGAGGACTTTCAGCCAAAACGATCAGTTGGTTACAGGAACGGGCGCGGGTAGGGCATCGCTGCCGCGACTCAGCAGGGACCCGTTCGTATAACCGGAAGTCGCGCGGGCTTCCATATAACCCTCGGTCATGGGGGTTCTGTGCTGGCGAACGGGGTGCCAGCTTGCTGCGGCCACCGGCAGGGGGTGGCGCACAGGGGTTATGTCATCACTGTTCTGGGCCAGACGGCGGGGGGCCATGGCCTCTGCCCGGCTGGCGGCGGCAAGGGTTGCGTGCCGGGTGGTGGGGGTGTCCGCATCATCCGTGCTGGCTGTGGCAAGGCTCTGGCGCACAGCGGGGCGGGGGGCATCGGCCACCTGCACGGGCTGGCGGCGGGCGGCAACATTTGTGCGCGTAACGGCGGCATCACGCACGGCAACCGGGGGAGGCAGGGGCGTAGGTGCAACCAGAACATGCGCTGCTGGCGCGGGGCTTTCCATCGCCACAACCGTGGGGTGGGGGCGCACGGCCCGTACGGGCAGCGGGCGGGCCACCGCAGGTGTGGCGTCCGCCAGAGCAGCAGGGCGCTCACGTTCAGGCTGCGGGGGCGGCAGGTGCTGCACGGTATTGGCGGCAACCGCCACGGGGGGCTGTGGGGCAGGCTGGGTTTTGGCCACCTGCGCCACCTGTGCCGGTGCGCTGGACTGGGCCACGGGCACAGGTTCCCTCACCACATCTGGCAGGTGCTGCACCAGATCGGCCATGCGCACAAACTGTGACGGGTCCATGGACTGAAGGTAAGCCGCGTGTTTGACAACAAGGGCCGCCAGCCGCTCGGGCTGGTTTTCCAGCGCCCATTCCGTGCGCAGCATGGCGGTCTGGCCACGCACGTGCTCGGTTTCGGTCACAATGGCGGAAATCTGCTGGTCCAGCAGGGTTGTCTGGTGCTTCTTTGTGTAAAGGAAGAACCCCGATGCAATCGCCAGAACAGCGCAGCAGCATGTGAATGGGCGGGGGATCATGCACTCAATCCTTTAGTCAAGGAAGCGGACGGAGAAGGGCGTTTCATCATGGCGCGCAGGCGGGCACTGCGCGCGCGTGGGTTGGCGCGGCATTCGGTATCGGTCGGGCGGATGGCCTTGCTGGTCAGGCCCACAAAAGCAGCCGGTGCGGCTGGCGCAAGTGAGGCGCGCGGGTCATGGCGGGAAAAGCTGACATCCTTACCCAAAGCATGCTGCATGGCGCGTTTGACCAGCCGGTCCTCCAGCGAGTGGAAGGACACAACAACAAGCCGCCCCCCATCGTTGAGCAGGGTTACGGCCTGTTCCAGCCCGCGTTCTATCTCGCCCAGTTCATCATTCACGGCAATGCGCAGGCCCTGAAAACTGCGGGTGGCGGAGTCAATGCCCGAACGGTCCTGCGGCACCACGGCACGAATGGTCTCGGCCAGTTGCAGTGTTGTGTGGAACGGGGTTTCCGCCCGTGCGGCAACAAGGGTGCGGGCCAGACGGCGGGCATGCCGTTCCTCGCCATAAAAATGGAAAATATCGGCCAGCTCCGCCTCGGGTGCGGTGTTGATGATATCCGCCGCACTCCGGCCCTGCCGCGCCATGCGCATGTCCAGCGGTCCGTCAAAACGGAAGGAGAAGCCGCGTTCGGCTTCATCAATCTGGAAGGAGGATACGCCAAGGTCCATGACAATACCGTCAAAACGGGGTGCGTTGGCCTGTGCAGCCAGTTCGGCCATGTGGCCAAAGCTGCCCGCCAGCATGTGCAGGCGCGACTGGCCTTCCGTTTTTTCCTGTTCCGCGCACAGGACCTGCCCACGGGCAATGGCGTCGGGGTCGCGGTCTATGGCCCACACGTTGCACGGTGCGGCGTTCAGGATTGCGCAGCTATAGCTGCCCCCGCCAAAGGTGCAGTCCAGAATGGCCTCGCCACTGGCCGGGGCCAGATAATGCAGCACCTCGGCCAGCATAACGGGCACATGCCCGCTGGTGGGGGGCGTTAGGGCGGAGGGAAGGGGGAGCGCGTTCATGGCCTAGTCTTCCCTCTGGCTGGTCTGCGGGGCCGCGGGAATGGTGACACGGCGGGACTTCTGGCGGGCTTCGGCCCGGCGCAGGCGCGCAGCCTCCGGCTCCCAGATCTGAAAAATGCGCCCCACACCCATAAAGGCAGCCGTTGCGCCATCCTGTAGTCCTGCATGCTCACGCAGGAAGTCAGGCAGCATCAGTCGGCCTTCGCGGTCGGGGTCCATGGGGTAGGCATCGGCGTAAATGGCGGCGGCAAGGTCGTCATGTTCATCGGAGAACATATCCAGACGGTCCAATGGCTCGGTCAGGCGGGCAAAGGCCACAGCTGGCCATGCCTCAATGCAGGGCAGCGTATGGGAGGGGCGGAGAATCACCAGCGCGTCGCCTTCCTTTTGCTGTGACTTAAGAACGGAGCGGAACCCAGCAGGAATCGAGACGCGTCCTTTTGCGTCGAATCGATTTTCATGCGTGCCGAGGAACACACTCACGAAGTTCAGAAGTCCTTTTGAGCCAATGGTTTCTGTTCCTTGAGGGGGCGGGGAACATGGGACCGCAACCATTTTTATGGTCTGCCGTGGGATAGCATGGGACCGCATGGGACGCAAATTAAAAGCGAAGAAAAAACAGCAGAAAACCGCCGTTTATAAAGTATTCATACTTAGCGTGAGAGTCGCGGCTATGTATTGATCAAGCGGAATCGAACAAGGGAAAGACATTATTCGTTCCTGTTATGTTCTTTTGCAGTAAAAAGGGCATGCAACAGCCCCCACACAGCATGGATATGAAGGGAGAATGGGGGAGAAAATGCCAGACGGTCTGTAAGCCGGGTTCTGTCTAGCCCAAAAGGGCCTGGACGATCATTCCTCTGGGGCATGTCTTGCAACATGCCTCACGCGACCAACCCGAACGACGGGGCGGGAGAACCCCCGAAACCCGAAGGTTTCTGCCGTTCCTATTCGGTCTTGCTCCCGGTGGGGTTTGCCGTGCCTCCCCTGTTACCAGCGGAGCGGTGCGCTCTTACCGCACCGTTTCACCCTTACCTTCAGCCCGTCCCATGGTTTCCCATGGCATGGAACCCGGAAGGCGGTCTGTTTTCTGTGGCACTTTCCCTGAGGTCACCCTCGCCGGTCGTTAACCGGCACCGTTCTTCCCGTGGAGCCCGGACTTTCCTCCATCATGCACAAAAGCGCATAACAGCGACCGTCCGACCGTCTGGCCCGCGCACCCTGCGTTGGCGGCAGGCACAGGTCAAGGGCTTTGTGTTGGAAAAGCGCTCTTGGCAGGAGCAGGTAAGAATGCACATCATGTGCGTATGTCAGATTTTTTGGTTCCTACCTCCGTTTCCACCCCACTTCGGCCTAATCTGCCATCGCGGTTGCTGCTCAGGGGTATTCGCTGGCAGGAGCAGCGCAAAAAGCGCAACGCCAGCCATAATGCGGCCAACACGCATGAGCACACGGGGGCCAATACCCGCCTCGTAGGGCAGGCCGCCCCCCATCTGGCGGCGCAGCCTGCCCCGCAGCAGCATTTTTTGCGCGCGCTGCGCAAGGGCATGGACACCCCTTCCTTTCCGCAGCGGCTTTCTGCCCTGCCGTTGCGTAAGGTCATCACTCTGGAGGTGCCGGGGGCTACGGGGCCATTGGCTGCGCGGCTGTACATTCCGCATGGGCGCGTGCGGGGGGCGGTGCTGTACCTGCATGGGGGTGGTTTTGTGCATTGCGGCCTGAACTCCCACCACGGCATTTGTTGCCGCCTTGCGCGGGCGGCCGGGGCGGCGGTGTTATTACCCGATTACGCTTTGGCGCCCGAAAACCCTTTTCCCGCCGCAGTGGAGGACTCCCGCGCGGTATTGGGCTGGCTGGCTGGCGCTTCCGCCCGTTACTGGGGCGGGCAGGTGGCGGTTGCGGGGGATAGTGCGGGGGGTAATCTGGCCGCTGTGCTGGCGCAGGAGGGGCGGGCAGGTCGCTGCCCCAATCCGGCGCTGCAAGTGCTGTACTATCCATCGCTTTATGGCCGGAATAACCTGCCATCGCAGACCACGTACGAGGAGGGGTATTTTCTCTCCCGCAGGTCCATGGAGTGGTACGCCGCCCAGTATATCCAGCGTGAGGAAGACTGGACACATCCCTGCTTTGTGCCCGGTCACACGGCCGATCTGGGTGGTTTGGCTCCAGCGGTTATTGTAACGGCTGAATGTGACCCCATGCGGGACGAAGGGCAGGCCTATGCATCAGCCCTTAAAGCCGCCGCGGTGCCGGTCCTGTACCGCTGCTACTCCGGCACCTTGCATGCGTTCCTCAATTTTTATGCACTTATGCCCCACGGCAAGGCGGCATTGCGCCTTGGTGGGCGCGCCCTGCGCAGGGCTTTTGCCACCCGCACCTAGCACAGACTGCACAGCAGGTGGCGCGGGGTGGTTAGGGAATGGGGTGGAACAGGCCGGGCGAACCCTGATCGGAGAGGATAATCCGGTTCATCCGGTCCACTTTGAGGGTGAACAGCTTGTTCAGTTCCCCCTTGGGTGCGGGGCAGGTGCCTGTGCTTTTTTCCATGACCTCAATGCGTGATGCGGTGGGCTGGTCGTTGCCATTCACCACAAACAGCAGGCAGTCGGGCCTGTCATGGGTCATGCCGTTCTGTGTCACCTTCAGGCGAAGGTGCTGGATCAGGGCCGTATCCTCGTACCAACTCTGGGCCGAAAACGTGTACCGGTCCACCATACGCTCCAGTATGCCGCTTTTTGCCAGCACGATCATAAGCAGCGTGAGTGGCAGCACCATGGCCAGCCTGCGCAGCACATGCTGGCGCAGGGTCCGCTGGGCAAACGGGCCGCGCTTTGGCCCCGTGGCGGAAGGCTTGGGGGCAGGGGTTTTGTTGGTGTCTGTCATGTCAGCATATCTTCGTGCCACAGGGCGCCGTCACGGGCCAGCAGGGACCGGGTGGAGGCAGGACCCCAGCTTCCGGCGGGGTAGGGTTCAAGCGGGGTCATGGCATGCCGCCATGAGTTGAGGATGGGTTCAATCCACTGCCACGAGGCTTCAACCTCGTCGCGGCGGATGAACAGGGCGGGGTCTCCGCGCACCGCGTCCAGCAGAAGCCGTTCGTAGGAGTCCTGATACGTGACCGAAAACGCGTTTTCGTACGACATGCCAAGGGTTGCATTGCGCACGCGAAAACCGCCAGCCCCCGGATCACGCACCGCCATGACAAACGAGAGTTCCTCATGTGGGGCAATCCGGATAACCAGCCGCCCCGGAGAGGGCATGTTGGTAAAGATCGGCCAGACCTGCGGGCGGAACTGAATAACAATTTCGGTGGTTTTGGTGGCCAGTCGCTTGCCGGTGCGCAGGTAGAACGGCGTATGCCCCCAGCGCGCGGTGCGGATTTTGGTGCGGATGGCAACAAAGGTTTCCGTGTTGCTGGCCCGGCCTGTGCCCAGGTCCTCGTTATAGCCGGGCACGTCCTTGCGTTTGATCTCGCCTGCCACGTACTGCCCGCGAATAACATTGCGGCGGACCATGTCTGGCGTCATGGGGCGCAGGGCGTTCAGCACTTTCAGCTTTTCATTACGCAGGTCATCGGAGCCGAGGGAGGCCGGGGCATCCATGGCCACCATGCACAGGACCTGCAACAGGTGGTTCTGCACCATGTCGCGCAGAGCGCCCGACTCATCGTAATAAGACCCACGGCCGCCAACGCCCACGGTCTCGGCCGCGGTGATCTGCACATGGGCTATGGCCTCGGACGACCACAGTTTTTCCAGTGCCGGGTTGGCAAAGCGCAGGGCCAGAATGTTCTGCACCCCTTCTTTTCCCAGATAATGGTCGATCCGGTAGATGGACTCTTCGGGAAAAAACTGCCCCACGCCGTGGTTGATGGTGCGTGCGGTTTCCAGATTGATGCCAATGGGTTTTTCCAGCACCACGCGGGAGTGCTGGTTGATCAGGTCGTGGTGGGCCAGCGCCTCGCACAGGGGGGAGTACAGTGCGGGAGCCGTGGCAAGGTAAAACACACGGGGGCGGTCGTTGGCGGCCAGCAGGGTGCGCAGGGTCTGCCAGTCTCCGCCGGGTTTGAGCGCATCAAGCGTGATATAGGTCAGCAGGCCCAGAAAATGGTGCAGGGTCTGTTCGTCCTGCGCGGTTTCGGGCGCGAATTCACGCAGGGCGGCCTCGATCTGTTCACGGAACTGCTCCGTATTCAGCTCCGTACGGGCAACGCAGATAATCTGGGCGTCATCGCTGAATTCCTGCGCATGGAAGCGGCGTAAAAAAGCAGGGAGCAGCTTGCGGCGGGACAGGTCGCCCGTTGCGCCAAAAATAACAAAATCAAAAGGTCCCGTGTGATTGACAAGAGCCATGGAAAAAACATTCCCGCAGGGGTGGTTGGCAGGGCCGCCGTCAATAAAGGCGTTTGCAGGCGCAGGCACGCCATAACGCGCAAAGGCTGTTCAGCTTATGGAAGGCTCAGGACGTGTTTGCAAGGGTTAGAATGGTGTGTGATCATTGACCCCGTGCACGCGGCACGATAAGCCCGCGCCTTTGGCAAGCGGCAGGATACGGGTTTTTGTTCGCCCGGATTCATGAGCCTGAGATACGATGCGCAACTAAAGGGAGCCGAACATGGATGGCGAACAAGAAGACGCAGCAGTAGGCGGCATTGCCGCAGACCGTCTGAGAAGCATTATCGAGCGGGTTGAACGGCTCGAAGAAGAGCGCAAGGCGCTGGCAGGCGACATTAAGGACATTTTTACCGAGGCCAAATCAGCCGGGTTTGATGTTAAGGTCATTCGCCAGATTATTCGCCTGCGCAAACAGGAGCCATCGGAAGTGGAAGAGCAGGAAACCCTGCTGGACATCTACCGCCGTGCTTTGGGCATGTAAGATCATCCGCGCAGGCGCAACACAAGGTCGGGACGGCTTTTGATGATGACATTGTCTTTTCCCGAATGGGTGCCGCTATGGGGCCAGTTGCTGGTTCTGGCGGTTGGCATTGTGTTCGGGCTTGCGTTTATGATGATGCCTTTTGCTGTTTTTGGCGTCAAAAGCAGGCTGGCTGAACTCTCCCTCCAACTGGAGGAACTTCAGGCGGAACTGCGCGCGCGCGCCATGCAGGGCAGTGCAGCCCCCGCCGGGTATGCGCACAGTGCAGCGGAATCTCCGCTTCCCTTTACCCGCCGTGCAGCGCGCGAGGACAGACCCGTGGTGGAGGAGGTACGCCCCCCCGTGGTGGAAAAACCTTCCACCCCACGGAGTATGCCCGTTTTTGCGGAACTGCGCGCCCCAAGGGTGTCGGATGCGTACGAGCCAAGGCAGGAAGCCCCGCCCGCGCCACATATGGATGCCGACACCTATACCCCCCCTCCGGCCAGACGCATGCCGTGGCATGAGGAGGAGGACGAACAGCCTGTGAGTGGTGCTGAAATTCTGCGCCGCCAAAAAGCGCCAGACGCTAATCAGGAAGCCTACAGGCCCGATTTTTCACGCGAGGAAAGCGGGCAGCGCCGCACCCCCGTATCCGATACGCGGTATGATGATCATACAGGCCGTTCGGAGCCTGTGCTGCACTTTCCCTCCCGCAACAAACCATAAAACCGGGTGTTGCGGGCGTATTTGGTAGGGGGTGCCTGAGCCTGCTGGCTCAGAGCATCACAAGATCATCACGGTGGATAATCTCGTCACGGCCCTGCCAGCCCAGAATGCTGGCTGTCTCGCGGGAATGGTGTCCGGCTATGCGGCGGGCGTCATCCGCATCATAGGCGGCAAGGCCGTGGGCGAGAATGCGCCCGTTGGCATCCACAATCTCCACCAGATCACCCTGTGTAAAGTTCCCCTGCACATGCAGAACGCCTGCGGGCAGCAAGGAGCCGCCCCTGCGCAGAGCGTCTGCCGCACCGGCATCCACCTTGATTTCGCCCGTGGGGTTCAGGCTGCCAGCAATCCATTGCTTGCGGCCCGTATGCCCATTGCTCTGGGGCAGAAACCACGAGCAGCGCGCCCCATCCATAAGGGCCTGTAGCGGGTGCATGGTTTTGCCAATGGCAATGGCCATAGCGCAGCCCGAGCGCGTGGCAATGTTGGCGGCCAGCAGTTTGGTGCGCATGCCGCCCGAGGAATACCCCGGTGGAGGTTCCCCCCCCATAGCCTCGATCTCGGGTGTCAGGCTTTCAATAATCGGCAGGTGTTGTGCGTTGGGGTTGGTGCGTGGGTCGGCGGTGTATAACCCGTCAATATCGGAAAGGAGAACAAGCTGGTCCGCATCGGTCATCTGCGCAACGCGGGCGGCAAGGCGGTCGTTATCGCCAAAGCGGATCTCGGCTGTGGCAATGGTGTCGTTTTCGTTAATGACCGGCACACATCCCAGTTCCAGCAGGGTGTTCAGGGTGGCGCGGGCGTTCAGGTAACGCTTGCGGTCTTCTGTGTCCTCGGGGGTGAGCAGCAGTTGGGCGGCTGTCAGCCCGTGGGCGGAGAGGGCGTGGCTCCATGCCTGTGCAAGGCTGATCTGGCCCACGGCCGCTGCGGCCTGTTTTTCCGCCAGCCGTAAGGGGCCAGCGGTCAGGCCCAGCGTGTGCCGCGCAAGGGCAATAGCCCCGGAGGAGACAACGCTGACCGCCACACCCTGTTTGCGCAAAACGGCAATATCCGCAGCAACACTTGCCAGCCACTCCTGCCGTGGGGCGGCTTTTTGCGGGTCCACAACCAAAGCACTGCCGATTTTGATAACCAGCCTTTTTGCGTGCAGGAGAGAGGGGCGGGGGCTGTCTGTGGTCATGGGCTTATCCGTTGGGGGGAGGCTCCCCCCTCCAGCTATGGCATTGCGCAATGATGGATCAGGAGTTGGCCTGTGCATCCTTGCGGGCGGCGGTAACTGTGTCCTGCAAAAGGCGTAGCAGTTCTGGCACGCCCTGTCTTGATGCGGCCGAGATCAGGAGCACGGGGGCGCCGCTGGCTTTCTGCAAGGCCGCGCGGCGGGCGGATGCCTCACGCGGGGTCATGGCATCGGTTTTGTTCAGGGCAATAATTTCGGGCTTTTCGGCCAGACCGCCACCATAGGCTGCCAGTTCGTGGCGGATGGTGCGCCATGCATCCACCACGCTGCCCGCAGCGCCATCAATCAGGTGGAGCAGCACGGCGCAGCGTTCCACATGGCCCAAAAAGCGGTCGCCCAGCCCTGTGCCCTCATGCGCGCCTTCAATCAGCCCCGGAATGTCCGCCACCACAAACTCTTCGGTCATGGACAGGCGCACAACACCCAGTTGGGGGTGCAGGGTGGTAAAGGGATAGTCGGCAATTTTGGGGCGTGCGGCAGAAACAACGGACAAAAAGGTGGATTTGCCAGCATTGGGCAGGCCCACAAGCCCCACATCCGCAATAAGTTTCAGGCGTAGCCAGACCCAGCGTTCCTCGCCCGGCCAGCCCTTGTCCGAGCGGCGGGGGGCGCGGTTGGTGCTGCTTTTGTAATTGGCGTTGCCGTAGCCGCCATCCCCCCCACGGCACAGGGTTACGCGTTTGCCTGCCTCGTCCAGATCGGCCAGCAGGGTCTCGCGGTCATCGTCCATGATCTGGGTGCCAATGGGCACCTTGATGACAACAGCAGGGGAGGCCGCACCTGTACGGTCGGAGCCTGCGCCATTGCCACCCTTGCGGGCGCGGAAATGCTGGGTGTAGCGAAAATCGATCAGCGTGTTCAGGTTGGGAACCGCCTCGAAAATAATGTCGCCCCCACGGCCGCCATTGCCGCCATCGGGTCCGCCAAATTCGATGTATTTTTCCCGACGGAAGGCTGTCACACCATCTCCACCGTCGCCTGAGCGAACGTAGATTTTAGCCTGATCTAGAAACTTCATGACATACCTTCCGCCCCGGAACACGAAAAAGGGCCGAACCTTCCGGCCCGGCCCTGTTTTGCGTTCCAGCTACGCTAAAACGTAGACTGGAAAAAACCAGCCTGCTTATTCGGCTGCGAGGGGCAGCGCGTCAACAGAAACGTGGACGCGGCCTTCTGCGCGGCGTTCAAAACGCACATTGCCCGGGATCAGGGCAAACAGCGTGTGGTCGCGGCCAACGCCAACGCCAACGCCAGCTTTTACCTTTGTGCCACGCTGACGAATGATGATGTTGCCAGCAAGAACCTGCTCGCCACCAAACTTTTTTACACCAAGGCGGCGTCCGGCGCTATCGCGCCCGTTACGGGATGAACCGCCAGCTTTTTTTTGTGCCATGACCTAAGTCCTCCGTGGTCTGACCAACCTGTTATTCCCCTTGGGGGAAAATCAGGCGGCGTTAATTTCCTGAATGCGCAGAACGGTAACTGGCTGACGGTGGCCGTTTTTGCGGCGGCTGTTCTGCCGACGGCGCTTCTTGAAGATAATGACCTTCTTGAGGCGGTCCTGAGCGATAACGGTGGCCGTTACCTTTGCGCCAGCAACTGTGGGAGCACCAATGGTTGTGCCGCTCTCGCCACCAACGGCCAGAACGTCATCAAAGGTGATGGTGGAGCCGGCTTCAACTTCCAGCTTTTCAACCTTCAGCACCATGTTGGGCTCAACCCGGTACTGTTTGCCGCCAGTGCGGATAACTGCGAACATAAACTGTCTCTCTTTCCGATCTCTTGACCCTCGCGGCACCTTGGGCACAGGCGAAAGATCAGCTCGCTTTTTGTTCTTTGGCCGCAACTTTGCACGGCATGCTTCCATCTGCGTGGATCAGCGGGGCTTTTACTGGCAGACTCGCAGCCGCGTCAACAAAGAACTTGCGCGTTGGCATTATTTTGGCGGTATTGGCCCGTTAGCGGCGGGTGCCATGCGCCTATTTCCGCCTGTTTTGGAAAAAACCCCCGGCGCAAAGCCGCCTGACTTCCCGCCATGCCTGTAGCCCAACCCCATAGGCCGAGAGGTCCGTATATTTGGCATCAATCAGCGTTACGGGGCCAACGCCTGCGAGTGTATGCATCCCTTCTGTATAGGGGGCATAGCTGGCGGGCCTGCCGATGGGAGGCCCTGCGTGGGTAACAACCCTGTCTGGGGTGAGTGTGTCAAAGGTCAGGGGGCGGATGGCTCCGCCATATGTCTGTGTGCAGTCCTGCACTGGCAGCACGACCTTGCCGTCAAGCACACAGGGTGTGCCGCCGGGGCGGGTGCTGGCGCTGTCCCGCCGGACGGGGTTGGCAGGGTGGCGCCGCCATGGGCCAGACAGGCTGGGCGCATAGGCCAGATGCAACTCTCCTACGGCGGCGGTGCGGCATCTGGCTGGCACGTAGAACAGCCACCACAACCCGTTATGGAAAAAGGGAGTGGCGTCTATGGCTATGTCATCACCCAGATCAATCACGCCTGCTTCCTCCCACTGGTCGGGAAAGTGTTTGCAGCGGTAGAGTGTGAGCCTGCCAGAGCGAAACGCCTCCGGCAGCATCCATGTCTGGCCTTCGGCCTCAAAAACATATGGGTAGGAGAGGTGCCACGGTGTTTGGAGCACCTTGCGCTGTTCCAGCAGGGCTAGAGCCTCGTCATAGATAAAAACATCTATGGAGCCTACGCGCACGCGGTAGTCGTAATCCTCTACAAAAACATGGAGCTTGCCGTCCCGCCACAGGCCAAACGGGTCCGCCCTAAAGCAGAAGCGGCGCATGGGTGGGGTCCACACAACTGGCAGTCCTTCAAGCGTGCCTTGTGCCAGAATATGCTGGAGCGGGCTGCTTACAATGCCTACACGCCAGATGTCTTTGCGCAGTCCCATGGTCGATGTCCCTGATCTGGTGGAGAGGGGGAAAGCCGTTATGCCTGCTTTTGCTTATCGGGTTTTGAAATCAGACTTGAACAGCCAGATCCCCACAAACCGGGAGAGCAGAACAGCAGCGCTGGACAGAACGGTGGCCAGACAGGCCCCGTAAAGCCCCATTTTGTTGGTAAAAATATACAGAAGTGGAAAATACAGCAGGGTAATAATGGTTCTGTTGATGGTTAAAAAACGCACACGGTCCATTACCGTCAACAACGGGTCCAGCGGCACCAGAAGCAGGCTGCAGGCTGTGGCAACCAGCATCATGGAAATATACAGGGATGAATCAGAGACGGTCTCATGGAACATAAAGGAAAATATTTCCCCTCCTGAAAAAAAGGAGAGAATAATAAGGAGTGAAGACAGCAGCAGAAGCACGGAAAACATGATGAATGTTAGTTTTTTCAACCCAAGCCAGTTGTTCTGATCCCGCATTTTAATAAGTTCGGGGTAAAGAACCGGGGACAGAAGTTGCGCAGGTGTTGCCATACCATCTGCAATCTGCCGCGAAACCCTGAAAATAGCAGCATCCGCCGGTCCCAGATGCCCACCAATAATCAGGGTTGCAACCTGCCCGGAGACAGAACCCAGCGTCTGGTTCAAGGTGACATTGCGGGTAAAAGCCCACATGCCCGGTAATTGCCACTTACGGGTCTGGAAGGCGTGAACATAGATTTTGACAATGTTGATTTTAATGGAGGACAGGGCAAAGCAGACCGAGGCCGTGTAGTCGATCACACGCGCCAGTCCCCAGATCAGCAGAAAATACCCTAAAGTATAGTGGAGTTCGTAGCCAATAACGGTTGCGGATGTTTGAAATGCCGAGGCAAGAAAATCTATAATAGGGGCCGCATGGAATTTGCCAGACAAACGCAATATGCCATTTGACCACCCAGTGTACATAAATGGGCTGCAAAAAGCATAGAGCAGGGCCAGTATTATAATATGCTGTGACCAGCCCGCGATTGTACCGTAGATCAGAGCCAACGCCAGAGCCAAGGTCAGGGCAATGGCTGCGGATAGCGTATCCAGCCGGATTGAAAAACCAATAATCTTCCGCAGCAGGGGCATATCCTTGCTGGCAAAGGCCTCGCTTCCAAAGTGGATTAGCGTCTGCCACGACTGCATGCGCGACAGCATGGATGATGTGGAGGCAAGCGAATGAATAAGGATAAGGAGGCCAAAGTCCGCCAGCCCCAGCGTTCGCACGGCAAGCGAAATATATATGAAACTGCATAACGCATTGCCAATGCGCCCTGCGGTTAAAAAGCCGACATTTCGGAATATGCTGCTAAAGATTGATTTGTCGCTGGCCATCAGGGTGTCGACCACAAACCTAAGAATTTGTCCATGACAGAACCTCTGATGTTGGGTGGGTGCGTTGAAGGCCTTAATGAACGCAGGGCGTAAAGTGGCGACCGCGCACCGCTTGGCATGGCGGCGTTGCGCGTGTTCAAAACGATGTCAGATATTGCATAATGGCGTCTGCCCCGCGTTGTGATGCGCCAAGCAGTGTGGTGCCAAAGGCCTCCTGAAAAAACTTTTCCTGTGCCGGGCGGTATAAAGCGTGGCGCTTTGCCGCATTGGCTATGGTGGGCATAAGGTCTTGAATGTTTTCAACAACATCCCCCAAAGTCCAGTAAATAAAATGCGGGTCATTCTTCCACGGAATTTTGCGGGGATTCAAAAATACACACGGGCGGGGAATGGCGAGGAACTCGTAAATCTGGCTGCTGACATCCCCAATATAGAGTGCGGCTTGGGAGGTGTATGTCATGTCCAGCATGGCGGGCGACCCGGTATCCACCAGAATGCCCGGCCCCTGCTGGCGTTTGAGTACGCGCTCCCGAATGCCAAAACTCTTGTGAAACATTTTAATATGGGGTGCCACGACCAGATTATACCCATCGGGCTTGTTTATCTGCGCTCTAAAGCCCTGAATAAGCGGCATCATCCATTTTGAAGCGGAGGTAACGGAACGCTGGCAATGGGGGTTGTAGAGCGCAAAGGGGTGGCCATTCTCAAAATGAATGGTGTTGTCATGCCGCATGGCGGCAAAAACATCGAATTTTGGATAACCGATAATTCTTCCACTATTGTTCTGTAATAATCCGCGGCTTTCAAAAAAGGCTTCGTCTTTGGCGCCGGAGAGCAACACCAGATCAAATTCACGAACAAGATGCTGGTCTTTTACATAGCGCCCCGCAGCGCCATGCATGAGCAGAACGAGCTTTGGCTTGGTCAGCCCCATTTTTTTCAAAATACCGGCAGAGTATTCTGTTGCGACAACCGCATCGTACTTGTTCAGTTCCTCAATGTTTTCCTTCAGAACCAAAGCTCTTTCCTGATCAAGGCGTCTGGTATGCTTAAGGGCACGCACTTTCCATGATTTGGGGAAGGCTTTCAGGGGGATGTCTGGTGCATTCAGGCAACGCCTGATCCGCTTGAGGTGTAATGGCGTTTCGGGAAAGCTGTAATATTCAACAACCTGATTGCCGGGTACAGAAAACAGAGCACTTGCCACGGTTGCTGCATGGTAACACTGGTATGGTTCTGCAATATATATAAATGCAATTTTCACGACTATTCTTTCTGGCTTAGCCTATGGTCTGTTATAATTCTGGTTTCTAATAAAATCAGGAGATTATGTCATCAGAGACATTCTTTTTAGGGGCGTAGGGTTTTGTTTTAGCGGCATGTCTCTACGATCCGCTCAACGCGGGCCAGAATGCTCCGACCAATCTGGTCAAACTGTTGGGCGCTAAAGCGGGCCAGCACGGCGGTGCGTGCAAGCTGGCCCATGGCGGCCAGATGTTCTGGCTGCTTGAGCAGGTCCTCCAGCGCATCGGCCAGTGCCGTCACATTTTGTGGGGGCACAATGCGGCCGGTCTGGGGGGTAATGGAAGATGGGATTTCCCCCGCATCCGAGGCAATAACGGGCAGAGCGGCCAACATGGCCTCATGTGCGGCCAGGCAGAAGCCTTCCCACAGGGATGGCTGGGTGTAGAGATGCAGGCGGGTCAGAAAAGTCGAAGGATCTTTGATGTGCCCAAGGATTTGTATGGGCAGCCTGTCCCGCGCAATCAGTTCTTCAAGGTGGGGGCGTTCTTCTCCCTCACCACCGATCAGCACCTCAAAGGGGGGGAGGCCGGGGCGGGTCTGGAGCATGGCAATGGCCGCGCACAGCGTATCGTACCCCTTGACCGGGTGTAGCCGCCCCAGTGTGCCAATGCGCACAGGTGTGCCGGGTTGCCATGGTGTGGCTGTGGGTTCGTGCGGGTCTGCCCGAAAAATGGGCCATTCCACAAGGTGGTCGGGGGTTACGCCAAGGGTAAGGCGTGTCTGTTCCGCCACGCAGGAGGAATCTGCCACCCACAGGGCGCTCCGGTTTTTGAAGTGCCGGAGCAGGGCTGCGTTAAAAGGCTTAAGCCGTGCGGAATGCTGCCAGCTTACAACGGGAATATGCTGCCATTTGCCAACCATCTGGCCCAGAAGTGTGGCGCGGCTGAGGGATGTCCACAACACATCGGGTTTGTAGGATCGCATCTGCCGGTGCAGCCAGCGCAGGGCCGCAAGGTGGTCCTTGCGTGTGCCGGGGCGGATATGCAGCGTCAGCCCCGCATCCTGCAAAGGTTCAATGGCCAGACCGTTGCGCCGTGTGAGGGCAAAAACCTCAACATGGTGTCCGGCGTCCCGCATGACTTTTGTAATTGCCGGAACGGGCAGCGCCGCACCACCGCTTTCCACGGAGTTTATAATATATGCGATTTTCATCGGCGCGAGTTTTGCACGGATTAGACCAATAGACGAGGGAGAAGCAGACTTGGCGGGAAGGGCTTAGGTCCTTTTTTGCAAAAAACGGACAATGGCATCCGCAGCTCCGGGGGATGTTGGCCCTTTGTCCTGATGTTCGAAGGTTTCTGCAACATAGGCGCGCTGCTTGTCCGCAAACTCATCCTGACGGGCAAAGGCGGCGGAAAGGGCTTTGTCCAGCTCGCTGGGGCTGTCAATGACCTGCCCCAGAGTCCAGAACCGGTAGTCCTTGTTGTTCTGCCAGTGCGCATGGTGGGCATTGAGGAAAATGCATGGCCGGGGGCGGATAAGAAATTCCGCAACCTGACTGCTGACATCCCCCAGATAAAGGTCCGCCGCCATGGTGTAGGTCATGTCTATGCTGCTGGTGCTGCCTGTATCGATCAGAATGTTCGAATACTTGGCAAAGCGTTTGACCAGTGCTTCGGCCTGCTTTTTGTGGCCGTTGAACAGGCGGTAGTGTGGGGCGCAGATCAGGTTGTAATGGTCCTGATTGGCAAAATAGTTCAGGATCGCTTCACCAAACTGGTGCCACGATGTCAGACCGCGTGAAAAATGCGGGTTGTACAGGACAATGGGCTTGTCGTTATCAAACAGACGGGCCTGCTGCTTGTGCAGGCGCTCTACAATGTCAAACTTGGCATAGGTCCCCATGTAGTAGTCGCCGGGGGTGATCAGGCCACGTTCAAGCAGCCTCTGCTCCACTTTTTTGCCGGAGAGCAGCACAAAGTCAAACTGCTTAATATCATCCGCAAACCCGATAGCCCGGTCCCCCGCGCCATGCCGGGTCCAGATATACAGTGGATCTGTGACCCCCATGCGCTTGAGGTAGAGCGAGGTCCGCTCCGGCACAACAACAGCCCGAAACTGCTTGAAATAGCTGCGGCTGAAGAACAGGGAGGCCAATCTTTCAATCGGACCGGGGCCGTTGCGTTCGATTAACCTGCCGAGCCATGCGGGAATGGGGAGCAGATCGTAGATGACTTTTGCTGCTGGGTAGACCCGGCCAAGGGAGCGGGCATAGTCCAGATGGCTCTGGGTTGGGCAGGCAACATGCACTTCCACATTGGGGTGGCGTGCCGCCATTTCAAAAGCGATCGGGAGGGAGTGGAGCGTCTGGTGCGGCTGTGCGATCAGGAGGAAAACCACTTTAAGCGTTTTAAGAGCGCTTTGGGGCGGTGTCGGTTTTACTGACACGTCCTTAAGGCCACTCCCTAAGCTTGGAAGATGTTCCTGACGATCTGTCATATCAAAAAAAAATGGCTGCACAGGCACATAGGTCAAGCTACGGCTCTTTCCTCTGAGGAGGCGGGCACCACAATCTTGTTGCCAGGTACGCACCTCATTCTATTCAGCGTTTTGCAAAGACATCAATATTGCCCGCTGACTTGCACCAGATAATGCACACCGTCAAGACGCAAACACCTCTTGTAAGGGTCTGAACAAGCACACAAACCCTCACTTAATATGGATGTTTGACACATATCTTGACCACCCCGTCAGTCTGGCTCGTAGCCGCATGACCGGCTCTTGAGCAAGCAGCATGCTGCGGTGTTCAAGGGAGGTTTTGCCATGACCTGCTGGGCGTCTGGTGCCCCATCATGCTTTTGCGGATCAGCGCTTGCGTATTTGTTTCAGCGCACCTATAAGACATCCCCACGGAGAGGTGCCAGAGCGGTCGAATGGGGCGGTCTCGAAAACCGTTGTGCGAGCAATCGTACCTAGGGTTCGAATCCCTATCTCTCCGCCAACCTGCTGTTTTCCCTATAAAAACAAACACTTACACAACTCTGTCGTTGCAGGGTTGTGTCGTGACCTGTCTTGGGGCGGGTAAGTGACTTCAGAGAGGCTGATGTGCTGCTGGCGGCGTGTGATGACGGTACTCGTACTTCACATCGTGGCAAGCTTCATCATTCGGCCTTAAAGCACAAACCCTGAGCCTAGTCGGGCTGGTCTGTGCGGTTTTTCAACAGGTTTTTTCTGTATCGTGTGCGGCTTGCTTTGGCCCATGCTGTCATGAATGGCAGGCACAAACGTAAGAACCGGGGGGACCACAGGAAAAGGCTGCAAAACAGCCTGTCAAAGCTGGATGGAAAGTTTTCTACGTGTTTGCCAACACCGTTTGAAAGAATCCAATTGGCAATTGCTTCTGGTTCTTGTGGCGCAGACATGAAGTTCAGAACGGAACCGCCATGCGCCATTTCCGTAGCGAGCATGGATGTATTCACGCTGCCGGGGAAGATGGAAGACACATGAATATGCCGGGGCTTGAGTTCCTGCTCCAATGCCAGAGCAAACCCGCGCAAGCCGAATTTGGATGCGGAATACACGCTGCTTCCCGCCAGCGGAAAAATGCCCGCCATGGAATTGGTGTAGATAAGATGAGAACCTTTTGCCATCATCGGCAAAATGGCATTGGTCAGCAGCATAACGCCAACCAGATTGATCTGGACCTGCTCCGCGACAAGGCCGTGATCAAGGGTGGCGACAGGTTGGGGTGAAATAACGCCCGCGCAAAATACGAAAAGATTGATGCTGGCACAGGTATTCCCGATAGTCCGGGCTGCTTCTTGAATAGTTTTTGAATCCGTTAGGTCGCATGTCAGCATGCAATCGACATATGCTGTGTCCGCCGCTGGGTTGACCTGACGTGACAAACCAATGACCCAATACCCACGTTGGCGCAACTGATCACACAAAGCGCGCCCTATGCCGCCAGAAGCACCGCTTACAACGGCAACCTGCTGACCTGTTTTCTTGTTTTTTTCAAACAAAACAATTGCCTATCTCAACAATTCCCGATCCGACTTACATGCGGCAGGCCATGGTGATGCTGCCAGCAATTGTGTGTTTCGTGTACCATACCTTCTCAGCCTTGTCTTCCTTGATCATGCTTTATGCCAGTTCAGCGCTGGTCGGCATAATGCCTGATTTTGAACAGTAGAATGGTGGAAAAATGAAGGGTTAAGGGTTTTCTGTCAAAACACACTAAAGGTTTCTGTCCAGGGTTACGGGTATATTTTTTAATTCTTTAACATTCATCGCTGTGCGCATAGAGACTGTTTTTTTGTCAGGTTACTCATGCGCGGCCTGTAAACAGGTCGTATTATATAATTGAACCGGGTATTGAACAAAAAAACGCCTATATTCCGGCAGGGTTCGTGCAAAAAGCATGAAATAGAGTTTGTGTATAAACTTTATTCCGTTGGATGTAACTCTTGCGTGTTTGGTGCTACGGCGCACAAAACATTAGTGTGTCTGCATATCTGAACGTGTCTGACCTTGGGCAGGCTGTATCAGTTTGTAAATGGAGAGTGAAAACTTGTTGGGCCGGGATGGCCGTACATTGACCGCATAAATTAATTGATAATGGGCCTGTATCCACTGGCATACCGGGGCTTCAACCTGATGCCGCGTGCAGGCATCATAAGGCATGACCACATAGGGTGCGTTCTGCTCAAGGTCCTGTAGGTAATGTTGCCATGCCTGTTGGCCATACATGATGTCTATATGAGTATAGAACAGGTACGGATCAAACGGATTGAGGTCGGACATATAAAATACGGATTCATGGGTCCGAATATTCAGAACCTTTTTCAGTCCGATTTCTTTGTGGAGTGCAGCATAGTTCACCCGGTTGCTAAAGCGTAGGGTGTTGATGTTCTTGTGAGTATTCTGCACCATAAAAAAAGCGACGAATACAAAGAAAGGTATAAGCGTATACCCAGTCAATGTTACGTTCTGGCGCAGCAGAATAGCCCACATAATGGCGGCAGGAACAAAGCAGAGCAGGAAGTAATGGTCAAAGGGATGGCCTGATAGAATGGTTGCGGGCAGGGACGATAAAAACCAAAGTGGCAGAAGCAGATTTTTACGGTTTTCTATAGTCCAGTCCATTGGCGAAAAACGCCTGCACCATGCAAGCAGTATGGGGCTGAGCAGCACAGCATCCACCGTGTTCCAGAACAGGCAACGCAACCGCTCGTGCCATGACCCGCTATAATGATGCAGGAAGTTCTGTTGCATGGAAAAATACGACTGCAACGCACCATGCCCCGCCATAACGTAAGGCGAGAACAGGACCACCAATCCCGTTATCCCGCCTAGCAAGGTCAGGCCGCAGCGGGAGAGGCGGAACCAGCCGGGGGAAAACAGCAGCACGGAAGCAGGAGCCAGCAGGCAGAGTGCTGCAAGATAGTTTACATTAACAACAAAGGCCGCCACGCAGCCTGCAAGAAAAAACAGGCTGTTCTGATTTTTTTCCAGACCTTTGAGCATAAGGGTCAGGCAGAGTGCTTCCCCCGTTAGCAGAACAAGTTCTGAGTTGCCTGAAAGAATATCAAAAATAGCCCCGCCAACAATGAGCAGTATAAAAGCTGTCCATCTGGAAAAAGCGCCAAATGCCCGACAGACACACACAATAACACCACTTAAAACAAATGCGAGAAGCGTAAATTTGCCTCTATAAAATGGCGTTATCTGGTCCCATAGGCCATAAAACAGGTCCACGCCCAATGGCTTGTGGTCAAAAGCATAGGCATAAGGGAGTAGATGGTAGCGGAGCATGCCGCGCCCCAAAACTGTGTAGTAAGCGGGGTCTTCATTGGCAAAAGGGATGAGCAGGTAGCTTAGGATATAAATAAAAACGGCCAGCAGTAGCGTGTATTTGAGAACTGTGTACCCAGTTGGCACGCGGCAGTCGGGGAGCAGGGCCGAAAGAACGGCATCTGTTCTGTTTTTCTTCTGCGGCATGCCCCAAAACCCGACAATGTAAAGACAGCATGCCCTTACAACTAATTAAGGCAGGATGTAACTCTTTATCGCAAACGGTGCGCTCCGCAGCATATCGCGCATGCCCCGTTGGGTTTGTGGTCGTTGGAGAGGGCACTCGAGCGGGACTGTCCCGTATTCATGCCCCAAAAAACGCGCGGGAGTGGCCAAAAAGCTGTGGAATGTACGGGTGCGTGCGCCAGCATGCTGGTTGCATATGTGTCTGCTGGCACACCGTGTTGGGGGCGGGAGGCAGCAGCACGGCACCCCTTTGTGCATAGCCCGTAAGTTGCACACGCATGGCAGGTATAAAGTGGGATAATACGATTGGCACGCTCACCTCCATTGCGTAGGCGGGCGTGCCTGTGTGGTTTGTGTTCAGGTCTGCGGTGGTGCGGCGCGCGCTTTTTAGAAGCCGATGACCGCATCCCCACCAAAGGTGAACATGCCGTTGTTGCGACCACCATTAAAAGGGGTGGTGCTGTTAAGGGCGCGGTCAAACCGGATTTCCGGACGAAGCTGGAAGACGCGCACATGGTGGCCCAGATCGGGGCGGTAGGCGACGTTAAGCGAGAGGTCGCCATAGGTGGTGCCGTGGCCACTTGCGCCGGGCACAAGGTCCGCCGGGCGGCCAGCAATGGCATTCATGTAAGAGTTGTTGCCACGGAAGGAGGCCACCAGCGAGTTGGTGTTGTCGCGGTAGATTTCGCCACGGTAGTTGAACGTAAAGTCCTTGTTGATCTTGTAGCTCAGGAACGAAACAAAGCTTTCGGCATCCGTGCCTGCAAACTGGCCACGTGCGCCAAGGCCGCGTATGCCCTCGTCATGCAGGTAGTTGAACTCGGCTGTCAGGCTCAGCTTGTCGTTCACCTGATAGGTTGCGTTAATATCGTTCCAGAAGCGCTGGGCATGGTTGGCTTCGTAACGTGAGATGGTGGAGGAGCCACGCCACACATCTTCTGGCCCCACACGGCTGAGTTCGACAATACGCAGCTTGCCGCCAAGCAGATTGTTCAGGTTAAAGCCAAAATAACCCGCAGGCCTGTCGTTGTTGTCTGACGAGCCAAAGGTTGTCTGGTTGCCCGTATCAATCCCGAATGTAACGTCCAGAATGGGGGTAACATGCCAGTTGAACATCGCGCCCACATGCTGGAAGGGCACGGAGTATTCAGACGTATATGCCAGCGTGTAGAAAGCGCGGGAGGAGGGGTCCAGTCCTTCCACACCCATAGGGGCCTGTAGAATACCGGCCTGCATGTCCAGCCCGCCGGAGGTGAGCCATGGCAGGTGTACGTCAACATGGGCCTGTGCGGGAATAAGCTGGTAGCGGGCCTTCCACTCCTGATCGGACACGCCAACCAGATGGTAGTAGCGTGCATCCGAACCATAAAGACCTTCGAGCGTAAAGCCGATCTGATAGGTGTTCTTGCTCGAATCAATGGCTTTGGAGAGCGTGAATTCCGCCTGGTTCAACTGGACCTGATTGGCATGGTCGGCCAGAAAGTCACCAAAGTTGTAGCCGGGGTTGGGGCGGGCCGGATTGGCCATAATGCCGCCTTCAATCTGGCCGATCAGGGTAACATCGGACAGCCAGTGCGACAGGTCGGACCCCCCGCTGGAAAAAGCTGAAAAAGGGTGAACCTGTGCTTTTGCCGACTCAAAAGGTGCGACCGCCAGAATGGAAGTAACGCTGAGGGCAATGGCAAAACCTGATTTTTTGCTGAACAGATTCATTACTCAGATTCCCGCACTTTTATTGTATTTATATGTGCCGCTAAGGTGATTGACTAGCCCGATTGGTAACATTCCGATATCAGAATGAAATAGAAAAAATGACAAACGGGTATCACAGTTGCGTGATACCCGCTGACTATGGCGCAGTTTTATTTATCTTTTTGAAGAATAGACCACTGCCACGCAATTTCATGCCGTATCAATACGGATTTCATGCAAATCGTTCTGTGATTTCGGCAATACGCACACCAAAAGCGGTGGCCGTATCCAGCCCGCCTTGTGGAATTTCGTCCACGCTGGCGTCAGAGGGGCTTTGTACCAGCAGGCCGGTGGAGCCGCCAAGGGCGTTCAGGTCCGTATTTTTGGCAGCTTTGGTGTTGGAAGGCAGCATGCCAAGGCTGATCCATAGGCCACCATGCTGGGCTGCAAGGGTTTGCAGCCATGCTAGTGTTACGCCTTTGTCGCCTACAGGGCTGGCGCTGTTGGTAAAGCCTGCGAACAGCTTGTTCTGCCAGCCGCGCATGAACCAGATTTTGGATGAAGCATCCGCGAATTTTTTGAACTGCCAGCTTGCATTGCCCATATAGGTCGGTGCGCCAAACACAATGGTTTTGGCTTCGGCCAGCTTGTCCCATGCACTGTCGGGCAGTTCACCATGATCATCAATGGCGATCAGTTCGGCCTTAGCACCTTGGGCGAGGTATTCTGCCACTTTGCGGGTGTGGCCATAACCGGAGTGATAAACAACAACAATCCCGGACATATCAGCAGCTCCATGTGTATTTTAAGGCCGGACCGCAGAGGACCTGCCCTGATTGCACAAGCATGGCGTAGTCCGCCATGGCTGATAAGCGGCTTTTGGGCAAAAGCATTTCACACCACAGGTGTGAGCTTTGTGTGGGCTGAAGTGGGGGAATAAAGCGGAAAACCCCCGCCAGACATGGCGCTGGCGGGGTGAAAGTCAGATCTGTTCTATGGTCGAAAAGTCGAAGGTTTCCCCCTTGGGGTTTTCGCCCAGCCGGATCACAGTAGCGGACGCCATGGTGTAAGGGGGCACTGGCAGGTTGTAAGGCGCTGGAGCGCCTTTTTGCACCCGGCCTGCCAGATCAAACCTGGAGCCATGGCACGGGCAGCCATACCCGCCCGATGCCTCCGGTCCGCTCCCCTGAGGGGGGGTGTAGGCTGGCACACAGCCCAGATGCGTGCAGATGCCAACATAAACCCCGTATTCGGGCGCAATGGAGCGGTGCCAGTTGCGGGCGTAGCCGGGCTGCTGGTTGGCGGTCGATGTGGGGTCTTTGAGCTGCGCGCTCAGATCCGCATTTTGCAGGCTTGCCAGTTCTTCTGGCGTGCGGCGGATAATAAAGACCGGTTTGCCCTGCCATACGGCCACCATCTGCTGGCCGGGTGCAAGGCGTGTCGTATCCACATCAACCGGCAGGTGGGCTGCTGCACTGTCCTGGGGTTGCAGGCTTTCCACAAACGGAATGGCGCAGGCCGCAATGCCTGTGACCGTGCCAGCCGTGGTGACCATGCCCAGAAAGTCACGGCGGCCGGGGGCCTGTTCGGGAGCTGGGGTGGTGTCAGTCTCGCGTGTCATGGTTGTGCGTGCTTTCCGTTCTTCACTGCGTTTTCAGGCGTTTCCAGATTTTGCGTTTCCATGCAATGGCCAGCGCCAGAAGCACGGCCAGATAGGCCATAACGGCCTTGCCAATATTGTGGCGTTCATTGCGGTGCGGATCGGACGCCCAGACCAGAAAAGTGGTTATGTCGCGCGCCTGCTGTTCCACCGTGGCGGGTGTGCCATCGGGGTACTGGATCATGCCGTTCATCAGGGGTGGGGGCATGCCAATCATGTGGCCTGTGGCCCAGTCGTTATAAAACTTGCCCGGCACCATGGGGGCATCGGCTGGTGGGGGCATGCGGTAGCCGGTCAAAAAAGCATAGAGCCAGTCCGGCCCGCCGGGGTGGGTCATGGCAAGGCGGGACTGATCGGGCGGGGCTACGCCCCCCATCATGGCTGCTGCTGCGGCATCGCTGGGGAAGGGGGAGTTCAGGTGGTCGTCGGGCAATCCGGGGCGCGTGGTGGGCTGGCCCATGGCGTCCGGTGCGCCGGGTTGCGGTTTGGCTTTTGCGGTTTCGGCAATCTGCTGCTGGGTCAGGCCAATGCCTGCCAGATCGTTATAGGTCAGGTTGCGCATGCCGTGGCAGGTGGAGCAAACGCGCTGGAACACCAAAAAGCCGCGTTGCAGGCTACCTTTGTCATACTGACCCAAGGGGCCATCAAAACTCCATGCCTGATGCGGGGGTGTTTTGTCTGGCTCATTGGCCAGCGCGGTGCCGGACAGGCCCAGTGCGACCAGCAGACCCAGAGCGGGGCGGGCAAAAGAACTCCGCATTAGTGATCTCCTTCCGCGGCGGCAATGGAGGCGGGGAGGGGGCGCGTTTTTTCCCGGCTTGAGGCAAGGGGGAGCAGCACCACAAAGTAGCTGAAGTAATAAAGCCCGGCCAGCCGCGCCACAATCAGCCAGCCGCCTTGGGCATGGTGCTTGCCTGCTGCGGCCAGCAGAATAAAAGCCGCAACAAGCCCGAACAGGCCAATCCGGCAGAGCGGGCGAAAGCGCATGGAACGCACGGGGGAGCGGTCCAGCCATGGCAGAGCAAACAGGATAAGCAGGGATGCGGCAGAAGCCACCAGTCCGCCAAATTTGGAAGGAACGGACTGGAGCAGGCCATAAAAAGGCAGGAAGTACCATTCCGGCTCAATATCGGCCGGTGTGTGCATGGGGTCGGCCGGGGTGTAATTATCCGCCTCGATCAGCACATTGGGCCAGAAGAACATAAGGGCTGCAAACACCATGGCGAACACGATCAGCCCGACCAGATCCTTGCTGATGTAATAGGGGTAGAAGGGCACGGTGTCCTTTGGAGTGCGCGGCTCCACCCCCAGCGGGTTGTTGGAGCCATTGACATGCACAATGGTCACATGCAGCGCCACAACCCCAACGACCACAAATGCCAGCAGGAAGTGCAGGACAAAAAAGTGGTGCAAAAACACATCACCCAGATGGTCCCCGCCCGCCATAATGTGCTCAAGTTCCGGGCCAATACCGGGTATGGCCCCTACGGCCTTGGTAATCACATCCGCTCCCCAGTAGGACATCTGCCCCCATGGCAGCATGTAACCGGCAAAGGCGGTCGCCATGACCAGCACCAGCAGGAGCAGGCCACTCAGCCACAGCAACTCACGCGGGGCTTTGTAGGAGCCGTAATACAGGCCACGGAACAGATGAATGTAGAGCGCGGCCAAAAACAGGTTGGCCCCGGTCATATGCATGGCCCGCAGCAGCCACCCGCCAGCAAGCTGGCGATCTATGGCCTCGACCGACAGAAAAGCCCCCGCATTGGTGGGCGTGTAGTTCATGGCCAGAAAAATGCCGGTAGCCAGCATAAGCAGCAGAACAACGGTAAGAATAGCGCCAAAGTTCCACAGCCCGTTCAGGTTACGGGGGAGGCGGAAATCAATATATTCAGCCCGGAAGGCGGAAATAACAGGCAGGCGTGCCTCCACCCACCCGGCAAGGCCGGTCATGGCCACGGGGGATGAGGTGGTTTGGGGGGCCGGGTCTGGCTTGGTCATGGCTGGTCCATGGGGGTTGAGGGAGCACCAACATACAACGTGAATGCAACCGGAGGGAAGGAACACAGGGTACGCAAGGAAAAACCTGCCTGAACTCATGGTTGCAAAAGGGCCGCCCGCTTGGTCCATGGCAGGACCGGGGCTGCGTGTTGCCTTTCATAACAGTGTCGGAATGTTAGGCAAGGGGGGGCTGGCTTTGCCCGGGGCTGTCAAAGGCAATGGCGCGGTGCCTGAAGGGGCTGCGCGGAGAGGCCATTAAGCAGATGTGAAGTGTTTTGTCCTTGCAACCCGTGGGGCTTGGGGCCATCATACAGGCAGAGCACCCGCTGTGTGGGTGCGACGTTCTCAGGGCAGGGTGTAATTCCCTACCGGCGGTAAAGGGGTGGTGCGCTACCCCAAGCCCGCGAGCGCCTGCTTCGGCAGGGTCAGCAGATCCGGTGTAATTCCGGAGCCGACGGTCATAGTCCGGATGAGAGAGAACGGAAAAGAGAGACTCGTTTTTTGTCCGCCATGCCGGAGTCCGGTTTGCGTACAGGGAGCGGGTGACCTTTTTTGACGCCCTGAGTCCGTCTGTAACGTGCAGGTATGGACTGAAGAGAACAGGGTGAACAGCATTTCACAATCCTTCTCCCACGCAATGCCAGAGCGTGTTGGCGCAGCCTTTGATCTGGCCGTGTCCGAGGCGTGGCGCTTTGCCGGGCAGACAGCACCAAACCCCGCCGTGGGGTGCGTGTTGCTGGATGCCCACGGAGCCGTGCTGGTCATTGCCGCCCACCACAAGGCGGGCGAACTGCATGCCGAACGTCTGGCTGTGGAGCAGGCGCGCGCCCTTGGTGTGGTGGAGCGGATTCACACCGCCGTTGTCACGCTTGAACCCTGTAACCATACCGGGCGCACCCCCCCCTGCACGCAGGCCCTGCTTTCCACCCCCGTGCAAACGGTCTGGATCGGGTGTGCGGACCCCAACCCCCATGTGCCCGGCGCAGGGGCCGCATATTTGCAGGCCCAGGGGCTGGATGTGCGCTGGCTGGCCCATGCTCCCAATGGTGCGGCCTGCATGGCGCGCTGCCGTGCGCTGCTTGCCCCTTTTGCATGGCGTATGGTGCATGGGCGGCCGTGGATTACGGTCAAACAGGCTGTGAATGCCCAAGGCGGCATGGTGCCCCCCGCAGGCAGCAAAACCTTTACAACCGCGCAATCGCTCCAGTTTGCGCATGCCCTGCGGCGCGTGACGGACGGCATTGTTACGGGCACGGGTACAATACAGGCAGACCAGCCCGCTTTTACCGTGCGGCACGTGCCAGACCATGCCAGCCGTCGGCGTGTGCTGGTTGTGTGCGGGGGGCAACGCAATGTGCCGCCCCACTGGCTGGCGCAGGCCGAACAGCGTTTTGATGTGCTGTTCTGCCCCAATTGCGCCGACCTGCCTGCCTTGCTGGCCAGCACACCAGCCCTGTGGGTTATGGTGGAGGCTGGTCCTACCCTGCTGCGCGCCATAAGTGCGCAGGGTTTGTGGGATGACTGGCTGCATATTGGGCAGGACGCGCAGGGGTGTGACCATTTTTCTGTTGCCACCCGACACGATATTTCCCCCCTTTCCCTTTTCCCTCAATGGGCAGAATGCACGCAGGAGCAGGCATGTTTTCCGGTATTATAGAATCCCTCGGTCAGGTCCTTAAGGTGGAGCAGGGTGCGCGCTCCCTTATGCTGGAAGTGCAGACAGGGCTTGCCGATGTGGCCGAAGGCGAGAGCATTGCCGTTAATGGTGTCTGCCTTACGGCGGTTGCTCCGGCACAGAATATGCCCGTTCGTTTTTTTGTGAGTAGCGAAACACTGGACCGCACCATGCTGGGCACGCTCACCGCAGGATCACGGGTTAATCTGGAACGCGCGGTAACTCCCTCCACCCGCCTTTCGGGCCATATTGTGCAGGGGCATGTGGACGGGCTTGGCCGGTTTGTAGGGGCAACCTCTGTGGGGGATGCCCGGCGTGTGGAGTTTGATATTCCAGCAGACCTGCGCCGCTACATGGTGGAAAAAGGCTCCGTCGCACTGGATGGAATCAGCCTGACCCTGAACGAGGTGGGGGCTGTGCAGGATGGTATGTTCCGTATTGCCCTCATGATCATTCCGCACACATGGGACCACACCACGCTGGGCACGCTCAGCGTGGGGGATGCCGTGAATGTGGAAGTGGATATCATTGCAAAATATGTGGAGGCACAATGTCAGGCAAAATGACACAGGGGCAGACCGCACCGCTCCAGCCTTCTGGGCGTTTGCTGCGCGCGTTGGACGCCGTGCGCGCGGGCCGCATGGTTGTTATGGTGGATGATGAGGACCGCGAGAACGAGGGAGACCTTGTTATGGCGGCCGAGTTCATGACCCCGCAGGCCATGAACTTCATGATCACCCATGCCCGTGGGCTGGTCTGCCTGCCCCTGACCGCCGAGCGGGTCGCGCAGCTTGAACTGCCCATGATGGTCCGCCAGAGCGACAATACCGCCCAGTATGGCACCGCGTTCACCGTGTCGATCGAGGCGCGGGAGGGTGTGAGCACGGGCATTTCCGCCGCCGACCGCGCGCAAACGGTGCTGGTCGCCACGGCGGAGGGGGCCGGACCTGCGGATATTGCATCACCGGGGCATATCTTCCCCCTGCGGGCCGAACCCGGTGGGGTGCTGGCGCGCATTGGCCACACGGAAGGCTCCATTGACCTGCTGCGCCTTGCAGGGCTTAAACCCGCGGCAGTTATTTGCGAAATTCTGAACGAGGACGGCACAATGGCCCGCCGCCCTCAACTGGACGTGTTTGCCCGCCAGCACGACCTGCCCATTATCTCCATTGCCGAACTGGTGGCATGGATCGGGGCTAACGGTCTGGCGCCTGTTGCCCCGCAATCCGCTCCGGCCCCTGTGGCGGCGGAAGATACCGTGCCCGATCTGGCCAAGGCCGCCCTGCCCAGCGTTTATGGCGGCAATGATCTGATAATCCACGCCTTTAAGGACGAAAACGGCGTGGAGCATGTGGCTCTGGTCAAAGGCGATGTGCGCCCCACTGGCCCGGTGCCGCTGGTGCGCCTGCATTCCGAATGTGTCACGGGGGATGCGCTCGGCTCCTTGCGGTGCGATTGCGGGTCCCAGCTTCAGGCCGCCTTGCAGGCCATAGGGCAGGCGGAATGCGGTGTGCTGGTCTATGTGCGTGGGCATGAAGGGCGCGGTATTGGCCTTGTGAACAAAATCCGTGCCTATGAACTGCAAGATGCGGGGCTGGATACGGTGGAGGCCAACCACAGGCTTGGCTTTGCGACCGATGCGCGCGACTGGCGGGCGGCGGCTGGTATTCTGCGCAGCCTTGGTGTGGGCCAGCTTGACCTGCTGACCAACAACCCGGACAAGGTGCGCGCGCTGGAAAGCCGCGGCTTTGTGGTGCGCAAAAGACTGGGGCTGGAAATTCCGGCCAACACGTTCAACCGGGCCTACCTGCACGCCAAACGTCAGCGCATGGGCCACCACCTGAGCTGCGATGCCCCAACCCCGGCACTGCACACAGTTCCCGCCTGAGCCAGATACGATTACGACCTAGCGATTAGTAAGGATAACACGACCCATGGGCACACGTTCCCCCGTTACTCTGCCTGACCTTAAGGCACTTTCCCCCGCTCCCCGTCTGGCGCTGGTTGTCAGCCGGTTTAACGAGACGGTAACAGGTGGCCTGCGTGATGGCGCCATTGCATGGCTGGGCGAGCACAATATTGCCGTAGCCGAAGGCGATGTGTTTGCAGCCCCCGGTGCGTTTGAAATGCCTTTGCTGGCGCAGGCATTGGCCAAAAGCGGGCGGTATGAAGGGGTGATCTGCCTTGGTTGCGTGGTCAAGGGTGATACCGCGCATTTTGAATTTATCAGCCTTGGGGCAACCATTGGCATTATGCAGGCAAGCCTTGCAACGGAAGTGCCGGTCGCGTTTGGTATTCTTACAACCTATACGGAAGAACAGGCTACTGTGCGTTCTTCGGATGATGTGCATAATAAAGGGCGTGAAGCCGCTGCGGCCTGTGTGGAATCTCTTGCTCTCCTGCGCCAGATCAGGGAGGGCTGAAAAGGAACCGCATGCCGGGGTCAGCACCGCCTGAGGCATGGGATGAGGAGAGGGCATGAAGCGCATCACTCTTGTGGCCGGTGTTCTGGGGCTGGGCCTGACGGTATGGATGCTCTCGCGCTTTGGCGCGCAGGCCATTTTTGCGCTTGTCATGACTGGCGGCTGGGGAATCCTTGCCGCCATTATTTTTCATGGTGTTCAGGTTTCCCTTTCCGCGCAGGCATGGCGCATTATGGCACGGCGTGACCTGCCTCCCCATTTACCGTTGCGCGACTTCTTTATGCTCCGCTGTGTGCGCGAGGGGGTGAACAACCTGCTGCCCGTAGCACAGGTGGGGGGGGAGGTTGTCTCCAGCCGCCTGCTGGCCCGCCGGGGTCTGGGTTTGCGCCGGGCGGCCGCCGCCACCATTTGCGACCTTACGATCGAACTGCTCAGTCAGGTGCTGTTTACCGTGGCGGGCCTGCTGCTGCTGCTTGCTCTGGTCCAGCGTTCTGCCGTGACCGACAGGCTGCTGGAAAGTGCATTGGTCCTTGCTGTTATTGGTATTGCGGTGTTTGCCAGCCAGTGGCTTGGGGCCGTGGCCGTGGTGGAAAAACTGCTGGAGCGGATTGCCGCCCATCTGGGCTGGGGCGGGGTCGAGGGTATTCGCGGTATTCATCAGGAAGTGCTGGGGCTTTACAAAACCCGGCGCAACGCGGTGGCCTGTCTGGTCATCCAGTTTGCGGCATGGGCGCTGGGGGCGGTGGAAGTCTGCCTGATCCTGCATTTTATGGGGCATGACTGTTCGCTGGCGACCGGCTTTGTCATCGAAGGTGTGGGCGAGGCCGCCAAGTCCGCAGGCTTTGCCGTGCCGGGGGCGCTGGGTGTGTCGGAAGGGGGGTATATGGTTGTGGGCGGTCTGTTTGGCATTGCCCCACCTGTTGCCATTGCGCTGTCGCTGATCAAACGCCTGCGCGAAATTGCGTGGGGCCTGCCTGCGCTGGTGTTATGGCAGTGGTTGGAACACACATGGTCCGACCATGCGAAAAGCGCGGAAAAATCCCATTTTCCCCATTCTGGACGGTAAAAGAAGAGTGGTCTGTGTAGATCGTCACTTGCATCGTGCGAAGCTGTTAGGCAAACCAAGGCGGTTTTGTGCCTGACGCCATGACTTTTCTAGGATCTTGTCGTTTATCATGCTCTTTGCACCCATAGGTCGTTTTATCACCCTCTGTGCGCGCCATGCGTGGCTGGTCGTGGCACTTTTTTGCGTACTGTCCGGTGCTGGCGTTTATGCGGGCATGACACAGCTTGGCGTGACCACGGATACGAGCAAAATGCTCTCCCCCCGCCTCCAGTGGAAACAGCGCTCCGATGAGATGGCCCGCCTGTTCCCGCAAAAGGAGAACCTGCTGGTTGCGGTGGTGGAAGCCGATCTGCCAGAGGAAGGGCAGGAAACAGCCCGCCAACTGGCCACAAAGCTGGCGGCGGACCACAAACACTTTGCCTTTGCCAACCGGCCGGACGCCAACCCCTACCTTGAGCGCAACGGGCTTATGTTTTTGGACCCCAAACCTCTGGCAGGGATTCTGAACGACACAATTGCCGCCCAGCCCTTTTTGTCCGCTCTGGCGCAGGACCCATCCGCGCGCGGGCTTTTTGGCGCACTTTCCCTGATTGCCGAAGGGGTCAAGACCGGGCAGGCCAATCTGGCCGGTTTTCAAGCCCCCCTGACCGGCTTTGCCAACACGCTGGAAAAAGCAGCAGATGGTCAGGCGGCTCCCCTGTCCTGGCAGCGGTTGCTGGGTGGGCAGTTGTCCGACCTTGCCGGGCGCTACCAGTTTGTTATGACCCAGCCCATTCTGGATTATGGCTCCTTCCAGCCCGGAGGAGAGGCCACGGACGCCATGCGCGACGTGATCAAGGATCTTGAATTCGTGCGCAGCGGCCACGCCAAGGTCCACCTGACCGGGCAGGTGCAGCTTGATGATGAAGAGTTTGCAACCGTGGCCGAAGGCATGGTGGCAGGGCTTGTCGGGTCCTTGCTGCTGGTTACGCTGTGGCTTGCGCTGGCTGTGCGGTCATGGCGCGTGGTACTGCCTATTGTGGTCACACTTGTTGTCGGGCTGTTGCTGACAACCGGCTTTGCTGCGGTGGCCGTGGGCACGCTCAACCTGATTTCGGTCGCGTTCGCCATTTTGTTTGTGGGGATTGCGGTCGATTTTGCCATCCAGTTTTCCGTACGTTTCAGGGCACAAACCCCGACTGCCACGGGCAAGGATGGCATGTATGAAGCCCTACGCATGACGGGGGAGGAAACGGGGCATCAGATTCTGGTGGCCTCCCTTGCTACGTCCGCCGGTTTTCTGGCGTTTACCCCCACAGCTTTTCTGGGTGTGGCCCAGCTGGGGCTGATCGCGGGTATTGGCATGCTGGTAGCCTTTGTGTGCACAACCACCCTGCTGCCTGCGCTGCTGTGCATCTGCCACCCGCCGCTTAACTGCCCCAGCATGGGGTATGCGTGGATGAAGCCTGTGGATGTTAAAATCCGGCATCATCGCAAATGGCTGCTGGCCTTTTTTGGCGTGGTTGCTGTTGTCGGGTTGGTGCTGGTGCCTGCCCTGCAGTTTGATGGAGACCCGCTGCACACCAAAAACCCCAATTCCGAGGGTATGCGTGCGCTCAGCCTGCTCATTGGCAACCCCCAGACATCTCCTTACAGCGCGGAGCTTCTGGTCAAGTCTTTGGCAGATGCCGAGAAAGAAGCCGACCGTCTGGACGAACTGCCCGATGTGCATGACGTGATGTGGCTTGGTTCGTACGTGCCAAACCACCAGCCGGAAAAGCTCGCCCTTATTCAGGATGCGGCCTCCATGCTGCTGCCCACCCTGATTGTGCCCAACCCCAAACCCGCACCAACGGCCGCAGACCTGCGTGCCGCAGCCGCCAGTACAGCCAAGGCTCTGGCCGAGGTGCAGGATAAGCTGCCAGCCAACGACCCACTGCGGAGGATTGCCGCGGCATTGACCCGTTTGGCCACAGCGCCGGATGCTACGGTTGAGGCCGCCAATACCGCGCTGGTTCGCTTTTTGCCGCCAGAGCTGGCGCAGTTGCGGACCATGTTGCAGGCCGGGCCTGTGAACATTCATGATGTGCCGCCAAGCATTGCAAACGACTATCTGCTGCCCGATGGCCGCGCTCTTGTGGAAGTTCACCCCAAAGGTGTGATGAGCAGCTCTGGCGCATTGCGCAAATTTGTCGGGTCCTTGCAGAAGATCGAACCCGACATGGCCGGAACGGCCGTGGATATTGTGGAAAGTGCGCGCTCCATTGTGCGTGCGTTTGAGCAGGCGGCAGGGGCTGCTGTGGTCATGATCGCCATTATCCTTATGATCGCGCTGCGTAGGGTTAAGGATATGGCGCTTGTGTTGGCTCCGTTGCTGCTTTCCGCGCTGATGACGGTTATTCTGGTTGTGCTGCTGCCCGAAACGCTGAACTTCGCCAATATTATTGCGCTGCCCCTGCTGCTTGGGGTTGGTGTTTCCTTCAACATCTATTTTGTCATGAACTGGCGCGATGGGGTTCAGTTCCCCCTGGCGTCCCCCACGGCGCGGGCCGTGCTGTTTTCGGCCCTGACAACGGGTACGGCTTTTGGCTCGCTCGCCCTGTCTCACCATCCCGGTACGGCCAGCATGGGGCGTTTGCTCCTGCTCTCGCTGGCCTGCACCTTGTTGGGTACGCTGGTGTTTGTGCCCGCTCTGCTGCCCAAAAGACCGATTGACGATGCTTGAACCAAAGTAGCACCGGGCAGGAGTTCGCCCGGTTCTGCACATAAAAAACCTCCCCGCAATTCGGGGAGGTTTTTTTATGGCTTACGCGCTAACCCTGCCGCTGATGCGGCAGGGGGGGGGGAGACTATGGGTTAGGTCTTGGACCAGTCAGGGTGGTGCGGTATTTCAATATCGCGGCCCTTGAGCATCATGTCCCAGTAAACATGGGGGAACACGGTGGTCTTGAGGAACCATGCAAACCGGCTGGGTTTACGTTGGTCGTAGGGGAAGCTGGGGGCGGGCTTGCCGCCGTACAGGAACTCGGCCAGCACAATTTTGCCATAGGCCACGGTCAGCGGGCATGCGCCGTATCCGTCATACTGCCCGCTCAGGGGGCGACCATCGAGTGATGCCAGAACGTTGCGCGCAACTATGGGGGTTTGTGCGCGGGCGGCCGCCATGGTTTTGGCGTTGGAGGTGTTCATAACGTCCCCAATCCCAAAAACGGTGGGGTATTTGGCATGCTGGAGTGTTGTGGCGTTCACATCCAACCACCCGGCGGCATCGGCCAGAGGACTCTTTTTTACAAAGTCAGGGGCACTCTGGGGCGGGGTCACATGGAGCATGTCAAACTCGCGCACCACCTTGGTAACTTTGCCATCGGGGCCGGTTACCGCAAAGGTCGCCTTACGCTCGGGGCCGTTTACGGCAATCAGGTTATGTTTGTATTGCAGATTAATGCCGTAGTAATCCACCGCCTGCTGTAGGGCAGGGCGGAAGTAGGCCACACCAAACAGCGCATCACCCGCAAGGCAGAAGTCCACATTGGTGCGGTTGAGCGTGCCCTGTTTGCGCCAGTGGTCAGCGGCAAGGTAGGCAATTTTTTGCGGAGCGCCCGCGCATTTGATCGGCATGGGAGGCTGGGTGAACAGGGCCGTGCCACCCGCAAGGGACTGGATGCAGGTCCATGTGTATTCCACCGTATCCTTGGAATAGTTGGAGCACACGCCATTGCGGCCCAGTGTTTCGCTCAGGCCTTCAATCTTGTCCCAGTCAAGCTGTAGGCCGGGGCAGACGATCAGGCGGCCATAGGCCACGGTGCGCCCGTCCTCAAGTGTGAGGGTATTGCTTTCTGGCGCAAAGGTGCTGACTGCCGCACGCAGCCATGTGCAGCCTTTGGGAATAAGCCCGCCTTCTTGTTCCAGTGTGTCACGCAGCTTCATTACCCCTGCGCCAACCAGCGTCCAGCCCGGCTGGTAAGCGTGGGTGGTGGCGGGGTCTATAATGGCAATATCCAGTGTGGGGCGTTCGCGCAGCAGGCGGGCTGCAACGGCAATGCCAGCGGACCCGCCGCCAACAATAACAATGGTGTGCCTGATGTCGGCTTCCGTGCTGGGTGCTGTTTGGGTCATGGAGTGGTTTCCCTTCTGGTCGACCTTGAATTATGCGTGACACTATTCCAAACACTGACAATTAAATAAAGTATTTAATTGTCAGCGCGCCATGTTCTGGCGGAAGGTCAGTCCTTAAGCCAGACTTCAACCGGGCCGGTCAGTTTCATGGTCAGGGGGTTGCCGCGGCGGTCAACCGTCTTGCCAACAGCCACACGGACCCAGCCTTCGCTAACACAGTATTCCTCAATATTGGTTTTTTCCACGCCTTTGAACCGCACGCCAACACCGCGTTCAAGCAGGGCTGCGTTATAGAACTCGCTGTTGGGGTCGACGGAAAGACGGTCGGGCATTGCATCGGACATAGTGGAAACTTCCTTGGTAAAATGAGTGTTCGAACGGTGTTCTAAAAGCTTTTGAACAGAAAGGCCATGCAATGCCAACCGTGTTATGGCGCAGTGTTGGGCCGGGTGGTGCCGCCACGCGCCAGCCTGCGCCCCAGCCATGCCGCGCTGTTGTGGGCAAAGCCTGCCAGCCTGTGCATGAGCAGGTAAACAACAGGGGTGGAATACAGGGTTAGCAACTGGCTGGTCGCCAGACCGCCCAGAATGGCAACGCCAAGTGGCAGGCGCAGCTCCGCGCCATAACCGCGCCCCACAATCATGGGAATGGCGGCAAAGGCTGCGGCCATGGTGGTCATGAGAATGGGGCGGAAGCGGGTCAGGCATGCCGTTTTTATGGCTTCATGCGGGGGCAGGCCCTGTGTGCGCTCGGCATGCAGGGCAAAGTCGATCATCAGGATGGCGTTTTTTTTCACAATCCCAATGAGCATGATGACCGCAATCATACTGATCAGCGAGAAAGGCTGCCCAAACAGCCAGAGCGTGAGCACCGCGCCAAAAGCCGCCGAGGGCAGGGTGGACAGGATGGTCAGTGGCTGAATGTAGCTTTCGTACAGAATGCCCAGTGTGATGTACATGGTGGCAATGGCGGCCACAAATACCAGGACTTCGTTCACCAGATCCTTGTGCAGGTCGCCTGCCTCGCCCGAAAAATCGCCTTTCAGGCTTTCTGGCGCGTGCAGGTCACGCATGGTCCGCCGGATTTCGGCCTCCGCATCGCTGAGTGAACGACCGGCGGCCAGATCGAAGGAGAGTGCGCCGGAGACAAACCCGTTCTCGTGGCTGACCTGTAACGGGGTGGGGGCGCTGGCAATGCGGGCAACCGTGGGCAGGGGCACCATGGTTTCGGACGAGGCAGAAACGGCGGACCCATTGGAAGCCCCGGCTCCCCCCCCGGCCAACCGGTTGGCAATGGCGTTGCGGAAGGATTGTTCGGACAGGCTGTCGCTCCGTGTGTCCAAGGCATCTGCTGGTTTGCGCACCCGTATGGTGTTGGAGGCCACCGCCCCCGATGCCGTGCCACCAGCGGTGGACACCCAGAGGGTTTTGAGCATTTCCGGGTTATCGCGGAACTGCTTTTGCACCTCCATAATCACATAATAGGTGGTGAGCGGGGTGGAAATGCTGGATGCCGTGCGCTGGCCGTACGCATCATACAGAGCATTGCCAATAAGCTGCGGGGTTATCTGGTAGCGGGCTGCGTTGTCCCGGTTGATCAGCACATGCAGCGCCATGCCGTGCCCGGTCGTGTGGCTGTTCACCCCGCTCAGAATGGTGCTTTTGCGCAGGGCTTCGGTTACGCGGGGCACCCATAGGTCAATATCGGCTTCGTTTTCGCTGCGAAAAACAAAGCTGTAGGCCCCTTCATGCACACGCTGGCCACCACCGTTAATGTCTCCCGCGTTGGAAATGCTGGCCGTAAGCCCCGGTATGGTGCGCACGGCCTGCTGAATATAGGCGGCAATGGCTTCTGGCGTTTGTGTGCGCTGGCCTTTGGGTTTGAGCTGGGCATAGACCTCTGCCTCGTTCGCGGCATCCTCCCCGGTAAAACCGATCACGCCCTCCACCCCCGGTGCCGCCTGCATGGCGTCCAGCACCGTGCGCGCCTTGGTGGACATGGCGGAAAAGGAGGATGTCTGGTCCACGCTCAGGTAGCCTTGCAAAAGGGCAATGTCCTCCGCCGGTAGAACAGTTTTGGGGATAATGATGATCAGCCCGATGGTAGCCACAAAACTGAGCGGGAGCGAAAGCAGCGTCCACCACGGGTGGCGCAAAGCCACATCAAGCGAGCGGCGGTAAACACGCATCATCCATGCCAGCGCATGGTCCGTGGCATCGGCCAGCAGGTGGGCCGCACGGACAAACGGATTGGCCGATTTGGGGAGTGGCGCCTGCGCTGGGGGATGCACTTCCAAAAAACGGGCGCACATCATGGGGGTGAGTGATACGGCCAGAAAAAACGAGACCGACACGGCAATGGTCAGTGTCATGGCGAATTCAAAAAAGATTTTGCCCGCAATGCCCCCCATGAGCAGCAAAGGCAAAAACACCGCAATCAGGGAAATGGTGATGGACAGAATGGTAAAGCCAATTTCCTGCGCGCCCTGCAAGGTGGCCTGCATGCGGTCCATGCCCTCCTCCATGTGGCGGGCAATGTTTTCCACCACCACAATGGCGTCATCCACCACAAAGCCGGTGGCAATGGTCAGCGCCATGAGCGAGAGTGTGTCCAACGAAAAACCCAGCAGGTGCATGAAGGCCAAAGACCCGGCGAGTGAGACCGGCACCGTAATTGCGGGAATAAAAGTGGAACGCCAGCTTCGCAAAAACGCCAGCACCACCAGCACCACCAGCAGCACGGAGCCAAGCAGGGTTTCCTGCGTATCCTCCAGCGCGCCACGGATGGACACCGAGCGGTCCGAGACCAGCGTAAACGCCACATCCGCGGGCAGGGCGTTGCGCAGAATGGCCGCGCGCGCGCGAATGGCGTCCGTAACCTCGATCACATTGGTGCCCGGCTGTGCGCGAATAATGGCCAGCACGGCGGGCTGTTTGTTGTACCACCCGGCTGTGCGCTCATTCTGCGGGCCGGAGCGCACGGTGGCCACACTGCTCAGCCGCACGGGCCGGTTGTTGCGGTAGCCAATAACCAGATCGCGGTACTGTTCGGGGCTGTGGGCCTGATCGTTGGTTTCCAGCGTAAGCCGCTGGCCCCCGGTTTCTATAAAGCCTTTGGGGGTGTTGGCATTGGCCGAGGCAAGGGCGGAGCGCACATCCTCAAACCCGATGCCATACTGGTAGAGCAACTGGGGGTTGACCTCCACACGGATGGCGGGCTTGTCCGAGCCAACAACATCCACCCAGCCAACGCCCTTAACCCCGGCCAGCATGGGTTTAAGGTGTGTTTCCCCCAGATCACGCAGGGCGGTTACGCTGCGGGTGGCGGAGGTCAGGGCCGCAACCATGATCGGGCTGTCCGATGGGTTGGCCTTGTAATACTGGGGCTGGTCCAAAAGTGTGTGGGGCATGTCCGCCCTTGCTGCGCGCAGGGCGGCCTCCACATCCCGCGCGGCACCATTGATGTCCCGGTTATTATCAAAAAACAGCAGAATGAATGCGCTGGAATCCGTTGTGTCCGAGCGCATGCTGCTGACGCCCGCAATCTGGCCCAGCCTGCGCTCCAGCGGGGTGGTAACCGCACTGGCCAACTGCTGGGGGGAACTACCGGGCTGGGAGGCAATAACGTAAATAACCGGGACAGAAATATTGGGCAGGTCCGCCACCGGCATGGCGCGGTAGGCAAAAAGCCCCGCCACCATAAACGCAACCGCCATAAGGGTTGTGCCAACGGGGCGCATAATGAACAGCCGACTGAAAGACACCGGCAAGGCTCCTCTGGCTTTGTTGGGTATAGTGTTGTGTGCTTGCTAGTTCTGCTGCGCGGGGGGCAGATTAACGTCTATCCGCCCTTTGCCATCGCGCTCGGTTGCTATGGTGCCGGTTGCCTTGTGCACGCTAATGCCCCCTTCGCCCTGCACATGCAGGGCCGCAACGCCTGTGGTGCCGCCAAAGCTGGCATGGCCCTTGCCTGTATTGTTAATGTCCAGCGCCTTGAGCGTGCCCGAGGGGGCCACAAGGCTTGCCGTGCCAGCAAGGTAGACGGCCAGTGCCGGAGCATTGGCCTGATGGATGGTAATAGGGGCCGATACGGTGGACCGCAGGCGGGCCGATCCGGCCAGTGCGCCAATGCTGATGGGGCCGGTGGAGTCCGATGCCAGATCAACAGGGCCGGTTTTGCCAAGGTCGATCGCGCCCGAGCCGGACTGGATGGACATGGGGCCACTCCGGTCGTCAATAACAATGCGTGTGGCCTGCGGGCTGTCTATGGCCAGCGGCATGGCCGAGGGCGTGTGCAGTTCCAGATTCTGCCCAACCGGGCAGCCTGTCTGCGTCAGGGTTATGGTGCCGTCCTCTGCCGTGGTGCTCTGCAGGCCCGTGGGCCAGTTCCCCCCAACATCCACCCCGCCGGACAAGGCGTTGTCGGTCACAACATGCAGGCTGTTCAGGCATGGCGCGCTCACCTGCACCCGATGGCCCGGTATGTTGCGCGCATGGGCGGCGGGGGGCAGGCACAGACCAAGTGTGCAGAGCACAACAGTCAAGCGGGGCAGGGCAGAGGAATGGCGCATAGCTGTGTTTGTGCCAGCATGGGGGGCGGGCGTCCATACTCTATCCCTAATGCCGCGCGCCGTTCCCGCCCGTGCCGCCCATAAGGGCATCATGCAGCCTGTCCAGTGCTTCGGTCAGGGAGTCATGCGCGCGTTTGCCCTTGCTGCCCACAATGGTGACCGTGGTGGTCATGCCCGCGGCAAGCTGGGTGCCGGGGGGGATGCTGTCGATCTGCACACGCACGGGAATACGCTGCGCCAGCCGCACCCATGTATAGACCGGGTCCACCGATGGCAGACCTTGGGTGGAAGGCGTTGCATTGGGTGTGGCAATCCCGCGCGTAATACTGGTGACATGCCCCCACATGGGCTGGCGGTAGCCCATAAGGTCCAGCCTTGCGCGGTCACCAATATGGATGGAGCGGATTTTGGTTTCCTCAAAATACCCATCCACCCAGTAGGAGGAAGCATCAATGACCTGAATATTGGCCTTGGCGGCGGTGGCGTAATCCCCCACCCGCATGATCAGGTTGTTCACGTAGCCGGTTACGGTGCTGCGCACATGGGTTCGGTCAAGGTTGATATTGGCCTGAGAGAGTGCGGCCATGGCCGAGGCATACTGTGCCTTGGCCACCTCTGCCGTGGCCTGGAACACCTGCTTTTCCTCGCGGGAGGCCGCGGCGTCTGTCAGGTTGTTGCGGCGGTATTCCTGTGATGCCTTGAGCACCATGTCTGCCTGACGTTCGTTAACCAGTGCTGTGGCGGAGGCCACGTCGACCTTAAAATCAAACGGATCAATGTCGTACAGAACATCACCCGTGTGGACAAACTGGTTGTCGCGCACCTTGATGTCGATAATCTGGCCCGAAACACGCGGTGCAATATCGGCCACCTGTACGCGTACCTGCCCGTTACGGGTCCATGGGGCGGCGGTGTAATAGTCCCACAGCACAAAGCAGACCACGGCCGCAATGGCCAGAATAATGCCGGTCGTAACAAATTGCAGAAGGCGGCGCGCACGTTCAAACACGGCGGAAAAGCCCTTTCACAGCAGGATGGTATACAGGCCGATAAGCCCGATAAGGATGCCAAATTCGGCCAAAGGCAGGTTCCACACCACGCGGCGTGCGCGCACCTTGGCCAAAAGCGGGTTAAGGGCAAGCAAGGTGGCAATGGCCAGCCCCGCATGCACCACAAAGGAGGAAACCAGCAGGCCGCCAATATCCAGAACAGGCTGGAGTTGCATCATTCTAGCGGGCCTTCCATTGCTGGTCGGGTACGGGCAGCAGGTCATACAGGTGCAGGGCGGAACGGTTGTGTTCGAGCAGCCGAATGGCCCCCACCATGGCGGATACGGCGGCAAGGGCTGTGGCCATTTGCCCATGTGGCAGCCCAATGGCGTGGTCGAGCAGAATGCGGGCCTTGTGCTTCATACGCACAAGGGCTGCGTCCACGTTGTAAATAATGGTGGCGCGGTAGGCGGATTCCGCATCCAGCCGGATAGCGGGAATGGTGGCCGCACGTTGCAGATGGCGGCGCGCACGGGCCAGTTCCAGATTGAGTGTATCCAGGCTGGCAAGGCGGGCAAAAACACGTTGCCGCGCTTTGTTGGCCGGTAGGTAGCGGTTCCATTCCAGAATACGGCATAGCCGGTCGTAATGGCGGCTGATCAGGGCGGAGCCTGCCTGCTCGCCATGTCCTTCAAACTGGAGCAGCAGATCATGCCCGATGGTAATGCCAACCCTGAAGCGCCTGCGTGACGCGGAAGGGGGCAGCAGGAGCACCAGCGAAATAAAGATCATGATCGCGGCGAACAGGTACAGCACATTGCGGTCAATAAAGGCCGATGGCTCGTAATTCTGCTGGTCGGCCACACCCAGAATAACAAAAAAGAACACCCCAGCATTAAACCCGATTGTGGCTGTTTTGGGGTGCATGAGCAGCAGGCATCCGCCAAAAATAACGGGAATAATAACCAGTGCCAGAAAAGGCATGTCCGCCCCGTGGGGGAGAATGCCAAAGTTGAGCACAGCCGCCACAAAAATGGCCAGCGGTGTGCCCAACAGTGCCCCCATGCCAAAGCCACGCACATTGTAGGTTGTGGCGGCAAGGGTGAGGATGATGGCAACCTGAGAAAGCGCGGAATACGTGGCCGGGATATCGGAAATAATGCACAACCCCGCCGCTACGGAAAAGCCGATGAGCGTGCGCAACCCATTGAGCAGGGCTGCAATCACATCATCATGCTGTTCAATTTTCAGCTCGGGGGCCTGTGTGCGTGCGCGCTGGCCGTGTTCAAACGCATCTATGCCATCCACCGCCCAGCGTGCATCGGACAGCAGGGCCATGGAGCGTTCGATCAGCCATGCCTCATCCAGCGTTGGGCCAAGGCAGAGTTCGTTTTCATGCGCCTCACGCGCCAGGTCTTCCAGATCATGCACCGCCTGTGCCGGGGAATCGACCGGGGTGCCATCGCCAAAAGAATCGCGGATGTGTTTGAGCACCGTGGCCGAGACCTCGCCCTTGCGCAGCACAAGGGCAATGGCCTGACTACACGAGAGCATTTCCAGCAGCGCCACCATGGCCGAGTGCGCGCCCGCAAGCCGCAGGCGGGCATCGGGCAGTTCGGTCTTGGCGAAGGAGATTTGCGAGGTCAGGGCAATAATTTCCCCCGCAAGGCCCGCGCAGGCCATGCTGTCGGGAATGCTGTGGCCAGCAAGCGCGTCCTTGGCAATGCGGCGCACCATGTCTGACGTACGGCGCAGGTTGGCGGTCAGTTTTTCAAACGCGGTGGGGGAGCCAAAAATATCGTTAATGGCTGCGGTGGAGGCAATGCCCACAACAATGCAGGACACGCGGTTGACCGTAACATCAAAAATGCCCGCAGGGTTATCAATACAGCTGATGCCCACAATAGCGACCGTATAGCCCGAGAGCATGGCCGCGTAGGCCCGAAAGTCGCGCTCTAGCGTGCCAACAATGGTGCATAGGGTGAGCCAGAGCGCCACCCCGCCCAGAAAAACCCCGCGTTCCTGATTGAAGCAGGCGGTCAGAAAAAGTGCCACAAACGCGCCAATAATGGTGCCCGCCAGCCGGTACAGCGCTTTGGAGAGCACTTGCCCACGGAGCGGCTGGGCCAGAATCATAACCGTAACAGCCGCAGTGCCGGGGGAGGAAAGCTGGAGCCAGAACGCCGTGCTCAGGGCCAGCACGGCGGACAGCCATGTGCGCAGGCAGAACAGGAACCACCCGGGAGAAAACACGGAGGGCGGGAGTTGGAGGAACCAGCCCCGCCACCCCGGTCTGTGCATAAAAGCTGTTTTCTCAGCGGTCATTCTGGTCTGCTTTTGCTGTGGCCACTGAGGAGGGATTGCCCCCGAATCCGAATAGACAAGCGTATATTAAAATAAAATATAATGTTTGAGAGAAGTTCTGCCCATAGTCTGGCATTGCGTTAAACGCGCAGCAGACCTGAAGCATAAGCCTGCAAACTATAATGGGGCTAATCAACTTAGGGTCTGGCGCATGCATGGCTGTTATTGGCGGCAGGGGTGTGCCTGCCGTCATGCCATATTCTGTCTTGTCGGGCCATCGGTGGTGCGGGCACAACAGTGTGTATGAAAATTGTTCATACCTCCGACTGGCAGATCGGCCGGACCTTCAGCTTTGTGGATGATGATGCATTGGGCGCGCTTCAGGCGGAGCGGCTGAATGTGATCGAACGCATAGGCCAGTTGGCCCGGGCCGAAGGGGCGGCGCATGTGCTGGTCGCAGGCGATGTGTATGAACACGAAACCCCCTCCGAACATACATTGCGCCAGCCCATGGAGCGCATGCGCCAGTTTGCGGACCTAAGCTGGCACCTTATTCCCGGTAACCACGATGCCCACATTCCCCAAGGGGTGTGGACCCGCCTGCTGCGCGACAATGCCGCACCGGGCAACGTAAAACTCCACCTTGAGCCAGCACCGGTGGAGCTTGATGCCGCGCATAATGCGTGGCTGTTGCCCGCCGTTTTGCAGCGGCGGCATACCCTGTCCGACCTTACGGCTTATATGGATGACGCCCCAACGCCAGAAGGAGCCTTGCGCATCGGGGTTGCCCACGGCTCGGTCGTGGGGTTCGGGAATGAGGACGAGGCCCAGAATAACCCCATAGCCATAGACCGCGCGGCGCGGGCCGGGCTTGCCTATCTGGCGCTGGGGGACTGGCACGGTTATCGCCAGATCAACGAGCGCACGGTGTATTCGGGTACGCCAGAAGTCGACCGCTTTGGCACAGGGGGCGCTGGTGGTGGTGATTGCGTGGTGGCGGAATTTGCAGGCCCCACAGCCCCGCCACGGCTGAGTACGCACAGAACCGGGCGTTTTAACTGGCGCAAGTTGGAGAACGTGGTGCTGACTGGCCGTGCTGACATAGAGGCGCTGGAAAACCGGGTGCGCGCCATAGCCCCCGAACAGCCCCATACCATTCTGGCATGGCTGGAGGTCAGCGGCATGCTCGGGGTGGATGATCTGGCATTGTATGAATCCCTGATCGAGCGGCGCCTGCGCAGCGCACTTACCTGTTTGCGCCTTACAGGTGCTCCGGGGCTGGCTGCGGGGGAAGATGATCTGGATAGGCTTGGGGCGTCCGGCCCCGTGCGCGCAAGTGCAGCCGCCCTGCTGGAGCAGGCTAAGGCCGGAGGGGCCGAGGCCGCCGTGGCGCAGGAGGCGCTGCAAAGGCTCTTTCTGCTCTGGGATGAAGTAAAGAGGGGCGCACAATGATCCTGACCGACCTCCAGATCGAAGCCGTGCGCCGCTTTGCCTCCCCCATTCGGGTCGAAGGGCTGGGGGCGGGGCTGAATGTTCTGGCCGCCCCGAATGAGGCGGGAAAATCCACAGTGCTCAAGGCGTTGCGGGCAGCCCTAACCCTTAGGCACGGCTCCAAGGCCAAGCCATTTCAGGATCTGCTGCCCTATGGGGGTGGCTCCCCCCATGTTGGAGTGGGCTTTACATGGCGCGGTCAGCCCTGCTGGCTGGAAAAAAAGTTTGGCAGCGGTAGTCTGGCCCGGCTGGATCTGGGGGCTGAACGGTTTGATGGGGATGCGGCGGAGGAACGGCTGCAAGACCTGTTCGAGCTGGAAAAAATCAACAAATACGAAGCCGCAGGGCTATGGAACGCCCTGCTGGTGGAACAGGGCGAAAGTTTTGCTCAACCTCCCCTGCAAGGGGCGGGGCGCGCAAGCCTTCAGGCCTGCCTGCAACAGAGCATACAGGGCGTAACCGGCACGGCCGAAGCCAGCGCCATGCTGGCATTGGTGAACAAGCGGCTCGCCCAGTACCAGACCGCAACGGGCAAGGTCAGCCAGCGCATGCGGCAGGTGCAGGAGGCAAGCGAGCAGGCCCATGCGCTGGTCGCCACACTCGTTGCCCGCCGCGAAGCCCTGCATGAGGATATAAACGGGCTGGAACAGACCCGCCGCATGCTGGCCGAGAGCGAAAATCCCGAACAGCGCAGGCAGGCGGAGGAAAAGCTTATTGCTCTGCGCCAAAAACGCGACCTGTTGCTTGGGCTGGCTACACAGGAGCAGGCCGCACAGGCGCAGTTGAACGCAACCGAGCAGAACTTGCAGTATTTTCAGGCCGAGCAGGAACGCCGCCAAACACGCCGGGCCGACATTGCCCGGCTTGAGCAGGCATTGGCCGAAGCCCGGGTCGGGCAGAGTGAGCTGGAACGTCTGGCGCAGGATGTGGACCAAAAGCTGGTTCAGGCGCAGGCCGGGTTGGGGGCTGCCTCAACCCGGCACCAGCAGGCCCGGACCACTTTGTCCCGCGTAATGCAAAAGGCCGAGCAGGCGCAGACCCAGCAGGCGCTTGCGCAGGAACGTGCCGCTTTCGAGCGTGCCAATGCCGCCTGTGCAAGGCTGGAAAAAGCACAGGCGGCCCTGCGTGTTCTGCCCGTGGATGCAGCGTTTATGCGGCGGTTGGCCAAAGCGGTGCAGGGTGTGCATCAGGCCCAGGCCCGTATGCAGGCCCAGGCCACACGGTTTGTGGCCACCTTGCAGCCCGATGCCGCAGGCACCGTATGGCTGAACGGCCAACCCTGCCCATTAGGCCCCCAGTCCCTGACAGACGTGAGCGAACTGGTGGTGGATGGCGTGGGGCGCTTTACCATAACCCCACCCACCCAGCAGAGCGAGGCCCTCCATACCGCCCTTGCAACCGCCCAGACAGCCTTGGACGATCTGCTGCGTGAGGTCGGGTGCCACAGTGCCGATCAGGCTGAAAGCCAGCACGAGGCCCACAGGCAGGCAGAGCGCGCGGTAGAGCAGGCCAGTGCGGAGTGTATGGCGCTTCTGGGCGTGGCGCAGGCCAGCCTTATTGGCGGCGCTCTGGACCAGCAGCGCCAGAAGCTGCGCGAGCGGGAAGCCCATTTTGCCAAGGCGCAGGCCGCGCAGGCAAATGCGCCCGAAGAGGACGCCCAGCCACTGGATGTGGAACAGGCCCGCAGGCAGGAGCAGGACGCGCTGACGGCGGTGGAAGTCGCCCGCCAGCAGGAGCAGGAGGTCCTCAGTCAGCACCGCGCAGCCCATGCCCGGCTGGAGCAGATACGCGCCCAGACCGAGCAGCAGCAGCAGACCCTGCAACGCGACCAGCGCGAACTGAGTGTGTGGGTGGAGCGCGACCCCGACGCAGCCCTGCTGGCCCGCACCAGCCAGAGCGAGCAGGACCGGCAGCACGCACAGGTTGAACTGGCCCGTATTGCCCATATTCGCCAGCAGGAGGAACCTCTGGCCGTAGTGGAACAGGGCATTACCCGCCGCGAGCAGGATATGGAGCATGTGCATGCGCAGGTTAAACGCCTGTCCATGGACAAGATGGAGCGTGAAACACGCATTCGTCAGGCCGAAGGGGACGGGTTGGATGAACAGCTCGCCAGTGCCGAACGCCATGCCGGGCAGCTACAGGGGGAACTGGCCGCATGGGAGCGCGAGCGCGCAGCCCTTGCTTTGCTGGAGAGCACGCTGCTCAAAGCGGAAACCACACAGACCGAACGCTATCTGGCCCCGCTGGTGCAGGCCATGCAGCCTGCGTTTTCGGCCCTGTTCCGGGGCGTGACACTGGAGGTGGATACACAGTTTGCCCTGACCGGCCTGACCCGCCAGCGCGCGGAGGACATTAAGGACCTGTCCGATGGAACACGCGAGCAGATTGCCGTTCTGGTGCGGCTGGGATTTGCCGAACTGCTGCACAAACGGGGGGCGCCAGCCATTCTGGTGCTGGATGACGCGCTGAGTTTTTCGGACTCCCAGCGGCTGGAGACCCTGTTTGATGTGCTGTCCGATGCCGCAACACGGTTGCAGATCATACTGCTGACCTGCCACGCAGAGCAGTTTACCCCCTTGCGGGGGAATATGCTGAGCCTGCGCCCGATGGAGCGGTTTGAAGCCCCGCGTTAATTACAGAACCGCGTTGAACTGAAGCCCCATCACCGCCGCATCGTGGAAGACGGTGCTGCCACCGGGGCGGTTGATGTACTGGAAGTCCGGCTGCAAGGAAATGCCGGGCGCTACGTGGGCGTTGTAGAACACTTCGTAAATGTTCTCATGCGACTGAACGCCCCAGACAGGCCCCCACTGGTTGGAGGGGAACGCCACACCGGCATTGACCGCGGCTTCCTGCTGCAAGGTGGATGCACGGCTCATGAGTTCCCACTGGTACATCGCCCCTACGCTATCCATCGGGCGGCCCCATTTGGCTCCGGTTTCCACCATACCGGCCCATATGTGGTGAGACATGGCCGTTGTGTGCCCATCTGCCCACATCCAGCCTGCAAGGGCGATCAGGCCGTTGGTTGGGCCATCTCCATTACGGACCAGCATCTGGTCGGCCATGACCCATGCACTGGCCCGGCCAGCGCGGTAGCGGGCGGGTCTGCCGGTTTCAATCCATGGATTGCCGTGTATGTCTTCCAAAAGGTCGGGGTAGCTGGAATTATCGTAGCCAAAACCGGCTTTGTAGTGGCCGTTCAGGTGGTCTTTGCCAAATTTTGGCAGCCAGCCCACTTCCACGGGGGAGGAGAACTTGCCCAACCCATCCTGCGCCCATGCCCAGCCGGAAATGCCGCCGTTAAAGGCGTGGGGAGACACCGCAAACAGCGCGCCCATAATATAGGTCTCGCTTGTAGGCATGACGCGGACGACAAACCCAAGGTTGCCCGAAGGCCAGTCACGCGCGCCTTCGGTGTATTTGGTGGGGGCGGGGTTACCGCACATGGCCACGTTCATGTACATACAAAACAGCGGGGAGGCCGCAAAAAAGCTGCCCGGTGGGATCCAGCCCGCGCTGATGTCCAGGTGGTTATGCAAAAACGAGCGCTCGGCATACAGGTAAACAAGGTGGGCCACCACATTGCCTCGGCCGCCATAAATCTGCTGCACACCGCCGATGGAATCCCCAATATACTCCGTGCTCAGGTTCCGCCCGTGGCCGTTCACGACCATCATATGGGTCCAGAAGTTCTTGAACAGGTCGGTCTTGGTCAGTTTGCCCCAGTCTACATCCAGTTCAACACCAACCTGACCCGCATTGGTCACGCCCTGTTTGCGGCCCCCACGGAAGTTGCCTGCCAGTTCCTCATGCACATCGGCCAGAATATGAATGCCGTGGTCGATCAGCCATGGCTGCGCGCCACCCCAGTTGCCAAAAAAATGGTCCTTGCCATAGGGGGCGGAAAACAGGGGGCCGGGGTCTTCCACCAGATTGGCCTCGTTATCAACTTCCAGACTGGGTAAAAGACCAATAGAACTGTTGCCACCAGTCAGAAGCTGCGCCCGTGCGGGAAGGGCCGCGGCCATAAGGGGGAGAAGGAAGGCAAAAAGCCAGAACGTGCGAAAAGGAAAAAAAATACGTTTGGTCATGATCCCAATTTTGTTGTCTTTGGATTGGTCTTTTGTGTGAGCAATAAGATCAATCATGGTTTATCGGGGTGTAACAACCCCAATCCCTAAATGTTTTTTAGGGCCGATGCAGGCAAAAGATTGCCCTTATGCGGTTATTTTCTGCTTCAGACGGCTATTATTCATTTCTCTGATGCGTTTTTGCATCATACTTGCGGAGATATAACAGTCAGCCATGTCCAAGATAGATACGAACCGACCGTTTTTGCCTGTGCGTATTGCTGTTATGACTGTTTCGGATTCGCGCACGCTGGAGACGGATACCTCCGGTGCAGCCCTTGTGGCCCGGATTGAGGCCGCAGGGCACACCCTTGCCGCGCGCACCATTGTTTCGGATGATACGGACCTGATCGCAGCGCAGTTGAGCGCATGGATTGCGGACCCGCTGGTGGATGTGGTCATTACCAACGGCGGCACCGGAGTAACCGGACGGGACGTAACACCAGAAGCGTTCGAGCGCGTTATGGAAAAGCGGATCGAAGGGTTTGGCGAGCTTTTTCGTATGCTGTCCTACCAGAAAATTGGCACATCCACCATTCAGTCCCGCGCTGTGGCCGGTGTTGCGGGGGGAACTTACCTGTTCGCGCTCCCCGGTTCTACGGGCGCGGTCAAGGATGGATGGGACGATATTCTGGTGTTTCAGCTCGATAGCCGCCACCGCCCCTGTAACTTTGTAGAACTGATGCCCCGCCTGCGCGAAGGGCTGAAGGAGAACTCGCACCATGACTGATGACGTAAAGCTGCTGATGCTGGCAGGTGACTACGTGGAAGACTACGAGATTATGGTCCCCTATCAGGCACTTACCATGCTGGGCTACAAAGTGGACGTGGTCTGCCCCGACAAAAAGGCGGGGGATAAGGTTCTGACCGCCATCCATGACTTTGAAGGTGCCCAGACCTACAGCGAAAAACCCGGCCATGCCTTTACCCTGACCGCGGATTTTGAGGCGATTGATACAGATGACTATCTGGGCCTGATTGTGCCCGGTGGCCGCGCTCCTGAATATTTGCGGCTGAACGCGCGGGTGCTCGAAATTGTGCGCGCCTTTGCGGACCGGCCTCTGGCGGCCATCTGCCACGGCGCGCAACTGCTGGCGGCGGCAGGGGTTATCAAGGGGCGTACGGTATCGGCCTATCCGGCCTGCAGGCCGGAAGTGGAACTGGCGGGCGGCATTTATGCCGATATAGCTGTCACGGATGCCGTAACGGATGGTGAACTGGTGAGCGCCCCGGCATGGCCTGCCCACCCGGCATGGCTTGCCCAGTTTTTGAAGGTGCTTGGCGCTAACGTCAGCATTTAAGTGCTTCCTCCGTGCACCCCATGCAGGCAGGGGCGCGTGGAGGGAATGCCCGGCGCAGGGTATGCGCCGGGTGTGCCGCCTGCTTAGTAATCGCTTACGGCAGGGCGGTTGAGCATGGCCATAAGCTCACGCCGTGTATCGGAATTATCGCGGAACACGCCCAGCATGGTGCTGGTGACCATGGACACGCCGGGTTTGTGCACACCGCGCGTGGTCATGCATTCGTGCGCGGATTCAATAATAACGGCCACACCGTGGGGTTCCAGCTCATCATTGATGGTGTTGGCGATCTGGGCCGTCATGCGTTCCTGAATCTGGAGGCGGCGGGCGTAGGCGTCCACAACACGGGCCAGTTTGGAAATGCCCACAACCCGCTGGCGCGGCAGGTAGGCCACATGGGCGCGGCCAATAATGGGGGCCAGATGGTGCTCGCAGTGGCTTTCAAAGCGGATGTCCCGCAGCAAAACAATCTCGTCATACCCATCCACTTCGGAAAAGGTCCGGCGGAGCAGGTTGGCGGGGTCAATCTCGTAACCCGAAAAAAAGTCGGTATAGGCGCGGGCAACACGGGCGGGTGTGTCCAGCAGGCCTTCACGCGTTGGGTCATCCCCCGCCCAGCGCAGCAGGGTGCGCACAGCCTGTTCGGCCTCTTTTTGGGTGGGGCGGTCGGTGTGGTGCTCAGGCACGCTCATGCCGGTCTCCTGCTTGAGTTATTGGAGCTGGTGGTTCTGGAAAGGGCTGTCCAGACTGAAGGCGGGAATGGCAACGTCAAAACGGGTCCGGTCCGTGGTGGTCTGCAGCAGGTAGGACCCGCGCATGAACCCACCGGGCGTGGAAAGGGACGCGCCTGACGTATATTCATAAAGAGTACCGGGCTGGATAATGGGCTGTTCGCCCACAACACCTTCGCCATGCACGTGTTCGGTGCGGCCGGTTGTGTCGGTAATATGCCATGTGCGCTCAAGTAGTTGCACCGGCCTGTTGCTGTCGTTGCCAATGCGGATGCGGTAGACCCAGCAGTAGCTGTGCTCATCCGGTTCGGACTGGTCGGGCAGCCAGAAGACCTGCACAAGCACGCGAATACCCTCGGTCACGGCTTCGTACACGGGGAGAGGCGAAAACAGTTCGTTCAGAGCATCTTCCGGGGATTGTGGAAGGGGGGCAACGGCCCAGTCGGCCATGGGTCTCCAGCTCCTGCAAAATGGAAAAAGGTTCGGCTTTGACCAGCCGTTCCGTGCGCTAGGTCCGCATCTGCTGCGAAGAGCGTGGCAGTATCATGAACGTGTGGGTTGTGCAAAGCGGCATCACCCGCGCCGGGGGGAGGCGCGCACCTTGGTAGCGGCCCAGGCCCGGTATTACCCAAGGCATCAGACCGCTACCGGCGCAGGGAGGACTGTTTTTTTACAGCGCCTTGAGTGCGGCCACGCCGCGCGCCAGATCGTCAATCAGGTCCGCGCTGTCTTCCAGCCCGACGGAAAAGCGGATTGCGCCATCCGTAATGCCAAGAGCTGCCCGTTCCTCCGGGCTGATCTTGGAGTGGGTGGTGGTGGCCGGGTGGGTCACCAGCGAGCGGGAGTCGCCCAGATTATTGGAAATGGCGATCAGTTGGAGGGCGTTCATAAAGGCGAAGGCTTCCTTTTGCCCCCCTTCAACCGCAAAGGCCACAAGGGTGCCGTGGCCGCTCATCTGGCGCTGGGCCAGTTCGTATTGTGGGTGGTCCTTGCGGCCGGGGTAGCGCACCAGTTTGATCCCCGGAGCCGAGGCCAGATAATCCGCCACAGCCGCTGCGTTGCGGGCCATGGCCTCCACACGCAGGGAGAGCGTTTCCAGCCCTTTGAGCATCACCCATGCGTTAAAGGGCGAAAGGGCGTTGCCGGTGTTGCGGGTAAAGGGCTGGAGGGTCTCGGTTATCCAGTCTTTGCGGCCCAGCACTGCGCCACCCAGCACACGGCCCTGACCATCAATGTGTTTGGTACACGAATACACCACCACATCGGCCCCAAGTTCTAATGGTTTTTGGTAAATGGGGGAGGCAAACACGTTGTCCACAATCACAATCGCACCCGCTTTGTGGGCACGTTCGGAAATGGCGGCAATGTCGAGAATGTCCAGCATGGGGTTGGACGGGCTTTCCAGCAGGACCGCATCGGTGGGAACAGACAGCGCTTCTTCCCACTCGGCCAGATTTTCGCCATCCACAAACACGGTTTCCACGCCGTAGCGGGGGAGCAGGTGGTTTACAATCCAGTGGCACGAGCCAAACAGCGCGCGCGAGGCCACAACACGCCCACCAGCCGTGACGTGGGAGAGCAGGGCGGAGGAGACCGCCCCCATGCCTGTTGCGGTTGTTACGCAGGCCTCTGCCCCTTCCAGATCAGCCAGACGGCGCTCAAGGGCTGCGGTGGTGGGGTTGCCAAAGCGGCTGTACTGGTAATGCGTTACTTCGCCCGTAAAGGTTTTGGCGGCCTGTTCGGCATTGTCGTACACAAAACCGGAGGTCAGGAAGAGGGCTTCGCTGGTTTCACCATATTCGGTGCGCTCCAGACCGGCATGGAGCTGGCGCGTGGCGGGGCGCCACGTCTTGGAATTGGATGTCTGGTTATCACTCATGAGATTCGTATCCGGTTCTTTCGTGTCTGACCCAAACCATGGGGGCAGGCGCAGGACTTGCGTCTATCCGCAGGGTTTCATCTCTCAAATTGACCGTGGAAACCATGACGTCGGGTTATATGCGCCGTCAAAGCCTCTTTAGCGCGTTTTTTTTACCTCGCCGCAAGCCGGCCTAACAAATCACGAGGGAAGGTCTCCGGGTGGAAACATTCTGCCTTCTGGTTAATCCCGTTCCTTATTATTCGTCAAGAATGTATTTTAGCGCGGAACGGGCGTATTCCACAAATCTGGTCTGTGGTTTTTGCCTATAACAAAGCTTGCAGCAGGGGAATAAACGGCAGGTCGGCCTCTGGCATGGCGTAGTTGCGCAGGTCTGCTGGTGCAACCCATGCCAGTTTCTGCCCTTCACGCGCGGTGGGGGCGCCCTGCCAGCGGCGGCAGATGTACAGGGGCATCAGCAGGTCAAACCCCGCATAAGCGTGCGAGGCAAACGTAAAGGGGGCAAGGCATGCGCGTGACATATCCAGCCCCAGTTCCTCGTGCAGTTCGCGCACAAGGGCTGCTTCTGGTGTTTCGCCCGCTTCCACTTTGCCGCCGGGGAACTCCCAAAGTCCGGCCATGCTTTTGCCCTCTGGCCTGCGTGCGAGCAGAATATGGCCGCGTGCGTCTATGAGGGCGGCGGCGGATACCAGCACCAGTTTGCGCTGTGTGTGCGGGGGAGTGGGGGTGATACTCATGTCCAGATCACTCCGGTTGGCCTCCATCATGGCTACGGGCAGTTCTGTTCCGCGTGCGGTAAACATCTGCCGGTCGGTGCCGCAATGGCGGAAGCCCGCGCGCTCCAGAACACGGATGGAGGCCGGGTTGTCCTGTGCGGCTGTTGCGCGCAGGGCGGTAATGTCCAGATGGGCAAGCGCCCAGCGCGTCATGCGGGTGGCGGCGTGGGTGGCAATGCCCTGCCCCCAGTAAGGGCGGCCAACCCAGTAGCCCAGCATGCCCACACGCCCCACCTGCGGCAGGGTGTGAATCCGCACCCCGATACAGCCCAGAAAAGCCCCATCGGGCGCGGTTATGGCAAAATGATAGCCCTCTCCATCGGCCTGCATCTGGCAGGTGGAGGCAATCCAGCTATCCGCCAGATCCCGTGGGTAGGGGAAGGGCAGGCGGCTGAGCATACGCACCACCTCCCAGTCATTGACCAGGTGGTGCAGGGTTGTTGCGTCATCAGGGCGGAGCGGGCGCAAACGGCATGGACCCGCATCCAGTAACAAAGGTCCGGTATCAGGCATGAGACTCGCTGGCAGGGGAGATGCCGCACTCAACCAGCAAGGCTCTGAGCGCGTTGATCACAGGGAAGACCTCCACATTATGGTCTCCGCCCAAGTCGCGCCATGCCTGTTGTTCCAGTTCTACAATTTCGCGGTCCTCGGCAAAAATCCGTTCGGTAAAGGCCACAAGCAGGGGCCATGCCATGTCCAGAATACCGGGGATTTTGGGGCGTTTGACCGAGAGCAGGCCAAAGGTCCGGTTGGTCAGTTCATCCGCACTCTGGGGGGTGTACACAATCCACAGGTCCATAACCGGGTCTTCATCCCCGGTTTGGATGCGCAGGGTCTGGTAGGGGTATTCCGTGCGGATGGTCATAACATCGCGGTGCTGGAATTTTTCCGATGCGTCCCGCCGTTCGCCAAAAATCAGGGCCTCGCCAAAAGGCTGCTTGCCGCTGGTGCGGGCAAAGCTGTAGCGGGCCTCCACCAGACCGGGTTCGCGCTTTTGGCCTAAAAAGCGGGGTTTCATCTGCCCCATCTGTTTGGAGTGCATGAACTGGTGGTTCATATCCATCAGGTTTTCATGCATAAAACTGTAGTGGCAGCCAACCGTGCGGCCAAAATAGCGGGTTTTGTAAGCGGGGTTGTCTGCCTTGGCCAGATGTGGGGCCAGCGGCACGCTGTCTGCTTTTTCCGGGTCGCCGGGGAAGACAAAGATCATGCCGTTCTGTTCACGGCAGGGGAAGGTGCGCACCCCGTTGGGCAGTTTGCCCTTGCCCAGATAGGGCACATCAATACACCGCCCAGAGCGGCCATAGGCCCAGCCATGGTAGCAGCATTTGACCGAACTCCCCGAGACAACGCCCTTGCTCAGGGGCACCTGCCTGTGGGCGCAGCGGTCTTCCAGCGCAAAAACGGGGCCGTCCACCGGGCGGACCAGAGCAATGGGCATGCCTGCGTAACGGGTGCCTATGGTCTTGCCGGGTTTAAGCTCGCGCGACCATGCAACCGGGTACCAGTAGTCCGGGTTGGAGCGTACCCTGCGTATGTCCGTTGTGTTCGAGCGTGTCTCGGTATCAAAGGACGTATCGTCAGAAGTGGGCGGTACTGTCTGGTTCATGTCGCCTCGAATCAGGGGAGACCCCGCAGCATCGGGCCGATGCCGCTATTTGCGAACGCTATCTCAACTCATACCCATGTGGGATGCAAGACCATAGCGGCGGGCCGGGCAAATTAATGCGCGGCCAGCTCGGCGGTCAGGGCTTCCACAAACTGGTATGCCACACGGCCAGAGCGGCTGCCACGGGTTATGGCCCATTCGTTGGCGCGGGCAAGCAGCGCATCCGTTGCAATAGGCAGGTTGCGCGCATGGGCATAGGTTTTGACCATGTCGGTATAGGTATCCTGCTCGCAGGCATGGAAGCCAAGCCACAGGCCGAACCTGTCGGAAAGGGAGACTTTTTCTTCCGTGGCTTCGGAGGGGTTAATGGCGGTTGCGCGCTCGTTTTCAATCATGTCGCGTGGCATTAGGTGGCGGCGGTTGGATGTGGCGTAGAACAGAACATTCTCCGGTCGTCCGGCAATGCCGCCATCAAGCACGGATTTGAGGGCTTTGTAGTCCCGGTCTTCTTTTTCAAACGACAGGTCATCGCAGAACAGAATAAAGCGGCGGTGGTTTTCGCGCAGCAGGCTGAGCAGTAGCGGCAGGGTGGTCAGGTCCTCGCGCTGGATTTCTATCAGCACCACGCGGCCCGTCCCCGGTGCGCAGGGTTTGCCGTCCACCTGATTAACCAGTGCGTGCGCGCCTTTGACAAGGGAGGACTTGCCCATACCGCGCGCCCCCCACAACATGGCGTTATTGGCGGGTAGGTGGTGGGCAAAGTGGCGTGTGTTCTCCACAAGAATGCGGCGTTGCAGGTCTATGCCCTGCAACAGGTCAACGCGCACATGGGCCACATGGGGTATGGGCAGCAGCCGCCCGCGCTCAGGCAGCCAGACAAAAGCATCCGCCCCATCCACGCCATCCAGCGTTGCGGGGGGAGGAGAAAGACGCTCCAGAGCCGCGGCAATACGGTCCAATGTTGGCAGCAGGGTCTGGTCCATCAGCTTTTATTCCTTATTAAAGGTCTTTCTGGCGCCCTTTCGTCAGCATGGGAGCTTGACGCGGGAGGATTGAAAATTATGGTCACTTCTTCTGTTTTCGCAACCAGCCATTGTTGAAGGTCTGTACCCTTATGTCCAATTTTCTTATCCCCGCTGCTTACGCCCAGACAGCCGGAGGCTCTGGCGGTGCATCGGGGCTTATGTCCTTTTTGCCGTTTGTGGCTGTTTTTGCCATTATGTATTTTCTGCTCATCCGCCCCCAGCAGCAGCGCCAGAAGCAGCTCAAATCCGAGCTTAAATCCCTGCGCCGTGGCGACCGGATTGTAACCGCAGGTGGTGTTGTTGGCGTTGTACAGCGCACCAAGGAAGATTCGAGCGAAGTTGAAGTGGAAATTGCCCCCAACGTGCGCGTTATGGTGCTGCGTGAAACCATTTCCACCGTGCTGACCAGCACAGCCAAACCCGCCAACGACTGAGCGGGCCGCAGGGGCTGCTAACAGACGCTACAGGAATGAGACGGGGTCTATATCCACCTCGACCCGTACATGCCTGTCCAGCGGAACCAGACCCAGCCAGCGGTGCAGAATAGGCTGCACCGCAACACTGCGCCATGTACGCAGCAGCAGGCGGCGGCGGTGCCGCCCGCGTAGCAGGGCGAGTGGAGCAGGGGCAGGCCCTAGCACCTGAATACCCTCCCCATAAGGGGCCGTGCGGCCAAAGCGGGCTGCGGCCTCATCGGCTGCCTGTGGTGTGTCGGCGCTCACAATAAGGGCTGCCAACCGCCCGTATGGAGGCCAGAATCCGGGCCGCCGCTGTTCGGCTTCCTGCTCCATAAACTGGTCAAAATCGCCCGAAAGCAGGGCTTGCATAACCGGGTGCTCGGGCGTGTAGCTTTGCAGCACAACCCGCCCCGGAGCACTGGCCCGCCCCGCGCGCCCGGCAACCTGATGCAAAAGCTGGATTGTGCGTTCCCCCGCCCGCAGGTCCGCCCCCCCAAGCCCCAGATCGGCATCTACAATGCCAACCAGTGTCAGGTGCGGGAAGTGCCAGCCCTTGGCCACAATCTGTGTGCCAATAATCAGGTCCACCTCGCGGCGGGCAATTTTGGCCACGGCTTCTGCCGTTGCGGCTGGCCCGCCCAGCGTGTCGCTCGACATTACAAGAATACGCACATCGGGGAAGAGCTGGCGCGCCTCCTCCGTTATGCGCTCTATTCCCGGTCCAATGGCGGTCAGGCTGTGTTCGCTTTTGCAGCTTGGGCATACGGGGGGCATGGGTTCCGTATGGTCGCAGTAATGGCAGCTTAGGACCTGCCGGTTGCGGTGTTCCACCAGCCATGCGGTGCAGTGTGGGCATTCCATACGGTGCCCGCATGTGCGGCAGAGCGTAAGTGGCGCATACCCCCGGCGGTTAAGGAACAGCATGGCCTGTTCCTCCCGCGCCAATGTGGCGGCAATGTCCGCCACCAGTCTGGGGGAAAGGAACATCCCCCGCTCCGGTGGGGCTTCGCGCATGTCCAGCAGGTGGGTTTGTGGCAAGGATGCCCCACCGTGGCGGGTGGGCAGCACAAGGCGCTGGTACCGCCCGGCCTGTGCGTTGGCCAGTGTTTCCAGGCTAGGAGTGGCGGAGACCACAACAACGGGAAAACCCGCCAGCCTGCCACGCACCACCGCCATGTCCCGCGCGTTGTAGATGACCCCTTCTTCCTGTTTGAACAGGGATTCGTGTTCCTCATCCACAATAATCAGGCCGGGGTTGCAAAACGGCAGGAACAGGGCGGAGCGCGCCCCCACCACCACTGTTGCAGACCCATCTGCCGCGCCAAGCCACGTCAGGCGGCGGGCTTTTTGCCCTATTTCGGAGTGCCATACGGCGGGGCGTACACCAAAGCGGCGTGTAAAGCGGTCCATCCATTGGGCGGACAGCGCAATTTCGGGCAGCAGCACAAGGGCCTGTTGCCCCTGCTCCAGACAGGCGGCAATGGCTTCGAGGTAGATTTCGGTTTTGCCCGACCCTGTAACCCCTTCAAGCAGGGTGACGGAGAACTTTTTGGCCTGCACAGTCTGGCGCAGGGCGGCGGCGGCATCCTTTTGCGCCCCTTCCAGCACGGGCGGGTGGTGCAGGGGGTTGGGTTGGGCAAAGGGGCGGGTGGGTTCAAGCAGAACTCCACGGAGCGCGCCCGCATCGGCCAGCCCCTTGACCACGCCAGCACTTACCCCTGCCGCACTGGCAATATCGGTTGTGGTGCGCGGTGTTCCGTCCGCCATAAGGGCAAGCACCTTCTGGCGCGCGGGGGTTACGCGCAGGTCGGTGGGGGGCGCGTTGTGGGCGACCCAGCCTGTGGCGGGGGTGGGGGCTGTGCCTTTCATGTGCAGGCGCAAGGTCATGGCCAGCACCATACCGGGGGGGGAGAGCGTGTAGGCGGCCACCCAGTCCACAAACCGGCGGAGTTCAGCATTGAGCGGGGGGAGTTCCAGCCGCTCCGCCACGGCGCGCAGGCGGTTATCCGCCACGGTTTTGTTTGGTGCAGGGTGGGCAAGGTCTGGCGGCAGGGTGCTGTGTGTGTCCCACACCACGCCGGTCTGGCGGCGGTTCCCCAAAGGCACGCTAACAATATCGCCCGCTCTGAGCGCCATGTCAGCGGGGGCTTTGTAGTCAAATGGACCTGCAAACGGCATGGGCAGCAGCACGGGCAAGCGCTGCATCTGTGCTGCGGGCTGGTTTGTGCCCGACCCATGAGCCGGAGGGGGAGGAGGAGCCACTGCCATGGTTTTCTGTTTAAGCGCGCAGGTGCACAAAGAACAGGGGTTGCTTGCCGGGCTTTTTGCCTGAACGTAAGAGAATGGGGGCGCAGGGCCGGGGGAGCAGGGGCATGACAGCCGAAGACGCGATACAAAAATTTTTGGCATGGATGGCGGTGGAAAAGCGGGCCTCCCTTTTGACCATAGAGGCCTACCGGGGGGATCTGGCCCGTTTTGTGGCGTTCATGACCACGCATCTGGGTGGCCCGCCCGATATGGCAGGACTTGGCAGCATAACCCTGCGTGACCTCAGGGCATGGCTTGCGCATGAGGTTGTGCAGGCACAAAAACAGGCCAACCGCCCGCTTGCACGCAAGAGCACGCCAGATCAGGCGGCGCGCACCCGTGCGCGCCGTGTGTCCGCCTTGCGATCGTTTTTCAAATATCTGGCGCGCAGGGAAGGGGTGGAGAATCCGGCTGTCTCGCTTTTGCGTCTGCCGCGCACCAAAAAAACACTCCCCCGCCCCCTCGCGCGGGAGGATGCACTGGCAGCTCCGGAAGATATTGCCAGCATGGCCCACACCCCCATGGAGGAGCAGCGCAACGCCACGCTGTTTTTGCTGCTTTATGGCTGTGGGCTGCGTATTTCCGAGGCATTGAACCTGAATATTGCCGACCTGCAAACCCTGCGCGGGACAGGTGTGCTGCGTATTTATGGCAAAGGGGGCAAGGAGCGGCTGGTGCCTGTGCTGCCTGCTGTGGGCAAGGCGCTGGAGGCATGGTGCAAACGCCACCCCGCCCCCGCACCGGATAGCCCGCTGTTTGTGGGCGTTCGGGGGGGGCGGCTGCAACCCGCAATCGCCCAGAAGGCCATGCGGGAGTGGCGGGTTGGCAATGGCCTGCCCGAACACGTAACGCCCCACGCACTGCGCCACTCCTTTGCCACGCACCTTATGGAAGGTGGGGCGGATTTGCGGGTTATTCAGGAGTTGCTGGGCCATGCCAGCCTGTCCACAACACAACGTTACACATTAGCGGACGAGGCCCGCCTGCTGGATGTCTGGACGCGTGCGCATCCGCGTGCGCAAATGGCGGGTAACACCCATAAAAAAGAAGGTTGAGGGTCATGATCACCACCGCACACCGCTCCCCGTGGCCAGAAATAGAACCCTACGCCCACGGTTATCTGGATACGGGGGAGGGGCATCAGGTTTACTGGGAGCAGTGCGGCAATCCGCAGGGTATTCCGGTGGTCTTCCTGCACGGTGGGCCGGGTGGTGGGTGTTCGGCGGCGCAACGCCAGTTGTTTGACCCCGCGCGCTACCGCATTGTGCTGTTTGACCAGCGCGGGTGTGGGCGTTCGCGCCCCCATGCCTCTCTTGAGGCCAATACAACGTGGCATCTGGTGGCCGATATCGAACGCCTGCGCATTGTGTGCGGGGTGGAAAAATGGGCCGTATTTGGCGGGTCGTGGGGGTCCACACTTGCACTGGCCTACGCCCAGACCCACCCCGACCGTGTAAGCGCGCTCATGCTGCGGGGTATTTTTACCCTGCGTAAGGCCGAACTGCTCTGGTACTATCAGGACGGTGCATCATGGCTGTTCCCCGATAAATGGGAGGATTTTGTAGCCCCCATTCCCGCCGCCGAGCGAGGGGATATGATGGGGGCCTACCGCAAACGCCTGATCTCGGACAACAGGGCGGAACGGCTGGAGGCAGCGCGGGCCTGGAGCCTGTGGGAAGGGCGTACCCTCACCCTGCTGCCCTGCCCGGAAATGGAACACCAGCATGACGAGGCCGATTACGCTTTGGCGTTTTCCCGTATTGAAAACCATTATTTTGTACATGGTGGCTGGTTGGAAGAGGGGCAGCTCATCGCCAATGTGGAGCGTATCCGCCATATTCCAACCGTGATCGTGCAGGGGCGTTACGATATGGCAACCCCCGTCCGCACAGCATGGGACCTGCACCGTGCGTGGCCCGAGGCCGAGTTGCAACTCATAGATGCCGCAGGCCATGCCCTGTTTGAACCGGGCATCCTGACCGCCCTGCTGAACGCTACCGATCGTTTTGCACGGGAGCTGGCATGACGTCTGCTCGGGTTTGGCAACAGGGCAAAAAGGGCTGGCTATACGGTGTGGCCGTTGTGGCGGCCATGGGTGTTACCCCATGCGTGGCCAGTGCCCAGTCCTGCCATAAGCTTATGGCGCGGGTGGCCTTGCGGAATGATCTGGGGTTTTTGAACATCCCGGTCAGCCTGAACGGCCATGTGGCGCGCATGATTGTGGATACAGGCTCGGAGGGGAGCCTGCTCTCGCCCGAGGCCGCAGCGTTGTTTGATACGCAACTCGACCGCACCATGCACACCATGGTGCATGGTACGGGCGGTGTTGGGCGCATTGTGCCCAATGCGGTCGTGCGTTCGTTCAAAATGGGTGGGCTGGAGTTTGGTCCGGTCTCCATTCCCGTGGATGCCTTGCCAGCACTCCCCCGGACCGAGCCTGCGGTGGAAGGGCTGGTAGGGGGGGACCTGCTCTCGCGCTATGATGTGGAGTTTGACGTAGCCCAAGGCACGCTCTCCTTCTGGTCTGCTGGCACGGCTGAATGTTCTGGGCCGCAGGAGTGGCGCTACATTTACCGCGCGGTTCCGTTGCAGAACGCAGGGGAGCGGGTGATTGCCCGCGTAGACTTGGACGGCCACGCCCTTCAGGCTTTGGTGGATAGTGGTGCGCGTTCATGCATTGTTTCCACCCGTGCGGCGGAGCGCATGGGGTTAACCCAGCACATGCTGGCGACTGATCCGGGCGGGCTGACAACAGGGGTGGATGGCCACGAGCAGACCTACCATTGGCATAAGTTTGGTATGATGCAGATCGGGCAGGAGCAGGAAAAATCACCCGTGCTCACAGTTGCCCCAGTGCAGGATACGGTGGATATGCTGCTGGGGGCAGACTGGTTTGCCGCGCATAGGGTATGGATTTCGTATCGCACGCATATGCTCTACGTCATGCCCGCAACGGGGCGTACCCGCTAACCACACCGTAAGCTTTGGGGGATTGCCCCAAAGCCTATGGAGTGTGAGGTGTTACTCGCCTTTGAGGCGCTTGTTGCACACGCTGTAGTAGCCACCACCTTTTTGAATCCACTTCAGCCCGCCATTGGCGTTATTGGCCTTGTTGGCGTTGTACTGGTCAAGGCAGGTGTGCATGCGGGCCTTGCCAGCGCTGAGCTTGGCGTATTGCGGCGCTACGGCGGAAGGCAGGGTTGCGTTGGTGTCCTCTGCCTGCGTGGCGGCTGGGGCTGCTTTGGCGGGTTTGGTGGTTTCAGCACTTGTCGGGGCAGCGGGCGTGGGCGTTGTGGGGGTGGTTGCAGCCGGTGTGGCCTGCACATCGCACGCGCTTGCCTTGAATTCCTTAAAGGACTGGCCCTTGAGCGTATTGGCGGTTTTGGCTTCCTTGAACTTTTCGTGGCACTCCTTCACCGTCATGGCGTGGGCGCTGGGGAGGGAAAGGGCTGTGGCACAGCCAAGCAGCAAAGCGGCCAGTCCGGTGCGGGCAACAACAGTCATGAATATACCTCATGCAAGGAGGGCGGTTGAGCGGCAGCCCATGCTGCCTGCCTTCTAGCGTATCATGAATACTCATGCGTGAGGAATGAAAGCCTGAGGGCTTTTTGCAGACAGCCAAAAATTAATATCAGAATCGGCCGCAACTGGTTCCCCGGTTATGGGCATGCCTGCGTGTAGCCTCAGTCCTCAAACCGGGTGGAGCGTCCGCGTTTGATGTTGGCGCGGTGGGCCTTGCCGTCCAGCCTGCGCTGGCGTGCCGCCCGGCCCGGGCGTGTAGCAACCCGAAAAGCCGGACGGTGGGCGGCCTCGCGGATTAAGGCGACCAGCCGCTCAATGGCATCCTCACGGTTGCGGATCTGTGTGCGAAAGCGCCGGGCTGTTATAACAATAACGCCATCGCGCGTGGCTCTGGTGCCTGCCAGTTCCAGCAGACGTGTACGAATACGCTCAGGTAGGGAGGGCGAGTGTGCGGCATCAAAGCGTAATTGCGCAGCCGTTGCGACCTTGTTCACATTCTGCCCGCCGGGGCCAGATGCCAGAATATAACTGACCTCCAGCTCGGATTCAGGCAGGGATAGCGCAGGAAGGATCGGAATGGCCATGGCCGGGGCATAGCATGGTTTGCGCGCCAGCGCGTGGCTATTGCCCATAAAAAAAGCCTCCGTGTTGATGACACGGAGGCTTTTTGCCGAAAAAGGAGGAGGGATTAACGGATCAGTTGTTAATCCGTTCACCATGCAGGGACATATCCAGCCCTTCCAGTTCCTGATCAGCGGTAACGCGCAGCCCGATCACCAGATCAATCACCTTGAGGATGATAAAGGAGGCAAAGGCACACCACACAATGGTCACCAGCACCGCTTCGGCCTGAACAACCAGCTGGTGCAGGGAGCCAACAACACCAGAGGGGTTGGCATCCGTTGCGGAAAGCGGGCCATAGGCCAGCAGACCTGTCAGCAGGGCGCCAACAATGCCGCCAACACCGTGTACGCCAAAGGCGTCCAGGCTGTCGTCATAGCCCATCATGTGCTTGAGGGAGGTTGCACCCCAGTAGCAGACAACACCGGTTACAAGACCAATAACCAGCGCACTGCCCGGCAGCACAAAGCCTGCTGCGGGGGTAATGGCAACCAGCCCGCCAATAGCGCCCGAGATCACGCCCAGAACAGTCGGTTTGCCCGAACGCAGCCATTCCGCCAGCATCCAGGAAACGCCAGCACCGGCAGCGGCAATCTGGGTTGCGGCCATGGCCATGCCCGCACGGCCATTGGCGCCAACAGCGGAGCCTGCGTTAAAGCCGAACCAGCCAACCCACAGCAGGGCCGCGCCAATAACGGCATAGGTCAGGTTGAAGGGCGAGAGGTCGTCCTGCCCGTAGCCCTTGCGCCGACCAAGCACGAGAGCACAGACCAGACCGGCCACACCGGCGTTGATGTGCACAACCGTACCACCTGCAAAGTCAGCCGTACCAAGCCCTGCCAGCCAGCCGATCGGGCTCCAGACCCAGTGCGCAATGGGGGCATACACCACCAAAGACCAGACAATGGAGAAAATGCACATAGCGCTGAACTTCATACGCTCGGCATAAGCACCAGAGATCAGTGCGGGGGTGATAATGGCAAAGGTCATCTGGAACATCATGAAGATGCTCTCAGGAATGGTCATGGTTGTTGCGTTGGGGCTATCCGCACCCAGCGTAAACCCGATATCCGACCCGTTATGGATATGCGCGCCAATCCCGTTGAGCAGCACGCGGGAGAAACCACCAATCCACGGAGACCCGGTTGTAAAGGCGAGGGAGTACCCGGCAACCATCCACACAATGGACATGATGCAACACAGTGCAAAGGACTGCATGAGTGTTGCCAGCACGTTTTTCTTACGCACCATACCGGCATAGAACAGGGCAAGGCCGGGAATGGTCATCATCAGCACCAGTGCGGTGCTGGTAAGCATCCATGCCGTATCACCCGTATCAATGGGTGGGGGGGCATCTGCGGCATACGCCTGGGAGCAGCCAAGGGCTGCAACAAGACAGGCCGACAGAACAGCCGTGGTCTTGCGAATAACTGGACCTCTCGCCGGATTGACAGCTAGGAAGGGTCGCGCTGACATGATGATGCGTTCTCCTTAAAATACGCAGCCATTGATGCTCGCCAGATTCGAGTAAGGAGCTATGGGCCTAATCTTATTGTATCTATTCCGAAATGACTCGGGAGGCAATCCGGTTTGATGGCGAATTATTTGACAATCTGACGCGTGGTCCAAAAAAGCCACAAAAAACAAGCTGCTCCGGGCCCCATAGCAAAAAGGGCGCGCACACCCGAAGGTCTGCACGCCCTTTTGCCTGTTTTGGGGGAATTGGGGGGCTGGTCAGACCCGCCCCGCCAAAACCCTCAAAAACGGGTCTGGGTGACTTAGAAGTCCATGCCGCCCATGCCGCCCATGTCAGGACCACCCGCAGGGGCTGCCTTCTTTTCAGGGCGTTCTGCAACCATGGCTTCCGTGGTGATCAGCAGGCCAGCAACGGAGGCTGCATCCTGCAGAGCGGTACGGACAACCTTGGCCGGGTCAATAATACCGGCTTCAACCAGGTTCTTGTATTCGCCAGCCTGTGCATCGAAGCCGAAGTTGTAGTCTTCGTTTTCGAGCACCTTGTTGGCGACCACAGCACCGTCTTCACCCGCGTTCAGGGCGATCTGGCGCAGGGGAGCCTGCAGGGCGCTGAGGATGATGTTGCCACCAACGCGCTGGTCGTCATTGTGGTAGTGCAGGTGGGCCAGAGCCTTGGTTGCGCGGGCCAGAGCCGTGCCACCACCGGGAACAATGCCTTCTTCAACTGCTGCGCGGGTTGCGTGCAGGGCGTCGTCCACGCGGTCCTTGCGTTCTTTCACTTCAATTTCCGTGGACCCACCAACGCGGATCACGGCAACGCCGCCAGCCAGTTTGGCCAGACGTTCCTGCAGCTTTTCACGGTCGTAGTCGGATGAGGTTTCCTCGATCTGCGCACGGATCTGCTTGACGCGGCCTTTGATGTCGTCGCCGTTGCCAGCACCGTCAACAATGGTCGTGTTTTCTTTGTCGATGTGAACCTTCTTGGCGGTGCCAAGCATGGTCAGCGTAACCGTTTCCAGCTTGATGCCGAGGTCTTCGCTAATGACCTGACCACCGGTCAGGATAGCAATGTCTTCCAGCATGGCCTTACGGCGGTCACCGAAGCCCGGAGCCTTGACAGCAGCAATCTTGAGGCCACCGCGCAGCTTGTTGACCACCAGGGTCGCCAGCGCTTCGCCATCAACATCTTCCGCAATGATCAGCAGCGGACGGCCGGACTGAACAACGGATTCAAGCAGCGGCAGGATCGGCTGAAGAGAAGACAGCTTCTTTTCATGGATCAGGATGTAGGGGTTTTCCAGATCGGCCGTCATCTTTTCCGGGTTCGTCACGAAGTACGGAGAGATGTAGCCACGGTCGAACTGCATGCCTTCAACCACGTCCAGTTCGGTCTGGAAGTGCTTGGCTTCTTCAACGGTAATCACGCCTTCGGAGCCAACTTTCTGCATGGCTTCGGAGATCATCTTGCCGATTTCAACTTCGCCGTTGGCGGAGATGGTGCCAACCTGCGCGGTTTCTGCGGGGGTGGTGACCTTTTTGGCGTTCTTTTTCAGTTCCTCAACAACCACGGCAACAGCTTTGTCCACGCCGCGCTTGAGGTCCATCGGGTTCATGCCAGCGGCAACGGCTTTCAGGCCTTCGCGCACAATGGCCTGAGCCAGAACGGTTGCGGTGGTGGTGCCGTCACCGGCTACGTCATTGGTCTTGGACGCCACTTCGCGCAGCATCTGTGCGCCCATGTTTTCGAACTTGTCAGCCAGTTCGATTTCCTTGGCGACGGAAACGCCGTCCTTGGTGATGCGGGGCGCGCCGAAGCTCTTGTCCAGAACAACGTTACGGCCTTTGGGGCCGAGCGTTACCTTTACGGCATCAGCCAGAATGTCCACACCGCGCAGCATACGCTGGCGTGCGTCTGCACCAAACTTTACGTCTTTGGCAGCCATTGAATTTCTCCTGTGAAGATCTTTGGTAAGTAAACGGTCGGATCAGAGCGGATCAGGCTGCAACAATGCCCAGAATGTCGCTTTCCTTCATGATCAGCAGCTCTTCGCCGTCGATCTTCACTTCCGTGCCGGACCATTTGCCAAACAGAACGCGGTCACCGGCCTTGACATCAAGCGCCACAACCTGACCCTGTTCATTGCGGGCACCCGCACCAACAGCGACCACTTCGCCTTCCATTGGCTTTTCTTTGGCCGTATCGGGGATGATGATGCCACCGGCGGTCTTCTGTTCGCCTTCAAGGCGACGTACAACTACCCGGTCGTGTAAGGGACGAAACTTCGTCATTATGGATCACTCCACATTCATTTGCTGTGATGGCGCCCTTTGTCAGAAAGCAGCGCCACCCGTTTGAACCGCGCGTAACATAACGCCGCGTCGCGTTAGCACTCCACCCTTGGGAGTGCCAGAGCAAAAGGTAGGTTCGCCCAGGGGGTGAGTCAAGGAATGGGGGAAAGTTTCTTTTTGATTTAACTTCATCCCAGACAAGGAGATTGAACATGGGACAGATACGCACATTAGAAGCCGCCGATGGCCACCAGTTGAGCGCGTGGGAAACCGAGCGTGGCGCACACCCGTATTCCTTGGTGGTGTTGCAGGAAATTTTTGGCGTGAACCACCATATCCGCACAGTGTGTGAGCGGTTTGCGCAGGCGGGTTTTCACGTTATTGCTCCTGCCTTGTTTGACCGCGCCCAACGTGGCGTGGAGCTGGATTACACAACCGATGGTGTGCAAAAGGGCCTTGCCCTGCGTGCGCAGATACCCTTGGCCCAGACCCTGCTGGACGTGCAGGCCGCAGCCCGGGCGCTGGGTGCGCGCAAGGTCGGGGTGATCGGGTATTGCTGGGGTGGCACCTTGGCATGGGAGGCCGCCACACAAACAGAGGACTTTGCCGCAGCCGTAAGTTGGTACGGCGGAGGCATTGCCGCCCACAGGGATGAGACTCCACACTGCCCCGTGCAATTACATTTTGGTGAGCGCGACACCAGCATTCCCCATACCGACATAGCCGCCATTCGTGCGGCCCAGCCTGACCTTGAACTGTATGTTTATGATGACGCGGAACACGGTTTTGGCTGTGAGGAACGCGCATCTTACAACGCGCAGGCCTTTTTGCAGGCGCAGGAACGCAGCCTTGCTTTCCTTAAAAGCACCCTCAATCCGTAAGGTCCGTAAAGAGCAGGAAATGGGGGGGCGGACTGAATTGTGATTGACAAGCGCCCCCGGTCATGGGGGAGAATGCCCTTTCTCCTCGTGGTGCGTCGTGTGCTGGAGGAGTAACTGGCCGAAATAAGGATGACTTCGCTCATGTCGACAGGTACCGTTAAATGGTTCAACGCCACCAAAGGGTTTGGTTTTATTGCCCCCGATGATGGAGGGAAAGACGTGTTTGTGCATATTACCGCTGTACAGGCAGCCGGTCTGCGCGCGTTGAATGATGGACAGAAACTGTCCTACGACATGGTGGAAGAACGCGGCAAGCAGGCAGCCACCAACCTTAAACCGCTCTAACACAGCGGTCTGGGGTCGGGCCGGTCAGTCTTGTCCGGCCTGCTCCGCCAGAAAAGCGGTGATTTGGCGAGCGGTCTGCGCAAGCCCACACCGCTCGACGGCCACCCCATTGGGGAAGGCGCTTAAAAGCCTTGTGGGTGTGCGCCGGTCCAGCAGAACAAACACCCCACGGTCTGACTGACGGCGGATTAACCGCCCAAAGGCCTGCCGCAGCCTGAGTCGGGCTATGCGGTCATCAAACCCTTTAGGGTCTCCACCTGACAGATGAATCCGCCGCTCACGGTGCAGAATATCTGGCCGGGGCCACGGTACGCGCTCAAACACAACCAGACGCAGGGCATTGCCCGGCACATCCACCCCATCACGCATGGCATCGGTGCCCAGCAGGCAGGCATGTTCCTCGGTCCGAAAAATATCGACCAGCGTGTTGTTGTCCATTGCATCCACATGCTGGGCGTAAATGGGTAGGCCCTCGCCCTCCAAGGTAGGGGCTATGCGGTCATATACCCCACGTAGGCGGGATATGGCGGTAAACAGGCCAAGCCCCCCCCCGCCCGAAGACTGGAACAACGTGCGAAAGGCCGCCGACAGGTCCACAATGGAGCTGTTGTCCACATCCGTAACAATAAAGGCGCGGGTCTGCTTGGCGTAATCAAACGGGCTGGCCAGACTGGCGCGTAGCGCGGGGGAGGGAAAATGGTTGGCCCCCGTGCGGGCCTCCGCCGCCTCCCATGCGGTTTCTGCCTCGTCGCTTTCCTGTGTGCCGCCCTGTTGGTCGCGGAGTGTGGCGGAGGTCATGAGCATGCCTTGCGCAGGCACGGCCATAATGCCCGCAAACGGAATGGTCGGGTCCAGCCAGTGGCGGTACAGCCCCACATCCTGCTCGTTGACGCGTTGTTTTTCGCGCCGTTCAAGACGGATGAAGTGTACATGGGCTGGTGTGGTGCCCGGTTCTGGTGGCTGGTCCAGTGCGGCCAGCATGGCAATCCATGCATCCAGGCGCGATATGGCGCGGCGGCGCAGGGCGCGGGTCATGGCCTCTATGCGGCCACGGGTGGTGGTGTCCAGCGTGTCCGCATCGTCTTCCAGCCGGGCCTGCAGGCGCTCGGTCAGGGTGCGTAGGGGTTCCACAATACGGCTGAGCGCGCGCGCCAGTTGCTGGCCTGCCTCGGCCATGTCCGGCACCAGCGGGTGCAGGTCGCATTCCATGGCGGCATGGATGACCTGCTTGCCTCCCTCGGCTGAGCGCGCCATGGCCTGCTGGCGGAGCAGGCGCAAAAATGCCTCGGTCGGATTTTCCATAAGCGGCTGGTCCGCCGGAGGCTCGGGCGGGAACAGGGTGCTCAGGTCCATGGGTTCTGGCGGAGGTGGTTCGTTTGCCGCCTCGGGCGCCAGGCGGGTGGACCAGCCCGGCGCGGGCAGGGCTGTGGCTGCCAGCAGGGCGGCATCCAGCGGGCTTTCCAGCTTTGGGTGGCCAACCACCAGATCGTCCAGCCTGCGCTTGAGTCCACGCGCGCGGGAGCGCCGGCCTTCCGCCCCCAAAAGCCAGCGGCGCAGTTCTGCTGTTTCCAGCCCCGAAAGCTCGGCGGAAAAGGCGCTATCCGCCGCATCGGCCAGATGGTGGCCTTCATCAAACACATAGCGTGAGGGAATGTTGCTTTGGGCGCCTGCCTCGTCATCATCGCTCATGCCCGCCTGTGCGTAGGCGGCCTGCGTCATGACCAGTGCGTGGTTGGCAATAACCAGTGCGGCGTTGTGCGCACGGCGGATGGAGTGTTCCACAAAGCAGCGTTGATAATGTGCGCAGGCCCCGTGGATGCATTCCCCCCTGCGGTCCGCCACACCGGCAAGGTTGCCGTGGCCGAACAGGTCTCCAAACCAGCCGGGTAGATCGCCGCCAAACAGGTCTCCATCTGCCGTGGCTATGGCCCAGCGCGCGAGCATGCACAGGGCAATGGTAATGCCCGCGGGGCGGGAGGCCGCGGTATTGACGGCTTCTTCCATGTTCAGCAGGCACAGATAATTCTCGCGTCCCTTGCGCAGAACCACGTGTTGCCGATGTGTTGCGGGGTCGGGGTAGAGGCGCTTTGTTTCCTGCTCTATCTGGCGTTGCAGGTGGCGGGTGTAGGTGCTGACCCACACGGCCCCATCGTTCCGCTCGGCCCACAGGCTGGCTGGCGCAATATAGCCGAGCGTTTTGCCGGTTCCGGTTCCGGCTTCGGCCAGCACAATGGCGGGATCACCCCGTGTGGCGCGCGGTGCGAACGCCTCGGTCGAGACACTGGCAAAATCCGCCTGCCCAGACCGGATTTCTGCATTGTCGCCCAGAATGCTGCCCAGTCGCTCCCGTGCTTCCGCCGGGCTGATGGGGTGGGAGGCCGGGGGAGGGCGCTGGGCGGTTTCCTCCCATTTGGGCAGGTGCCGCCATACGCGCAGGGCATCGGCGGGTTGTGTGGCCTCCTCCGCCAGTCGGCCGTTGTTGGTCAGTCTGGCGCGCAGGTCTATGGTTTCGGCCACTGTGCCGGTCCATATCCAGCCAGCCTGCCCCAACCGGACGGTAAAGGCCGCCAGTTGCTCAATCTGCCCTTCCTTGGCCTGCCGCGCCAGTTCCCCCAGCAGAATGGACAGGAGGCTGGGCAGTAAGTCTGCCTCCGCACGGTCAAGACCCTGTTCGTCCAGCCCAAGGGCCAGTGCCAGCCCGCGTGCGGTTGGGGCTACGGTGCGGGCGGGGTACACAAACGCAAAGAGTTCCAGCAGGTCCAGCCACGGGGAGGGCTGGCCCGTAGGGGGCAGGTCCAGTTTGCGCGCCAGAGCAGGGGCATGCACAACCAGCGGGCATGGCATGGCATGCAGCCGCTCGCGGACCTCGCCCGCACTCAGGCTGAGTAGTTCTCCATCTTCCGTCAGGAGCGAAAACCGCCCCTGATAGGGCACAAGGGCTGGGGCTTCGTGGGCGGAGGGAAAGGATGGCTGCATGGCCTCCTTTACATGGGCGATTCTTGCACTGAATGCCAGAGCGCAAAGCTGTAACGCAGTGGGTTAGTTGCTCTTGCGCCGAAAAAGGACCGAATGGGCCGGTGTGCGGTTTTTCATGTTTTTGTGCATGACAAAACCATAGCGTTCAAAAATCAGGCAGAGATTGTGGTGGTTGAAAAACTGCAAATGCTCGGGTGGGCAGATATCCGCCCATGATGGAAGGTCCTTTGGCACCCGGTGGTGCCCCACATCTGGCGCGGAGATGTAAACATAGCCATTAGGACGGGTGATTGCAGCCAGCGTTGCCATGAATTCATCCGGGCCGGGAACATGCTCCAGAACTTCGGAACTGAAGACAAAATCAAATGTCAGATTGCGTTTGCGGAAGGTGGTCAGGTCTTCGCAGTAAAAAGTGCTCCGGGGGACATGCTGCCTTGCATAGGCAATGCTGTTCTGGCTGATGTCTATGCCTGATGCGCGGGCGCCCAGACGGTTAAAGGCTTCGACCATAAAGCCGCCGCCGCAGCCAAGGTCCAGCACGTCCTTATGGCGGACATAGCGGAGGAATCTGAGGCTCTTCCACACTGTACGCCTGCGGCGGCTGGAGGATTTGGGGTAAAAATCGGCCGAAGCGCCGCGATACGCCGTTTCGTAAAACGCAGTAATCGTGGCGGCGTCGGGGTAGGGATGAACAAACAGAAAGCCACAGTCCGGGCACCGGAACAGGTCGTAGCTCTGTTTGCTAAAAGCAAAAGAAGCCCTGTGAGCATGGCACACAGGGCATTCTGTTGGGGTCTGTGGGGGCAAACCTACGGACATGCAGTGTCGCTCCCCAGCAATGTTTGCCCCAGAGTTCCGTGGTATGGTGGCGTTATTCCGGATTTTTCAGGCTGTCGGCAACAATTTCCAGCAGTTTGCCGTGCATGTGGCCGTTGCCTGCAACAATCATGACATCATCCGGCAGAGCGTCCAGTTCACCACCATCGGGGTCTGTGACCTGCCCACCGGCTTCGCGCACGATCAGAATACCCGCAGCACAGTCCCACGGCTTTATGCCGAACTCCCAGTAGCCTTCGTAACGCCCAGCGGCAACCCATGCCAGATCGAGAGCCGCCGCACCAAAGCGACGAACCCCCGCCACGCGCGGCATAAGGCTACCCAGAACGCGCGCAAAAGGCAGGCGCTGGCGGGCAGGCACCTTGGCAAAGGGAATACCCGTGGCAAACAGGGATTCGTGCATGTCCCGGCGGGCGGAAACACGAATGCGCCGTTCGTTCAGGTAAGCGCCATTCCCCTTTTCGGCCCAGAACATCTCACCCGCTGCGGGGTTGTAGATCAGGGCTGCGGCCAGTTCCACCTTGCCATCGGGCAGGCGGCGCTGAAGGCCAATGGAAATGGCCCAGTGCGGAATGCCGTGCAGGAAGTTGGATGTGCCATCCAGCGGGTCAACAATCCAGCGCCATGTCCAGTTGTCGCTACCCGATTCCCCGGATTCTTCCATAAGGAAGGCGTAACCCGGACGGGCCCGTTCCAGTTCTTCGCGCAGGGTCTGTTCCGCACGCAGGTCCGCCTGGGAAACAAAGTCACCCGGTCCCTTGATGCTGACCTGAAGCTGCTCGACTTCGTTAAAATCGCGCAGGAGACGCTTGGCCGCCTTCTGGGCTGCGGTTTGCATCACCATCATGACGGGGGAGAGACGCATGGCCACTGTAATTAAGTCCTGCTCTGGAGAGAAAAAAACTGAAAAAAATCAGTCCTTGGCGCGTTCGACGTAAGACCCGTCTTCCGTGCGGACCACAATGCGTTCACCGGCTTCGATAAACGGTGGCACCATGGTTTTGACACCATTGGACAGCATGGCGGGCTTGTAGGAGGAGCTGGCGGTCTGGCCTTTTACAACCGGATCAGCCTCTACCACTTCCAGTGTTACATGCGGGGGCAGGTCAATGCCAACCGGGTCGCCTTCAACCAGATGCAGGTTGATGGTCATGTTGTCCTGAATGAAGGGAGCCTGATCGCCCAGCAGATCGGTCGGGACGGAAAGCTGTTCAAATGTTTCGGGGTCCATCAGAACCAGCAGTTCGCCATCTGCATAGGAAAACAGATATTCGCGGTCTTCGGTCATCAGACGTTCGACCGTATCGGCCGTGCGCCAGCGTTCGTTGGTTTTGTTGCCGGTCTTGAGGTCGCGCATTTCAACCTGAATGAACGCACCACCTTTACCGGGGGTGATGATCTGCTGTTTCAATACCGTCCAGCGACGGCCGTCATGCTCAATGACCTGACCGGCACGGATCAGGTTTGCCTGCTGTTTCATACTTGGTTCCTGAGAGGAATGGCTATTCTGTCTGGGGCTTGTACAGTTCCATGGCGGGAAGGGCAAGCGTTGCGGGGTGAACTCTCCTGCTTTGCACCGCTAGACAGAACCGTTGCATCCTGTTTATAAGGCGGACACCTAAAGCTAGGTAAGGAAGGGTGGCCGAGCGGTTTAAGGCACCGGTCTTGAAAACCGGCGTGCGTGAGAGCGTACCGTGGGTTCGAATCCCACCCCTTCCGCCATTTCTTGAAAATATCTTTCTTTTCAGTGGGTTATGCCTGCTGTGTGCCTTTTCGGAATTTTGGTCTCTGCGTTTCGTGAGGGCCAATTTTAACTGGGCGCGCGCTCCGTTATAAAACGAATGCCAAGCGCCATGAAGGCAAGCCCCGCGCAGCGATCGATCCAACGTCGGCATTTCAAAAACGCGGCTGAAACCCGCGCATGGCTCAGCACCATAGCAACCAGAGCGAACCACCCCACAGCAACAGCGAACATGGCGCATACGCAGGCAAGTCCCAGTTGAACCGGGGCGTGCTGCGGCATGGACGCGGCGAAAAGGCTTGAGACAAAGACCGGTGTCTTTGGGTTGGCGAGATTGGTCAGAAGTCCTGTACGAAAGCCGCCAGAAGTAGGATCAGTTGGCGCGGTTGTGGCATCCTTCGCGCTGGACTGCCAACTTCCAATAAACAGTTTGCAACCAACGATGAACAGATAGAGTCCACCCCCAACTTTAAGTAAAAGATAAAGCCATGGAGCGGCATAAAATAGCGTGCGGATCCCGAAAAACCCGCATATTCCCCAAATCGCAACGCCTGTTGCGATTCCCAGCGTCGCTTGCCATGCTGCCGATCGCCCCCGCAGAACAGCAAGACGCGTCACAAGAAGGAAGTCCAGTCCAGGTACAATCATCGCGATTAACCAGAACGCAGAAACAGCGATGACGACAGAAATATCCTGCATCAGACTCATGGGGTTGTTTGATCCTTGGAACAGTTTTTACTCGGCAGACTGACAACGAGTTGCATGCATTGACTGTGGTGTATGTAAATTTTGAACATTTTTCCACGCAACATCAAGTGCATGACATCCGCTTTCGAATAAAGCACTCTATGGCTTAGAATGTTTCAAACAAAGACGTAAGCTTGCCATGCCGGAGCTTCCAGTCTCGTTTGATCCCTGCCTATAGCGGAAAAAAAGTGCTGCTGCCAAACTTCTGGTGCGTGCGCTACACATCCGATGGTAAAATATCCGGGTTTTTATAAAGTGGGCAGGGTTGCCCCTCACCTGCCCATAACCGCATTATAGCCTAATTATAAAATTAGTTATTATATCAGTTATTTTTCCAAATGGTGGGTGTAGTATTTTCACCATGTTGAAGCGGCCCTGTTGGTACACACCACGGGCATGAGTGAGCCTGATAAACCCTTCTTTTCCATGGTAAGCCCCGATCCCACTCTCTCCAACACCACCAAACGGCAGGTCATCCTGTGCTACATGCAGCAAGGTGCCATTGATTGTGACGTTGCCTGACACTGTGTGGTTCAGAACCCTGTTGCGTTCAGCACTATTTTTTCCAAAATAATACAGCGCCAAAGGTCGCGGGCGCGCGTTGATAAAGGCAATGGCCTCATCAAGATTTTTGTAGGTCAGCACAGGCAGGACAGGGCCAAAAATTTCTTCCTGCATAATGGCCATCTCTGGTGTGGCATCCATAACAAGAACTGGCGCAAGCACATGGTTTGCGGCGGAATCCTGGCCCATACGCATAACACGTGCGCCCTGTTCTTCTGCATCACGCACCAACCCATTCAATCGTTCATAGTGGTGCTGGTTGAGGATGGCCGTATAATCGGGAGATCCGACATAACCTTCTGGATGCATTTTTTGGACAGCTTCCTGATAGGCCGTGGCAAAAGCCTGCTGTTCGCTTTCGTGGAGCAGCATATAGTCCGGGGCAATGCAGGTTTGTCCAGCATTGGTCAGTTTGCCAAAAGCCACATGCTCCGCCACTCGTTTGAGCGAAAAACCCGACTCAACCACCACGGGGGACTTGCCCCCCAATTCAAGCGTGACGGGGGTTAGGTTACGGGCCGCAGCCTCTGCTACTTTTTTCCCGACCGCCGTGCTGCCCGTGAACAGGATATGGTCAAACGGCAGGGCCGAGAACGCTGCCCCGACCGAGGCATCCCCCATAACAACGCAGGCCTGCTCTGGCAGGAAGGTGGTTTGCACAATCTGGTTGATGACTGCCGATGTAGCGGGGGTGAGTTCCGATGGTTTGATCATGGCGCGGTTGCCCGCAGCAATAGCTGTGGCCAGTGGCACAAGGGCTAGAGAGAGCGGGTAATTCCACGGCGCGATAATGCCCACGACTCCCACAGGCTGACGGACCACCCATGCGCGACCAAATTGAAAATAAGCCGAAACATGGCGCCGTTCGGGCTTTATCCAGCGCCCCACATGCGCGATCATGTAATTGATCGCCCGCACTAGCGGGATCAGTTCCACAATCGCGCTTTCACGCTCCGAGCGCTGGCCAAAGTCGGTCCGTAGGGCACGGACAATGTCACTCCGCCTTCTCAGGATTTCTGCTTTCAGTCGGCGCAGGTCGGCCCGGCGCTGCGTGGCATCCGCTGGACCAGCATGCACAAACGCGGCGCGCTGGCGCTCAAGCATATGGCGCAGATCATTGGGGGTATTGTTCGGTGAAACTGTGTTGGACATTGCGGCCTCCATGTTTACAGGAGAAACTTATGAAGGCAGGGTATGAAGAATGCCGCTCTGGTGTCAACTAAAGTTTCTTGTGTAAACATAGGTCTTGCGAATGAGTGAAACAAAAGACCGCTCCTACCATCATGGCGACTTGCGGCGTGCGCTGATTGATACGGCTCTCGATATGCTGGCCACGGACCAGAACTGGACCTTTACACTCAGGGAGGTAGCCCGGCGCACAGGTGTAAGCCATGCAGCGCCGTATAAGCATTTTCGTGATAGGGAAGAACTACTCCGCGAACTCGCCCGGATTGGTTTTGAGCGGTTGGCGGAAACCATGACCCGCGCCATGTTTTCAGATGGATTGTCCGTGCGGGAAAAATTTATGGCTGGTGCTCAGGCCTGTATCGATTTTGCTTTGTGCAACCCCGGCCTTTACCGCTTGATGTTTAGTGCTGATGCAGACAAAACAGTCGACCAGCCTTTGCATGATGCAGCCATGCGGACATTCCATATTCTTTTGCAGCTTCTGGAAGAAGGCCAGCGCGATGGCAGTTTTCGACCCATTCCCATCAGTGGTCAGGCGGCGGCCTGTTGGGCGCAGGTGCATGGTCTGGCTATGCTGGTGATTGGTGGGCAGCTTCTTGAAGAAAAAGTTGGGAAGGAGCCTGTCAGCGCAGCGCTGAATGTGCTGCTGAATGGTGTTTGCTGCGATACGTGAGCGAGTGGGGCTGTACAATACCCGATTTTGAAGCCGGCAGGGTTTGCCATGCACGCCGTTTACCGCTTGTTGTCCCGTGCTTGGGGGAGATGGGAACTCTAAAAATATTTTAATCAGAGACCTTATGTTGGGTTCCCATTTCATATAAAATATGAAGAACGGTTCCAAAAGCCCCGTGGGTGGTAACGTCTCAATACGGCCTGCGTTTCGGTGCTCAAAAACCAACGATGAAGCATGGTTTACGCCATGTTTCACTTAATTATCTGAGCTTGTAAAGCTGGATTTGAGCAACGAGGAAAGATGCTTCAGGTGTTTAACAGTGTAAAAAACAGACTTAATCTGGATGTTATACATAAATCCATCAAGGTTTATCTTCTTAATGTAAGAGGCGTAAACTTTGAGCCTGAAGTTGCATTTCTTAAATACATTATCGGTAAAAAAGACGTTTGTTTCCATATTGGCGCGAGCGATGGCAGGCATACGCTTATTATGTCCCGCTTGGCGTCTCAGGGAGCTATTTATGCCTTTGAACCGTCACTGGGAACTTTTTACCTTCTTAAGAACATGATTTTTTTACATGGGATGAAAAATGTAAAAGCCTATAATATGGCTTTGTCTGACCAGAAAGAGCTTTTGAAGCTTTTGACACCCATAAAAATGAATAAACGCGTTGGTCGCTCCTTTGCATGTATCTCAAATAATCATGGGCAGTATACACGCGAAGACGTAAAGTTTATTGATGTTAATGAACAGGTCACGCAGGCCAACACTATTGATAACTTTTGTGCAGAACACGGAATTGCGTCGATCGATTTTATTCGGTGTGATGTGGAAGGCGCGGAAGAAAAGGTTCTAAAAGGCGGGAAAGCCATAATAGAAAAAAGCCTTCCCAATATCCTTATAGAAATTCACCCGGTTTCATTGAAAACAGCATTTGAAACAACTGCTGAAAATGTAAGAGATTATCTTCTCTCGCTTGGTTACAGGATGTTCCGCCTGAAGGATGGTCAGGTCGTTATGTCGAATGACATAAAAAATAGCCCGTGGGATGATTATTTCTTTCTCCACCCATCACGACAGAAGGCTTTGTCTGGCCCGTTCAGAACGTTTTTTCAGGACATTCAGGATAAGTCCGGCACGTGTTCTGAGGTCTGAGGGTAGACCAACCGCATTGGGTGGACCGGTTACCCAGTCCGCCGCTGCTCCGTGGCCAGACATCCACGCCGCATGCATTTGCGGTGCTGGAATTCTCCGCTGCCGTCCCAAGACTGCTGGCGCTGCCATGCTCCCCATTTATGTCCGAGCAGGCGGCAGATCATACTTGTTGCAAACCATCTCATGGAATGTCCCATAACTGCTTTTGGTGGGGTAAGTCCAGAGATGGCGTTTTCTGGTTCTATCGGCTTTGTCTGTTCTCCCAAAAATGAGCTTTTCCCTCTATTGTGCAGGCAGGATGGTCAGCCATCCATGCGTTCTAAAAGGCGTGGTGTTGAGAACACTATAGACGCCTGTGGGCCACGTTTTGCATGTGGGGGAATGGACGGTTGTTGCGGTAAGTCCTGAGTATGGATCAGCCTGTATACTAAAATTGCTTTATATTTTTGTTGCTAACTGGTCCACGTTCTCAAGTGCGTTCTGGGCCGCCTGAATATCGGTATCAGGCGTGGCTCCCTGTTGTTTCAACCGGTGTTTGCTGTCTTCCAGTAGGGCTTTCATCTGGCTGGATAACTCCTGCACCGCTTGGGCAAACTCCTGATTATTCTTGTCCTGCGTGTTGGATAGGGCTGTGGGCGTAGTGCTTTGTCCGCTACCCGATGGGGTGTTATTGCCTGCATCGTCCATATCGCTTTGTTGTGCTAGGGGCGCTGCTTGTGTCTGGGTGGCGGTCTGGGGTTCGGGGGAGGATTGTGTGGCAGTTTGTGGCGCTGCCAGCACCGCATTGCCTACGGCGGCGTCGCTCCCACCGCTTTGCGTATATTGCGCCACGGCGGCGGCAAGTTGGCGGGCAAGTTGAGCCAGTTCCTGAGCCAGCGCCTTGGGGGACATCAAGGCTTTTAGCTGCATCAACTGGCGCATCTGGGCTTTAAGAATGTTCACCCGTTCTGCCGCTTGTTCTTTGGCGGTTGTATGGTTTGATTTTGCAAGCTGATCCAGCCGGGCCAGCGCCTCCTGCGCGGAGGCCAGATATGCACTGGCCGCAGAGGATGTGTTGGCAAGAAAATCAAGCCCCGCCTGAGAGAGCGTGATCTGCACGGGGGAGGTCGCGCCCGACAGGTCCGTGCTGGTGGTGGGCTGGGTCTGTGCCGTAGTGAGGGATAGGTCCGATGGATCGCGCGACAGACTTGCTGGCTGGGTGGTGTTGATCGTTGTCATCGGGTGGTCCTGCACTACAAAAATATAGGTGCAGGATGGCGTGAAGGGATTATTAAAAAGTTAATTGTGCAGGCAGATATGGCAGGGTTTTGCACCTCCGGTATTATCTGTTTTTTGCGCTGAAGGACAGAATGATGTTGAGCGCTATAGCGCTCAGGCAGCCCGTAACCACGGGGGATTGCAGCACGGATTGCGTCCATTGTGGCATAAAGCAGAAAAAATCGGGTTTTAGTACAATGGCCATAGCCAGAACAATACTGACCGAAGCCACAATAAACGGCCTGTTCCCCGGTTCCAGCCCAAGGGATGCCAGCATTTGTATGCCGACCATCATCAGGGTACCAAAAATCATCAGCCCAGCTCCTCCTGCAACAGCGGGTGGCAGCGCTGCAACCGCTGCGGCCAGAAAGGGGGAAAAGCCCAGAACGCACAATATGCCGCCAGCAAGGGCCACAATCCACCGGCTGCGCACGCCCGTAATGCTTAATAGAGCCACGTTTTCGGAAAAAGCAGTATAGGGGAAGGACCCCATAATGCCGCCCAGCAGTGTGGCCACACCATCCGCGCGCAAAAGTTTGCTCACCCGTTCTGGTGTGGCGGGGCGGTTGGTCATTTCCCCTACAACAACTGCATCGCCCACGGATTCAACCCATGTAATGGCAACAATTACGATCATGCTCAGTGATGGCATAAGGTGGAAGATCGGCCACCCCAGAGGGAACGGCGCAACGGGTGCGAGCAACGGCGGCATACCCCTGAGGTGGGGCGATACCTGACCTGCAAAAAAGGCCACAACCAGACCCAGAGCCACGCCAATAATAACTGCAAGGTTTTTGAAAACACCGCGCCCTGCAATGGATAAAGCAATGGCGCAGGCAAATACGCTCATGGCGACAAGCATGTTTGTGCCCGCCTGTATTCCTGTGCCCACGGCTATTTCATTAACCGCAACAGGCAAAAGGCTGAGGCCCATAATGGCGAGCGATGTGCCAACCACAATGGGTGGAAAAAGTTTCATGACATATCGGCCCAGAGGGGCTGCCAGTATTGCGGCAAGCCCCGCAACAATAACCGCACCATAGACCGTGCGTAGCCCTTCGTTCTGCTGGCTTTGGGCGAAGGTGGGGGAGGAGGCAATGCCAATCACACACGATACCGTTGCAAACGAAACCCCCTGCATAAGCGGCAGGCGCGCACCCAGCCAGCGTGTGCCAACTGTTTGCAGCAATGTTGCCATGCCACTTGTAAGCAGGTCCGCCTGAATAAGGGTGGCCGTCTGTGCCGCAGGTAACGCAAGCACACGCCCGATAACGAGCGGAACAGTAATGGCGCCCATATACATGACCATAACGTGCTGCACCGCCAGAGGCAGCATGCGTGTTATGGGCAGAACCGCATCGACCCCGTGCGGGTCAGATGTTTTGCAAAGTTGTGGCGTTGGGGCGCGCATCATGCTCTTACCAGAACCCTTCATGCACATGGGCGATCTGGGCTTCCATGTCCGGCACGGGGCCAACAACAATAACCTTGCGCTGCCCTGCATCAAAAACCTGAGTGCAGGGCATGTTCATAGTCAGATTTTCCGGGTTATCGCCGGTCAGGGTTGCAAGGCGTTTTTCGGTCATGCCGTAAACAAGGCGACCAATGCCTGCCCAGTAGAGGCTGCCCGCACACATGCAGCATGGCTCCACGGAGGTGACCAGTGTGCAGGTTGATAAAAACTCAGCCGTAAACATGGCAGACGCCTTGCGTGCCACGTTGAGTTCGGCATGGCCCGTACCACGGTCCGTAGCAGCGGTATTGCCGGATTCCAGAAGGATTTTTCCATCAGCCGATGCCAGCAGGGCGCCAAACGGGTGATTGCCGTTTTTTTTGCTGTCTTCGGAAATCTGGATCGTTCTTTCCAGTAACTCCCGGTCGGTCGCCGTAAGGGTGGGGGACAGTAGGAGATCTGTGGACACGCTCGTGCTCCCATAAAAAATACGCGGCAAGGAAGCTCTGGATATTAAGGATTGCGTTCTTGTTCTTATAGCGCAATGAATTGTCAACGGTGTTCTGATTTTTTATACACGCGGGAGATTTTGAAGAATGTCGGCCTTTTCGCGCGAACTCCTTTCTTTTGTGGAAATCAGCCGCCATAACTCGGTCCGGCGCGCAGCCGAGGTGCTGAATGTTGCGCCATCCGCCCTGATCCGACAGATGCAAATGCTCGAACGCGCCTTTGGGGCGCCGTTAATGACCCGTACCCCCCAAGGTAGTAGCCTGACCGAAGCCGGTAAAAAATTACTGGAACAGGCCACGCAGTGGATTGATGCGGAACGGCAGTTGCGGGCCATTATCTCGCAGCCCAATACAACGCGCCTGCGCTTGGGTATTATGGAATGTCTTTTACCGTTTGTTATGGCGCAACCGGAATTACAAACGCACACAACGGCCCTTAAAGTTATTGTGTCCGATACCAGCAGTCTTATCCATCAACTCCGTATGGGGGAGCTGGATGTGGTTATTGCCTTTAATGTTATGGACGAGCAGGATATTCTTATTCGCAAAAAGCGTGATTATGACATTGGTTTAATCACCTCGGCTGAGTTTGCCCCATCTGGGCCAAATGGGTCTGCTTTGCTGTCTGCCGGTGCGGATCTGCCTTTGTGCCTGCCAGATAGTTCCCTGTCCCTTTGGCCAAGGCTGGAAGGGGAGTTTACGCGCATGCGCGTGCAACCTCGGGTTATAATGGACACGAATTCAGTCAAACTTATACGGGATTACATAAAGCGTGGTGAATGCATGGGTTTTTTGACATGGCTGGATGTTGTTCATGACCTCTCCGGAGGGAATTTATCTTTCCATGCCCTTGATAATCTGAGGTTGAGGGAAACATTATGCCTGTGTACGCGCCCCGATACGGGGGCGCTTATGCCCGCCATGGCAGTTCTCTCGCGCATGTTTGATGCGTTACCGCAAACGGGAACACTCCTGCCCACGTCAGTGCTCTGAACCTGTGGTATCTGTTACCGCAGGCCTGTGCTGGCAAGGGGCAGACCCGGTGCTGCTCTGCCAAGGCCGACCAGTGAGGTCCGGGAGTGCCGAATAGGGTATGATCTGCCACAATGGGCAGGAAATTGAGGGGGCGTGAGCCATGCGTAAACAGCTTATAGGTCTTGTTCTGGGCAGCGTGCTTGCGGTGTGTGCGGCCCCCGTGCTGGCGCAGGATAATGAGGAGGACGGGGACTATAAAGCGCTGATGCAGAAGACAACAAACAACGCGAACGGGATATGCATAGACTACCTCAATTCCGAGCATGAGGAGTATTCGGGGGACAAAATGATAGAGTCCCGCCCGCCGGACGAAGTGACAAAGGGTCTGTCCAAAGCCATACGGGACGAATGCCAAAAACACCCCAAGGAGCGGGTGGGTAAGGCTGTGACCAATGTTAAAACCGCCTATGCGCGTGAACTGGCCCAGATTGTTAAAAAAATGAAAATCAATGATGACCCGATCAACACCAATGGTGGGTCGTAACCCGGCAGACTGCGTATTCTCTGCCGCCGATTGTGTTGGGGGTCTGTGGGGCATGTTCTGTTCAAAACACAGGCACACCCCGTACATGCCCCGTGGGGGCTTTCCCTCCTTTTTGCCCCAAGGAGGGAAAGGGTGGGTCAGATATGCGAGAAAGTGGCGTGTTCGGGCAGGCGGGATTTGGGGAGCCGGGCATTAAAGTCGGCATCCGAGTGGTAGCCAAGAGCGACAAGAACAGCGGGTGACAGGTCTTTGTCCGCCAGTTCCAGTTCCTTGCTCAAAATAGCTGCGTCAAAGCCTTCCATCGGGGTGGCGTCCACGCCAAGGAGGGCTGCGGACAAAAGCAGAAAACCCTGTGCAATATAGGTCTGTTTTTGTGTCCATGTGGGTACGTCGCCTGCCTGTTCATGCAGCCCGACAAAGCCTGCGCGCCCTTTGTGCGCCTGTGTGCGGGCATCCGCATTGGCGTAGCGCCCGTCGGCCTGTTCCTGATCAGCAAGAGTTTGCAGGTATTCGGGTGGGAGCGTGTTGCGCGCGCACAGAACAATAACGTGTGATGCATCCATGACCCGAGGCGCATTAAAGGCAAAAGGACCACTGGTGGCTTTGGCAATCCGGGCTTTGCCTGCATCATTATCAGCAACAAAAAAGTGCCATGGCTGGGAGTTGACCGAGGAAGGGCTGTAACGCAGGGCTTCGAGCAGTTGCGCCACAACGGGTGCGGGTATCTTGCGCTCCCTGTCGTATGCCTTGGTTGTATGGCGGTGCGTGAGAGTGTGCAGAAGGTCCATGGTGCTGTCCTACGTTGCCCGGTGTTGTCCTTGCGCAAGCCCCTGCGCGCGGCAATGGTGTTGCGCGGCGTAGGGCTTTGAATGCGCCAGACGGTCTGTTGCTTCCGCCTAGAGTGGGTCGGATAGGATGGGAGATCAAGAGGGAAGGGGCTGGCCGAGTGGTGCAGCCCGCTCAGGGGCTGCACGGCAGGTGGCGGGTTTTAGCCGACCACAATCCGGTCCCGCCCATTTTTTTTGGCCTGATACAGGGCCGTATCGGCCTTGCGGATAATGGCCGATGTTTCTGTGCTCAGGGATTTGTCCCACATGGCGACCCCAAAGGACATGGTCGTTTTGCCAAGTGCGCGCCCGTTATAGTGCAACTCCAGCCGGGACAGGCTGCTCCGCAGGTCCTCCACCCGCTGGATGAGTGTGTGCAGTGGGTGGGATTTGGTAATAATCAGGAATTCCTCGCCCCCAAAGCGGCAGACAATGTCATTACTCCTGAAGGAATTCTGAATCTCGTTGGCAATGGTGCGCAGGACCATATCCCCCGCATCATGCCCGAATTCATCGTTAATGTGTTTGAAGTGGTCGATATCGGCCATGATCAGGCCCAGTTCGGTGTTGTTCCGGCTGGCCGTGGCAATTTCGGCATTGAGTGTTTCTTCCATGTAGCGGCGGTTGTACAGGCCCGTCAGCGGGTCATGGACTGTCTGTTCCAGCAGGTCTTTTTGCAGGTTCTGGTTGACCAGAGCAGAGGCTATGTTTTCCACCAGCGCCACAAGGCGGAAGCGGTTTTCTTCCTCCACATGGCTTTGCAGGTACAAAAGCCCCACGACCTCGCCACTCGCAAACAGGGGTTCGCAATGGTAAATGCTGACATCGCTGTCCACATGCTGGCACACCACATCCCCTCCGGGGGAGGAGACGGAGTGGCTCTGCCCCAGCCGCAGCGCCCAGCACGATGAGGGGTGCAGACCATCACAGCCAACAGATGCCGCACCCCACTGCGCTATGCGCTCAAGCTGGTTGGTGGTGTGGTTGTGGGTGTATAACGCGCCGGGTATGCCGGGCAGCACGCGCGGCACAAAAGCGCAGATAATGGCCGAAAGTTCATCACTGGTGCGGGCGGCCTGTAGCCGGTGGGCCATTTCGCCCAGCAGTTCCATGGCTTCGTTGTTGCGTTTGAGTTCTGTATTGGCCTTGAGCAGTTTGTGGTCGCTTGCTTCCTGCGCCTGCATGGCGGCGTCCAGCCGTTCGGCCATGGTGTTGTAACCTTGGGCCAGCATATCAAATTCCGTGCAGCCCATTTTGTCATCAACGCGCACGGTGCGGTTGCCATTCCCAAAATCGGACATGGCCCGCACGATCTGGCTGACTGAGCGGCGCATGCCGTTGAGCACAATATACAGCAGACCGTTCACCAGCAGAACAATAATCAGGCAGCCACCAATAACCAGTTTTCTGTTCCAGCTGACATGCGCCTTGGCCGTGGCTTCACGCGCGATCAGCAGTTCCTGCTCTGTCTGCCGGATCTCGTCCGCTTTTTGGGCAATAATGGCCATGTCCACACGGCCTTGACCAATAACAACTCTGGACCGGGCCTCATCAAACCGGCCCTGACGGGCGAGGGCAATCTGTTTGGTCAGGGTGTCTATGCGTTCGTTGGTGGCAATTTGCAGGCTTTGTGCCCGCTCGTGCTGTATGGGGTTATCCTGAACCAGTTGTTCCAGCATGTTGACCTTGGCTAAGGCCGAGGCAACACGGTCGTCAAAATCCTTGGCGAAGGAGGCGTCCGTGGTCAGGAGGAAGCCGCGTTCCTCCGCCTGTGCTTCGCGCAGGTCGGACAGGGTTTCGGAAACAACTTCGGTTATTTTCTGCCTGTGGGTATTCCATTCAAAGCTGGCGATCATGCTGTTGGAGGCCGAGAGCAGCAGCCCAGAAAGGCAGACCAGATTAACGCTGACAATGGAGCCAACAAAGACGATCCGGGACGTAAGGGAGTGAAGCAAAAGAATCTCTTTTAATTCTAAAATTTTGCATAAAATACAGAATATATTTTGGCTTTTCAATTCCGTTTTGGCAAATTTGCAGGAATGTCATGTGAATAGACGGTATGATTTAAGTAGTTATTAAAGAACAGATAAATCATATGCGTATAGATGCGCGCGCTGGGAGCGGGGGTGGCAAAGCCACAGGCGCGTGGGATGAATGAGATGTAATTGATATTGAGTCGCATATGCGGTATTGGGCGGCATCCTCAGTCTCCCAGAGTTCCTAGGCTTATGCGGTCCAACGCACTTACCCTGTCTCAACTTCTGATTTCCCAACGCTCGGTGTTTGTCCGTATGGTCAAGCAGATCGTGGGAAGCCGCCCCGAGGCGGAGGATGTGGTGCAGGGGTTATGGATCAAACTCCAGGGGGTGGAAGACGACCGCTCCATAGAAAACCCACAGCCCTATCTTGTCCGCTTAGCACTCAATTCGGCCAAAACCCACAGAATGCGCGCAAAACGGCATGATCAGGCCAAGCAGGACGCACAGGACCTGCTGCATGGTGGCATGGAGAGTTTTTCTCCCGAGCGGGTCTCAATAGGACGCGAACATATTCAGCATATGGATCATGTGATCAGTTCATTGCCTGAACGCACACGGTATATTCTTTATTTGAACCGCATTCAGGGTGTACCCCAGCAGCGTATTGCCGTGGAGCTGGGTATTTCCACAACATCGGTGGAACGGCATATGCGCCGTGCTCTGGATATTATCGCCATGAACCGGGACGCAGGCCCTTCCTGAGCATAAAAATCAGGATAAAGCAGTTTTTTACAGAAGTATGCTGTAAGTGTGCATATTTATATTAAGAATAGGTCTTTTGCGTGTCCGCTTTAAGTTCTCAGTCTCCAGCACGACTCAAAGCCCGTGAATGGGTTATTGTGCTGGCGTCTGGCCATGCCACACCACAAAGCATTGCCGCTGCAAAAGCATGGCTGGCGGAGGCGGAGGAACACAGGCAGGCGTTTGAGGCCGAGCGTCTGCTCTGGCGGGACCTGCAGATGTTTGAAAAGGTTCTGGCACACGCACAGCCGCAACACAGGCCCGCCAGACCGCGGCAGGTATGGAAACAGAAAAAATGCTGGGCGGCCATGCTGCCTGTTATGGCGGTTGTGGGGGCGGTATTGTTTTTTCTGCCCGATATTCTCCTGCATTTGCGAGCGGACTACCTGACCCATGCGGGGGAGGTTGCGACCTATACCCTACCCGATGGTTCCACTCTGGCGCTGGATGCACAGTCCGCCGTTGCCCTGCATTTTACCAAAAACGAACGCAGGGTGGACCTGCTGGCGGGGCGGCTCTGGGTGGAAGTACACCATGGGGATGCAAGGCCATTCCGCGTTATGGCGGCGGATGGCGTAACGCAGGACGTGGGAACCGCCTTTTTTGTTGGGCAGGACAGAAACCGGGTGGATATTGCGGTCACGCAAGGCCATGCGTTTGTTCGCAAGTTGAACAGTGCGGGGCAGACAGACCTGCAAGTGGGGCAGGCAGCCCATTATATGTACGGCGGGCAGGTTGTGCGTGACCCATCCGTAGACCCGGAGGACGTGGCCGCCTGGCGGTATGGCGAACTTGTTATTCGCAACCAGACCGTGGCCGAGGCCATACGGCTTGTTGCGCGTTATCGCCACGGGCCAACATGGGTCTGGGCCAATACGACCGGCATGGACAGGGTGGATGCCGTGCTGCGGAGCGACCACCCGGATGATGCAATTTTATCCCTTATCAATGGACGCGGCTTAAAGCTGACCCACCTGCCGGGCAATGGTCTGGTCATAACATCCGGCGTTCCCTGATTTTTTTTTGTGCGTGGGGGGTGGGTAAAAGACGGTGCGGTGAGTCTTAAGTCTGTATGCAGGGAGTTGCGAATGCATCTCACTGTCGGTTCTGGCTATTCCTGCCATAGCCCGATGGTTGTTTATCAGGTGTAAAGATGCATCACATTTTGTTTGGTCGCCGTTTGAAAAACCTGTCCGCTGGCTGGTACGCTCTGGGGGGGCTTTTGTGCTGTTCAACGGCAAGTCTGCCCGCAGTCGCGCAAACAGCGCCCCTGTCCGGAGTGGGGGTGCATACATTCCATATTGAATCTCAGCCTTTGGCTGCGGCTTTGCGCCAGTTTTCGCGCCAGTCGGGGGTGCAGGTTTCCGTTCCCACATCCCTTGCGCGTAATCTGGTCTCCCCCGGTGTGTCAGGCACGTTGAGTGCGCATGACGCGTTGGGCAGAATGCTGGTTGGTACGGGGTTGAGCTTCAAAAGCACGGCTGCAACATCCGTAGCCCTTGTGCAGGACAGTGCCGGGGCTGCCGTTAAGGCCGAGAACGAAAAGGTGGATGTGGTCGGCCGTGCGCGCACAGCCATTACCATGGCGTCCTCTGGCACCAAAACAAATACGCCGCTGGTGAACACGGCGCAGTCCATAACCGTGATCAGCCGACACGAAATGGATAACCGTGGTGTGTTAAGCCTTAATCAGGCCATTCGCTATATTGCCGGTGTGCTGCCCGACCAACGCGGCGCAACGGCCACACGGTACGACCAGTTTACCCTGCGTGGCTTTACGGTTCCCACTTTTCTGGATGGTCTTAAGGAGCAGAGCAGCCCCACGGGTTATGCAAACGCCCAGACCGATACGTCCCGCCTTGACCGTATAGAGGTGCTCAAAGGGCCATCTTCGGCGTTGTACGGGCAGTCCAGCCCCGGTGGGCTTGTGGCCCTGTCGAGCAAACTGCCCACGGCGGACAAGTTTTATGGCGGCCTGAATGCAACAGGTGGCAGTTTTGACCTGTACCGTGTGGATGGGGATGTTGGCGGCTTTGCCACCAAGGATGGCTTTGTGCGCTACCGCCTGTATGGCACGGTCAACGGCTCGCACAGCCAGCTAAGCCAGACCGTTAATCGGCGCTACAGCATTAGCCCCGCCATAACATTTGGGGGGGACGGCCCTACCACCTTTACGCTGCTGGGCAATTATCAGTATGACCCCAAAAGTGGGGCCTATGGTTCGGTTCCTCTTCAGGGATCGCTCAAAAAAGCAGCTTTTGGTTACGTGCCGCAGAATTTTTATGATGGCGAACACTCTTATGAGGAGTTCAACCGTAACCACGGAGCCATAACCTACATTTTCAACCACGAGTTCAACAAGGACTGGAGCGTTGCATCCCGCGGGCGGTATGACGACATTCGTACAAAATACAAAAGTATTTATAGCGATGGCGTTTTTCTGGACAGCAATTATGTCCGCCATATGGAGCAGGAACAGCTCGGTAATTTTTCACGCGGGATCAATTTTGCAAACGAGCGCATGCAGAACCTTGCCTTCGATAGTCAGGTCAAGGGGCGGTTTAACACCTCCATTCTGCATCACCAGCTTATGGTGGGGTTTGATTACCAGCAAAGCCATGCCACCGAACTCTACGGCTGGGGGGCAGGGGTTCCCAACATCAATGTGCTGCACCCGGTTTATGGGCAGTCCTATACTGTTCCGACTGCGAGCAATAATTATGTGACCAACCAGCATCAGGTTGGCTTATACGCGCAGGATCAGATCAGAATTCAAAATCTGTATCTGACCGGTAGCCTGCGCAATGACTGGTACCGTAGCGAACAGAACGACTACATTCAGAAAACGCATAGTAAGGAAGACCCCGAACAGATTACGTTCCGCGCATCTGGCCTGTATCATTTTGACTTCGGGCTTTCTCCCTATATTTCGTATGCAACCTCTTTTGAGCCACAGGCCGGGGTTGTATCGAACGATGGCGGGGTGCACACGCATCAGGCTGACCCAAGCATGGGCAAACAGCTTGAAGGCGGGTTTAAGTATCAGGTTCCCGGTTTGCCAGTTTTGCTCTCTGCCGCCGGGTTCCATATTGAACAGACGGGTGTTCTGGTTTCGGTACCTAACGCCAATTACTCCACGCAGAGTGGCAAGGTCCACTCCGATGGCTTTGAATTTGAAGCGCATGTAGAGGCGTATAAAGGGCTGGATGTGACCGCGGCTGTGAGCACCCAGCGCGTTAAGGACGATTCAACAGGCCAGCCGCTGATTGGCGCGAACAAAGGGAACGCATCGTTGTTTGCGTTTTACACTATGCAGTCCGGTCGGATGAAAGGCTTCGGGTTTGGCGGCGGGGTGCGCCATGTTGCCTCCTCCTATGGTGGCACGGCGTCTTATGGTGCGGTTACGGTTCCAGCCTACACTTTGTTTGACGGGTCGATCAGTTACGATATGGCCAATCTGGGTTCGTCCTTTAAGGGCTGGAAGCTACAGGCCAGTGTGCGCAACCTCTTTAATAAACGCTATGTGGCAAGCTGCTACGGTTATGCCCCTTATGATGAATGGTGCTGGTATGGCGAGCGGCGCAACGCGCAGGCCAGCATAGGTTATTCCTGGTAAAATCCGGGCGGATGCTCTGGGCATTGAAAAAAACCACCAGTTTTCTGGTGGTTTTTTTGTGATCAAATGGCGCGGGCATAACGGCGGGGTATGGGTGGAACCCTACCGGCATGGTGGAGTTTAATGCCATACTCAGGCGCCATAATGGTGCTGCAAAGGTCAGCAAACTTCAGGCGTTAACGCTGCACGCGGTTCTGGCCCAAAAGGAAGACATTCAGGTGAACACAAAGCTCCTTCTTGCCGTGATGATGAATGGTTTTTTGCTGGTGGGGTCTGCGGCTCATGCGCAGGGCATGGGGCCGGGTGGCCCCGGCGGCGGTCCCGGTGGTGGGCAAGGCGGGCAGGGGCCGCGCGGTAGTGGGGGCATGCACAAAGCGCCTCCACCTGCGCAGGGTGGGCCGGGCCGCAATGGTGGTCGCAATGGCCCCGGCAGGCCGGGCTTTGATTCCGACCATTATGACATGAACCGCCATTGGCAGCGTGGCGAACGATATGACGGCCCCGCAAACAGCCGCTGGTATGTGGATGACTGGCGCAGCCACCGTGGGCTGTATGCTCCCCCGCAGGGTTACCGCTGGATGCAGTATGGCAACCAGTTCCTGCTGACCAGTATTACCAGCGGTATTATTGCTGGTGTGGTCAGTGGCGTTATCTCATCAGGTATGGCGCGCTGAACTCTGGCCTGTTCTGGGTGGCTGCCAAAGCCCCCAGAACGCGGAGGGGAGCCGTGTTATCCACAGATTCTGAGGATGCTTGCGTGGGTAAGCCTGTGGATGAAAAGCGGATAAACAAAGGGTTGCAATCTTGTTCCGTGCTTGGTAGGCATCGCTCCGTCCTTGGGGAGTAGTTACCCTCAGTTTTGAGGGGCCTTCATCAACATACTTGGCCTTTTGGCCATGGTGAAGGCAGCGTTTTTGCATAAAAAACGCCAGGCAAGACCAACGGCAGTGGATACCCCAGATGCGGCCGGGGGACTTCCATCTGCTGTTTGTGTTTCTTGCGGCCCTTGGAATTCTCATGACCGGTTTTTTCACGCTGGGTGTTCTAGGTCTCAGCCTGTCAGTAGACGCGTTTGCCGCGGCTGTTGGTAAAGGTGCGACCGAGCAACATGCCCGTCTGAATGATGCCGTGCGCATTGGCGCTGTGTTTGGTTTTTTTGAAGCCATAACCCCTGTTATCGGCTGGGTGCTGGGGTTGGCGCTCAGCACATGGATTGCAGCGGTTGACCACTGGATTGCCTTTGGTCTGCTGCTGGTCATTGGCGGCAACATGATCCGCCTTGCCCTGAAAAACGAGGACCAGACACCCCCCGAACAAGCAGCGGTGGAACCCCGTCAGGGCCGAGGTGTGCTTGGACTGGTCACAACGGCACTGGCCACCAGCATAGATGCAACGGCTGTCGGGGTTAGCCTTGGCGTTATGCGTGTGAACATTCTGGCCGCCTGCCTGATTATTGGTGGCATCACCACCGTTGTGGCCACGTTGGGAGTGATTGTTGGGCGACATGCCAGTGTGTGGATTGGCCGTTATGCCGAAATTCTGGGCGGTGTGGCGCTCATCGGCATTGGCTGCTCCATTCTTTACACACATCTGAACGCGCCATAATCGGGCGGTATTGGAGGGGGGCATGCTCCCCCCTTTTTGCAATGGACTGTCGTCCAGAACGGGGTTTTGGCGCTTTAGTTTTAAGCAATAATTGTTATGTTATACCATAACGTATATAGCGGGAGGAGTGTTGTCGCAACAATAAGGTCCTTCCATGCCCAGCAGATTGCCCGTTACCGTTCTGTCCGGTTTTCTTGGCGCCGGAAAAACAACGCTACTCAACCATATTCTCAATAATCGCACAGGCCGTAAGGTGGCGGTCATTGTGAACGACATGAGCGATGTGAATATAGACGCCGATCTTGTGCGCGATGGGAGTGACCTGTCCCGCACGGACGAAAAACTGGTGGAAATGAGCAATGGCTGCATCTGCTGCACCCTGCGTGATGACCTGTTGCAGGAGGTGCGCAGGCTGGCCCAGACCGGGCGGTTTGATTACCTGCTTGTAGAATCCACAGGTATTGCAGAACCACTCCCTATTGCGGCAACTTTTGAATTCAGGGATGAAGACGGTGCCAGCCTTGCGGACATAGCCCGGCTGGATACCATGGTTACCGTGGTGGACGCGGTCAATCTGCTCCACGATTACAGCTCAACTGATTTTCTCAAGGACCGGGGGGAAAGCGCGGGGGATGAGGATGACCGCGCACTGGTCTCCTTACTGGTGGAGCAGATTGAATTTGCAGATGTTGTGGTGCTGAACAAGGTTTCCAGCGCTACGGCGGAGCAGCGCACATCTGCCCGCCAGATTATTATGAGCCTGAACCCCGATGCGGATATTGTGGAAACAGACAACGCCGTGGTGCCTTTAGGCAAGGTGTTGAACACGCACCGCTTTGATTATGAAAAATCACATAAAAACCCCTTATGGTACAAAGAGCTTTATGGTTTTGCAGACCATGTTCCCGAAACGGAGGAATATGGTATCCGTAGTTTTGTTTTTCGGGCGCGGCGGCCTTTTGTTCCTGAAAAATTCAAGGCTTTTATAGACCATGCATGGCCCGGTGTAGTGCGAAGCAAAGGGTATTTCTGGCTGGCGACCCGGCCCATGTGGGTGGGGGAGCTTGGGCAGGCAGGCGCTCTGGTAAAAACAGAGGCCGCTGGGCACTGGTGGGTTGCCATTCCTCCAGAACATTGGCCAGAAGATACGCAATGGCAGGATACGCTGGTCTCCAGATGGGACCGTGTTTACGGTGACCGTAGGCAGGAAATGGTGTTCATTGGCACGGGGGATATGGACGAGGCGGCCATTCGCGCAGCCCTGAACGCATGCCTTGTGCCCGATACAAAGAAAACCCTTTTTGATGCAAGTGAGTTTGCCAACCTGCCAGACCCATTCCCCACATGGCAGATGGAGCCGGTGGCGCAATGACCGGGGGGCAGGTCCGTACCAACGAGCGCACACTCCGCCATGAAGTCTGGCGGAGGTATGACGGGAATGACTGGCAGGCGTTTGATGCTCTGCCCCCCAGCATAAGGCAGCGCGTAAGCCAGCATAGTTATGATGCATGGTCGGTGAATGTGCTCATGCTCTGGCGGCATTACAAACGGAGTTATGGCCCAACCGTGCGGGCGGAAAAAGCGCTCATTCGGTATCTGGACTATTGCGAGCGGCTGGAGCGCGATGTGTTCGCTACACGCTACGGGGAGCAGTATGGCATGCCGCTCCCCCACATGGCGGCGGGTGTTAGCGTGCAAAGGTAAAGGGGCTTGTGGCGTACGCAGGCGCAATATTGCCTTTGTCCCGTCCGGTGGATATGTTAGAACATAAGAAGAACATATTGCATGTGTGAGGCGTGTTATGGCGGTAGCGGAGCGGATCGTGTTTCAGCCATTTGTGCAGCAGGGGGGCGCGCTACGGGCTGGCACGCCTATTGTGTGCCCTAGTGTGGAGGATGCGCGCAGGCGGGTAGACAAAATTCGTGCTGGTATCCTGCATGTTGCCGGTGCCGTTGTTGTGCGCATGCAAGTGGATGAAGACATCGGCGATTATGGTGAGCCGGAATATCTGGAACGGATCGGTGAGACCCCCGGTGGAGATCATGAGGACTAACCCCCTATAAACCGCCCATGCCCGTTACCTGCATGCTGGTAAACCATCCCCTGTGACAAAGGGGTGATTGCGCGAGCGCAACACTCTGTAGGAACTGGCGCATCTTCCTGCTAAAGAGGGCGCATAAAGGCAAGGGGTAAGGCCCGGCCTGCTGCTTGATGATAAAGGATGGTGTTTATGGCTGTGCATTATGCCACGGTGACATGGGAGCAACTGCATCGGGATGCCCGGGCGCTGGCGGCGGCCCTTGTGCCCAAAATGCCTTTTAAGGGTATTGTCGCTGTTACTCGTGGCGGGCTGATCCCCGCAGCTATTGCGGCAAGGGAGTTGGGCTGTCGGTTGATCGAAACCATTTCCGTCGTAACCTACGATGAAGAGGAAATGGGGCAGCCCCAGATTATCAAAGCTCCCGAAGCAGCAGGTGATGGGGAAGGGTTCCTGATCATTGATGATCTGGTCGATTCTGGCGTTACCGCGCGTTTTGTGCGCGAATGTCTGCCCAAAGCCTATTTTGCCTGCCTGTATGCCAAGCCCGCCGGTAAGGCCTTGACGGACCTGTTTATTACGGAAGTCCCGCAGGATACGTGGGTTCTTTTTCCGTGGGATACGGCTCCGCTGTTCGTTCCGCCACTGGTCAGCAACAAAAAAGAGTGTGCGGAGTAATTTTTTTAGCGCGGTAGGGTTGCCAGTTTATAATTAGACGCCTAGTTTCCCGCTTGTTCGGGGCGTGGCGCAGCCTGGTAGCGCGCGTGTTTTGGGTACACGAGGCCCCCGGTTCGAGTCCGGGCGCCCCGACCATAAATAAAGCGGGAGGCACACCATGCCAGCGCGTATTTATCAGCAATCCAAGCCAGCCGGTCAGTCCGGTCTGGTCGGCACCCGCAAATGGGTGTTCGAGTACGGGCAGAGTGCCCCACGCAGGCAGGATGCTCTTATGGGGTGGACTGGCAGTGCGGATACCCAGTCCCAGCTCCGCCTTCTGTTCGACACATGCGAAGCGGCCGAGGCTTATGCACAACGTGAGCAAATTGCTTACGAAGTGGAGCAGCCCATTCAGCGGCATCGTCGTCCCAAGGTTTATGCCGATAATTTTGGCTATAAACGGCTCCAGAACTGGACGCATTGATTTTTAGCCTCTTTCCCTCTATGCGGAAGGGGCTATTTCGCGCCCTTAGCTCAGTTGGATAGAGCAACAGCCTTCTAAGCTGTGGGTCATTGGTTCGAATCCAATAGGGCGCGCCAGCATTTCATCAAATCTGTCTGTTATTGTCAGGGTGGGGTTATGCTCCGCCCTTTTTTGCGTGGCTTTGCGGCCAGAAAACGTGGCGCCCCTTTTTGCGTTCAGGTCAAAATGTTTTTCTGGGGTGGGCTATCTGCAAACCCGCAGATTGTAGGGCCATCAAACCCCGTGTGCTTGGGAGGCACGTATGGGGCTGTGGTGTGGCCCCATACGTGTTGTGTGTCAGATAATGTAATCAATGGGTGGGAGTGTCTGGTCCATGTTCAGGGCAGGCATCCCTTTGTGGCGCACACCAACCTTGCGGGCAGGGTTGCCAACCACGGTGGTAAAGGGGGGGACGGGTTCAAGCACAATGGAGCCTGCGCCAATTTTGGCCCCTTCGCCAATTTCAATATTCCCCAGAACTTTGGCTCCGGCGCCAATGAGCACACCTCGGCGTACCTTGGGGTGGCGGTCGCCGCAATGCTTGCCGGTGCCACCCAGAGTGACATTTTGCAAAATGGAAACATCGTCTTCAATAATGGATGTTTCGCCCACCACAATGCCGGTGCCGTGGTCAAACAGAATGCGGCGGCCAAGGCGGGCGGCGGGGTGAATATCCACCCCAAACAGTTCCGATGCCCGGCTTTGCATGTGCAGGGCCAGATGCCGCCGCTCGGACAGCCAGAGCCAGCGCGCCACCCGGTAGGTCTGCACGGCATGGTACCCCTTGAAGAACAGGAACGGGGTTACAAAATCCGGGCAGGCCGGGTCTCGCTCCCGTATGGCCAGCAGGTCGGCCGCTGCCGCGCAGACAATATCAGGCTCCGCGTCAAAGCTTTCCTTGACCAGTTCGGAAAGCGCGTCTGCGGCCACGGAGCGGTCACCCAGTTTGCGGCCGATCAGGGCCGCAAGGGCGGAGGCAAAGCTGGAATGGCTGCGCACACCAGTTGCCAGTAGCCCACGGACCAGCGGGTCATGGCAACTGCATGCTTCCTGCGTCATTTTCTGCCACAGCACAGTGAGCTGTGGCGCGCACATCATGCTGCTCTCTCCAAAATGGCTGGAACTGACTGAGGCAACAAGACCGTCCTGCATCCCGGCTACTCCGCAATTACAAACCCATGGCGTGCTTTACAAAGGCTTTCCGTAGGGCGGGAAAGCGGTGCACGCCTGCAATACCCAGATCACGCGCCAGACGAAGAATGGGGTTGTCATTACTGAACAGCCTGTCCAGCGCATCTGTAGCCGCCAGCATGAGCATATTGGCCGGACGACACAAGGCCTGATAACGCGCAACAACCGCAGGCGCGCCGGGGTCCTTGCCCTGTGCGTGAATGTCCAGCAGCAGCGGACTCAGGTGGATAACATCCCGGTAACCAAGGTTGAGGCCCTGACCCGCAATGGGGTGAATGCCGTGTGCGGCATCCCCCACCAGAATCAGCCGTGTATCTGTGTACCGTGCGGCGTACTGGGCGGAGAGCGGGTAAGTCCAGCGCCGCCCCACGGGAGTTACGCGGCCAAGGCGGGTATTGCCCATGCGGCGTTCGACTTGCCGGGCAAAGGCGTCGTCCGGCAGAGCGGCAAAGCGTTCGGCAACACCGTCTTTGTCGCTCCACACAATGGCGGACATATAGGGGTGTTCGTCCGTGCCGGTCATGGGGAGCTGGGCAAATGGGCCAGCGGGCAGGAAGTGCTCCAGAGCACTGTTATCGTGCGGGAATTCGTGCGCAATGGCGCACACAATGGCTGTCTGGCCATAAGGCAGGCGGGTCAGGGGAATGCCTGCTTCGGAGCGCAGGCGGCTCCTGCGGCCATCGGCGGCCACAATCAGGCGGGCGTTAAAACTGCGGCCATCAAGGAGTTGCACATGCGCGTTCTGGTCCGTGCGGGTAATTTTTGCTTCCGCTGGAGCCAGAACGGTCACGCCCGGCGTGGTGGTCAGGCATTTGTTGAGTGCCACACGCAGTGCGCGGGCCTCCACCATCCAGCCAAATGGCTGGGTGGCATCCTCACGCGTGAATTCAAGGAAAAGGGAAGACGCCGGTTCGCCCGGACGACCATCCGTGACCAGAATTTCCTCAATCGGGCAGGATGCGGCGGGGAGCAGGTCCCAGACCCCGGCACTTTCGAGAAACTCCTTGGGGCCTGCGGCAATGGCGTATGCCCGCCCATCCAGATCGGGGTGTTCCATGGGGGGCAGGGCCGCCTTGTCCACCACGGCGACCCGCATGCCACCACGAGCCAGACGGCACGCCAGAGCCGCGCCAACAGGTCCTGCGCCGATAATGCACACATCCACATCCGCCACATGCGGGTGTGTGGTGCTGGCGTGGTCTGCCTTGGCGTCGGGTGAGATTGGGCTCATGCGGTTTTTTCCTTAAAATTCACACATCTGGCAGGCGGCAAACCCAAAAAGCCCGTGCAGGCTGTTGCAGATCATGCCCCTCTATGCGCCCTCCTGTGCGACAAAACCAGCCATCGTGCCTTGAGGTGCATCAAAGCTCTTGGCAATTGGTGTTTAACTGTGCCAACATCGTAACGTCATGGAAATGTTTTGCAGCAGGGAGTTGCAGGCAGTATGAAGCTGATTACCGCCATTATAAAGCCCTTTAAACTCGATGATGTCCGCGAAGCGCTTGCGCCGCTGGGTGTTCAGGGGATTACTGTCTCCGAAGTTAAGGGGTTTGGTCGCCAGAAAGGGCAGACGGAAATTTACCGTGGAGCTGAATACCGGATCAGCTTTTTGCCCAAGATCAAGGTGGAAGTCGCTGTAAGCGATGCCCTGCTTGATCAGGTTCTGGAAGCGATTCTGGATGCGGCCCATACGGGCAAGATCGGGGATGGCAAAATTTTTGTCAGTGACCTCGCTCGTGTCATCCGTATCCGCACGCGGGAGACAGGGGACGCCGCTCTCTAAAACACCGCAATATGCCAGTCTGTGGCAGGGGCGGGGTTGCGCTAACCCTCAGGCCCGAAAGCTTGCCCTGACACACTGCTGGTCATGCCCCCCATATGGGGCAAAACCACCGTAAAGGTGTGATGAAGACAGCCATGCTGGCGCACCCTGCCCGGCAGGCGGAGTGCTGCCTGCCCCGTGGTGGGCGCACATTTGGCGGGATGTCTCGCTTTCCCATTTTCAGGCTTGACGGGGCAGGGGTGTGGCTCCATTGCTTCGGGCATGCGAGTAGCTGCCATTCTACTGGCTGCCGGTACAGGCAGCCGCTATGCCGCCACCACGGGGTGCGCCACGCCCAAGCAGTACGTGCTGCTTGCTGGCCAGCCCGTTATCCGTCATGCCGCGCAGGCTCTGCTGCCGCATGTCACCACCATTCAGCCTGTAGGCGACCCGCCCTCTCTGGCCGAAGCGCTGGACGGTCTGGCCGTGCTGCCACCTGTGCAGGGTGGGCAAACCCGGCAGGCCAGCGTGCGCGCCGGGCTGGAGGCGCTGGACGCCCTGCCGCCGGAGCAAAAACCCGATCTGGTGCTGGTGCATGATGGGGCGCGGCCCTACGTAACCGGGCAGCTTGTGGCCAATGTTGTGGCCGCTCTGGCCGAACACCCCGGTGCTATTCCCGCCGTGCCGGTGGCCGATACGCTCAAGCGTGAAAAAGATGGCGTGATTGATGGTACCGTCCCGCGTGACCATCTGTTCCGCGCGCAAACGCCGCAGGGCTTCCGCTTTGGCCTGTTCCTGGACCTGCACCGCGCCGCGGCTTCGCTTAATGCCACCGATGACGCCAGATTGCTTGAAGATGCCGGGTTGAGCGTGGCTCTGGTGCCCGGCGATGAAGATAATATCAAACTGACATATGAGGCTGATCTGGTGCGTCTTGAAAGGCTGATTGGCCCCACATTGCTGCCGCGTGTGGGCCTTGGGTACGATGTGCATGCGTTTGAGGAAGGGCGTCCGCTGATCATGTGCGGGATTACCATTCCCCACACGCACGGTCTTGCCGGACATTCCGATGCGGATGTGGGTATTCATGCCCTGTGCGACGCCATTTATGGCGCTCTGGCCGAAGGCGATATTGGCAGGCACTTCCCCCCCAGCCAGAACGAATGGAAGGATGCGGACAGTGCGCGCTTCCTCATCCATGCGGGTCAGCGTATTCGTGAACGCGGTGGCATGCTGGTCAATGCGGACCTGACCCTGATCTGCGAACGCCCCAAAATTGGCCCCCATGCGCAGGCCATGCGCGAGCGTCTGGCAGCCCTGCTGGAAGTGGATGTGGAGCGGATTTCGGTCAAGGCCACAACGTCCGAACGTCTGGGCTTTACCGGGCGGGAAGAAGGGATTGCCTGTGCCGCTACGGTAAGCGTGCTGGTTCCGTAAGGATTTGCGGGCCAACACCGACGAAAAACATTGCACAGGGGCGCGTGGGTCGGTATTTCTGCCTAATTCGTAGGCAAATGGAAATGACTGTGCAAACGCAACCTCTGCTGCGTCCGATTGATCTGGGCGGTGTTGTTCTGGATACGCCAGTAATTCTGGCCCCCATGTCTGGCGTGACCGACCTGCCGTTCCGGCGGTTGGTGCGCAAGCTTGGGGCCGGTCTTGTTGTTTCCGAAATGATTGCCTCATGGGCAATGGTGCGTGAGAACGACACAACCCTGCGCATGGCCGAAGTGGCCGATGCCGGAGGCCCCAATGCCGTGCAGTTGGCCGGGTGCGACCCGCAGGCCATGGCCGAGGCCGCCCGCATTGCCGTGGACCGTGGGGCAGACCTGATTGACATCAACTTTGGCTGCCCGGTTAAAAAAGTAGCCGTAGGGCAGATGGCCGGTTCCGCCCTGATGCGGGACGAGGCCGCTGCACAGCGTATGCTGCAAACGGTGGTCAAGGCCGTGCCCGTGCCGGTTACGCTCAAAATGCGTATGGGCTGGGACCACGAACACCTGAATGCGCCCGTGCTGGCCCGTATTGCACAGGATGCGGGCATTCGCATGATTACGGTGCATGGGCGTACCCGCCAGCAGTTCTATAACGGCACGGCGGACTGGGCGTTTGTACGCAACGTAAAAAATGCGGTGGACCTGCCCGTTATTGTGAACGGAGATATTCTGACCACAACCGATGCGCGCAACGCGCTGGCTCAGTCCGGTGCGGATGGGGTTATGATCGGGCGTGGCTGCTACGGGCGGCCGTGGTTTTTGGCACAGGTTGCCCATGCCCTGCGCACGGGGGAGGATATGCCCGACCCCGCCTTGGCGCAGGAAAAAGCCATTGTGCTTGAACATTACAACATGATGCTGGAACATTTTGGCCCCCGGCCCGGCCTGCGGCTGGCCCGCAAGCATGTGTCCTGGTATTCCGCCGGGCTACCTGCCTCGGCTGCGTTCCGTGCGACGTTCAACAAGGTGGAAACACCCGAAGAGGCCGTGGCTCAGATTGCAGAATTTTATGACCAGCAGATTGCCGCCGGTGCGCAGCGCGAACCCCGTGCCTCCCGGCAGGAAACGGCCCGCCAGCACGAACAGGCCCACGCGGCGTGAGCACACAAGCGCCAGACAGGGTAGAGCCTGACGTGGCGCTTCTGCTGGACAGCCTGCCCGTTCCGGTGCTCGAAGTCGGGGCGGGGGACGCCGTTCTTGCGCTCAATATGGCAGCGGAAGAGTTTTTTGGCATGTCCCGCCACCAGATCAAGGCTGGCGGCATGGCCGAAATTGCTCCGCCAGACCACCCGATTTACCTCCTGCTCGCCCATTTGCGCCAGCGCGGCGGAAGTGTGACCGAGCATGACCTGCTCTTCAGTTCCCCCCGCTTCCACCATGAGGGGGTGAGTGTGCAGGGGGCGGAAGTGCTGGACCATCCGGGGCATCTGCTGCTCACATTCCATCTGCCTTCTACGGCCCGTGTGCTGGACCAGCAGCAGGTTTACCGTTCGGCGGCGCGGAGTGTGTCTGGCATGGCGGCCATGCTGGCGCATGAGGTGCGTAACCCGCTCTCTGGCATAAAGGGCGCGGCCCAGTTGCTCGAACAGGCCGTGGGCGATGCGGACCGCGACCTTGCGACCCTGATCTGTGATGAGGTGGACCGCATAGATGCGCTGGTCGAGCGGATGGGCATGTTTGGTGAAGCGCAGATGGATTACCGCGCCCTGAACATCCACCGCCTGCTGGAACACGTAAAGCTTTTGGCAAGTAACGGCTTTGCCAGGGGCCTGCGGATTATAGAGCAGTATGACCCCTCCTTACCCCATGTGTGGGGAGATAAGGACCGGCTGGTTCAGGTCTTGCTCAATCTGGTCAAAAACGCGGCTGAAGCCCTGCGTGAGGCAGGGCGGGAGGGGGATATTACCCTCATCACCAGCTACCGGCCGGGTATTCGCATAACCGCTCCGGGCACCACCCAGTGGCGGCATCTGCCCTTGGTGGTGACCATAAGGGACACGGGGCCGGGTATATCGGAAACAGTTCGCCCGCATCTGTTTGAACCGTTTGTTTCCACCAAGGTCAATGGCAGCGGGCTGGGGCTGGCGCTGGTGGGGAAGGTGATGGATGACCACGGCGGGGTTATGGAAGTGGAAAGCCGCCCCGGCCGGACGGAAATCAGCCTTTTCCTTCCACTTGCGGAAGAAAGGGCTGGCCTCCCTTGACCTGAGGCTCCCCTGCGCCTGATAAGCCTTTCCCTGTTGCTTTTCCTCTGGTTTTAAACGCATGACACCACTGCCCACCATTCTTGTTGCTGATGATGACCGGTCCATTCGCACTGTGCTGGGGCAGGCACTTGGCCGCGCGGGGTATCAGGTTCAGGTCACGCCTTATGCCGCCACTTTGTGGCAGTGGGTGCAGGAAGGGGAGGGCGATCTGGTTATTACCGATGTGGCCATGCCTGATGGTAACGGGCTGGAGCTTGTTACCCGCATCCGCCAGATCAGGCCCGACCTGCGCGTTATTGTCATGAGTGCGCAGTCCACGCTCACAACGGCTGTAAAGGCCACGCAGCGTGGGGCGTTTGAATATCTGGCCAAGCCGTTTGACCTTAAGGAACTGCTTGCGGTTGTGGCGCGCGCGCTAACAACCCCGGTGCAGGAAGCGGAAAAACCCGCCCCAGCCCCCACGCCGGAGGAGCGTCTGCCGCTTATCGGGCAGTCCATGGTCATGCAGGGGATTTACCGCAGCATTGCGCGGCTGACGACCTCGGATCTGACCGTTATGATCACGGGGGAGAGTGGCACCGGCAAGGAACTGGTAGCCCGTGCCCTGCATGAATATGGCCGCCGCCGTAGCGGACCGTTTATTGCCGTCAACATGGCCGCCATCCCGCGTGAGCAGATCGAGAGCGAACTGTTCGGTTATGAACGTGGCGGTAATCTGGGCCGGATGCCCGGACGGTTTGAGCAGGCATCTGGCGGCACGCTTTTTCTGGACGAGATTGGGGATATGCCGCAAGAGGCCCAGACCCGTCTTTTGCGCGTGTTGCAGGAAGGGGAGTTTACAACGGTTGGTGGCTCCACCCCCCTGCATGCCGATGTGCGGATTGTAGCGGCCACCCACCGGGACCTGCGGCAGGCCATTCAGGCAGGCACATTCCGCGAGGACCTTTACTACCGCCTGAACGTAGTGCCCCTGCGCCTGCCTCCCCTACGGGAGCGGCGCGAGGATATTCCCCTTCTGGCCCGCCATTTTCTGGCACAGTGCCGCGAGGCAGGCGGCGGCTACCGTATGCTGGACGAGGAGGCAATGACCCGCCTGCAGGCATGGCGCTGGCCGGGGAATGTGCGCGAACTCGAAAACCTGATCCGCCGGATTGTGGCCCTGTACTCGCAGGAGACCATTACGGCGGAACTGGTGGATGCGGAACTGGCGGACCCTCTGGCCAGCGACTTTGCACCGGACAGGCAGCAGGTGGCCGAACCACTGGTCGATTCAGTCTCGCGCCATATTGCGCGGTATCTGGAGGCCGGGCGCGAAGGTATGCCGTTGCACGATCTGCACGCCCGCATTATTGCTGAAGTGGAACGTCCGCTTATCCAGATGACGTTAACGGAAACACGGGGCAACCAGATCAAGGCCGCCGCCATGTTGGGGCTGAACAGAAATACCTTACGTAAAAAAATACGCGACCTTGAGATTCCCGTCGTGCGTGGCGTAGTCTAACCACGGGCATGACAAAAGCACCTCGGGCCTCCTTTTTGCACCTGTTTTCGCGTTCGCGCCTGCAATGGCTGTTGCGCGCGCTGGAGCGCAGGAGCGTTGCCGTAACGCTTGTGGCCCTGGCGTTGTGCCTTGTGTTTGCAACATTTGTCGTGCTTTCGGGCGGTATGTCCTTTGGGCATTACGCGGTGGTCGAACCGCTGGTACTGTTTGTAAACGGTCTGGTGCTGCTGCTTCTGCTGCTGGCCATGGGGGTGCGTGGCTGGCCCATTTTAGTGGAATACCGCAAGGGGCTGGCGGGCACGCGGCTGCATGTGCGCCTTGTTACGCTGTTTGGTATTGTTGCGGTGGCCCCTACGGTGGTGGTGGGCGTGTTTGCCACCCTGTTTTTCCATTACGGGATTCAGATCTGGTTCTCGGATAGGGTGAACACCGCACTGAACGAGGCCTTGCAGGCCTCGCGCGGGTATTTGCAGGAACATAACGCCAATATCCGCACCGATGCGTTCTCCATGTCCAATTATATCATGAGCGCACAGAACGAACTGGCCGCCAGCGGCATGGAACTGCTGCAGGACCATGACGCCCTGTCCCAGATGCTGGATAGTCAGGCCACCATGCGTGGGCTGACCGAAGCCCTTGTGTACGACCCCATTACCAACCGCGTTGTGGCGGCGGGTGGGCTGATGAGCCGCACAGGCTACTTGCAGGACTTGCCCCCGCCTGCGGCAACGCTCATGGCGCGCTCGAACGATGTGGCTATTCTGGATTCCCCCGATGAGCGTACGGTGCGCGCGGTTGTGGAACTGTCGCAAACGCCCACGCTCATGCTGGTGATTACCCGTCTGGTTGACCCGTCCATTCTGGAGCACATGCACAGGACGGAAAACGTGGTGGCCGATTACAAACACCTCAATAGCAACAAGGCCAAAATCCAGCTTACCTTTGTTATGATCTTTGTGCTGGTGGCCCTGCTGGTGCTGGCCGTGGCCGCCCTGATCGGCTTTGCGCTGGCCAACCAGATTGCCCGCCCCCTTGGCCTGCTGAGCATGGCCGCACGCAGGGTGAGTGAGGGTGATCTGCGCGTGCATGTGCCCGAAACCGATCGGGATGACGAGGTCGCCAGCCTGTCCCGCGCCTTTAACCGCATGACGGAGGAACTGGACAGCCAGCGTTCGGAACTGATGGTGGCCTACGGGCAGATCAATGAACGCAGGCGCTTTACCGAGGCCGTTCTGTCTGGCGTGTCCGCCGGGGTGATCGGGCTGGATGTGGAGCAGCGGATTGAACTGCCAAACCGTGCGGCCAGTGTGCTGCTCCAGACTAATCTGGCCGATGCCATAGGCGAGTCACTGGCTACCCGCGTACCCGAATTTGCCGGACTGCTGGAGGAAATTACCCGCTCGCCCGAAACCGTGTTCACGCGGGAAATCCAGATCGGCCTTGCCACCAGCCAGCGCACCCTGCTGGTGCGTGTGGGGGCGGAACTGCGCGGCACCGTGACCGAAGGGTACGTCATGACGTTTGATGACATTACCGCCCTGCAGCAGGCCCAGCGCAAGGCGGCATGGGCGGATGTGGCCCGGCGCATTGCGCACGAGATCAAGAATCCGCTCACCCCCATCCAGCTTGCGGCAGAGCGGCTCAAACGCCGTTTTCTGAAGGAGATCACCTCCGACCCGGATACATTTGCCCAGTGCGCGGATACAATTGTCCGTCAGGTTGGCGATATCGGGCGCATGGTGGACGAATTTTCGGCTTTTGCGCGTATGCCGCAGCCAATTATGAAGGATGAGAACCTTTCCCGTATTGCGCAGGAGGTGCTCATCCTGCAACGTAACGCGCATCATGAGATTTTGTACCACCTTGATCTGCCAGATCATGGGCCGCGGGGCAGGTGTGACCGGCGGCTTATCAGTCAGGCCTTGATCAATCTGCTGCAAAACGCGGCGGACGCCATTGCCATGGCTCCCAGACAGGCAGACGCCCCCGAACAGGAGGCCCAGCCTAAAGGAGAAGTATGGGTGCGTATTGCGCAGGAGGGGGAAAACATTGCTATTGTCGTGGCCGATAATGGGGTGGGTCTTCCCAAGGATGACAGAAACCGCCTGACCGAACCTTACGTCACGCACAAAGCCAAAGGAACGGGGCTGGGATTGGCTATTGTGAAAAAAATCATGGAAGATCATGGTGGCACGGTCCGTCTGGAAGACAGAGCAGGAGAGAGGGGAACTGTGGCTACTCTGGTTTTGCCGGTGAAAGACGACCATGGCGCATGAAATCCTGATCGTTGATGACGAACCCGACATTCGGATGCTGATAGAAGGCATTCTGTGTGATGAGGGGTATGAGGCCCGCGTGGCCTCCAGTTCCGAGGCCGCTTTGGCGGCCTTCCGGGTCCGCAGGCCGTCATTGGTCATTTTGGACGTATGGCTGCAAGGTTCGGATATGGACGGGCTGGAAATCCTGCAAACCATGAAGGCGGAGGAAGCCTCCGTGCCCGTGGTCATGATTTCCGGCCACGGTACGATCGAAACCGCAGTGGCCGCTCTCCAGCATGGCGCCTACGACTTTATAGAAAAACCGTTTCAGGCAGACCGCCTACTGGTCATTGTCCGGCGCGCGCTGGAGGCATCCCGCCTTGCGCGTGAAAATGAGGAACTGCGCCTGCGGGCCGGGCAGGATGCGGAGCTGTATGGCAACAGCGCGCAGATTGTGGCCATTCGCAACCAGATTGAAAAAGTGGCTCCTACCGGCTCGCGCGTGCTCATTAGTGGTGGGCCGGGTTCGGGTAAGGAGGTGGCCGCCCGTATGATCCATGCCCGCTCCCGCCGGACGGATGGACCATTTGTGGCCCTTAACTGCGCCACACTCGCCCCCGGTCGCTTTGAGGAGGAACTGTTCGGGCTGGAAGGTGGGATGGATGGTGTAGGCCGCCGCACCGGTGTGCTCGAACGCGCCCACGGAGGCACCCTGCTGCTGGACGAAGTGGCGGACATGCCGCTGGAAACACAGGGCAAGATCGTACGCGCCTTACAGGACCAGACGTTCGAGCGGCTTGGCGGTGGCTCCCGCGTTAAGGTGGATGTGCGTGTGCTGGCCACCACCAACCGGGACCTTCAGGCCGAAATTGTGGGCGGGCGCTTCCGCGAGGACCTGTATTACCGTCTGGCGGTTGTGCCGTTGCGTATGCCCGCCCTTAAGGAGCGGCGGGACGATATTCCGGGGCTGGCAACGCTCTTTTTGCATCGCGCGGCGGAAATGGCTGGCCTGCCCTCGCGCGATCTTTCGCCCGATGCCGTGGCTGTTCTGCAGGCCTATGACTGGCCGGGCAATGTGCGCGAACTGCGCAACCTGATGGAACGGGTGCTGATTATGCAGCCGGGCAGCAGCCAGGACCTGATCCGCGCGGATATGCTGCCCTCCACCATAGGCGAGAACGCACCGGGGCTGTTAAAGTTCGATGCCTCGACCGATGTTATGAGCCTGCCCCTGCGCGAGGCGCGCGATCTGTTCGAGACCCAGTACCTTCAGGCACAATTATTACGATTTGGAGGGAACATAAGCCGCACAGCGTTGTTTGTGGGCATGGAGCGCAGCGCTTTGCATCGCAAACTCAAGCAGCTTGGTGTAACATCGGACGAACGGAACACTGGCTGATCAGTGAGTTGTAGCGAGTCAGGGCAAGCGTTGGGTCTGGCTCCCAAGAAAAAAAGAAAATGGAATAGGGTCTCACACAGTGGAAAAAGAGAGTGCACATAATGTGCAGGACGCATTTTTAGGCCAGATTCGCCGTTCCCGGGCGGCCGTGACCGTATTTTTGGTCAATGGTGTCAAACTTCAGGGCTTTATTACGTGGTTTGATGATCAGGTCGTGCTTCTGCGGCGTGATGAGCAGACCCAGCTTATTTACAAACATGCCATCAGCACTGTTATGCCCAGTATTCCCGTAGATATTGCAGACTCCACCGGAGCGGGCGCAAAGGCGGACAAGGAACCATCTCTTGGCGACGAGTTTTACTGAGAAAAAACAAACGGTTGCAACGCGTGCTGCCGTTATTCTGCCGTGGGAGCGCTCAGCCCACGGGCAGGACGTAAGGGCCGCGGAGGCCCGACTGGAAGAAGCCGTTGGCCTGACCGCCTCCATTGGTCTGGTTATTGTTCGTAAAGCTGTTCTTCTGCTGCGTATGCGCCGCTCGGCCACATTGCTGGGCAAAGGGCAGATCGATTCCCTCCGTATTGCCATCAAGGCCGACAATATTGACGTGCTGGTGGTGGACACCAAACTAACCCCCGCCCAGCAGCGTAATCTGGAAACCGAGTTCGGCTGCAAGGTTATTGACCGTACCGGGCTTATTCTGGATATTTTTGGCGCCCGTGCCGCCACGCGGGAAGGGTCATTGCAGGTCGAACTGGCCCATCTGGAATACCAGCGTTCCCGCCTTGTCCGGCTCTGGACCCATCTGGAGCGCCAGCGTGGTGGTTTTGGCTTTTTGGGTGGACCGGGTGAAACCCAGATCGAAGCCGACCGCCGCATGATTGGCGAGCGGATTGTCAGGCTCAAAAAGGATCTGGAGCAGGTGCGCCGCACACGCGGGCTGCACAGGCAGGCGCGCAAACGTGTGCCATTCCCCGTTGTGGCTCTTGTTGGCTACACCAACGCGGGCAAATCCACCCTGTTCAATGCCCTGACGGGGGCTACCGTGTATGCGCAGGACCAGTTGTTTGCAACGCTGGACCCAACCATGCGCGCCATTGAACTGCCATCGGGGCGGCAGGTCATTCTGTCCGACACGGTGGGTTTTATCTCCGACCTGCCAACCGAACTGATCGCAGCCTTCCGGGCAACATTGGAAGAAGTGGCCGAGGCCGATATTATTCTGCATGTGCGCGATATTGCCCACCCCGACAGCGCAACCCAGAAAAAGGACGTGCTGGGTGTGCTGCAAAGCATGGCCAAGGATAACATGCTGGAGCAGGACTGGCCTTCCCGCGTGATCGAGGTGCTGAACAAAGTGGACCTGCTGGGCGAGCAGGCGGCAGCCTTGCAGGGGGATGAAAACGTCGCCATTTCCGCCATTACGGGGGATGGGCTGGACCGGCTTTTGGCCCGTATTGACCAGCGCATTACATCGGGCATGGAAATGGTGCGTTACGCCATGCCACTGGCCGATGGTGCAGCGCTGGCATGGTTGTACCAGCACGGCGAGGTGATTGACCGCCATGACCGGGAGGAGGAGGCGGACATAACCGTACGCCTGCTGGCCGAGGACCGCGCACGTTTTGAGCGGCAGTTCAAACACATTACTCCCCAGATGGCCTAAACCTGACTGGGGTGGGCGGTTCGTTCCAAACAGTAGGCGTGTAGTCGTCTGGCAGGCTGCTCACGCGGCGGGCAGGGCCGGGTGATCCGGCGGCCCGCTGCGGCGTGATGCTTTTGCTCAGTCAAATTCCGTCATCAGACCCAGATCGGCATGGTGGGCAAAGAGCCGGTCGATCTGATGGCGTGAGATGCGCCCGGTCGAGAGGTCATGCGGGATCTCATTACGGGCAAAAAAGCGGATCTCGCTGGTTTCAAGACTGGTCGCCGGTGCGCCCCCGGTCAGTTCCCCCAGAAAAAACAGCTTGGTAATGGAAAACGCTTCGGGTGGTTCATGCCCCTGCCTTGCACGGTCCAGCACCATGGCCAGGCGGGAAATCCGTACCGTGTAGCCGGTTTCTTCCCGCACTTCCTTGGCCGCAGATTCGGAGGCGGTCAGGTTTACATCCGCCCAGCCGCCGGGCACGGTCCAGCGGTTCTGGTCCAGTAATTCGCGCACCATCAGCAGGCGGTTGTGTGCGTCAAACACCCCTGTGCGGACTTCCAGCTTGGGGGTGGCGTAGCCTGCCTGCTGGGCAAACAGGTTTTCAATCTGCTGTATGGGGGCACCACTGCCATGGGCCATGGCTCTGGCAGCCAGAGTGCGCAGCATTTCGTAGCGTTCGCGGTCAAACGGGTCTTTGGCAAAGGTCAGCCCGGTTTGGGCAATGGCCTGAACCTCTCTGGCCCAGATAAGCCATTGTGGCTCGGACATGGTTGTGTTCCTCATAAAAATAAAAAACGGGAAGGCACGTGCCCTCCCGTTTTTTTCGTGTGCCATTACGGGCCGGGCGGCCCGGTTTAGTAAGCGGGTTCAGGCTCTGCGGCGGCCGTGCCATTGATCAGCAGACCATCACCATTGGCGGAGATGTTAACGGTCTCGCCATCATGGATTGCCCCTTCCAGCAACTGCCCTGCCAGCGGGTTTTGCAGGCTGCGCTGGATAACCCGTTTAAGCGGGCGTGCGCCGTAGACCGGGTCGTATCCTTCATTCGCCAGCCATGTTTCGGCCAGAGTATCAAGGTGCAGGGTGATCTTGCGGTCCTCAAGCAGCCGTTGCAGGCGGCTGATCTGGATATCCACAATCTTAGTCATATCCACCCGCTGCAGGCGCGAGAAAAGGATAACTTCATCCAGCCTGTTCAGGAACTCGGGGCGGAAGTGTTCACGTACCACCTTCATGACCTGTGCCTGCACCATGGCGGGTGTATCGCCATCGGGCTGGTTAGCCAGATATTCCGAACCAAGGTTGCTGGTCAGGATGATAAGCGTATTGCGGAAGTCCACCGTGCGGCCCTGACCATCGGTCAGGCGACCATCATCAAGCACCTGCAACAGGATGTTGAACACATCCTCATGCGCCTTTTCCACCTCGTCAAACAGAATGACCTGATAGGGGCGGCGGCGTACGGCTTCGGTCAGCACACCCCCTTCCTCATACCCTACGTAACCCGGAGGCGCGCCTATCAGACGGGCAACTGCGTGCTTTTCCATGAACTCGCTCATGTCAATGCGGAGCAGGGCCTTGTCATCATCAAACAAAAAGCGGGCCAGCGCTTTGGTCAGTTCCGTTTTGCCAACCCCCGTCGGGCCGAGGAACAGGAACGAGCCAATTGGGCGGTTGGGGTCCTGCAGGCCTGCACGGGCACGGCGCACGGCGTTGGCCACGGCACGCAACGCGGGTTCCTGCCCCACAACGGATTTGCGCAGTTCATCTTCCATACGCAGGAGTTTGGCGCGTTCGCCCTCCAGCATCCGGTCCACAGGCACACCCGTCCAGCGGGACACGACCGAGGCAATGCCCTGATCGGTTACGGCTTCGGAAACAAGGTTGGCGCTTTTGGCTTCTTCCTCTTCCGTCTGCTGTGCGCTGGCAATCTGGCTTTGCAGGTTGGGAATAACACCATACATCAGCTCGGATGCACGTTGCAGGTCGCCCTTGCGCTGGGCCACTTCCACATCGGAACGGGCCTGATCAAGCTGTTCCTGCAACTTCTGCACCGCGTTCACACGGTCTTTTTCCGCGTGCCATGTGGCGCTGAGTGTGTTGGATTTTTCCTCCAGATCAGCCAGTTCGACCTCAACCGATTCCAGCCGGTCCTTGCTGGCCGTGTCGTCTTCCTTACGCAGGGCTTCCCGCTCGATCTTGAGCTGGATAATCCGGCGGTCCAGTTCGTCCAGTTCTTCGGGTTTGCTGTCAATCTGCATACGCAGGCGGCTTGCGGCCTCGTCTATCAGATCGATTGCCTTGTCGGGCAGGAAGCGGTCCGTGATGTAACGGTTGGACAGGGTGGCCGCTGCCACCAATGCGTTGTCGGTAATACGCACGCCGTGGTGGAGTTCGTATTTTTCCTTGATCCCACGCAGGATGGAAATGGTATCGGGCACCGAAGGTTCGCCCACGTAAACGGGCTGGAAGCGGCGGGCGAGGGCTGCGTCTTTTTCAATATACTTGCGGTACTCGTCCAGCGTGGTTGCACCAATGCAGTGCAGCGTGCCACGGGCCAGTTCGGGCTTGATCAGGTTGGAGGCATCCATGGCGCCATCGGTCCGGCCTGCGCCAACCAGAGTGTGCATTTCATCAATAAACAGGATGACCTGCCCTTCGGCGGACTCAATTTCCTTGAGCACGGCTTTCAGGCGTTCTTCAAACTCACCACGGTATTTGGCACCCGCAACCAGTGCGCCCATGTCGAGCGAGAGGAGTTTTTTGTTCTTCAGCGCCTCAGGCACATCGCCGTTAACAATGCGTTGGGCCAGACCTTCCACAATAGCGGTCTTGCCCACGCCGGGTTCGCCAATCAGCACCGGGTTGTTTTTGCTGCGGCGGGCCAGAACCTGAATGGCGCGGCGGATTTCCTCATCCCGGCCAATAACCGGGTCCAGCTTGCCCTGCTGGGCAACTTCGGTCACGTCGCGCGAATATTTTTTGAGCGCGTCAAAATTGGCTTCAGCGTTTTCGCTGGTCACGGTGCGTCCCTTGCGGATGGTGGCTATGGCTTTTTCCAGCGCATCGGGGGTCGCGCCGTTGTTTTTGAGCGCCTGCCCGGCCGGGCTGTCTGTTGCGGCAAGGGCCACCAGCAGGCGGTCCTGCGCCACAAAGCTATCGCCTGCTTTTTGGGCAATCTGTTCGGCGGAATCCAGTGCGCGCACCAGATCGGGGGTGGCTGCGGGTTGGCCTGCGCCACCGCCCTGTACTTTGGGCAGTTTGGCCAGAGCCTGTTCGTTGGCGGCCCGCGCCCCTTCAGGGCTGCCACCAGCGGCGCGGATCAGGGCCGATGCAGCGCCTTCCTCATCGTCCAGCATGGCTTTAAGCAGGTGTTCGGGCGTAAGCTGCTGGTTAAAGTCACGCAGTGCAATGGTTTGTGCTGCCTGCAGAAAACCGCGCGAGCGTTCGGTAAATTTTGCAATATCCATAATATCCCTCTTGTCCCTTTAATCTTAGGCGACTGAAGGCCTTGCCCGGTCCCGCTTTGCGGCAACAAAGGGCATGGTCTGCCGTGTTGACAGTTCTAAGATTGGAAGCGCGCACAGGACAATCAAGGGGGCTGTGTGCATAAGCCGCACACTGCATGGAATGGCCGATATGAAAAAAGGCGAAGCCCCAAAGGGACCCCGCCTTTTTTGCACCAGACCGGATAAGGGGCTGGGGCTTACACTCAGGCCGCGTTCAGCTGGGCTTCGGCAAATTCGTAGTTTGCCAGCTTGTCCAGGAAGTTGGTGATGTAATCGGGGCGGCGGTTGCGGAAGTCCAGATAGTAGGAGTGTTCCCAAACGTCCGCCGTCAGCAGGGCCGTGCCCTGACCTTCGGCCAGCGGGTTGGTGCCGTTGGGGGTTTTGGTAATGGCCAGCTTGCCATCCTTGCCCAGCACCAGCCATGCCCAGCCAGACCCGAACTGGGAGATGGCGGCTTTGCGGAATTCGTCCTTGAAGGTGTCGACGCTGCCAAAGTCAGCGGCAATTTTGGCCCCCAGCTTTTCGGGCATGGCCCCACCGGAGGTGGACAGGCTGTTCCAGAAAAAGGAGTGGTTCCAATGCTGGCCAGCATTGTTGAACAGGCCGGTCAGATCTGCCTTGCCGTGGGCTGCAAGAATGATCTCTTCCAAAGACTTGCCAGCAAGGTCGGGCTTGCCTTCAAGTAGCGTGTTCAGGGTGTTGACGTAGGCCTGATGGTGCTTGCCGTGGTGGAACTCAAGCGTTTCCTGGCACATGCCACGGGCGGCAAGGGCGTTGGGGGCGTAGGGGAGGGTTGGCAGTTCAAAAGCCATGACATAACTCCGTCATATAATAGCAGGGCGTGTCAAAAACGCGCCTGTCCAGAGCTATGGGCGTGCCATATGGCACAGAGCCAGCAGGTGGGGCCGCTGTCTCTTTTCCCTTGCTCACGGAAACTTGCCCTGCTGGTGGGGGTGGGGTGGCGCGGCAGTCCGTAAGGAAAGCTATATGTGCATTACGCATGAAACAGCACGAATGTGCAACATGCCTCCGGACTTGAGAAGCAGGATACAGCCATGAACACCCCTCCAGAACACAGCGATATGCAGGCCTTAACAGGGCTTGCGGCAGGGGATGCGGACAGGCTGCTGTGTACGCGTTTTTTGCCCATGTCCGTACAGCCGGGGGGGCTGGTGCTGCTGGCGTTCCATAACGAGCTGATTCGCGCGCTGGCCCCGGCCCGCTCTGCGGCTGTTGCGGGGCCAATGGCCGGGCTGATCCGCCTGCAATGGTGGCGCGAGGTGCTGGAAAAAACCCGCCCGCCCGAACACAGCATTGCCCCCTTTGTGCTGGGTCTGGTGGAGCGCCAGCAGGTCCGGCAGGCCACGCTGCTCCGCCTTGTTCACTCTTGCGAGATGGAACTGAACGCCCCGCATGAGATGCCGGTGTGGGAGGGGATGATGCGAGATGGACCCGGTGCGCTGCAACGCGCGGTGGGCGAACTGCTTGGGTTGGAGGATGAAGGGCTTTTGCTACGGCTGGAGGCCTGTGGCATGGCCTATGGGGCCGGGGCCATGCTGCGGCACTGGCCCGCGCTCCAGCAGTCGGGGCGGTTTGTTTGCCCCTTGGGCACGGATGCCCTCAGGTTACAGGGGCAGGCATGGCTGGACATGCTGGACTGGCCCAAACTGCCCAGACCCGCCCACCTTGCCGCCCTGCCTGCGGTGCTGGCCCGGCGGGACCTTGCGCGCAGCACCGCACAGGCCGCGCGCCCCCGTGGGCTGGGGGACAGGCTGGCCCTGATGTGGCAGGGCGTTAAGGCCCTGCGTGGGTTTGAGCGGGGGTAGGCTTACGGGTCGTTGGCAACAATGTTTTCCAAAACCCCGATCAGGGCCGAGTAGTCCGCATCTGCCGCCGCGCGGCGGGTGAGGGAGAGTTCCTGCGTGACAGCCGCCATGGTGGGCACGGGCACGGCCAGACGGGCGCAGGCATCCAGCAGCAGACGCATGTCCTTTTGCATCAGCCGGGTGGGGAACTGGGGTGAAAAATCCCCTTCCTTGGCCATTTTGATCTTGCGTTTGTGGTGGGGGGAAATCACGGCCATGTTATCCAGCGCATCAAACAGCATGGAGCGGTCAAGCCCCGCGGCCAGACCATAGGCAATGCCCTCGGCCACAGCGGCCAGCCCGGCCCCCATAATGCCGTTGATAACCAGTTTAAGCCGCGCACCACTGCCCGCAGGACCGGCATGGATGGTCAGGCGGCCAATGGCGTCAAACACCGGTTTGGCACGGGCCAGTTCCTCATCACTCCCACCGGCCAGCACGACCAGACTGGCGCTGTCGGCTTCTGGCGTGCTGCCAGAGACCGGGCAGTCCACAACGCTGACCTTGAGTTTCTGCCCCGCATCCAGCAGTTCCTGTGCGGCTTCGGGGGAGATGGAGCTTGTGTTCAGCAGCAGCCCGCCTTCTGGCATGCCTGCAAGTGCGCCCTGTGGGCCATACATGCTGGCGGCAAGGGCTTCATCATCCGGTACGCATACGAGCACAATATCGGCTGTTTTGGCTACGTCTGAAGGGGAGGGCAGGAAGGCGGTGTTCTCATCCCCTCCCTTGCCCGAGGGCGTGTAGGCCACGGCGGCAAACCCTGCTTTTTTCAGGTTGATGGCCATGCGGCTGGCCATGGCGCCAAACCCGATAAAACCGATTGTCTTTGCTGTGCTCATGATATCAGAGACTCCTGCCTGTTTTCGCGTATTATGGACATAACGCACAAAGTCCTTCCAAGGTTAAGGCGCGTGGTATGGCCACGCTGCATGGCAAGGTTGGGCATTCGTCAGGAAAAGGGCAGAGCATGGCTCCACCAGTTGCCGGTCGCGCACGGCGCAAAAATCTGTCGCCACTGGCGCGGCAGGTTCTCCTTTACGCGGTGTTCCTGCTGCCTGCCGTGTTTGATCTGGTGGAAGGGTGGATGGGCTGGCTGGGGCCAAAACCCTACCGCGAATGCCTGCATGATTTTGGGCGCTATGCGTTCCGGTTTTTGCTGGTCTCGCTTATGGTCACGCCATTGCGACGGTTTGCGGGGGTTAACCTTATTCTCTACCGCCGTCCTCTGGGGCTGCTGGCTTTTACCTACGCGGCCCTGCATATCACCCTGTATCTGACATGGGCGCGCGAGTTGGATCTGGCCCGCATATGGGGGGATTTCTCTACCCGGCCATTCCTGATTTTTGGTCTGCTGGCTTTTGTTATTCTGTGTGTTCTGGCTGCTACGTCCACACGCAAGTCCATTATGCGGTTGGGCAAGCGGTGGGCGCCGCTGCACAAAACGGTTTACGTGGCCATGGTGCTGGCCTGCGTGCACTACAGTCTTGCCTTTAAGGTCTGGCATGTTGAGCCATTTATTTACGCGGCCATAGCGGCGGCGGTGCTGGCTACGCGCCTTGTGCCCAAAACACAAAAAAACCGCCCGACACCGGGCTAGGGTGGGGGCGGCAGGTTTGCTGGTTACAAGGCGTAGGCCCGGGTGCTGCGTTCAGGCCAGCAGGTTGGGGTGCCCCAGTGTTGCCAGTAATTTGGCCGCACGTGCATCGGCATGGATAATGGTTACGGTTTTGCCCCGTCCTTCCAGCCGTGTTGCGGTTTTTTCCAGCGTGTCGGCCGCACTTATGTCCCATAGATGGGCGTCGGCCAGATCGATTACCACGTGTGTGGCTGTGCCTTGAAAATCCACTGCATCGGTCAGCACACTGGTTGAGGCAAAAAAGAGCTGGCCATGCACGCCGTAGGTGCGGGTTTTGCCATCGGGGCTGTCCTGTATGCTCACCTGCACCAGCTTCATGACCTGAAACGAGAAGAATAGTCCGTTCAGCAGCACACCGCAGGCAACACCGGCTGCCAGATCGTGCGTGAACACAACCACCACAACGGTCGCCAGCATGACCGTGGAGGACAGCTTGGGGTGGGCCACCAGTTCGCGCAGGGATGACCACGAAAACGTGCTGATGGACACCATGATCATAATTGCCACCAGTGCCGCCACGGGCACCTGTGCAACAAATCTGTGCATGGCCACCAGAAGCAGCAGCAGAAAAGCCCCCGCCGTAAAGGTGGACAGGCGGCCCCGCCCACCATAGCGCAGGTTGCCCACGGTCTGGCCGATCATCCCGCACCCGGCCATGCCCCCGAACAGACCGACAAAAATGTTGGAAATGCCAAGCCCCGTACATTCCATACGTTTGCTGGAATGGGTGTCGGTCAGTTCATCCACCACCGTTGCGGTCATGAGCGATTCCAGCAGGCCAACCATGGCCATGGCAAAGGCATAGGGGAGCACGATCTGGCATGTCGCCCACGTAAAGGGAACATGCGGCACGGTCAGGTGGGGGAGGCCGGTGGGGAGTGCCCCAAGGTCGGCCACAACATGAATGGGCATGGGCACAGCAAGGCTGACCCCGGTCAGCACCAGAATGCAGATAAGGGGGGAGGGCACGGCCGTGCTCAGCCGTGGCAGCAGGTACACAATGGCCAGCCCAAGGGCGATCAGGGCGTAGGTGTGCCACGTTACATGCAACATCTGCGGGATCTGGGCGGAAAAGATAAGAATAGCCAATGCATTAACAAAGCCCGTCGCCACCTCGCGCGAGACAAAGCGCATCATGCTTTGCAGCCGCAGCAGCCCGAACAGGACCTGAAAAGCCCCCGCCAGCAGGGTGGCCAGCAGCAGGTATTGCAGCCCATGCCCATGCACCAGATCCGCCGCAACCAATGCAACAGACCCCGCAGCACCCGAGATCATGCCCGGTCTGCCCCCCGTTATGGCAATGGCAATGCTGATAACAAACGAGGCAAAAAGCCCCACCTCCGGCGCAACCCCCGCCACGTACGAAAACGCGATAACTTCGGGAATAAGGGCAAAGGTGCCGACCATACCGGCCAGAACGTTACGGACGGGTTGTTCCGTCCATTCACGCATATACTGCTGAACACTCACGAGGCAGAAAATATCCTGTATGCTAGGGGTTGGTCGTTCGGTGCCAACAGGCATAAACCGGACTTTTTATGGGCGGAAAGGTTTTTCTTTCCGCTCACGGCTTGCGCATCTCCTGTCTGGCCGGAATGGTAGCAGGCTCAGGTTGCGTTCTAGGTGCATGAATATGGTCGGTCTTTCCTCTTCCACGCCCCTTGTATGGATACTGGCCGGAGAAGCGAGCGGAGATGTGCTGGGCGCGCGGTTGATACACGCCTTGCGTGCGCGCAACCCCCATATGCGCTTTGCCGGAGTGGGGGGCGCGCGCATGGCGGCGGAGGGGTTTGTCAGCCTTTTTCCCATGCGGGATCTGGCGGTCATGGGGCTGGTGGAAATTCTGCCGCGTGTGCGCCAGCTTTCGCGCAGGCTTAATCAGGCGGTGGAGGATATTAGCGCCCAAAAACCCGATCTGGTCATTACCATAGACAGCCCCGGCTTTGCCCTGCGCCTGCTGCGGCGGATTGCGGGGCTGGGCATTTTGCGCATGCATTATGTGGCCCCGCAAGTATGGGCATGGCGGCAGAAAAGGGTGCGCAAATTCCCCGGCTTATGGGACGAGCTGCTGTGCCTGCTACCGTTTGAGGAAGAGTTTTTTGGCAGGCATGGATTAAAAACCCGTTTTGTGGGCCACCCGGTCCTGCAATCCGGCGCGCAGGATGGGAACGCCGCGCGATTTAGAGCACAGCACGGGCTGGCGGAGAACGCGCGGGTGCTTGTGCTTATGCCCGGTAGCCGCCGCTCGGAGGTGCCACGCCTGCTGCCGGTTTTTGGGCAGATGCTGGCCCTGCTCCGTACCCGCATGCCCGATGTGGTGCCGGTTGTGCCTGTCTCTCCCATAGTGGCGGCCACGGTGGAGCAGGCGGTTGGGAACTGGCCGATCCGCCCGATTGTGGTGACAGATGTGCACGACAAGCACGATGCCTTTGCCGCAGCCGGGGCTGCATTGACCAAATCTGGGACATCCACCCTGGAGCTGGCTCTTGCGGGTGTGCCCATGGCTGTGACCTACCGGGTTAACCCCCTGACCGCCTTTATGGCGCGCAGGCTGATCCGCGTTCCCCATGTGGCCATGGTCAATCTGTTAGCCGGGCGGGAGGTTGTGCCAGAACTGCTACAGGAAAACTGCGCCCCAGACGTGCTGGCGCGTGCAGTGCGCAAACTGTTTGAAGACCCGGCGGCCGCGCAGGCCCAGAAGGCCGCCTTTGCCGCAGTTCTGCACGGGCTGGAAGGGCCGGGGGGTGTTTTGCCAGCAGATGCGGCGGCATCTGCCGTGCTGGACCTGCTGGCAGCAAAGGGGCGGGTGTAAGCCTGCCCCTCAGGCGTGGGTGTGGCCGGGCGTGTGGTAAAGCTCGGCAGGGTCAATTTCGGGCTTGGTCAGTTCCACCAGCCCGGTGGGGGTGAAGGCGCGGTAAAAGCAGCTTCTGCGGCCCGTGTGGCAGGCAACGCCAATCTGGTTGACCAGCAGCAGAACGGCGTCTGCATCACAGTCCAGCCGTGCTTCGTGCAGGTGCTGGACCTGACCGGAGGTTTCCCCCTTACGCCACAGCTTTTTGCGGCTGCGGGAGTAGTAACAGACCCGCCCGGTAAGCAGTGTTTCCCGCAGGGCTTCGGCGGTCATCCATGCAATCATCAGCACTTCGCCTGTGTCATGCTGCTGGGCAATGGCGGCAATCAGGCCGGATGCATCGTATTTGACCGTGCTCAACATGGCATCAAGCACTGTGGCGTCGGGGGCGGTGTAGGTCATGGTGTGTCCGGTGTGGTGGCGGAGGGGTCTGGTGGTGTGCCAAGGGCTGGTAGCAGCCACGCGGGGGGGCGGGCAACCACGTTATGGTCAAGGCAGGTCAGGGGTTTGTCGGCCATGTCCACCTTGAGCAGCGCTAGCCCGATATGATCGCGCGAGGAGCGCAGGGTGCCCACCTCCTGCCCCTTATGCAGGATTGGCGTGCCCGGTGCGGGCAGGGGCGCTGTGGCGGCAATGGGGACAAGGCGGCGTTTGAGCAGGGTGCGGTAGTGCATGCGGGCCGTTATTTCCTGCCCCATGTAGCATCCTTTTTTCCATGCAATGCCGCCCAGCAGATCCATGTTGGCTTCTGCCGCCAGTGTGCGGCCGGGTTCGCAGTCCTGTACGCCATCGGGCAGGCCAAGGGCCAGACGGTGCAGGTCGTAGTCCAGTTGTGTGGCGGTCTGCTCGGTATGGGCGGGCGGGTCTATCAGCCGCCAGCCCGCATTGGGGAGTCTGGGGTCTGCTACACTGATTGCGTTTTCCAGCAGGGCGGCGTCGGGCCGGTTACCCCATGCGGCATAAACGGGGAGCGCTGTTAGCTCCATCTGCACATCCGAACGGAGGCGGAAGCGCATAAGCTGTGTGCGCAGGGCCTCGGCCTGTTCGCTGGCGCAGTCCAGCAGCAGGCAGGTGTCGTCCGGGTCGGGTATGGCAAAAAAATCAGCCTGCCAGCGGCCTTGTGGGGTCAGGCACGCAGCCCATGCCGCCTGCGCAGGTTGCAGGGCCGCAATATCCGCTGTGACCAGCCCTTGCAAAAACCGCACACGGTCCGCACCGGAGAGTTTGATAACGCAGCGGCCCTCAAGCCGGGTCATATGGGATGGGGCTGGCAATGGCATGGTATGTTCTTCCCTACTGCAAGGACAGGCCTGTCGTCTAACCCTAGTCCCGGATATGCTCTGGTGCCAGAGGGCATGTTCACGTCTGGGTCTGGTGCAGGAGCGCCAGAGCGGCGCTGGCCACGCGCTCAACACTTAACCCGGCAATGGGGGCGTGCCCCTCCGGCCCCGGAGCTTCCACCCATTGTGTGACAGCACCCGTTGGTGCGTATTCGGATGCGCGCGAGGGACCAAACAGCCCCAGCGTAGGGGTGCCCGCCGCTGCCGCCAGATGCATGAGGCCGGAATCGTTGCCGATATAAAGGGCACAACGGGCCAGCATGGCGGCGGTTTCAGTCAGGGCAAAGCGCCCGCCTGCGTCTATGGCGTTGGGGAGGGCGCGCAATACCGGGTGGGCCAGTTCGGCCTCCTGCGCGCCGGGGCCGTAAAAAATGGCGGGTCGGGCATGGGGGTAGGTGGCGGCAAGCTGCTGCCACAAAGGCAGGTAGTTGGCTGTGGGCCAGATTTTGCCCACCCAGTTGGCCGTAGGACCAAGGGCAATAACCGGTGCGGTGGGGGATGAGGGGGGAATACTCTTTGCCGCAGTCTGCCGGTCCGCCTCGTTCAGCCAGACCGTAGGGTGTGGGGGCGGGGTCAGGCCAAGCAAAGCGCCCAGATGACCAACCCGCCTGCCGGGCCTGCGCCCACCACGCATGACCAGCCGCCGCCCCGAACGCAGGGCAAAACTTATGACCGAACCGCGCAGGTCCACGGTCATGTCCCACTTTGTGGGGGCGCAGGTTTTCCACAGGTCCAGCCAGTGCAGGTCATAGGGGCGTTTGCGCATGACCAGAACCCGTTCGAGTCCGGGCATGTGGCTGAACAGTCCGGCGGCTACAGGCCCGCAGGCTACTGTTATGCGCGCATTGGGCCATTGGCGGATAAGCGTGTTGAGAATGCCGGTGGAAATTACCGCATCCCCAAGGCGGGTGGCCGTAATAAAAAGAATGCGCATATGATCAGGCTATACTGTCTCTTTGTGTCTTTTCCAAGTTGAGCGGATATGGACATTTGCACCGCGTATGCCAGAAGATGGGCCGTTGCTGTGCAATGGGGTCTGCTCGGGTGGAGCAGGCCAGCCAGCTATGGTCCGCTGTCTGGACAATAAGGGTATTTTGGCAATGTTGCAGAAAGGTTTTTTGCTGGCGTCCATTGGGGGGCTGGTGGCTATGGTTGCGTGTGCTCCCGCCCATGCGGCGGAGCGGGTCTGGGTGCCATCCACCTGTGGTGTGGAACCGGATGCGCCTGTGGTTGATGTGTCCAGCGTGGAAAAATACAATGCCAGCGTGGATAAGGTGAGCGCTTACGAAAAAGCCGCCCGCACCTACAATGCCTGTGTTTCCAAAACGGCAGTGAAGGAAGAAACCGCGATCAGCAACGATGCGCGGGACAAAATTGCCTATATTCACAACGGCAGCACCGCCGTGCAGCAGCGCATAGGTGCGAACTTTACCCAACTGACAACCGCACTCAAGGCCGGTGGCACCAAGCTGCAAAAAGCTGCCCATTAAGGCATTTTTGCATAATTGAGGTGCGCCTGTTGGCCCATAACACGGTATAACAGGCGCACAACAGACACTCTGCGCCTTGTGTCATGCGTCCGGCTGGGGCAGATATGCCATAATACGGACAGGCATGCATTGGCAGGAACAGGAACGGGCCGGATCGTGGCAGAGGATATTTACCGGGAAGTTGACGAAGAGCTTAAGGCTGAACGCATGCGTGTGCTCGCCCGGCGTTATGCTGGCGTGGCGGTCGCTGCCGTTGTGGCCGTTGTTGCGGGGGCTGGCCTGTGGTCATGGCAGCTTGCGCGGCACAAGGCTCTGGATCAGGCGGCAACAGGCGCGTATCTGGCTGCCTTGCGCCAGACCGATCATCTGCCCGATCAGGTGGGCAGCAGCCCCGTAGCCCTTGCAGGCAAGGCGCAGACTGGTCTGGAGGCGTTGCAAAAGCTGGCGACATCAGGCGATCAGGGTGTGGCCGCGTTGGCCCGGATGCAGGTCGCCGCAGTGCAGGCCGCCCGGGGCGATGCCGCCGCCGCACTGGCCGCATGGGGTGCCGTGCAGGACAACCCCGATGCGGACCCCGCCCTGCGTAGCATTGCAACCCTGCTGTGGTGCCAGCACCAGCTTGATACGGGGGATATTCCTACCCTGCGCTCCCGCCTGTCGCTGCTGAGCGGGCAGGGCAAGGCATGGAACGGCCTTGCCGTGGAGGCACTGGCTGTTCTGGATGTGCGTGAGGGGCATAAGGACGATGCCCGCAAAAAACTGTCGGCCCTTGTAGACTCGGCCGAAACACCCGCAGGTGTACGCAACCGGGCGCAGGATATGATGCAGGCCCTTGATCCGTCAGCAGGATAAAACCATGAGCAGCAAGACATATATTGGCGCCGCCGCCCGGTCCGGCCTGACCCGCAGGAGCCTGCTGGCAGGTGCGGCACTGGCCCCCACACTGGCCGCTTGTGGTGATGACGACGACGATAAAAAACCCCTTCTGGCCGGGCACCGCACGGATGTGCTGTCTTCTGGCGCGGGGCTGATGGTGGATAAGGAAGACCACACCGCCATTGCACTGCCTGCTCCGATCTCGGTTTCTGAATGGCCGATCAGTGGCCGTGTGCCCGCGCATACGGGCAGCAACTATGCGTGGGGTGGGCTACACCGCCGCTGGAAGCACAGTATCGGGGCTGGCATTTCCCAGCCGGACTTTATGGCATGGGCGGCCCTTGGCTCGCTCGGGCGCGGCATGCTGGCCTGCGTGCCGGTTGTTCATAACGGGCGGCTGTTTGTTATGGATGCGCAGGGCGTTATCCGTGCCTTTACATGGCCTGCCATGCGGCATGTGTGGACTTTTAACCCACGGCCCAAGCAGTCCCGCTCCAGCAACACCGGCGGCGGGATCGGGGTTGATGGGGACGTGCTGTATATTGTGGACGGCATTTCGCAGGCTGTTGCCGTTTATGCCGCCACAGGCAAGGTCAAGTGGCGGACCGATGTTGGAACCCCCGGCCGCTCCGCCCCGACTGTTGCGGAAGGGCGTGTCTATTTTGGCACCATTGATGAGCGGTTTTTCGCACTGGATGCGGCAACTGGCCACCAGATATGGACGTACGCCGCAACGGCTGCCGAGACCACGGTGTTTGGTCAGGCGGCCCCCGCCTACGCCAATGGCGTTGTGGTGGCAGGCTTTGGCGGGGGGGATCTGGTCGCCTTCCGTGCGGAAAGTGGTGAGGTTGTGTGGAGCGAAATGCTCGGCAATGTTGGCTCACAGGCCAGCACGCTCAACCTTAACTGTGTGCGCGGCCTGCCGGTTATTGTGGGCAGCGTTGTCTATGCAGTCAGCATGGCGCAGGTGCTTGCCGCGGTGGATATCCGCACGGGCCGCCGTGTGTGGGAACGCTCCGTTGCCAGTCAGAACAGCATTCTGTGCGTGGGGGACTGGTTGTTCATTGTCTCCCTTGACCAGCAGATCGCCTGTATCGACCGGCTTTCTGGCCATGTGCGCTGGATTACCCAGCTCCGCCGCTTCCGTAAGATCAAGGAAAGCAAGGATATTGTCACATGGTTTGGCCCCATTATGGCGGGTGGCCAGCTTGTGTGCCTGAGCACCCTGCCAGAAAACGGCATGATCCGTATTAACCCGCTGACTGGCGCAATTATCTCTATTGATGCAATGGAGACCACGTCCTTCGTGCCTCCCATTGTTGTGGACAACCAAATGCTTATCGTAACAAATGACGGAAACCTGATCTCCTATGGTTGAACGTCGCAAGTCCATGCGCCCCCTCCCGCCGATACCGACGGGGGACCTTCCGGTTGTTGTTATTGCCGGTCGCCCCAATGTGGGCAAATCCACCCTGTTCAACCGTCTGGTCGGGCGCAGGCAGGCACTCGTGGCGGACACGCCCGGCGTGACCCGTGACCGCAAGGAAGGTGTGGCCCTTGTACGTGGCCGCCACATCCGCCTGATTGATACGGCGGGGCTGGAAGAGGCCGCACCAGACACACTGTTTGGTCGCATGCGTGCCTCGTCCGAAAGTGCCGTGCAGGACGCGGACCTTATTCTGTTCTGCATAGATGCGCGCGCGGGCATTACCCCTGCGGATGAGCATTTTGCCCAATGGATACGCCGCCAGAACCGGCCTGTGCTGCTGATCGCCAACAAGGCGGAAGGGCGGCAGGGTACGGCGGCAGCGCTGGAAGCCTACAGGCTGGGTCTGGGTGACCCGCTCGGCCTGTCCGCCGAACACGGCGAGGGCGTGACGGACCTGATGTGGGAAATTGCCGAACGCCTGCCCGCCGATAAGGTGGGGGATGAAGAGGACGAATGGGCCCCCGAACCCGAACTCTCGGAAGAGGAAGATACCCGCCCCAAAGGTCCGCTCAAGATTGCCATTGTCGGTCGGCCTAACGCGGGCAAGTCCACCTTGCTGAACACCCTGTTGGGTGAAGAACGCATGATTACCGGCCCGGAGCCGGGGCTTACGCGCGATTCCATTGCCGTAACCCTGCATGACGGGGACGATACGTTCGAAATTGTCGATACGGCAGGTCTGCGCAAAAAAGCCCGTATTGATGAGGCGTTGGAGAAGATGTCCGTCTCCGCTTCCATTGAAGCCCTGAAAATGGCGGAAGTGGCGGTGCTGGTGCTGGATGCAACACTGGGTGTGCATGAGCAGGACCTTCAGATCGCCCGTCTGATCGAGCGTGAAGGGCGTGCCTGTGTGCTGGCCCTGAACAAGTGGGATGCGGTGGAAGACCGCACGGGCACGCGCAAGGCCATTATGGACCGGTTGAGCATCTCCCTTGCCCAGATGCGCGGCGTGCCGGTCGTGACCTTTTCCGCCCTGACAGGCTCGGCCGTGCAAAAGCTGCTGCCTGCCGTGCGTGAGGCATGGACTGTGTGGAACGCCCGCGTACCCACAGGTGCCCTCAACCGCTGGTTTGAGGAAATGCTAGAACGCCACCAGCCGCCATTGGTGGATGGCAGGCGGCTGAAGCTGCGTTACATGACGCAGGTTAAGTCCCGCCCGCCAACCTTTGTTGTTTTTGGCACCAGAGCCGAGCAGATGCCCGATGACTACAAGCGGTATCTGGTCAATGGCCTGCGTGAGGCATTTGACCTGCCGGGTGTGCCCATTCGGCTACAGATGCGCGGCACCAAAAACCCATATGCGCATAATCCCTGACCCTAACAGGTCAGGACTGACGCAAAGGGGTGTCTGCTGCGGCTTTGTCATGGGCTGCCAGCTCTGCCACAGGCAGCATGGCCCCCCAACAAGGAGCCAGAACCCAGCATGACGCCCCCCCAGCAGACCACGCCCCGCCAGCCAGCCCCCTCCGATGGTCTGCATGGCTCGGCCAGAAACTGGGCCATGCTGGCGGTCTCCCTGTCCGTTTTTCTGGCATTGCTGGATTACGCCATTGCCAATGTGGCCCTGCCGGACATAGCGCGCGACCTACGGGCTTCCTCCTCCTCCTCCATCTGGATCGTTAATGCGTATCAGATGGCCAGTCTGGTCTCTTTGCTGCCATTGGCGGCCCTTGGTAGCCGTGTCGGGTTTGCGCGGCTGTGCCGGGCGGGCATTCTGCTGTTTATGGTGGCTTCGCTCCTGTGCGCCATGGCAACCAGCCTGCCCGTGCTTGCAGGTGCCCGGGTGTTGCAGGGCATAGGGGGGGCCTGCATCATGAGCGTGAACATCGCTCTGGTGCGCTTTATTTACCCCTCGGCGGAAATCGGGCGTGGCATGGCGCTCAACGGGCTGGTTGTCGCACTTGGCGTGGCTCTGGGGCCAACGGCTGCTGCGGGTATTCTCACCTTTGCCTCATGGCCATGGCTGTTCTGGATCAACCTGCCTTTGGGGGCCGCAGCCCTTGGCATGGCGTTTTATGCCCTGCCCAACACCCCGCGCGCACCCCATATGCCCGATGTAACCGGCAGCCTGCTGTGTGTTGTGGCCTTTGGAGCCTGCATTATGGGGGGCGATGGGCTGGCCCATGCCCAGAACTGGGCGGCGTCTTTGGCTCTGCTGGCCTGCGGGCTTATGGCGGGCACATGGCTGGTGCGGCGCGAAGCCCATATTCCCCAGCCCATTCTGCCGGTTGACCTGTTGCGTCGGCCAGACTTTGCTGTGGCGTTCACAACCGGGTTTTGCGGCTTTATTGCCTCCAATTTTTACATCGTTTCCATGCCCTTTACCTTGCATGATGCGCTGGGCCTGAGTTCGGCCCAGACGGGGTTGCTTATTACGCCGTGGCCTATTGGCATTATTCTCTCGGCCCCGGTTATCCGCCGGGTGGCGGACCGTATTTCCGCTGGGGTGCTGTCCTCCATCGGGTTGGGGCTTACGGCGTCTGGCTTTTTTCTGCTCTGGCAACTGCCTGCGCACCCGGCATTGTGGGATATTGCATGGCGCACGGCGCTGGCCGGGTGGGGGTTTGGGTGTTTTCAGCCTCCCAACAACAGAGCGATGATGGTTGCAGCCCCGCTGCACAGGGCTGGTGGAGCCAGCGGCATGGTGCAGGTGGCCCGTCAGGCCGGGCAGACTGTGGGGGCTATGGGCGTTGCCGCCTTTTTTACCCTCTGGGCCGATGCCGCCAACCGGGAATGCCTGTTGGTCGCGGGGTGCGTGGCCCTGTTTGCCGCATTGCTGAGTGCAAGCCGTCTGTTGGTTGGGCGGTCTGCATAATGCGCCACGGCGGTGGCACGGGCAGGGGAGCGTAAAATGAAGACATGCCTTGTTTACCGTGACCGGCTTTTGCCCGCATCCGAACAGGCCTTCATGCGCAGGCAGTACATGGCTTTCAGCCAGCTAAGACCCTACTGGGTTGGTTGCCACCGCGATAACCCTCCTGCGGACATGGCCACCACCTTACGCATTATTGGCGAAGGCTCCATGCTGGGGCCATTGCAGCGGTTGGCGTTCAAACAGATGGGGTGGAGGGCAGGCCATGCGGTGGCCGATCTGGCTCCTGTTGTGGTGCATGCACAGTTTGGTCGGGGCGGCGCGTTGGCGCTGCCCATTGCCCGACAATTGGGTTTGCCGCTGGTTGTGACCTTCCATGGGGGGGATGCGTTCAAGGACCGGCATTACCAAAAGCGTTTTCCCGCGCCTGTTTTTCAGCGCCGGTGGCAGGCATTGCTGGACTACAGCGCCTTGTTTGTGTGTGTGTCCGATGGCGTGCGCGACAAGCTGTTAGAGCGCGGGGCGCCAGCCCATAAACTGGAAGTGCTCAACATTGGCACGGAGGATGTCCCTCCCGCCCGTGGGCCATTTGACCGTCTGGTCTTTGCCGGACGGTTTGTGGAAAAAAAAGGCCTGCCCGTGCTGCTGGATGCCCTGCGCATTCTGGCCGGGTGGGGAATAACACCCCCGGTTGTGCTGGCGGGCGATGGACCGCTGCGCAGCGCCATGGAGCAGCAGGCGCAAGGGCTGGACCATGTCTGTTTTGCTGGCTGGCTGAGTGCAGGGCAGTTACGCCAGCAACTGGAACATGCAGTGGCACTGGTTGTGCCCAGTGTACGTGCCACGGACGGAGACCGGGAGGGCCTGCCCAGTGTAGCGGCCGAAGCCATGATGTGCGGCGTGCCAGTTGTGGCTTCGAGCGAGGCCGGGCTGGACGCGGCCATGCTGGGTGGGGGGGGGATGGTTGTGCCTGCGGCAGATGCGCAGGCGCTGGCTCAGGCCCTTGCCCATGTTCTGCAGCCGGGTGTGCGGGCAGGCATGGGGCAGGCGGCCCGCGCGGTGGCGCGTGAGCAGCTTAGGGCGCAGGTCCAGTCCGCCAGACTGGAGCAGCGCCTTTTGTCTGTGCTGTAATCAGATTTCGCTTTCAAGAAAAATACGCGAGGCATCGCCCATCCACGGGCCATAATAGCGTTCCAGCCAATGTTCGGCCTGTGTGGGCGCACCTGCGGCAAGGGCTGTGAGTGGGGCCAGATAGACCCATTCGCTCGTCTGGCTCTGCTCATCCACCATATCGCGGTTTTGCAGACCATCCATGGAGATGGAGAGCATGTGGGCCGCAAGGTCACGCACCGTGCCTTCGCCCCATGGTGTGTCCAGCCCCATCATGGGCACCAGTTCGCGCAGCTTGATGTAGTCTTCCCACGGGCGCGCACGCACCAGTTCCCATGCGGCTTCCAGGGCTGCGTCATCATACAGCAGGCCGGTCCACAGGGCGGGCAGGGCCATCATCATTTCAGGCGATCCGGCATCGGCTCCGCGCATTTCAAGGAACTGTTTGAGTCGCACATCGGGGAAGGCGGTTGTCAGGTGGTCCTCAAAATCGCCCATGGTGGGCGTTACGTCCTCCAGCCCGTCCTGGCGTTCCCCCTTCATCCATGCACGGAAGGAGCGGCCAGCCACGTTGCGCATCCTGCCTTCACGCATGATGAAGTACATGGGCACGTCCAGCGCCCACTCCACGTAGCGTTCAAAGCCAAAGTCTTTTTCAAACACGCAGGCTGGCATGCCCGAGCGGGCATTGTCCGTATCGGTCCAGACCCGTGCGCGGTTGGAAAGGAAGTTGTTGGGCTTGCCCTCCACAAAAGGAGAGTTGGCGAACAATGCGGTGGCCACGGGTTGCAGCGCCATGGAAACCTGCATCTTGCGCACCATGTCCTGCTCGGAACCAAAGTCCAGATTGACCTGCACGGTGCAGGTGCGCTGCATCATATCCAGCCCCATGGTGCCGACCTTGGGCATGTAATCGCGCATGATGCCATAGCGTGTTTTGGGCATCCATGGCTGCTCGGCGCGGGTGGCGGTAGGGTGGAAGCCCAAAGGCGCAAAGCCCAGCCCCAGCTTGCGCGCCAGCGGGCGCACGGCATCCAGATGGTTGCTGAGTTCCTCTGCCGTGTCATGCAGGGTGCGCAGGGGAGCGCCCGAGAGTTCGAACTGCCCGGCAGGTTCGAGCGATATGGCCGCACCTGCGGCCTCCCCCTGACCTTTAAGCCCGATAATGCGGCCATCATCGAGCACGGAGGTCCAGTCATCCGGTTCGGATTTGTGGAGGTTGCGCAGCAGGGTTTCTATGCCGTTGGGGGCGTAGGGTGGGGTTGCGTATGCCGTGCCACCCGCCTGCGGGGCGGCGTCGCCCACCACGGCCTCGGGCCGCATGAAACCGAATTTTTCGTGCTCGGTGCCTATGCGCCACGCATCACGCGGTTTGCAGCCCTGCGCAAGCAGTTCGGCAAGCTGCGAAATGGAATGGACGGGCGTTGTGTCTGAGGCACCGGGGTTGGACATGAGGTTTTCTGTATCCCAAAAACAGCCTTGCAGTTGTGGGGCAAGACAGGAGCAATTGCCTTATTGTGATGAAACCGGGGCAGAGCGCAAGCCATTGCCCAGCAGGGCAAGCCCCGCCACCACGGCCGTGTCGGCCCGCAACACCAGTGAACCAAGGGAAATTGGGGCAACAAAGGGGCGGTGGAGCAGGGTTTGGCATTCGCCATCACTCAACCCGCCTTCTGGCCCGATCAGGAGTCCGTCCCCCTTACGCACGTGTGGTGGTGCGGGGGAGGCTGCGCCATCACGCACGTCCAGCCGTTCGATTGCGGCAAACAGGGTTGTGTGCTGTGGCCAGCCCCCCAGTAACGCGGGCAGGGTCTGCGCGGGAGCTATGGTGGGAATGTCCAGCCGCTCGCACTGTTCGGCGGCTTCCACGGCTATGGCATGCAGGCGCTCGGGGTTGGTGCGGTGCGTGTTGGTGCGCTCGGTTGTGAGTGGCAAAAATTCGGTTACCCCCAGTTCCGTGCCCATACGCAGGACCAGATCGGTGGCATCGCGCTTGAGCAGGGCAAAAGCCAGCCGGAGTGGAGGGCAGGTCTGTGGGGGGCGGGTCTGGTGTTCAAGTGCCAGCGTCCCCCGGTCTTTGCGCAGATCCGTAATACTGGCCAGCCACTCCCCTATGCCAGCGTGGAATATACGCACCTGATCCCCCGCTTTTTTGCGCAGGACGGTGCCAAGGTAGCGGGCCTGCTCGGGGGGGAGCGGGCAGGAGGCGCCTGCGCGCGCATCGGGCAGCAGGGTGGGGTCTGCATACAGGCGGGGGAGGCGGAAGAGGGCATGCATGCCGGTCATTTTTCGTGCGTCTGCTCAAGTAACGGAAGAACAGGCCCGGTTTACGCACGAAACACCCTGTTTTGCAAAGCAGGGGCGGGCGGGTGGTTATGGTCCGCCGCAGTTTGTGGCATAGGAAGGGGCGCAAAGAACGCCCGTTATTTTTGACAAAAGGCCATATCAGAATCGTGTCTGCTCCCCCCATCAGCCATACCGACATCCGGGTTACGGGATGGATTGCCCGCCTCCCTCCCTCCTTGCAGGCTTATGCATTGCTGGCCCGGCTGGACCGGCCCGTGGGCACGTGGCTTTTGTGGCTGCCCGGTGTGTGGGGTATTTTGCTGCCACAGGGCGTGGCCCCGTTGGAGCGGGTCAGGCTGATTGTTCTGTTTGGCATTGGCAGTCTGGTCATGCGGGCGGCGGGGTGCGTTGTAAACGATATGTGGGACCGCGATATTGACCGCCAGGTCGCGCGCACGGCGGGGCGGCCACTGGCCAGTGGTGCGTTGAGCATGCGGCAGGCCGCGGGCTTTCTGGCCCTGTTGCTGGCCATGGGGCTTGGTGTGCTGGTGCAGCTTAATGGGCTTTCGTGGGTGCTGGGGGTGTCCTCTTTGGTGCTGGTGGGCCTTTACCCGCTGGCCAAGCGGTTTACGTGGTGGCCGCAGCTTGTCATGGGGTTTACGTTCGGGTTTGGTGCTCCCATGGGGTATGCGGCGGCGGCTGGGCAACTGACATGGGCGCAGGCCGTCCTTTATGCCGCCACGATTGTCTGGCAGCTTGGGTTTGATACGATTTATGGCTTTCAGGACATGGAGGATGATGCCCGCATAGGCGTTAAATCCACCTCCCGCCTTATGGCAGGGCGTGCGCGTGCCTTTATTGGCGTGTGTTACGCCCTTACGGTTGTGCTGCTGGCGGGTGCTGGCATGCTGGCGGGTGCTGGTGTGCTGTTCTGGCCCGCGCTGCTGTTGCCCGGTGTGCTGTTCTGGCGGCAGGCTGTGGCGGTTGATCCGGCCCGGCCTGCTTTGTGCCTTGCACAGTTCCGCGCCAACCGCGAGATCGGGCTGACCATTGCGCTGGCTCTGGCGCTCGGGCTGCTGGCGGTTTGAGAGTATGATGTTTTTTGCTGGCGGTTCTGGCTGGCGGTCAAAGTGAGATGCCCCGTTCATGAAAAGAGTTTTACGCGCTGTTGCGCCAGTATGTGCCGGTCTGCTCCTGCTTGCGGGGGCCGCACACGCGCAGGATGTTGCCGGTGAGGCCGTTGCGTCCTCCACCGTTGTGCCCGCCCGCCTGAGTGCGGCGGATCAGGCATGGGTGGGCAAAATAGAGCAGGCCCTCAACCGATCGCTCACGTTTGAAGCCCGCATCCAGCAGATAGATGCAGAGGGCAAGCGCACAACTGGCAAAGTGTGGATGAAGCGCCCCGGTCAGATGCGGCTGGCCTATGACCCGCCATCCCCTCTGTTGCTGGTGGCCAATCAGGGCAAGGTGGTGTTCCGCGACAGCCAGTTGGACCAGACCACGGTTATTCCCATGGACCGCACGCCACTTGGGCTTTTGCTGGCGCCGCATATCAGCCTGTCCGATGGGGTAACGGTGACTGCATTCCGCCACGAGGCTGGTCTGGTCGCGGTGCGGCTGGTCCGTAATGCATCTCCCGCAGATGGCAGCCTGACACTGGTTTTTTACGAAACCCCATTGGCTCTGCGGTCATGGAGTGTGCTGGACGCTCAGGGGCGGGAGACACGGGTCACCCTGTTTGATGTGCATCCGGGGGCGGATATTGCCCCCAGCATGTTCGACCTGCCCGCCCAGCCCGAAGACTAGCACCGCCGTTTGGAACCTACTGGAAAACCACGTAACGCATGGCGATATTAAAGCCAGACAGGACCGAATGTTTAAGACCAAGGGTATGAACGCCATGACCATACGGCACGCAGCGCCATGACCGGGGATGACCTGTTTGGAGCCGCCCCACCATCCGCCGCCGGGGGGGAGGGCAGTGCTGCGCGCACGGGGGGCAGGGCTGCCCCAACCCAGCCATTGGCGGACCGCCTGCGCCCGGCCTGTCTGGCCGATGTGGTGGGGCAGGGGCATTTGCTGGGGCCGGAGGGCACACTCACCCTTATGCTGGAACGCGGCACCCTGCCCAGCCTGATTTTGTGGGGTGGTCCTGGTGTGGGCAAAACCACCATTGCCCGCCTGCTTGCACAGGCTGCGGGTTTGCGGTTCATGCAGATTTCGGCCGTGTTCTCCGGTGTGGCGGACCTTAAAAAAGCGTTTGACGCCGCACGTAAGCTGGCTGCTGGCGGCGTGGGCACTCTGTTGTTCGTGGATGAAATTCACAGGTTCAACCGCGCGCAGCAGGATGGTTTTTTGCCCGTGGTGGAGGATGGCACCGTTGTGCTGGTGGGCGCCACAACCGAGAACCCCTCTTTTGCCCTGAACTCGGCCTTGCTCTCACGTTGTCAGGTCATGGTGCTCAACCGGCTGGACGACCCGGCCCTTGAGGCCCTGCTGGCCCGTGCGGAGGAGGAAACAGGCCACCCCCTCCCCCTAACGGAGGACGGGCGCGCCACCCTGCGCGCCATGGCGGATGGAGATGGGCGCTACCTGCTGAACATGGTGGAGCAGGTGCTCAGCCTGAAAAACACCAGACCGCTGGATGCGCAGGCTCTGGCCCGGCTGCTGGCCAAAAGGGCCATTCTGTACGACCGGGACCGCGAGGAGCACTACAACCTTATTTCCGCCCTCCACAAATCGCTCCGTGGCTCGGACCCCGATGCAGCGCTGTACTGGTTCGCACGGATGCTGGAAGGGGGCGAGGACCCGCGTTATCTGGCCCGCCGCCTGACCCGCTTTGCCACCGAGGATGTGGGCATGGCCGACCCCAACGCGCTGCCGCTGGCCATAGCCGCGTGGGAGACATACGAACGTCTTGGCTCGCCAGAAGGGGAGCTGGCTCTGGCCCAGCTTGTGGTGCACCTTGCCACAGCCCCCAAGTCCAACGCGGCCTACAAGGCCTATGGCGCGGCCCGCCGCGCGGCCAAGGCCACGGGCAGCCTTATTCCCCCCGCCCATATTCTGAACGCGCCCACGCGGCTGATGCAGGATATTGGCTACGGCAAGGGGTACGAATACGACCACGACGCGGAGGAAGGCTTCTCGGGGCAGAATTATTTCCCCGATGGTATGCGCCGCCAGACCTTTTATAATCCAACGGCCAGAGGCTACGAACGGGAGGTCAAACACAGGCTGGAAACATGGTCCCGCTTGCGGGAACGGCGCCAGTCGTGAATATCAGCGCATGAGTGTTGTCAATCTTACCGTGAGCGAGGACGAGGCCGGCATCCGCCTCGACCGTTATTTCCGCCGCCATTACCCGCACCTGACCCAGGGCGCGCTGCAAAAACTGTGCCGCACAGGCCAGATTCGCGTTGAGGGCAAACGGGTGGAGGCTTCCACCCGGCTGGAGCCGGGGCAGAGTGTGCGCGTGCCGCCCATTCCCATGGCCGCCAAGCCCGCGCGCGATGTGCCGCGCCCGCTGGACGACAAGCTGGTGCGCGAAATCCAGCGTATGGTCATCTATCAGGACAAACATCTGATCGTGCTTAACAAACCCTCCGGCCTTGCCGTGCAGGGTGGTCCGGGCATTACCCGCCATGTGGACATGATGCTCGATGGCCTGCGTGAAAACCCAGAGGACCCGCGCCCAAGGTTGGTCCACCGGATCGACCGCGACACGTCGGGCCTGCTGCTGCTGGCCAGAACCCCCGGTGTTGCCGCCAAGCTGGCGGCCTATTTTCGTGGGCGGGACGTTAAAAAAACATACTGGGCCGTTGTTGTCGGCAGGCCAGACCCGCTCTCGGGCGAGATTGACCAGCCGCTCGCCCGCCTTGGGGTTGGCCCCGGCGCCATTACGGTTGCGGCTGATCGTAAGGATCAGGACGCCCAGTCCGCCCGCACAGTGTACGAAGTGCTGGATTCGGCGGCCCGCAAGTTCTCATGGCTTGGGCTTTCCCCACTGACGGGGCGCACACACCAGTTGCGCGTGCATTGCGAATCCCTTGGCACCCCCATTCTGGGCGATCCCAAATATGGTGGGGCCACAGCACATCCCTCGGGCTTTACAGACCAGTTGCACCTGCATGCGCGGGAGTTGGACATGCCACACCCCGCAGGGGGCCGACTGGTTGTAAGCGCGGAACTGCCCCCCCATATGCGTGAGACCTTTCGCGCTCTGGGCTTTACACCCGGAACAACGCCTCCCCCTGCGCGCAAGGGCGGCTGAGCGGTAACGGACCTCGCGCGGGAGAGAACGTGAAGATGCAGTTGAAGTGGAAAATTGGCCTGCTTGCGGGTGTTGTGGCTGTGGTCGCGGGTGGCGGGACAATTTTTTCCGCAACGCAGGACGCAACGTGGCTGAAAACCCGGCTGAGTGATGCTGTGGAACAAAGCACGGGGCGGCGCCTGAGCATTGGCACGCTGCATGTGTGGGTGCTGCCCTTCCCATGGGTGGAGGCGCAGGATGTGCGCCTCTCTGGTGTGGAAGATGGTGGGCCGGACGCGCTGGCGGTCAGGCAGGTGCGCGCGCGCCTTTCCATTATGCCGCTGTTCTCCCACCGCATTGCTTTTCGTGATGTGAGCGTGATTGCCCCCCAGATAACCCTGCGCCGCCTGAGCGATGGCCGGGCCGACTGGCTGCTGACCCCACCCACCCCGGCAGCGGAGGCCAATGCGCCCGCCGCCGCACGCATGCACTGGAATGTGGGCGTGTCGGACCTGACGGTCCTACAGGCCAACGTGGTGTGGGATGATGCGCTAACCCATTACTCCGGCACATTTGCTCTGGCCAAGGCGGCAGTCCACGGGCTGGACGGCACCGCCCCCAATCTGGACATACAGGGCCAGAAAGGCCCGGCCAGCTTCAGCCTGACCGGGCAGACAGGTCCGTTCTGGCCCCTTGGCGCGCAACTGCCCCTGCAGTTGCGGCTGAGCCTGAATAATGGCGGACATTCCATAGGTCTTGCCCATGTGGATGGCGTGATCAACGCGCCACAGGCCGAACGGCAGTATGACCTGCATCTGGGTGGTTCGGTCGGGCAGTTGCAGGACCTGAACGTCTTTTTCCCCCATGCCGACCTGCCCGATGGGCAGAATCTCTCGGTCGATCTGAGCGTGGGGGGGAGTGGGGATGCTCCGCAGGTGCAAAGCCTGCATGTGCGTACGGGCCGTGTGGATCTGGCCCGCTGGCTGCCGCAGGCCGCCCTGACCCGCGTTGTGGTGGACGCCCCCACACCAGCAGACCCGCTGAGCCTGCATGTGGATGGGCAGATGGGGGACCAGCCCGTCAGCATGAACGGCTCGGCTGCCACCTTGGGCCAGCTTGCGCTTATGCAGGAACAGACCGAAGCCCCGGTTGACCTTGCTGTTACGCAGGGCAATTCGTCCGTGCAGGTTAAGGGGGCACTCAGTGCGGCCCATTCCGCGCTGGATGTGCAGGGCAAGCTGGATCATCTGAGCTTTGGCGCACAATGGCCAGATGCGACCGGGCTTACGGTTGCAGGCCATGTTGAGAGCGATAAAACGCAGCTTCTGTACAAAAACCATACCGTGGCCGATGTGCTGCATGGCCTGACCCTTGCGGCGGACGTGCAGGTGCAGGCCATAAGCTGGCAGGGTGTGGCCTGGTCGCAGGTGCAGACCCACGTTGCTCTTGCCAATGCCCGTCTGGCGTTGGACCCCATCCATGCCGTGGGGAATGGCCAGCAGCAGGCGGCGCGGTTTGTGTATGACCTGTCCGGCGCGCAGCCACAGGTCGAAGCCTCGGCCCGCTCCGTGTTCCTGCCCTTGGCGGTGGTGCAGGCATGGATGCACGTAGCACCGGATATGCAGGGTACGGTCCAGCTTGTGGGGGCACTCTCCACACAGGGCGATAGCGCACAGGCGCGCAGTGCATCCTTGGCCGGGCACCTTGGTGCGTCTGTTGTGGATGGCAGCGTGGGAGGGTCTCTCATTCGCCGTCTGCTGGGGCCGCAGGTGCCGGTTAAGGGGCAAATGCCCATCCGCTGCTTTGGGATACACACACAGTTTGCCGATGGTGTGGCCCATATTGATCAGGTAGGGCTGGAGAGCGACTTTTTGCATCTGCGCGGGCAGGGAACGGTCACGCTGGCCACGCATGAGCTGAACATGCAGCTTGCGCCGCAAGTGCTGCTGGGTGGGGCTTCTGCCTCGTCCTCCCTGCGTGTGACGGGTCCGTGGAACAGCCCGCAGGTGGGTATGGCGGCCGCGGATGACGGGCGCGTTGGCATTACCATTGGCGGCGGAGGGGACGAAGGGTCGTCCTGTGCGGCACTTCTTGCCACTGCGCGTGAGGGAGCCGATGGCCCAAGCCCGACCACAGTGACCAAAAAAGCCAGCAAGGAGCAAAAAATTATGAACATGCTGCACGGTCTGGGGTTGTTCCGGTGAGCGAAAATGGAACAGGCGTGCCCCAGCGCACTCCGCCGGGGCGCAAGCGTTTTTGGAAGCAGGTTGAACTTGTCGCGCATGAAGGTGGGTTTGCCGTGCAACTGGATGGGCGCAGCGTGCGCCTGCCGGGCAAGACCGCCCTGTGCGTGCCATCCCGCGCGTTGGCTGAAGCGCTGGTGGCGGAATGGCAGGCCGCGGGGCAGACTGCGGATGGGTACTTTGCCCCCGACGACCTGCCCCTGACCGGTATTGCCGGGTCCATGCTTGAGCGTATTCCGCAAGCGCGGGATGGTGTGGTGGCAAGCCTGTTAGCCTACGCCAACAGCGATCTGGTCTGCTACCGCGATGGCGCGGGAGGCAGGCTGGCGCGCCAGCAGGCGACCTTGTGGGACCCGTGGCTGGCATGGCTTGGCACAACCTACGGGGTGCGCTTCCGGACCACGCTTGGGGTTATGCCCATCTGCCAGTCCGCTCAGGACCTGTCTGCCCTGCAAAGCGTTATGGAGGGCATGACCAACGCCCAACTGGCCGTGCTGGGGGTTGCGGTGCCTGCACTGGGGAGTCTGGTGCTGGGTCTGGCGCTGCTTGGTGGTGCTGCGGTGGAGGAACTGGTTGCCTGCGCCACAGTGGACGAGCGCGAGCAGATGGCGGTCTGGGGGCAGGATACCGAGGTCACGGACCGCATTGCGCGGATGCAGATGGAGCTGGAAACAGCCGCCCGGTTTGAAGCGTTAATGCATCAAACCTGAGTGTCCGCCCAGCCAATGCCCTGCGTGCAGGGGTGGTGGGGGTGTTTGCGCACTTGGAGTTTTGTTGTTTTTCTGGTCACATCAAACAGCGGTATCGTTTTTTGCAGGAGAGTAATCAGGTCATGAAGATCAGCAATGGCATATTGGCTGCGGCAGTGGTCGCGGGACTTTCTCTCTCTGGTCTGTCCGCTCAGGCGGCGGGGCCGGGTGGCCCCGGTGGCTGGGGTGGCGGCATGGGGGCTGGCTCCACTTTTGGTGGTCCGGCAGGTAATGCGCTGGACGGGCTGGACCTGACCCGCAAGCAGCGCAACCAGATTGCCACTATCCTCAAGGAAGCGCATGATCAGGACCAGGCGCAGGACACGCAGGAGGAATTTGAAAACCTCCATGCCCAGATCGAAGACCTGCTGAGTGCTCCGGGTCCGCTTGATCAGGACCAGATTGCGCAGGTGCAGCAGAAAATGGCCACATTGCGCGCGGAGCGTGAGGCAAGGCACCTCCAGACCGCCAGCCGCATTCATGACGTGCTGACCACCGACCAGCTTGCCCAGATGCGGCAGCGGCAGAAGCGCATTCATGAACTGCTGAACGAGCTGAGCGCGTTGCAGCATCCCGCCCAGCAGGTGTCCTCGGACAGCCAGAAGAAGTAAAAACCAGAAGTTCCTTGACTCAGGGCCCGGTCGTACCGTAAGCCCTGCTACAAATCAGGACCGCCACTCCGCGAGTGTTCGCGCAGTGGCGCGTCTCGTTATGGGGTGTGTTGCACTTGTTCGAAGCTCTTTCAGGCAAGCTTTCCGGGGTTTTTGATGGTCTCGCCAAACGTGGCGCGCTGTCTGAAGCCGATGTGATGGAGGCCATGCGCGAAGTCCGTCTGGCCATGCTGGATGCGGACGTCGCACTGCCCGTTGTTAAGGACTTTGTTAACAAGGTTAAGGAACGCGCGGTTGGTCAGGAGGTGCTGGAAAGCATCTCTCCCGGTCAGGCGGTCGCGAAAATTGTTAACGATGCGCTGATCGATGCACTCGGCGGCGCAGGCGTTGCCCCCCTTAACCTGAACGCGGCTCCCCCTGTACCCGTGCTTATGGTCGGGCTTCAGGGGTCTGGTAAAACCACCACATCGGGCAAGCTGGCCCTGCGCCTTGCAACGCGTGAGCGTAAAAAGGTGCTGCTGGCCTCCCTCGATACGCAGCGCCCTGCGGCCCAGTTGCAGTTGGCCCAGTTGGCCGTGCAGGCGGGTGTGACCTCCCTGCCCATTATTGCAGGGCAGACGCCGGTGGAAATTGCCCACCGTGCGCTCGATGTTGGTCGCAAGGAAGGGTATGACGTCGTCATCCTCGATACAGCGGGTCGTCTCTCCATTGACGAAGCGCTGATGGAGGAAGTCCGCCAGATCAGGGATGCTACACACCCGGCGGAAACGCTGCTGGTTGTGGATGCCATGACCGGGCAGGACGCGGTCAACACCGCCAAGGCGTTTAACGAGGCCGTGGGTGTGACCGGTGTTGTCATGACCCGTATGGATGGTGATGCGCGCGGTGGTGCGGCCCTGTCCATGAAGGCCATTACCGGCGCGCCCATCAAGCTGACCGGCTCGGGCGAAAAGCTGGACGCGCTGGATGAGTTCCATCCCGAGCGTGTGGCGGGCCGTATTCTGGGTCTGGGCGATATTGCAGGCCTTGTGGAAAAAGCAGCCGATACGCTTGACCACGAGGAAGGCGAGCGTCTGGCCCAACGCATGATGGCTGGCAAGTTCGATCTGGATGACTACGCATCCCAGATCCGCCAGATCAACAAGCTTGGTTCCATTTCCGGTATTCTGGGAATGTTGCCGGGTATGGGTAAGGTCAAGGAAGCACTGGGGGACAAGGACCTTGATACGTCCGTCCTCAAGAAGCATCTGGCCATTATCGGTTCCATGACCCGTGGCGAACGCCGTGCGCCGGGGATTATCAAGGCCTCGCGCAAAAAACGTATTGCCGCAGGGTCGGGAACAACAGTTCAGGACATCAACAAACTGCTCAAGCAGTTCGACATGATGTCCACCATGATGAAGCGTTTTAACAAACTGGGCGTGAAAGGTCTCATGCGCCAGGGAATGTCTGCGCTCATGCCTAAGGGAATGGGTGGAGGTCCGCCGGGTGGCCCCGGTGGTTCTCCCTTCCGCTAATGCGGCCTGTTTCTGCCTAAGTTTTCCGGGTTTTGTTTTTCGGTCTGGAGTATTCCGAATGAGTGTTAAAATTCGTCTTGCCCGCGCTGGTGCCAAGAAGCGTCCTTACTACCACATTGTTGTGGCAGACAGCCGCAGCCCGCGCGATGGCCGTTTTATTGAAAAAGTGGGGGCCTATAACCCCATGCTGCCGTCCGATCACGCTGAACGCGTGCGTCTGGTCAGCGAACGGATCACGCACTGGCTTTCTCAGGGTGCGCAGCCGACCGATCGTGTTGCCCGCTTCCTTGGCAACGCCGGTCTGATCGCCAAGCCGAGCTTTAACGAGCAGCCCAAGCAGTCTGCTCCGAAGAAGAAGGCGCAGGAACGTGCAGCCGCTGCCGCTAAAGCAGCAGAAGCCGCAGCCTGAGTTAAGCCGAGCCAGCCATGCAGCCTGACCTGATCCTGATTGGTGTTGTGGGTAAACCGCATGGAGTGCGCGGCCTTGTGCGCGTGCATTCCTATGCGGCGGATGCCGCAACGCTGGAGGATTACGCGGTTCTGCAGGACGCGCAGGGGCGTCAATGGTCCCTGCGTTGGTGCGGTGCGGATGGCGTTGCCGAGATTAAAGACGCAAATGGCAAGCCTCTGGCGGACCGGACTGCGGCACAGGCGTTGGTGAACACCCGCCTGTATGTGCCGCGCTCCAGCCTGCCGGAGCCAGAGGAAGAAGAATTCTACCATGCCGATCTGATCGGTATGGAAGCGTTCGAAAAAGGTCTTTCTCTGGGGCGTGTCATCATGGTGCACGATTACGGTGCTGGCGCCAGCCTTGAACTGGGCGATGGCTCACTGGTTCCCTTTACAAAGGCCTGCGTGCCGGAAGTAAAGCTGGACGAGCGGACCATAACCGTTGTTCGCCCCGAGGAAGTCTCGGGGGAAGAAGGGCGTGGCGTTGGTAAGCGGCAGACGGGGGGGCCAGCATGAGCTGGAAAGCCACCGTTGTCACACTCTTCCCGGAAATGTTTCCCGGGCCTTTGGGGCAGTCCCTTGCAGGGCGTGCGCTGGAGAACGGAGTGTGGGAATGCCGTGCCGAAGACCTGCGGGAGCACGGTCTGGGCCGCCATCGGGCTGTTGATGATACGCCGTTTGGCGGGGGCGCTGGCATGGTTATCCGCCCGGACGTGGCAGATGCGGCCCTTGCCGCAACAGCCGCGGAGGCCAACATACCGTGTGTGTACCTTACACCACGGGGGCGTCCGCTTACACAGGCTGATGTGCGGCGTTACGCCGCAGGGCCGGGTGTTATGCTGCTATGTGGCCGGTTTGAAGGGGTGGACGAACGCTTTTTGCAGGCGCGGGGTGTCGAGCAGGTTTCCATTGGGGATTATGTCCTTTCAGGTGGAGAGACTGCGGCTCTGGTTCTGCTGGATGCGTGTGTTCGTCTGCTCCCCGGTGTCATGGGGAGTGAATTGAGCGGCGTGGAGGAAAGTTTTTCCGATGGGCTGCTTGAATATCCGCATTATACCCGTCCGGCTGTGTGGGAGGGGCATGAGGTGCCCGAAGTTCTGCTTTCGGGTAACCATGCCGCCATAGCACAATGGCGGCAGGCAAAGGCTGAAGAGACAACGCGGGAAAGAAGGCCGGATCTGTGGTCTGCCTGGCTGGCTCGCAAAAATGGAAACAGGACTGCAGCTGTGGGCGGGGCCGCACAGGCAGACCTAGGGGTTTGAGAAGGATACCGACATGAACATTATCCAGCAGTACGAAGCTGCAGAAATTGAACGTCTGACAGCCGCACGCGCAGTGCCCGTATTTGATGCCGGTGACACCGTGCGTGTTTCCGTGCAGGTCAAGGAAGGCGAACGCGTTCGTCTTCAGGCATTTGAAGGCGTTGTGATCGCCCGCTCCAACAAGGGCCTGAACAGCAACTTTACCGTGCGTAAAATCTCCAACGGTGAAGGCGTGGAACGTGTGTTCCCGCTGTATGCTCCGACCGTGGCCGAAATCAAGGTCGTGCGTCGTGGTAAAGTGCGTCGCGCAAAGCTGTACTACCTGCGTGGTCGTAGCGGTAAGTCTGCACGTATTGCAGAACGCCCGCGTGAAGTTGCTGCTCCGGCAGCAGCAGGCTAAAAGCCACAGGGCTTTTGGGCACGACGCCAGGCATGGCTTGTGTGAACCCGACTGGCCCCCGGCCAGTCGGGTCTTTGTGATAAAACAGGGTGTGGGCAGCGGGGACTCAATGCTGTTCGCACGGATATAAAGTTTAAGGAGGATGCGCATGGCTGCGCGTACGTTGTTCGACAAGATCTGGGACGATCATGTCGTGGAAACCCTTCCGGACGGCACCTCCATTCTTTATATCGACCGCCACCTCGTACACGAGGTGACCAGTCCGCAGGCGTTTGAAGGCCTGCGTCTGGCCGGGCGCAAACTGCGCCACCCGGACAGGACCGTGGCCGTTGTGGACCATAACGTGCCCACATCCGACCGGAGCCTGCCGATTGAGGAAGCGGATAGCCGCAACCAGATCGAAACGCTGGAACGCAACGTCAAGGAATTTGGCGTTCCCTATTTTCCGCTGCTGTCGGCCAATCAGGGTATTGTGCATGTGGTTGGGCCGGAACAGGGCATTTCCCTGCCGGGTATGACCATTGTGTGTGGTGACTCGCATACCTCCACGCATGGCGCGCTGGGGTCGTTGGCGTTTGGTATTGGCACGTCCGAGGTCGAGCATGTCATGGCCACGCAGACCATTCTGCAACGCCCTGCCAAAAACATGCGTGTGAACGTGGAAGGAACGCCCGGTGCTGGTGTTTCCGCCAAGGATATCATGCTTGCCATTATCGGCCATATTGGCACTGCCGGTGGCACAGGCCATGTGATCGAGTTTGCCGGTTCGGCCATTCGTGGGTTGGACATGGCTGGCCGTATGACCATCTGCAACATGGCGATCGAGGCCGGTGCCCGTGCGGGGCTGGTCGCCCCGGATGAAACCACGTTCGAGTATGTCCGCAATCGCCCGTTTGCCCCCAAGGGCGAGGGGTTTGATCAGGCCGTGGCATACTGGAAAAGCCTTGCCACAGACGAAGGCGCGCATTTTGACCGCGAAGTTACGCTGCGTGCTGAAGATATTGGCCCAACGCTAACATGGGGCACCAGCCCTGAAACAGTTCTGGCCATTACCGATACCGTGCCAGACCCCGCACAGCAGACGGACGAGGCCGTAAAGGTCCAGATGCAGCGTATGCTGGATTACATGGGGCTTACAGCCGGGCAGAAAATTGCCGGAACACCCGTGGATGTGGTGTTCATTGGTTCGTGCACCAACAGCCGGATTGAAGACCTGCGTATGGCGGCCCAGATTGCTGCAGGCCGCAAGGTGGCTCCCGGCGTGCGCGCCATGATTGTGCCCGGCTCAGGCAACGTCAAACGTCAGGCGGAGGAAGAAGGGCTGGACCGTATTTTTCTGGATGCAGGGTTTGAATGGCGCGAAGCCGGGTGCTCCATGTGTCTGGGCATGAACCCCGACCGGCTGACCCCCGGCCAGCGCTGCGCATCCACCTCCAACCGTAATTTTGAAGGGCGGCAGGGGCCGGGTGGGCGCACGCATCTGCTCTCCCCCGCCATGGCGGCCGCAGCGGCCGTTACGGGGTGCCTGACCGATGTGAGGGAACTGGCATAATGGAAAAGTTCGTCACGCTATCCGCTATTGCTGCGGCCCTGCCAGAGGCCAATATTGATACGGACAAGATCATTCCGGCACGGTTTTTGAAAACCACGCAGCGCACAGGTCTTGGCAAGCATGCGTTTGATGCCATGCGTTACCTGCCAGATGGTACGGAAAACCCGGATTTTGTGCTGAACCGGCAGCCTTGGCGCAAAGCTGAAATTCTGGTCACGTACGACAATCTGGGGTGTGGCTCCTCGCGCGAGCATGCGCCCTGGGCCTTGCTGGATTTTGGTATCCGCTGCGTGATTGCGCCGTCTTTCGCCGATATTTTCTTTAACAACTGCTTCAAGAACGGCATCCTGCCTATCCGCCTCCCGCGTGAGATCTGTGATGAACTGATGGGTGACGCCCAGATGGGGAGCAATGCCCGCCTGACGGTGGACCTGCCGCGTCAGGTTGTTGTGCGCCCCAATGGGGAGGAAGTGCCGTTCGAGATTGATGCGTTCCGCAAGCATCTGCTGCTCGAAGGGCTGGATGATATCGGCCAGACCCTTCAGCACGAAGCCACGATTACAACGTATGAAAAACGGCAGGATCAGGCCAAATCCTGGCTGCCCACCATTCATTTTGATTGAACAGACCCATACGGAGCACCGCCATGACAGACCCCAAGCAGCCCGTTAAACTCCTTGTCCTGCCCGGAGATGGCATTGGCCCGGAAGTTGTGCGTGAAGTCGGCCGTATTATTGCATGGCTGGAAAAAAAGCGCGGCCTGACATTTGAACTGACCGAAGATCTGGTGGGTGGCGCATCCTTGGCGGAATATGGCGTGCCGATCCGGGATGAGGTGATTGAGAAAGCATGGGCGGCCGATGCCGTTCTGTTTGGTTCTGTGGGGGACCCCAAATGGGGCCATGTCAGCTTTGACAAGCGCCCCGAGGTTGCCATTCTCAAGCTGCGTCAGGAACTGGGGCTGTTCGCCAACCTGCGCCCCGCCAAGGTGTTTGACGCACTGGTGGATAGCAGCACCCTCAAGCCTGATGTTGTGCGTGGTCTGGATATCATGATCGTGCGTGAGACGGTGGGCGGCATTTACTTTGGCGACCCGCGCGGGATTGAAACCCTGCCCGATGGCTCCAAGCGCGGCATTAACACCGAAGTGTACACCACATCGGAAATCCAGCGCGTAGCCCGCGTTGCGTTCGATCTGGCCCGCAAGCGCGATAACCGCGTGTGTTCGGTGGAAAAATGCAACGTGATGGAAAGCGGGTTGCTGTGGAAAGAGGTCGTGACCGATGTGCACGCCCGCGAGTTCCCCGATGTCGAACTGTCCCACATGCTGGCCGATAACTGCGCCATGCAGTTGGTGCGGAACCCGCGCCAGTTTGACGTGCTGGTAACAGGCAACCTGTTTGGCGATATTCTGTCCGACCTTGCTTCCATGCTGACGGGCAGCCTTGGCATGCTCCCCTCTGCCACGCTGGGTGCGGAACAGGCCGATGGCCGCCGTCCTGCACTGTACGAGCCTATTCATGGCAGCGCGCCAGACATTGCCGGGCAGGGCATTGCCAACCCGATCGCCCAGATCCTCTCCTTTGCCATGCTGCTGCGTTATTCGCTGAACCTGCAGGCGGAAGCGGATATGATCGAACAGGCCGTCTCCAACGTGTTGGCCAGTGGCCTGCGCACGGCAGACATTATGGCCGAAGGCATGGCCCGCGTTGGTACGTCTGTTATGGGCGAGGCCATTGTGCGCGAACTGGACAAGCTCCAGAACAGCTAAAGCCTGCACAGACACAACAAAAAAGCCGCCCACGTAAATGTGAGGCGGCTTTTTTTGTGCCTGATAATCCGGTGGAAACGGGGGGCTTTCGCACCGGGTTATCAAGACAAACAAAAAGGCCGGTACCCAAAGGCAACCGACCTTTTATGCCTGCAAAACAGGAGGAGGCTGGCTTAGAAGCCTTCGCGTTCCAGACGCTTCCGTTCCATTTTGCGTGCGCGACGTACGGCTTCTGCCGCTTCACGCGCTTTGCGTTCGGACGGCTTTTCAAAGTGCCGACGCAGTTTCATTTCACGGAAGATGCCTTCGCGCTGCATTTTTTTCTTGAGCGCTTTAAGAGCCTGATCGACATTGTTGTCACGGACTAGAACGTGCACTTGGTCACTAACCCCTGTTCAGAAAAATCCGGTAAACCGGTTTTTGGGAAGCCATTAAGGAAGGAGATCCGCGTTACCCTTCCGGGCTGCCGATTCCACTGTTGGCGGTCTCTATAACACGGCCTTAAGACAAGATACAATTCGTTCTTGCGTATCAGACCCGCACTTCCGAGTGTTTTATTGTGGATGTGCAAAAAACAGGACAACAAAAGCATGTCGGTTCTAGCCATTGCCCGTATGGGCCACCCGGTTCTGCTGCAACGTGCGGTTGAGGTGGAGGATGTAAACGCGCCCCAGATCAGGGATCTGTTGCAGAACATGCGAGAAACCCTGACCCAGAGTGGCGGCGTGGGTCTGGCGGCGCCGCAGGTGCATGTGCCTCTCAGGCTGTTTCTCTACTCGGTGCCGCCAACACGCAGCGAGGGCGAGGATGATCCGCCCCGCCCCGTGCAGGCCCTGATTAACCCCATATTAGAGCCAGATGGCCCGGATATGATGCAACGTCTGGAAGGCTGCCTGTCCATTCCCGGTTTTCGGGGGGAGGTGCCGCGTTATCGCCGCGTGCGCTATAGTGGATGGAATGAGCACGGCGCGCGGGTGGAAGGCGTGGCCTCGGGGTTTTGCGCCAATGTTATGCAGCATGAAATGGATCATCTGGACGGAATCCTCTATCCCATGCGTATGACGGATATGGCCCGCTTTGGTTTTGAGGCGGAAATAACACGGTATGGGGTAAAAGCATGAGCATGCTGCCGGGTAAAATGGAACAGGCCCTCTCTCTGGCTGTGGCAACGCTGGCAGCAGGTGTTATGCCCGCCCCCATGGAGCGCGATACGGACCGGGATGATGCCCTGCGCAAGCTGGCCGCCGTTGCGGGGGAGTGTGGGTGGAGCATGGCAACACTCAGATCCGTGGCGGGGCCGAATGCGGACCTCCTTTTTCCCGCAGGGGTGGTGGAACTGGTGGAAGCATGGTCCGACCTGTGTGACCGCACCATGGTGGACGCCATGCGGGACACGCTCGAACCAAGGCTGAGCCAGCGGGTGCGGCAGGCTATTCTGCTTCGCTTGCCAGTTGATGAACCAAGGCGAGCCGCCGCCTTGCGGAGCATGAAAGTTTTTTTGTCCTGCAAGGGGCAAAAAGCGTTCAGGCGCGCTTGGGTGCGTACGGTCAACGCCATATGGCAGGCCGCGCAGGATGATGCGACGGGTCTGACCTATGTCAGCAAAAGGCTGAGTCTGGGGGCGGTGTATGCTTCGGTCTTTCTGTATTGGCTCAGTCGGGGGGGAGATCAGGCCGGATTGGAGGCATTTGTTGACCGGCGGCTGGCCGATGTGCTGCGCATAGGCCGCCTTAAGGCCCGTTTTGGCGCATCCGTTGCCACATCTGCCCCCGCTGAAGGATAGGCGCGCGGATGGCCATGCCTCCGCCCCATGAGCGCGCAGGCTCCGATCTGCTGTTTTTGCGCGAGGAAAGTCTGCGGCTGGCGCAAACACTCATGTTTTTAGCCGCGCGGGATATGGCCGAGGCCGTAGCCCCCGTGCTGGAGGAAGATGGTCTGGGCCGTGCGCATTACCGTGTGTTGCAGGTTCTGGCCTTTAGCCCCGGTATTCCTGTCAGCCGGTTGCAGGACATTCTGGGTGTGACCAAGCAGAGTCTGGGCCGCACATTGCACGAACTGGACAGCCGGGCCTATCTGGAAAGCCGGACCGGACGGCAGGACAGACGGCAGAAGCTGCTGTTTTTAAGCCCAACGGGCAAAGCGGCGGAGGCCCGGCTTTTTGCGGTTATCCGCCAAAGGCTGGTTGCTGCCTACCGGGAGGCCGGGGGGGCGGCTGTGGAAGGTTTCCGGCGTGTTATAAGTGGTATGCTGTCCGAGCATAGTCGCGCCTTGCTCACAGAAGAGAGCGCAGGCCGCAGGGAAGGGCGTTAACATGGCAGAGCAGATAACAACCACCGAAGGGGATGTGGCGTCCCATGTTATGGTGGTGGATGACGACCCACGCCTGCGCCGCCTGTTGCAACGTTACCTGTTTGAGCACGGGTTCCGCGTAAGCGTTGCGGCCAATGCGGCCGAGGCACGGCATACGCTTGAAGGGATTCAGCCTGACGCCCTGGTGCTGGATGTGACCATGCCCGGTGAGAACGGGCTGGAACTGACCCGCGCCCTGCGTGATGCAGGGCAGGACCTGCCCATTCTGCTCCTGACCGCGCGCGGCGAGCCTGAAGACCGTATTACCGGGCTGGAAGCAGGGGCGGACGATTATCTGGGCAAACCGTTTGAACCGCGAGAACTGTTGTTGCGGCTTAAGGCGCATCTCAGGCGGCACCAGCCCCCGCCGCCAACAGATAACCTGCGGATTGTCAGGCTGGGGGATAAGGAGTTCGATCCGGTCAGGCTGCTGCTGAGTGGACCGGACGGCAACATCCACCTGACCGGGGGGGAGGCTGCCCTCCTGTGCGTTCTGGCCCGCAGACCCAACGAGACATTCACGCGCGAAGATATTGCCAAGGCTATGGACATGACCGAAATTGGCGAGCGTGCGGTGGATGTGCAGGTCACGCGCCTGCGCCGCTGCATAGAGCCAGACCCGCGTGAGCCGCGCTTTTTGCATACGGTGCGGGGCCGAGGGTACGTGCTCAAGCCGGGTCTGTAAGGCGTATGGCCGGGCGTAAGGGGTTCCGTCTTTTTCCGCGTGGGGGGTGGACCTCACTCAAGATGGAAAAATCGGTCAGGCGTGTGCTGCCCCGCTCCCTGCTGGGACGGTCCTTGCTGATTGTGCTCTTTCCACTGCTGATTACGCAGGGAATCGCGCTTGAACTGTATTACGGCAATTTCCTCAAAGTGGTGTCCCGGCGGCTTACAGGGTCTGTTACGGCGGAAATTGTTCTGTCCCTTAATGCGCTGGAACGGCTGAAAAACCCGGCGGACAAGGAGTGGTTTATTGCACAGGCGCGTGAGCAGCTTCAGCTTATAGAAATCTGGCGACCGGGGGAAAAACTCGCCCGCGTTGGCTCCACCCATGTTCTGGGGCCTATGGATGATGACCTTGTGCATGCGCTGCGCGAGGCTATTGATTACCCGTTTTTTGTCAAATGGCGGCACTTTCATCACACAGTGCGCATTTACATCCAACTCCCCGATGGCGTGCTGGAAATTGATGCGCCCAGAAAACGGCTGGATATGGGGCAGATCTGGCTGTTTGTTGCATGGACCGTGGGGAGCACCCTGCTTTTGTTCATTATCGCAGGGTTGTTCATGCGCAATCAGGTGCGGGCTATCCGCCAGTTGGCTCAGGCGGCGGAGCAGTTTGGCATGGGGCGCGATATTGGCCCCATACGCCCCGCAGGCGCGCAGGAAGTGCGTAAGGCGGCCGTGGCCTTCAACCGCATGCAGGACCGGATAACCCGCTTTGTGGCGCAACGTACGGGCGTTCTGGCCGGTGTTTCGCATGATCTGCGTACGCCGCTGACCCGCCTGCGCCTTTCCTTGGCCATGATGCCGCGTGAAGGGGTTATATGCGCCAAAAGCATGACCGAAGATCTGGACGAGATGGTCGGTGATATTGCCGAGATGGAACACATGATCGACAGCTACCTCTCGTTTGCGCGGGGGGAAGGGTCGGAGAGTGTGCAGCAGGTGGAAATGCTGCCCTTTCTGGAAGATGTGGTGGCTGCGGCGCGGCGTGCCGGTGTGCATGTTCGCGCACTGGTGGTGGAGCCAGAACTACAGGCGCATATGCGGCCAGATGCCATGCGCCGCACATTGGGTAATCTGTTCGATAATGCCCGCAGGCATGGCGCAAGCGTTGTGCTCAGTGCGCGCCGCGTTGCCGGGGGGGTGAGCATTTTGGTGGATGATGATGGACCGGGCATTCCGCCAGACCGCCGGGCGCATGTTCTGCGTGCGTTTGAAAGCGGGCAGGGCGGCGGTACGGGGCTGGGGCTGACCATTGCGCGCGACATTATTCGCGCACATGGGGGCGAAATGGCGTTGGAAAATGCGCCTGAAGGCGGGTTGCGGGTCAGGCTGTATCTGCCCAACTAGGGCTGCCAGCGTACCCGGCTACGCTGTTTTACAGGGAGTTACCCGACCCGAAGTGACCGGGGCCGGAGCTGTTGTTGAACATCCCGCCCTGCCCACCAGCAGCCCCGGAACCCATCATGTTCTGCATGGGGTTGTAGCGGCCCACATTCCCCAGAATCTGCTGCAACGCATTGATCTTGGTGCCTGGCGTTGGCGTGATCTCGTTGATCATGGCAACGTGCTTGGCATCCTTGATGTTGAGCGTACGCATGCTTTCCAGCGTGCCAGCACTGTTGAACTTGAGCACAACAAGGTCCTGCTTGATCACGCCGGGAAAATCCATGGGCACCAGATGGGTGGTCATGGAAATATAAATCCAGACGTTATCGTCAAACGCGCCCTTGGTGGTGGGGGACCCCATAAGGTCAATGGCATCCGCACGGGTGCTGGAGCCCGGTTCGAGCTGGCTGTATTCTTCCGGCTCAAGAATGGAGCCTCTGGGCATGGGGGTAGGGCCAAAAACCTGACAGCCAGACAATACAAGAACCGTGGCGAGTGCCCCGCAGGCACTTTTAAGGCGCGATGTCTTGGTCTTGCGTGGCGGCGTCATCTGGTCAGGGTGTCCCAAACGTAAGATTGTGATCCATGATCGTCATCCAACTGGCAACGGCCATTTCTGTCCGATGCCCCAACACTCGCGGGGCGTCAATTGCTGAATGGCAAAAAGAGCACGCTTTGTGCGCTTCCTGCATTGTCATTACTCCATAAAGTTCAGCTTGTGTGGTAGATTGTTCATGCGGTGACCAAAAGCTTTGTCCCGAGCGTGTCCCGCCTGCTTGTTTCAGCGTTACTTCAGGAGACTTCCATGACCGAAAAGCCAGAATTTTTTCGCCCTCTGGCCGTGCGCCGAATCGGAATACTGGGAACGGATATGACTGTGGAAGCCACGCCGGACGAATGTAAAAAAGTGGCCAGACGGCTGGGCCTGCAAGATGTGGCCATGCTGCGCTGCCGCTACCGGCTCAAGGACGATGGACGCGGTGTTGTTACGGCCGAAGGCGCTATGGCTGTCCGCTTTACGCAGACCTGTGTTGTGAGCATGGAGGCGTTTGAGGATATGATGGCGGGATCGTTTGTTGTCCGCTTTGTTCCTGCCAGCCAGTTTGTGGAAGCCGACGCGCCCGATATGGACGCGATTGATGAAATTCCGTATGAGGGTCAGGACGTTGATCTGGGCGAGGCTGTGGTTGAACAGTTTGCACTGGATCTGGAGCCTTATCCGCATGCGCCTGATGTTGCTCTCCCTCCCGGTCTGATCATGGATGAGGATGAGGTGGAACAGCGCGGTCTTGAGGAAGAGCCAGAGAAAAAGGCCAGTCCGTTTGCTGGTCTGGCCCGCTGGCGGGGTGGAAACGCGTAATTGCCCAAGTGTGGGTGTGGGGTTTTCTTTTAGGATTGCTTGCGAAAACGCTTGCTGTCTGCTAGAGGCCGCGGCTCAGTGCTGGTGTTAAACCTGTTATGTCGTCTGGCTGCGTTAACGCGTGACCGGGCGTGTTGTTCAAACCATTTTTATGAGAAGGGGCTGGGCTTATGGCTGTACCCAAAAAGAAAACCTCGCCTTCACGTCGTGGCATGCGTCGCAGCCATGAAGCTCTGCGTGCAGAAGCTCATGCTGAATGCTCCAACTGTGGCGAACTGAAGCGTCCTCACAATGTCTGCAGTCATTGCGGTCATTACGATGGTCGTGAAGTGATTGCCGCAGGCAAGGCACTCAAGGTCGCCGTCCGCGCCTGATTTTTCAGGTGCGAGAACGCGTGCTGCATCCGTAGTGCGCGGGGTAATGGGGGTAAGGCATCTGCGGCATGGCAGAGAAGCAGGCATGAGCAAGACTGAGATTCCAGAAAGTTTTCCTTCCGACCCTAACGAGGTGTTCAATCTCGCCGTGGACGGAATGGGGGGCGATGGGGCTCCAGAAGTGGTTGTTGCCGGGCTTGCCGTTGCCGCCGAACGGCACCGCAATATCAAGGTGCTTCTGATCGGGGATGAAGCGCGCCTGCTGCCTTTGCTGGCGAAGTATCCCAAGGCTGCGTCCATATGCACGGTGTGGCATACGGATGTGTCTGTCTCGATGGACATGAAGCCAACATCCGCTCTGCGGATGCGTCAGTCCTCCATGCGACTTGCCATGGACGCCGTAGCCAGTGGACGCGCCCAAGGGGTTGTGTCTGCCGGTAACAGTGGCGCCATGCTGGCGCTGGCCAAAATTGTGGTCAAAACATTGCCGGGTATTTCCCGCCCGGCCATGGCGGCCATTAGCCCTACGATCAAGGGCGATGTGGTTATGCTCGACCTGGGTGCCAATGTTGCGTGCGACTGGCGCAATCTGGTCGAATTCGCCGTTATGGGCGAAGCCTTTGCCAAGTCCGTTCTGGGGCTGCCTGCTCCAACTATCGGACTGCTCAACATTGGCGCGGAAGAACTCAAAGGGGACGAAAAACTGCGCGTGGCGGCTGAAACCCTGCGCGAAAGTCCTCTTGCGGCCCAGTTCCATGGTTTTGTGGAAGGGCATGATATTACCGCAGGCACCACAGACGTGGTTGTAACTGACGGGTTTACCGGAAATGTCGCTCTTAAAACCGGCGAGGGTGTGCTCAAAATGGCCACAACCCTTTTGCGTCAGGTTTTCCAGCGTGGGATTATCTCCCGCCTTGGTTATCTGCTTGTCCGTCCCGGACTGGAGCGGATGAAGGAATGGCTGGACCCCCGCCGTTACAATGGCGCTGTTTTTGTGGGCCTGAACGGTGTGGTGGTCAAATCCCATGGCGGCACGGACGCCGAGGGGTTTGCCGCCGCAGTCGATGTGGCCATGGACATGGTCACGCATGGTTTTAACGAAAGCATTCGTGAGCGCCTTTCTCATATGGGGGCGTTGTTAATGCGCCCGCAGGTGGATGAGGAATGTGAACCAGCCCTCCCGGTGTCCTGAATAATACGGGGGCGAATGTATTGCGTGCGCAAGCTCCTGTGCGGCCTGCGCTGGCGGATAATGAAAGAACGGTCATGGCGAAACGTTCGCTACTGGTGGGTTTTGGCGGATTTCTGCCAGAAAGAGTTGTCACGAACGAAGAGCTGGCGACCCGGCTTGCAACATCGGATGACTGGATTAGAACCCGCACAGGCATTACCCGCCGCCACATTGCTGGCCCGGAAGACAGCGCAACCAGTATGGGGGCGCAGGCCGCCCGCAGAGCACTGGATTATGCAGGCCTGAGTGCGAGCGATATTGATGTTGTTCTGGTTGCAACATCCACCCCCGATCAGGCCTTTCCCGCAACCGCAGTTCGGATTCAGGCCGCATTGGGTATGACCCACGGTTTTGGGTTTGATATTGCAGCGGCCTGTTCTGGCTTTATTTTTGCTCTGGCTACCGCGGATTCCTTTATTCGGTCCGGGCAGGTGCGCAACGCTCTGGTTATAGGGAGCGAAGTGTATTCCCGCATTGTGGACTGGGAAGACCGGGGCACATGCGTTTTGTTTGGTGATGGCGCCGGTGCTGTTGTGCTTAGCGCAACGCAGGACGAATCCGACAAGCGCGGTATTTTGTCCACCCATCTGCATTCCGATGGCACAACGGGGGATCTGTTGTACGTGGATGGCGCAGTTGGCCAGCCAGATAAAAGTGGTCACCTGAAAATGAGCGGGCGCGATGTGTTCCGCCACGCGGTTGCCAAGCTTTCCTCCTCCGTTGATGAAGCTTTGAATGCCGAGGGCCTGAGCTACGCGGATGTGGACTGGCTTGTGCCGCATCAGGCCAATATCCGGATTATTGAAGGTGTCGCTAAAAAGCTGGCGCTTCCAGCCGAACGTGTGGTTGTGACGGTTGACCGCCATGCCAATACGTCCGCAGCCTCCATTCCGCTTGCACTGGATGAAGCCGTGCGGGACGGGCGGATTCAGAAAGGCGAACTCGTGCTGATGGAAGCACTGGGTGGCGGTCTGACATGGGGTTCGGTGCTGGTTCGCCTGTAATCAGGCGATAACAGACAAGTGACATCATTGTGAATGAATTGACGCGCCGCACAGGCGTGTTACCTTTCTGCACATGGAAACTGTCACACGTGCATCTTTGATAGAGCAGATCTATCAGCAGGTAGGGTTGTCTCGTAAAGAGTCGTCTGTGCTCCTAGAAGATGTTCTGGAGACGGTCATGCAGGCGCTTGAACGGGGCGAAAGTGTCAAAATCAGCGGTTTTGGCACGTTCTCTGTCCGTAAAAAGGGGCAGCGCTGCGGGCGCAACCCCAAAACAGGGGAAGAAGTGCCTATTCTTCCCCGCTCCGTTCTGGTGTTTCGTTCCAGCCAGTTGCTGAGGGCCGAAGTCAACCATGAGGAGACAGAGCCGGGAGTCGAGTATGACGATTGATGGCACATTCCCCCCCAATGAGTTCACGCACGATACGCTGGACACAGGGGCGGATGTTATGGAGTGGGGTGGGATTGAAAAAGGCCCCCATGCATTCCGGACCATTAGCGAAGTCGCGGACGAACTGCATGTACCCCAGCATACCCTGCGTTTGTGGGAAACACAGTTCCATCAGGTCCGCCCCTTAAAACGAGGGGGTGGTCGGCGGTACTACCGGCCGGACGATCTTGTGCTGCTCAGCCGGATTGCGGACCTGCTATATACTCAGGGTTATACCGTAAAAGGTGTACAGCGCCTGTTGCAGGAAGGGCAGGCGGAGCAGGAGTCTCCCCTCCAGCCTGAGGCTCATGCGGCTCCTGAAGAAAAGAGTGTGACCGACGAACCGGCTGTTGTGGCTGAGAGCGATGAGGTGCCGGTTCTGGCGGACTACCAGCAGGTGGAAGCCGTGGCGGCTCAGTTGCCAGCAGCGGTTGAAGCCGGTTTGGAACAGGCGTTGGTGCAGGTTATGGGGCAGAATGTGCGCCTGCGTTCCGATCTGGCCGATGTGTTGGTGGAGCTTGAGGCTATTCGTCGCAAGATTTTGGCCTGATTGATAAAAAAGTTAAAAAAAATGGGTGGAGTGGGTTGTGCTCTTCATGGGGTATTGCTAAACAGCACCCACACTTAACGGGCAGTAGCGCAGTCTGGTAGCGCATCAGTCTGGGGGACTGGGGGTCGTGGGTTCGAATCCCGCCTGCCCGATATTTTTTCCAAAATGAAAATGCTAAATAACCCCACCCTCGGGGGGAAATGCAAAAGTCTTTTCAGACTTCTGCATTATTGCCGTATGCCCAGCGCCGCCAAATCAGGTTGAGTGCAGCCATTGCGGCCGGGCCAATAAACAGGCCAATGAGTCCCCACATTTCCGCACCACCTAAAATGCCAAGCAGCACCCACAGGAACGGCAGTTTTGTTGTGCCGCCTATCAGGGTGGGCCGCACAAAGTGGTCTGCTACAAAAATAACCGTTGCCCCAATGCAGAATGTGACAATGGCGGCCACAGACGCGCCCGAGATCAGGATCAGAAGCGAAACCAGACCAATCGCGATCATGGCGCAAAAAGGGATCATGGCGGCCACAGCCGTAATAACGCCAAACAGGGCTGGGTGTGGTGCATGGGCAAAAAGATAGACAATGCCCATTAAGACGCCCTCACCAATCCCCACCAGAACAAGCCCCTGCACGGAACCGTGAATGGAGGCCACAATCTGGCGGGCAATACTTTCGCCTCTGCGGCCAAAAGCGCGGCAGGAGGCAACGCGGCATTGGCGAATAACGGAAACACCGTCTTTATACAGAAAAAACAGTGTGAGAATGGAAAAGCAGAAGAGTGTACCCCGGTGCGCGATCTGGCTACCCAGCGCCCGTGTGACCATAACGCCCTTGCTATCCAACGCCCCCAGCAGGCCCGAGACATCGCGCGGGTTGGACAGGTGTGTCTCCCATAAATGCGCAATACTTGTGGCGCCTATTGGCAAGTGCTGGATAACATCAGGCACGGGCAGGCCAAATTTGCGGGCATGGTCCAGCCATTCCAGCGCGCTCTGGGCCTCCCCAATGGCTTCGAGCGTTAAAAGGGTTAGGGGAATAACAAAAAGCAGCGCCATGACCGCTGTAAACAGCAGGGGGAGCAGTGTGCCGCGTGCGGCATTTGGCCACGTACGGCATGCCCGGCTGTAGAGCGGCCATGTGGCAATGGCAAAAACTCCGCCCCATGCCAGAGCGGGCAGAAAGCCCTGCACGGTGTAAAGTGCAACTGCCACAATAAAGAGCGCAAGAAGACTGCGCGCCATTTCCTGTCCCCGCTTTGAGCGCTGGCTGGCCTTGATAAGGCCGCAACGCTGGTGGGCGGGCACTAACGAAGATGGAGGCGTATTAGGCATGCGCGATGTGTCTTTCCAATGGTTTTGTAAAGAGCGCTCTTTAGGTCTTGCACGCAGCATACTGTGTTGTGGGTGAATAATATAGCATATGCCGTGGTATGCGGTCTGGCGCAGTTCCGCCGGGCATGGATTGCCAGTATCTTTTTCTGAATTTATCTCTAGTGTTCCGCTGCTTGCCTGCACATTGAAGCGGATATCCCATGCTCAGAAATTTTCTGACAGTTGGTGGCTGGACCATGCTCAGCCGCGTTCTTGGACTGATACGTGACCAGCTTCTGGCAGCGTTTATGGGCGCAGGTCCATTGCAGGATGCGTATCAGGTTGCTTTTCGCCTGCCCAATATGTTCCGCCGCCTGTTTGGCGAGGGCGCGTTTAACGCGGCTTTTGTGCCCATGTTCTCCACCGTTATGGTGCAGGATGGACGGGATGAGGCCCGGCTGTTTGCCCGCCGTGCACTGGGGGTCATGCTTGCATGGCTGGTGTTTTTATGTGTGCTGGGCGAAGTGTTTATGCCGCAGGTGTTAAGGGTTATAGCGCCGGGTTTTTTGCAAAGCGGAGACCGCTACATTCTGGCGGTCAGCCTGAGCCGCATTACCTTTCCCTATCTGGTTATGATCTGTGCGGCAGCCCTGCTGGCCGGGGTGCTTAATGGTCTGCACCGCTTTGGTGTGGCTTCCGCCGCCTATCTGGCGTTCAACGTGGTGGGCATTATTGCCATTGTTGGGGCATCGCCCTTTTTTCCCAGTGTTGCTTTTGCTGCTGCATGGGGGGTTACGGCCTCTGGCGTTGTGCAACTGGGGCTGCTGGCCTGGGCGTGTGAGAAGGCGCAGTTCGGCCTTATGCCCCTATGGCCAAAGTTAACGCCGCGTATCCGCCTTTTGTTGCGCCGCATGGTACCGGGGCTGATTGGTAGCGGCGTTGGCCAGATCAACCTGACGGTGGATACCATTATCGGCACCCTGCTGCCTGCGGGGAGTGTGTCGCTCATGTATTTTGCGGACCGGATCAACCAGTTACCTCTGGGGGTGCTCGGTGCTGCGGCGGGGACAACCCTTTTACCCGTGCTAACACGGCATTTGAGTGCGGGAGATATAGAAGGCGCGCATACGGCCCAAAACCGCTCTATGGAATATGTTGTGTTGCTGACCCTCCCAGCCGTTGCCGGGTTGCTGGTTTTGGCAGGCCCGATCATGATTGTTCTGTTCGGGCATGGTTCTTTTACCGAGCATGACGCATTGTTATCCGCCCAGTCCTTACGGGCTTATGCCGTGGGGTTGCCTGCCTTCATTTTGGTCAAGGTGCTGTCTCCCGCCTTTTTTGCGCGGGGGGATACGCGCACCCCCGTCTATGTTGGTATTGGCGTGCTGGTGCTTAATTTTATTCTGAACCTGCTGTTTATGAAGCCTCTGGCGCATGTGGGGCCGCCGCTGGCCAGCAGTGTGACTGCATGCGTGAACGTGGCTTTTCTGGTGGTTCTGTTGCGCCGTAAACAGGCTTTGCGCCTTTATGGCGCGACTCTCTCCCATATGGGGCGCGTGTGCATTGCCGCCGCTTTAATGGGGCTGGGGCTTTGGGGATTGGAGGGCATGCTGCACCTTCCGGGTGTGTTTGTGGTCCGCGCGCTCTGGCTGGGTGGCATGGTCGTAGGGGGGGCTGTGTTGTATGCCGCACTCCTGCACGTTCTGGGCGTGGTCAGCCTGTTTGCTTTGGGGGCGCGTATTCAGGGGCGGTTGCGGCGTAAAGCAGGGTAGGGAGCGCGTGCATGCTTGAGGTTGTTCTTGCGCATCAGGTTGACTTTGCAACGTGGCGGGCTGCCAGCAGGCATTATGTGCTCGCGGGGGTTCTGCCGCAGTCTTTACGCTGGCGGGTTGCAGTAACACCGCAGGATATAGTGTGGTCTGCGCCCTCCATGGATCATTCTCCCGCACAACCATCGCAGGCGCTCACGCTGTCCCGTCGTTTTGTGGGCGTGCTGGGGGAGGCGTTGCAGGCGCATGACCCTGAGCGGTTTGATGTGCTTTACCGCATTATGTACCGCCTGACGCATGGAGAACTGGAGTTAACCAGTCGGTCTGACCCAGACCTGCAACAACTCAGGCAGTATGTATTGGCCGTTAGGGCGGAGACGTTGCGCTTCAGGGAAGCTTTTTCCGCCTTTAGTGCGCAAAGGATGCATAACGTCCTGCACTCCGCGCCAGCACATTATATTCTGGAGGCCAATGCGCGCTACTGCATGGAGCGCAATGCGCGGTCATGGCGGGTTGAGGCCCCTTACCGACGGATGGAATGGGCTGGCGGCCTACGCTTTGCCGCTGGAACCGATGTGGTGCGCAAGGAAGACGATCTGCAATGGCAGGCGGATGGTACCGGCATATGGCGTGGCTACAGCCTGAGCCTATTGCCCCCGAACCGTAAGGATGTGGAGAGTGCAGCAACAGTGAGCATGCTTGCCGCCCGGGCGATGGACTGTCGGGCCTGCGCTTTGTGGCAGCCTGCATCCCGCACGGTGTTTGGTGAAGGGGCGGAGCATGCCACCATTATGCTGGTTGGTGAACAGCCCGGAGATCAGGAAGACCAACAGGGGCGGCCATTTGTCGGGCCTGCAGGGCAGGTGCTGGATAATGCCCTGCGCGATGCCGGGCTAAACCGGGACCAGCTTTATGTGACCAATGCGGTCAAACATTTTCATTTTACATGGAACGGTACTCGTCGCCTGCACCAGAAGCCGGAGGCGGGGCATATAGACGCCTGCCGAGTATGGCTGGAGGCGGAGCGCCGCCTTGTCCAGCCAAAATTGCTGGTCATGCTTGGTGTTACCGCAGCGCAGAGTGTTTTGCAAAAACCAGTGACCATTGCGCGCAGCCGCTCACGCCTGTTGCCTCTGGAAGGGCAGACACAGGGCTTGGTGACGGTTCATCCCTCCTATCTGCTACGATTGCCTGACGAAGACAGCAAGCAGCGGGAGTATGCACGATTTGTGGAAGATTTACGGCTGGCAGCCCAATACGTGGCCCAGTTCGACGCTGCAAAGCAGAATTAAAGAGACGGGTTAACCCACGCCCTCTTTGTTGAGCCGTTGATGCAGCTCTTTACCTGTTTTGAAAAAAGGCACCAGCTTTTTGCTGACCTTGACCTGTTCCCCGGTTTTGGGGTTGCGGCCCAGGCGTGGCTCTCTTTCCTTGACGGAAAAAGCGCCAAACCCGCGCAGCTCAACGCGGTTACCTGCTGCCAGGCTGCTTGTTATGCCACCAAAAACCGTATTCACCAGCAGCGTAGCCTCTCTAAGCTGCAGGTGTGGGTTTTTCTCTATTAGAATGGCAATAAGTTCAGACCGCGTCATAGAGACCTCTACCGAATAGGGGAGAGAATGAGGTCTGACTGAATCTGTGCCAGACAGATGCAAGCATTCCGTTCTCTATGGCTGAGCGTCAAGATAAAAAATGCGTGACGGTCGGACTGTAACGCCAGACCGCCAGAGCACTTGTTGCTATCTCAGGCAGTCGTTGCCTTTTTGCCGCGCTTTGCACGGCCCGACGTTTCGTCTTCATCGCCAGCAGCGTGGATCTTACGGCCCAGACCGATTTCACGCGCCAGAGTGGAGCGACGTTCCGCATAGTTGGGGGCAACCATGGGGTAGTCCGCAGGCAGGTTCCAGCGTTCGCGGTACTGCTCGGGGGACATGCCATAGGCGCTCTGAAGATGACGCTTGAGCATCTTCAGTTTTTTACCGTCTTCAAGGCAGACGATATAGTCCGGGAATACCGAACGTTTGACTGGAACAGCTGGCTGCAGCTTTTCTGGTTCGCTCTGCGGCTGGTCAGCCGTTTTGAGAGCCTGAAAAACTTCCTTGATCAGAACCGGAATGGCAGCAGGGTCCGTCTGGTTGTTGGAGACGTGCGCAGACACGATCTCGGATACAAGATCTAGGAGAGGCGAATAGTTCTGGATCTCACTCATGACAGGCCTAATTAAAAATTCAGTGTGAATAATGAGAACCATACTCAATTATTTAATCTTTGTGAACTACCAATATACAAAAAAACAAAAATAAGATCCCGCAGGTATAAAATGTTGGAAAAGTCAGTTGAGTTTTTTTCAGTATTTAGAGGAATTCGCATAAATTATTCGTAATATTTTGTTTAATAATAATGGATCATTATACATATGTTCTACCTCTCCGTGGAGAGCGCTGATATGTTGATGATTGTCTTGCGGTTTATGAATCTTGATTGATTATAGTGTGGTGTTTTGAAAACGACATTGATCTGACCACATGAAAATAACGAAAAAGACATTCTGCTTTTTCAGATTTTTCTGTTCTTCAGTAAGTATTGTGTTTTGGGAATATCTGTAGTGCTTTTGGGTAATGATATTTTGAAATAAACGTAACCCCGGTTTTTTCAGGAAACGAAAAAACCGGGATTTTGAAATATTGTTCCGGCAGGCTTAACGGATCCCGAGTTCGCTCATCAGAAAATCGCGGAAAACGGCAACACGTTTGGAACTGCGCAGTTCCTCGGGGTAGACAAAATAGGCATCTACCGTTGGGGTTGTAATTTCCGGCAGAATTTGGATCAGGTCCGGAAATTTGCTTGCGGCATAAGAAGGAATGGAGCCAATGCCCAAGCCCGCAGCAATGGCGGACGCCATGGCGGCCATGCTGTTAACTTCCAGACGGGCGGGGCGTGCATGGCTGCTGACCTGCCCTGCATCAGCCAACCAGTTGATGTGGGCAACTGGGGGGTGGTGTTCACCAAACATGACAAGCTGGTGATTTTTAATGTCTTCCAGACTGGAAGGCATGCCGTGGCGTTCAATATACTGCGGTGCGGCAAAAATAGGCAGATTGAAGTCCGCCAGATGCCGCTGGATCAGGTCCGGCTGGCGTGGTGCATGCATGCGCACGGCCACGTCTGCTTCCCGCATTCCCAGATCCAGATCATTATCTTCCAAAATCAGGCAGATATCGATTTCGGGGTTGGCTTCCATAAACTTATGGAGTCGTGGCATAAGCCAGCAGTTACCAAATCCTGTAGTGGTTGTAACCCGTAGGCGGCCTGCGGCTTTTTCCTTGCTTTCCGTCAGCAAGGTCTGTGTCATCTCCAGTTTGGAGAACACTTCCCGCACTGTTTTGTGCAAGGTTTCCCCTTGCTCCGTCAGGATCAATCCACGCGCATGGCGGTGGAATAGGGGTACCTGAAGAACATCTTCCAGCGCAGAAATCTGTCTGGATACGGCAGACTGGCTTAGGTTAAGCACATCCCCCGCGTGGGTAAAGGAACCGGCTTCCGCTACGGCATGGAAAACCCGGAGTTTGTCCCAGTCCACGCACGCCTCCTGCTAAATTGACTGAAATTACAAAAGCACAATACCATGCTTTCGAAGCTACTACGTGCAGTAATTACTGCACGTGGTCAAGGTATGGGCAGCTTTACGTTTTGGGCACTTCTGCCAGATACCGCTCCGCATCCAGTGCTGCCATGCATCCGGTGCCTGCGGCCGTTACGGCTTGGCGGTATATTTTGTCCTGTACATCCCCCGCGGCAAACACACCGCGTACAGATGTGCGGGTCGTTCCGAGTTTGGTTTTAATATACCCTTCGGCATCCAGTGTCAGTTGACCTTTAAATATTCCGGTCGTGGGGGTATGCCCGATGGCAATGAACAGACCATCGGTTTCGAGCGTGGTTTCGCTCAGGTTCTTAAGGTTGCGCAGGCGCACGCCGCAAACGACCTCTGGCGTGCCGGTGGCCAGAATATCTTCCACTTCGCTGTTCCAGGTGACCGAAACTTTTGGGTGACTGAACAGCCGGTCCTGTAAAATTTTTTCAGCGCGCAGGGAGTCGCGGCGGTGGATCAGGGTTACGTGGGAGGCATGGTGGGTCAGGTACAGCGCTTCTTCCACGGCGGTGTTGCCTCCACCGACCACGGCAACCTTTTTGCCGCGATAGAAAAAGCCATCGCATGTGGCGCAGGCGGATACACCGCCGCCTTGCAAACGTTTTTCGCTGGGGAGGCCAAGCCAGCGCGCCTGTGCGCCCGTCGCAACAATAACGGCTTTTGCATTATATATGGTGCCGGAATCCCCAACAAGGCGGAAGGGGGGGCCGGACTTGAAGTCCACTTCGGTAATAATGTCGTATTCAATGCGTGTGCCAACGTTTTTGGCCTGTTCGGCCATCTGTTCCATCAGCCACGGCCCCTGCACAGCTTTGGCAAAGCCGGGGTAGTTTTCCACGTCTGTTGTAATGGTGAGCTGTCCGCCCGGTTGCAGCCCCGCCACCAGAACAGGGGACAGGTTGGCGCGTGCGGCGTAAATGGCCGCAGTATAGCCAGCAGGGCCTGCGCCAATAACAAGCAGATCGGTCGTGATGGTTTCAGTCATGCCAGAAGAGTTCCCCAAAGCAAGAAGTGCGGGTGCAGTTATGCCGCGCAAGCATGGTCCAGAATGTGTTGGATAAAAGGATATGACGGCTGACTTGGCGTTGAGCAAGTGTTGAGAGTTGAGTTTGCGGCATGGCGGGGAGCGTGGCATATACTCCCCACTCTTTCTGGGAGTTGCATCTTGCACAGGATAGGTCGGATAAGGTGACGGATCTGGACGCTGTTGATCTTCGTATCGTAGCCGAGTTGCAGGATGACGGTCGCATGACCAATGTCGAACTGGCCCGGCGTGTTGGTATTTCCGCTCCCCCCTGCCTGCGGCGTGTGCGCAGGCTGGAGGAGGAGGGCGTTATTCGTGGCTATCACGCCCAGCCCGATGCAACCGCCCTTGGCTGGCCGATTATCTTTTTTGCGCTGATCGGGCTGGACAGTCAGAAGGAAACGGTACTTTCCGCCTTTGAACGCCAGCTTGCCGAATGGCCTGAAGTGCGTGAATGCCACATGATTCGGGGTGGGGGGGATTTCCTCGTCCGCCTGATTGCGCGTGACGCAGCCCATGAAAACCTGCTGACACGGCAGTTGACCGAAGCCGCGCATGTTATTCGTGTGCAGACATTGCAGACCATCCGAACCAGCCTGGAGCGCAAGGGTGTGCCCCTGCCGGGCATTAAGGAAGGAACGCCGCAGTAATGCCCGGCCAGAATATGGCTGAGGGCAGTGCTGTAGGTGGGCCTGAAATCAGTATTATTGTACCGTGTTATAATGAAGTCGCCAATGTAGCGCCGCTTGTTGCCATGCTTGAAGCCGTCATGGCCGGTCGCCGTTGGGAAGTTATTTTTGTTGATGACAATTCGCCAGATGGAACAACGGCGGTAGTTTGCGCGCAGGCCGCCCGCAAGGCGTATGTGCGCGGCATCTGCCGCATTGGGCGCAGGGGGCTGTCTACTGCGGTCATTGAAGGGGTGCTGTCCTCCTCCGCGCAGATTGTGGCGGTTATGGATGGAGACCTCCAGCACGATGAGAGCCGCCTGATTGCGCTGATTGACGCCGTGGCCAGTGGTCATTGTGATGTTGCCGTGGGTAGCCGCCACGTTGAAGGCGGCAGTAACGCAGGGCTTGCCAACGCATGGCGGCATGCGCTTTCGAATAGTGGCATATGGCTGGCGCAGCGGTTTTTGCCGGTCAGGCTGACAGACCCCATGAGCGGCTTTTTTGCATTGCGGCGGGAAACATTCGTCGCTATTGCGCCGCGCCTGTCGGGAACGGGGTTCAAAATTCTTCTCGATCTGCTGCTTTCAGCGGAAAAGCCACTCAATGTGCGCGAAATTGACTGCGGATTCAAACCTCGTGTGGCAGGGGAGAGCAAGCTGGATGCATTGGTCATGCTTCAGTTTGCCGCCCTTCTTTTGGAAAAAACGTCCCGTGGTCTGGTGCCTTTGCGGTTTGTGGCGTTCTGCATCGTTGGGCTGGCCGGAGTTGGGGCCAATCTGGGGGTTATGCATCTGGTCCGGCTGTTCGGGGTGCATTTTTCCACGGCGCAGGCCATAGGCACGGTTGCCGCCATGGTTGTTAATTTTTCTCTCGACAATAATTTTACGTACCGGGACCGGCGGCTGCATGGCCAGCGCTGCGTGTGGGGGCTGCTGTTGTTTATGCTGGTCTGCTCGGTTGGCGCTCTGGCCGATGTGGGCGTGGCACACCTGATGTACGCACAAAGCTACCGGGTAAATGAGGCCAGTCTGGCCGGGGCTGTGCTGGCTGTGGTCTGGAATTACGCTATGTCTTCCACAATTATCTGGAGAACCCGGTAGTCTTGCGTGGTGGCCCGGCACGGTACGCGTATTGGGCGGTGGGGCTTGGGCTTGTCACACTCGTGCGCCTTGTGCTGGCGGCATGGATGCCACTCTCCCCGGATGAAGCCTATTACCGCATATGGGCGCTAGCTCCTGCGGGGGGGTATTTGGACCATCCCTTTATGGTGGCGCTGTGGGCAAGGGTGGGCATGCTCCTTGTGGGGGATACCGCTCTGGGTGTGCGGTTTATGGGGCCGCTCTCCGCCTGCCTTGGTACGGTCCTGATTGTTCAGGCGGCTTCTTGCTGGCTGCGCACGCAAGGCACGCCGGAACAGGCGCGTGCTGGGGCCGTGCGCGCCGGTGTTCTGCTGAATGCTACGTTGGGCGTGGGGCTGGGCACTCTGGTCATGACCCCGGACACCCCTGTGCTTCTGTTTGTCGCACTGCTGCTATGGGGGCTGGTCCATGCCTGCGTGGGGCAGCAGCGGCGGATGTGGCTGGTTGTAGGGCTGGCCGCAGGGCTGGGGTTTGACAGTAAATACACCATGCTTCTGCCTTTGGCCGGGCTGGTTGTGTGGCTGTTTGCCACAAGGCAGGGGCGCGTGTGGCTGCGTACACCGTGGCCATATATGGCCGCACTTGTGGCGGTGGCATGCACAACCCCGGTGATCTGGTGGAACGCGCGGCACGGCTGGGCCAGCTTTCTCAAACAGGGCGGGCGGGTAGGGGACTGGAACCCCGCGCGCGCTCTGAACTTTATGGGTGAGTTGCTGGGGGGGCAGGTTGGGCTGGCAACTCCGCTCATTTTTGTGTTTTTTGCCGCCGGGGTGGGGCTGTTATGGACGCGGCGCAACAGTTTTGCCCTGCTGCTGCTGTGCATGATCGTGCTGCCCCTGATGGTATTTGTGCAGCATGCTCTGGGTGCGCGGGTGCAGGCAAACTGGCCTGTGGTGCTGTATCCCGCTTTGGCTCTGGCCGCGGCGCGGGTGGTCTGGCCATGGTGGAAAGCCGCTGCTTTTATGGGATTCGGGCTTGCCGGGGTGGTGTGCGTGCAGGCGGCATTTATGCCGTTACGCCTTTCTCCCCATTTGGATGTGACCTTGCGGCAAATGGGGGGCTGGCCCGCTTTTGCCCGCTCCGTGGCGGCTTCTGTGCCCAAGGAATTTCCCCTTGTTGCGGATGAATATGGTCTGGCGTCCGAACTGGCGTTTTATGCGTCCGGCCGCACGGTATTGGGGGTTGAGCCGCGTTGGGCGTTGTTTGCGCTCCCCCGGCCTGCCTGTGGCGCGCAGGCTTATCTTGTGCTCAGCCACCGTAGGGCAGGGGGGCCGGATGCCCGGTTTTTTGAGGTACTGGACGCATTGCCAGATCAGGTGCGCGCGCGCCGGGGAATTGTGGCGGACACGTATTCCCTCTTCCATGTCCGCCTGCGTTGCCCAGTTCCGGGGCAGATGCACGATGCAGCCCTGCTCCCCGGTCCCGCGCACTAGGCCACGGTGTTTGCGTGTTGATCTGAAACAAGGCAGGATGGCCCGTAATCGCTTTGCCAGCAGGAACAGGAACCCGAGTTTATGGCTTCTCCACGGCTAGTGGCGGTCCAGATGGACCCGCTTGAGCATGTTAATATTGATGGGGATTCAACCTTCGCCCTGATGCTTGAAGCACAGGCGCGCGGGCACAGCCTGTTTGTGTACGAAGTGGGGTCCTTGGCCCTTGAGGAAGGGACCGTTCAAGCAGGTGGTGCGACCCGCACCGATGTGACCGCACTGATGCGCCCGGTAATCGTGCAGCGCGAAAAAGGGCGGCATGTCACGTTTGGTGATGCCACACGCAGGTCCTTGCGAACAATGGATGTGGTGCTTATGCGCCAGGACCCACCATTTGACATGGCTTATATTACCGCCACGCATATGCTCGACCATATTCATGGTACCGGCCCCGATCAGGCTCTGGTGGTCAATGACCCACGCTGGGTGCGGGACAGCCCGGAAAAACTTCTGGTCACGCATTTTCCGCAGCTTATGCCGCCAACACTTGTAACGTGGGATATTGAGCAGATTCGGGCATTCCGTGCCAAATGGAAGGACATTATTGTCAAACCGTTATTCGGTAATGGCGGTAGCGGCGTCTTTCGGATCAAAGCGGATGACCAGAACTTGAATGCCCTGCTGGAAATGCACTTTGCCCGCTCGCGCGAACCCCTTATGATCCAACGCTACGAACCCGCTGTAACCGCAGGGGACAAGCGGGTTATTCTGGTGGACGGCAAGCCGATCGGTGCGATCAACCGCGTGCCATCGGGGGATGACCACCGGTCCAACATGCATGTGGGTGGCGTTGCGCGCAAAGTGGAACTCACCGCGCGTGATCGTGAGATTTGTGAGGCGATTGGGCCGTTTCTTAAAGAACATGGCCTGATTTTTGTCGGTATTGATGTTATTGGGCAGTATCTGACGGAAATCAACGTGACATCGCCCACCGGTTTGCAGGAGCTGGAACGGTTTGATGGCATTAATGGCGCCGCCAGCATATGGGATTGTATTGAACGTAAGCTGTCTGTCCAATAAGAGCCTTTTCAGGCCGTGGTGGGCAGTGCCATGCCGGAAAAACTATGCTGCCACACATGGGCGCTTTTGTGGTGTGTGCGCCAAGCAGGAAGGAAGAGAGTATAGTGGCTCTTGAAGAAATGTCCGTCAGCGGGCAGAGAGAGAACATGAGTGACGTTCTCCAAGAATACCCCTCCGGCGGAGGGGAAAGCCCCGTACCTCCTCCCTCGCGTTCTGCGCTTGATGCGGAGGCCGTCAAACTGGCCTATCGTCGTTGGGCCAATGTTTATGACGTGGCGTTTGGCGGCATTTCCCGTTTTGGTCGCCTGCGGGCGGTGGACGCGGTCAACAACCTGCCCGGCACGGATGTGCTGGAAGTCGGGGTGGGCACCGGTCTGGCGTTGCCCCATTACACCAAAGCCAAGGCCATTACAGGCATTGACCTCTCGACCGACATGCTGGCCAAGGCCCGTGAACGCGCCAGGCGTGATAGTCTGGCAAATGTGAACGCCCTGCTGGAAATGGACGCCGAGGACACCACGTTCGAGGATAATTCCTTTGATATTGCGGTGGCCATGTTCGTGGCGTCTGTCGTGCCGCATCCGCGCAAGCTGCTGCGTGAGCTTAAACGTGTTGTGCGGCCGGGTGGGCATATTCTGTTCGTAAACCACTTTCTGGCCCCCGGTGGCCTGCGTGGTGCAGTGGAACATGCCATGGCGCGTGCCTCTCACTCGCTCGGCTGGCACCCGGATTTTGCTATGGAATCGCTGCTCCCGCAGGAAGATATTGCCCGGGCCACCATTCAGCCTGTGCGGCCGTTTGGCCTTTTCACACTGGTTACGCTGGAAAATCTGCCAGAATAATAAACATTGCGCTCCTGTTTTGGCAGGGGCGCTAGACATGCGTGGCTTGGCCGGGCGCTTTTGTGCAATAAAACACTAGAATATGGTCGTTTTTTGTCTAGCGGGTTCCAACTCCTCCGTTATGGACCTGCACAGAATATGGAACATGGAGCATGATCTCCGCTCACAGCCAGTCTAACCAGCGCCACGCCCCGGCGGATAAAACCGCCAGCCAGAGGCAGGATGCTACAGCCGGAACAGCCTATCTGCTCCTTGCCGCCGTTGCAGCCCTTGTGGGGGGCGGTGTTTCTGTTCTGGCTGGCATGGGCATGCTGCCCGCAACAGGGCTGTGGGGCAGGCTTGTGCAGGCGCACCCGGCTCTGATGTTGCTGTATGTTGTGGTGCCCGCACTTGTCAGTGGTTTTGGCACGCTGTGGCTGCCGCGCGCTCTGGGGCGTGAGAGCATGCTGCTCGGGCGGCTTAATCTGCTGGCAGTCGGTGTGTTTGCTGTGGCTGCCGTGCTGACCTGCACACTGGCCGATGCCGGGCTGGCCCATATTCTGTGGTCATTGGGTGCGCTCCTGTCCGCCCTTGTGCTGCTGAGCACCATTTTTGACAGTTGTGCGGATAGTCTGGAGCAGACCTCTTTTTCTCCTTTTGTGTGGGGGGAAATGCTGTCTGCTACAGTTTTGCTGCTGTGCGCCCCTGTTTTTGCCGCGGCAACATTGCGCGCATGGCTGTGGCCTGCGGCGAACGCCATGGTTGGCGCCGAATATTTTGCAGCCCCCGTCGGGCTGATTGTGCTGCTGGCCGGGTTTGGCATTGTGTTTGAAATGGCTGCCCGCATCGGGCAGGTCCAGACGCGGCCTGTTGCCTATATTATGGCCGCTACCGCTGCATCTGGCGTGGTGGCATGGGCCAAGAGCAGTCTGGCCCATGGGGCCGATAGCCTGACCGCGCAAATGGTTGGCAATGTTCTGCTGGCACTGTGCTCCCTTTCCGCCGTGTGCCTTGCCGGTCTTTGGCTTGCCAGTACGTGGAAGGCGCGGGTTTCTTTGCGTACGCCTTTGCTGTGGGGCATGGGGTTTCTGGCTGTTGTGGCCGGTGGCTGGGTTGTTCAGCTTGTACAGGGTACGGGTTTGCATCCGGCCTTGCAGCTTGGCGCCCTTTATGCCGTGTGTGGTGGGTTCTATTTGTGGCGGGGTGAGGCCTGTGGCTTCTGGTACCCCCAAAAGCTGGCGCGCCTTCATTTTGTGTTGACTGCGGCGGCAACGCTCTGCCTGTTTGTTTCTGGCATGCAGGTGCTGGGTTGCGCGCTGTTTGGCATGGCGGCTCTGGTGTTTGTGCTGGCAGCATTGATCAGCTTCCAGCGCGACATTCCGGTGCCTGCAGGCCATATTGCGGGAACACAGGCTGGTGCTGCCGGGGGAGCCGCCGCATGAGCGAGGCAAGCCTTTCCGACCCCAAAGCCAGACGGCTACGTTTCAAAACAGAACAGGTTGGCACGCAGGCGCGTGACTGGCTGGCCTTGCTGAAACCCCGGGTGATTTCGCTGGTCGTGTTTACGGGGGCGGCGGGCATGTTTATGGCGCCGGGGCATCTGAACCCCTTTGTGGGGTTGGTCACCATATTCTGTATCTGTTTGGCCTCGGGCGCTGCCGGGGCCATTAATATGTGGTACGACCGTGATATTGATGCGGTCATGCAGCGGACCATTACACGGCCTGTTCCTGCAGGGCGCATCCCCCAGAACGAGGCGCTGGCTTACGGGGTCGGGCTTTCCTGCCTGTCCGTCTGCCTGATGTGGATTGCCACAAACACGTTGGCTGCCGCTATTCTGGCGTTTTCCATTTTCTTCTATTCCGTTATCTATACCATGTGGCTCAAGCGCTCCACGCCGCAGAACATTGTCATCGGTGGCGCTGCGGGAGCTTTCCCCCCCATGATCGGCTGGGCAGCCGCCACGGGTCATATGGCGGTCATGCCCGTTGTTATGTTTGGTATTGTGTTCTTCTGGACGCCGCCACATTTCTGGTCTTTGGCGCTTTATGCCTGCAAGGATTACGGGCGCGCGGGTATTCCCATGCTGCCGGTTGTGCGCGGTGTGCGGCATACGCGTTGGCAGATATTTTTCTACACGTTGGTATTGCTGGCCGTCTCTCTTATTCCGTCTTTTGTCGGGGCAAGTGGGTGGATCTACACGGTAACGGCGGTAGTGCTTGGGCTTGGCTTTGTTGCGTGCGCTGTGCGTGTACTGCTGGAGCCGCAGGATGAAAATGGTGTCAGCCAGAAGGGAGATAAAGCCGCCCGGATCTCGTTCCGGTTCTCGCTGGCTTATCTCTTCTTCCTGTTCTGTGGTCTTCTGGGCGACCACTTCTTTCAGATATGGATGCACTGAGCATGACCACTCTTCCCATAACCCAGACACCAGAGCAGCTTGAACGCCAAAAGCGCCAGAGCCAGCGTGTGCGGAGCATGGTTGTGTTCATGCTTGTGCTGGCCGGGATTATGTTCGGGTTAACGCTGCTCCACCCGTAATGCGGCGTTACGCACCGGCAGGCGGCCGGTAAAGGCCCATACGGCCTGACGGAATGCATTCCGATTACCAAAGTTGACACGTACAAAGAAAACCCCGTCTTCCAATAAGGAAGACGGGGTTTTCTGTTGTGCTGAGCCAGAAGGTGCTGCTGGTGTTCAGCGAGCCTGCTGAATGGCCGAGAGCAGCCAGCGCCCCCCGCGTGAGGGACGGACAAATGTCCAGACCTCGGTAATGGTCACGGGGGTGGTGGAGCTACCATCCACCACTTGCCCGGTGGCGTTGGTTGTCAGGTCGATCAGACTGTAACGCATGGCAACGCTTGCATAATCCATGCCGCTTTCACGCCATGCTTCGGCCAGATCGCCCTGAAGGAAACGCACGTCCGAGACAACATTGCGCGCGCCCTGACTGGCCAGCGTGGCAAGCTGCTCGTTGAAGTAGGAGACCATTTCCGGCGTGGCCATCTGCTGCAGGGCCGGAATGTTCTGCTGGTTCCATGCGCTCTGGATATCCATAAGCGTTTGCTGGAAGGACTGGTAATCCGCTGTGGTGATCTGCACAGGCGCACCCCCACTGGACGGTGTGGGGGAGGCCGGAGCCGCGCCGGACGGCATGCCACGTGGGGCAGCGCCCATGCCAAATCCATTGCTACCCGCGTTGCCACGGCCAAAGCGGCGGATCAGCCACATAACAAACATGACCACAAGCCCGATCTGGACCATAAGCCCAAGCAGACTAAAGAAGCCGTGCATACCGCCCATAAAGCCATGGCCGCTCAGCATGCCAAAGAGTCCGGCTCCCAAAAAGCCTCCGGCCAACCCGGTCAGGAACGGGTGGCGGTTGGCGTAGCCCATGGGGCGGCCAAAGGGGGCACCCATCTGGGGCGCGCCATACCCCGGAGTGGGGGATGTGCGGGGGGCTATGGAGCGGTCCATGGGGGCGGTGCTGTACGGCGTTGTGCGCGTAACAGGTGGCGCGCTCCATGTGCGACTGCCACGGCTGCCCATGGACCCGCCCTGACCGGGCCGGGCATCGGCCTGTATGGTTAATGGCCCGGCCAGCAGGCTGGCGGCCAGCAACGCATGAAGGGTTGATCGTAGCAGACGTGATTTCACTGGTTTTTGGTCTCCGGCTAACAGTTAGGCCCCTGCGGTATTCAGGGCATCTGTCCGTAATGTGGGGGCGTCGGTGCCAAAACGGAATACCAGATCGTTGGCTAATGTGATGGAAGCAAAAATTTCCAGCAGGTTGCCGGCAAGGGTAAAGCCCGCCACCGGTTCGGCAATCTGGCCATTACGGATCATGAAGCCCGAGGCTCCACGGCTGTAATCGCCCGTCAGGCCGTTAATGGAGGAACCCATCATTTCTGTAATGTAGAGTCCTTCCTTAATATCGGCCATCAATTCCGTGGGGGAGCGGGCGCCGGGTTCAAAGAACAGGTTGCTGGCGGAGGGGCCGGGCGGGCTTGCCGTGCCACGGGCCGCGCGGGCGTTGCTTTGCAGGCCAAGCTGGCGGGCGCTGCGGCTGTCCAGCACCCATGTCTGCAAAACACCATCCTGCACGAGCGAGAGCGGGGTAACCGCCATGCCTTCGCCATCAAACGGGCGGGAGCGCAGGCCCTTTACGCGGGTTGGGTCATCGGTAATGCCAACAGTGCTGGCAAAAATGGCCTGCCCCATTTTGTCTTTAAGGAAGGACGTGCCACGGGCAATGGCTGTGCCCGTAATGGCACCGACAAAATGGCCCAGAAAACTGCCCGCAACCCGTGGGTCAAACACAACGGGGTAGCGGCCTGTTTTGGGGCGGCTGGGGTTCAGGCGTGCTACGGCTTTCTGCCCTGCATTGCGGCCCAGCTCTGCCGCGTCCTTCAGGTCATGGAGCCAGACTGTACCGTGGTAGTCATAATCACGCTGCATACCATCGCCAGCACCTGCCAGAACACAGACCGAGTTGGAGTGGCTGGTGCGGCTATACGTGCCAGCAAACCCCGCAGAGGTGGCCAGAGTAATATCCGTCCGCCCGCACGAGGCACTGCTCCCCGCACTGTTGGTCACGCCTTTTATGGCAAGGGCTGCTTCCTCCCCCGCCTTGGCGCGTTCCAGCAGGGCGGCGGTGTCCGGCTCGGCCGGGTCGGCCAGTTCCAGCGCGTTGGTCTGGAAGATACCCTGCATGGCGCCGGGCGCCAGACCGGCATACTGGTCGTCTGGCAGCACGCGGGCCATGGCCAGCGCCTGGTCCACCAGAGCGCCAAATTTAGCCCGGTCAGGGGTTGTGGTGGAGACAATGGCGTTTTTGCGGCCCACAAAAACCCTCAACCCCAGATCGGTTGTTTCCGAGCGTTCCAGTTCTTCCGTCACGCCGTTGCGCACGCCAGCGCCTACGGCCGTGCTGCTGACAAAAACGGCGTCTGCTGCATCGGCCCCGCTGGCGCGGGCGAGCTTAACCAGATCGGCAATAAGGTCGAGGGGCTGTTGCGTCATGCTGCCAGTGTCTCCTTGATGCTTTGCAGGGAAGGAATGTGGCCGATGGGACCAAGGGCTGCAAGTGTGGGCGTGCCTGCAAAAATACGCGCAGCCGCACGGCAGATGTCTTCCTGTGTCACGGCTTCGATCTTGTTGACCGTTTCCTGCGTGGGAATAACGCGGCCAAAAATCTGGAGCTGGCGGGCAATCTGCTCGCACCGGCTGCCCGTGCTTTCGAGCGACATGAGCAACGAGGATTTAAGCTGCGCCCGCGCCCGCACCAGTTCGTCCATGCTCACGCCAAGCTGCACCTTGCGGAGTTCCTCAAGTGTAACGGGAATAAGCTCGGCACATTCCTTTTCCCCCGTGCCGGCATAGACGCCGAACACGCCACCGCCTTCAAACGGTGCATTGAAGGAATAGACCGAATAGACCAGTCCGCGTTTTTCCCGGATTTCCTGAAACAGGCGGGAGGACATGCCACCGCCCAGCAGGGTGGAAAGGAGCAGGGCCGCGTAATAATCGGGGTCATGGTAGCCGGTGGAGGGGAAGCCAAGCACAATATGCGCCTGATCCAGTTCCTTGACTTGCCGGAACTCGCCACCAGCGTAAAGGGCGGGTTCCATGGCTGGGGCCTTGGTTGTGGGCAGGTGAGCAAAATGCTGCTCCACCTGTGCCACGACCGATGCATGCTCCAGATTGCCCGCAGCCGCCACAATCATGTTGGACGGGTTGTAATGCGTGCTCATGTAGGAGGTCAGCGTGTCACGCTGCATACCCTTGATCAGCTCTTCCGTGCCCAGAATAGGGCGACCCATGGGCTGGTTGGGGAAGGCGGTTTCCTGAAAATGGTCAAACACCACGTCATCTGGTGTGTCGTTCGCCTGACCGATTTCTTGCAAGATTACGCCGCGTTCGCGCTCAAGCTCGGCTGCGTCAAACGTGGAGTGGGTCAGAATATCGCCAATAATGTCGATCCCCAGCCCAAGGTTTTCCTTGAGGAGCTTGACGTAGAACACCGTCTGTTCGCGCGCGGTATAGGCGTTAATGTGCCCGCCCACGTTTTCAATCTCTTCGGCAATACGCAGGGCGGAGCGGCTTGTGGTGCCTTTGAAGGCCATGTGTTCCAGAAAATGGGATACGCCATTTTCCGCCGCGGTTTCATTCCGGGTGCCAGCGGAAATATAGGCTCCGAAGGAAACGGTTTCCACACGGTCCATGCGTTCGGTCACAACGGTCAGGCCGGAGGGCAGGCGGGTTAGCTGGATGGGGTCTGTCATTCTCGTCCTGAAAAACAGCAGGGCCGCCGCGTGGGCAGCCCTGCAATGGGGGAGGGTGTTTTATTCAGCCAGCGTTGGAAAGGACTGCGGCACGCACCGCGTCCTTTATGGCGCCCTCGGTTGCGGGGACCGTGCGGTAACGCTCTTCACGCTCAAACAGGTCGGCCAGATGCACGGGCAGTGCGGGGTGAATACCCGTAGCGGCCACCATGGCATCGGGGAACTTGGCCGGGTGGGCCGTGGCTTCGGCCACCATGGGAATGCCCGGCTGGCGGAAGCGGCGGCCTGCGGCAATGCCAATGGCGGAGTGCGGGTCGGCCATATAGTTGGAACGCTGGTGCAGGGTGCGGATCTCGGCCTCGGTCTGGGCGTCGTCCAGTGCCAGACCGCAGAACAGGGTGCGGGCGTTCTCCCAGACTTCCGCAGGCACATCCATATGCCCCGTGCTGCGGAATCCGGTCATAATGCGCGCGCAGGCCGTGGCGTCGCGCCCGAGCAGTTCAAACAGCAGGCGTTCAAAGTTGGAGGAGACTTGAATGTCCATGGAGGGGGAGAGGCTGGGCACCACCCCTTTGATGGTCATGTCATTGGCGTTGAGGAAGCGGGTCAGAATATCATTCCGGTTGGACCCGACACAAAGCTGGCGGATGGGCAGGCCCATCTTGCGCGCGGCCCATGCGGCCAGAATGTTGCCAAAGTTGCCCGTAGGCACGGCAAAGGAGACTTCACGCTCAGGCGCGCCCAGCGCAAGGGCTGCATGCACATAATACGGAATTTGCGCGGCAATTCTGGCCCAGTTGATGGAGTTGACGGCGGACAGGTGCATTTCCCGGCGGAAAGGAATATCCGCAAACAGGCTTTTGACCAGATCCTGACAGTCATCAAACGTGCCTTCCACCGCAAGGTTGGTCACGTTGGGTTCGCGCACCGTGGTCATCTGCCTGCGCTGCACTTCGGACGTGCGGCCTTTGGGGTGCAGAATAATGACGGACAGGCGCTTGCGGCCACGGCAGGCCTCAATGGCGGCGGAGCCTGTATCGCCCGATGTTGCGCCAACAATGGTGACATGCTCGTCGCGCTGGGTCAGCACGTGTTCAAACAGCTGGCCAAGCACCTGCATGGCCATGTCCTTGAAGGCAAGGGTTGGGCCGTGGAACAGCTCTTGCACAAACAGCCCGTCTTCCACCTGTGTCAGCGGCACAATGGCGGGGTGGTCAAAACCTGCATAGGCTTTGGCGCATAGGGTTTTGAGCGTGTCCTCATCAATATCGGAGCCGGTAAAGCGGGCCAGAATCCGTGCGGCCAGCTCCGGGTAGGGCAGGACACGCATGGCCTGCCAGTCGGCCAGCGAAAATTCGGGCCATGTCTGCGGCAGGTACAGCCCGCCATCTTCGGCAAGGCCACTCAGCAGGACATCGGAAAAAGAAAGAACGGGAGCATTCCCGCGTGTGGAAATGTAGCGCATGAGGGCGTTTATATCCTGAATGACGGATGCCGCGAAGTGGCTTGTAAGATAAATTCGGCCAGACACTAGCCCGGCGGAGGTGTTGTGGGCAGGGTCAGCTCATAAATGGTGATCGGCCATGTAAGGGTGGCCGCGGGTGCGCCAAAGGCCGTGCTGTGGTCAATCTGGCTGGCCGAAACATATAGGTGCCCGTGCCCATCCAGCCCCGGTGTGGTGGGCCATTGCAGGCGTGGGTCGGTAATCAGCCTGCGTGGCACACGCCCCGTAGTGTAGCTGAGAATGCTCGCTGTTGTAATGTCGGCCCAGTACAGGGTGCCGTCGTTATCAATGGTCATGCCGCCCAGCGATGGGGTTTTGAACCACTGGGTCACGCTTTCCTCAAACGCTGCGGGGGTTATGTCCGGGTCATTGAAAATGGAGGTGGACACGCGGGAGAGGTATTGCCCGGGGGCTTGCAGCACAATCCACGACCCATCGGGGCTGACAGCAACCATGCTGGCGTCCACCGCTGCGTAATGGCCCGAACTGTCGCGCACAGGGCCGTTGGGCGTTACAATCGGGCGGCTGGCGATCAGGTCCGGGTGGTGGTCCAGAAAGCGTTTGGCCGTGGCGGAGGCCGTGTCGATCACCAGCAGGCCAGCCACGCCGGAATCCGGCACATAGGCGGTTGTGCCATGCACCGCAATGCCGGAGAGAATGCTCCCCGGCCGCAGGGCGCTGGCCTGTACGGGCACCGTGCGGAGCACCGCGTTGGTGGCGGGGTCAATTTCCACCAGTTTGGGGGGGGCTACAGGTGGGTTCCTGCGGTTGGTTACGCCGCTGTCGAGCACCCATATGTGGCCATCCGCTGTTCTGGTCAGCCCGCCAAGGGCTACAAACCGGCTGGAGGCATCGCCCTCGGGGCTATTCCACGCGGCATTGGGCCATGGTGCCAGTTGCCCGTCCGTGGTGCGCACAAAAAGCTGGGGACCGGTATTGCCCACCCATGCCGGGGCCTCCAGCAGCATGCGCCCGTCTGGCAGGGGGACAATGGCGTCCCATATCTGGCTGTTGGACTGCATGAAGGGCTGGAGCGCGCTGGCAGGCAGTTCCGCCACTTTGGGCATATGCAGCGCCCATGAAGGGGGGCTGGCAACTGGCAGGGCCAGCATGGCGGCGAGCAGACCAAAAGCCGCGCGACGGGATGGGGAGGAAAGGCGGAAAAAAGGAGCTGTCATGCGCGCGGGCATCCGGTTGGTGGGGCTTTGTGGCATAAAAACGTAAACGGGATTTTCCGCCCCATGGCCCGGCCTTGCAAACGCCTTGTGTGCAGGGCCGGTGTGCCGTGGCGCAGGGAGTAGGCCGGTGCCCTTATGCCAACAATGCAGGCATGGCCGGGCTTATGCATCCGGTGCGCGCTCAAGGTAGCGGCGGCGGATGTGGGTCAGGTAGGCCGTGGCGTCCAGTGGTTTGCCGGTCGCATCCTGCACGATCTGGGACATGGTGGTGCTACGGGCGCGGCCATGCACGTTCTGGCGCAGCCATGCCAGCAGGGGAGCAAAGTCGCCCTGACCAATAGCGGGCAGAATGGCCGGGTTGGCCGTGCAGGCTGCGGTGCGCAGTTGAGCAGCCGTCATGGCGCCCAGCGCGTAGCAGGGGAAGTAGCCGAACAGCCCTGCGGGCCAGTGAATATCCTGCAAGCAGCCACGCCGGTCGTCTGGCACGTGCAGCCCCAGCAGGGCGTGCAGGCGGTCGTTAAAGGCGGCAGGCAGGTCGGCCAGCGCCAGATCGCCCGAGATCAGGGCTTTTTCCAGCTCATAGCGCACAAGAATATGGGCGGGGTATGTCACCTCGTCCGCATCAACACGAATAAAGCCGGGTTCAGCATGCGTCAGGTGGCGGTGCAAGCTGGAGCCATCCCACCCTGTGGCGTTGTCTGCTACGCCAAAACTGCTGCGGACCTGTGGAGCCAGCCAGTTTGCAAAAGTAAGAGAGCGGCAGAACTGCATTTCCATCAGAAGGGACTGGCTTTCATGCAGGGTCATGCCGCCAGACTGGCCAACGGGCTGGCTGGCCCATTCGGCAGGGAGTCCCATTTCGTATAGAGCGTGCCCGGTTTCGTGCAGGACCCCCATCATGGCGGGAATAAAGTCGGCTTCCACGTACCGCGTGGTCAGGCGCACATCATGCGTGGCCCCGCCGCAGAATGGGTGCGCGCTCACGTCCAGCCTGCCGCGTGTTGCATCAAAACCCATCCGTTGCATCAGGCGGCGGCCAAGGGCTTCCTGCTCGGCAATGGGGAAGGGGCCTGCGGGAGCGGTTATCGCAGGCAGGCTGGCCTGCTTTTCCAGCACGGCGCCAATCAGTTCGGGCAGGTCCGCGGCCAGAGAGGTAAAAATGGGGTCAATATCGGCCTGCCGTGTGCCGGGGTCAAAACTGTCCAGCAGGGCATCGTACGTGGTCAGGCCCATGGCCTCGCCCGTGGCTATGGCGGTTTCCCTTGTCAGGCGCAGCACTTCGGCCAGATGCGGTTCAAGGCTTTTGAAATCACTGTTCTCGCGCGCGGTGCGCCATGCCATTTCGCACCGGGCGGTGGCCTGCGCGCTGGCTTCCACCAGGTCCCCCGGCAGGGCGGTGGCCTGTGTATGCTGCCTGCGCATCTGCGCCAGATTGGCGGTGCGCCACACGTCATCCCCTGCATCGGCCTCGGCCAGCAGGTCGGCCATAACGGGGGCTGTCAGAATTTCGTGCCGCAGCCCTTCAAGCATGGCCAGATTTTCCGCCCGGCGCTCGGCCGCACCCGATGGCATGATAACCTCTTTGTCCCAGCCCAGAATGCCAAGAGCATCATTGAGAGAGGAAAGGCGCGCAAAGTGGCGTTCGAGGGAAAGATAGGCTTTATTCATGCATGGGATGGTACAGCATCACGCACGCAAACGAAACGTGTCTGATCGCGCAGACCCGCCTTTCCAACCTGCTTTGGTCGTAAAACATGGGTGCCTGCCAGCATGGATAAGAAAAAAGCAGACACGCAGGGTACGCCGCCGTTGGCCGATGTGGCGCTGGCCTGTCTGGCGCAGGGGGATGCGGTGCAGGCCGAATCCCTTTTGCGCACGCATTTGCACCTCAACCCCACGGATGCGTACAGCTGGCACGCCATGGCCTGCGTTGCACGTGCGGGGGGGAATGCGGGAGCCGCCGTAGCTCTGGCGGACAGAGCCGTGCGGCTGGCGCCTGAACCTTTTTTCCATATCACACTGGGGCTGGCCCTGCTGGAACTGGGGCACGTGGAGCCAGCGCGGGCTGCTGCCAACGTGGCCATACTTGCCACCCCCAATGACCCCCGCGCGCATGACGCCATGGGCCAGATACTGGAGAAAGCGGGCCGTCTGCCCGATGCCGAGCGGGCGTTCAAAAAAGCACTGGCCCTGCGTCCGCTGGAGCAGGGGCGGCATATGGCGCTTGCGGCTTTTGTGGCCCGGTGTGGCCGGGCGGCGGAAGCAACAACCCTGTCCGCGCGTGCTCTGGCGCTGGAGGAGGAGGATATTGCCGCACAGAACCTACACGCCATGGTGCTTGAACAGGCCGGGCGTATGGCGGAGGCGGAACCACACTTCAGGCGTGTGGCGCAGGCCATGCCCAACAATCCGCAGGTACTGGCAAACCACGGTGCCGCCCTGTTTGCCCAACACCGGTATGAGGCGGCTGAACAAGCCTTGCGCCTGTCTGCAACACTGGCGCCCGATGTGGCGGAAACGCGAACCAACCTTGGGTTGGTGCTTATGGCGCAAGGCAGACTGCACGGAGCCGAGCACGAACTGGGCGCGGCCTACAGGCTACGCACGGGGGATGCCCGTCTGGCGCTGAACTACGGCACGGTGTTGATGGACCTCGGGCGCACACAGGCCGCAGAGGAGATGTTTAAGCAGGCCATGCAGCAGGCCACCACGCCGCAGGACCATGCCCGTGCAGCACTGGACCTTGGGAGCCTGTGCCTATCCACTGGCCAGTTTGCCAGGGGTTGGAACCTGTTTGAGGCCCGCACCGGCCTGCTGGCCCCTCCCTCCTGCGTTGCCGCTATGCCCGAATGGGATGGAACGGCAGCAGCCCAGACCGTGCTGCTCTATGCCGAGCAGGGGTTGGGTGATGCCTTGCAGTTCCTGCGTTACGTGGGGCTGGCAGCCCAAAAGGTGCGGGTCTGCCTGCTGGTGCCACAGACTATGCGCTCCTTTGTGCAGGCTTTGCTGCCCCAATGGGGAGGGCGTGTGGAACTGGTGGCGCCAGAGCAGGCAGGTCGGGCACAGGCATGCTGTAGCCTGCTCAGCCTGCCCCACAGGCTTGGAGTGGCAGCCCCTTTTGCATGGCAACCCGATACGGCGTGCTTTGCGGCCCCACAAGCCCCTTGCAGGCAAGGCGGATTGCGGGTTGGTCTATGCTGGTCGGGTAACCCGCGTTACCAGTTTGACCGGCGGCGCTCGCTGGACCCGGCGTTGCTGGGCGGGCTGGCAGCGGTTGAAGGGCTTGCCTTTCAGGCCTTGCAACCGTGCGTGACCCCTGCGGGCAGTCCCGTGCCGCTCACGCCTTTGCCAAAGGGAGACCTGTTGGTCACGGCGCAGGTCATAGCCGGGCTGGATGCGGTGGTGAGTGTGGACACCATGATTGTCCATCTGGCGGGGCTGCTGGGCAAACCAACCCTGCTGCTTGACCGGTATGGAGGGGACTGGCGCTGGGCGGGCGGCTCCGTTGCCCCGGACACCACGCTTTTGCCAGATACAGGCGTAAGCCCCGGTGTGCTGGAGCGCAGTTTGTGGTACCCCTCGGTGCAGATTACCCGCCAGCCAGCCCCACAGGACGACAGGACCAGTTGGCGCATCCCGCTTGCCACCGCAACGCTCTGGCTGGAGCACGTGGCGGCGCGGGCGGTGGGGCCGGGTGGTTGCTCCCACGCAATGTAGCTTTATGATGCAGGCATGACACGTATCTCTCCCGATGGCGCAACACCCGCCATGGCGCAATGGTTTACCCTCAAGGCGGAAAATCCCGAGGCCCTTCTGTTCTTCAGGATGGGGGATTTTTACGAACTGTTCTTTGATGACGCCACGGCCGCCGCCGCCGCACTGGATATTGCCCTGACCGCCCGTGGCAACCATGGGGGCGAACCCATTGCCATGTGTGGTGTGCCAGTTGCGGCCGCCCCGGCTTATTTGCAACGCCTGATCCGCAGGGGGTTCCGGGTTGCGGTGGCGGAGCAGACCGAGGTGCCACGCAAGGGGCGGCCTGCCAGCAAAGGGCCACTCGCCCGCGCGGTTGTGCGTGTGGTGACCCCCGGCACCCTGACCGAGGATGAACTGCTGGAACCGGGGCGTTCCAACCTGCTGCTTGCGCTGGTCTGCCAGCCGGAGGGAGGGCGGGGTAAGCGCCGCAAGGATGCGCCACCTGAGGGGGCGGAGCAGCTTGGGGCTGCGTGGATTGATGTCTCCACTGGTTTGTTCGAGACCGCCAGCCTGCCCACCAGCGGCCTGCCCGCTCTGCTGGGCAGGCTGGACCCGGCGGAAATTCTGGCGACTGCTGGCGTGGAACTGGGGGATTACGAGGCCCGGCGCGCGCCAGAGGCCACATTGCCCGCACCGGGCAGTGCAAAGCAGCGTTTGGCCGCAGCGTTTGACGTGGCGAGCATTGAAGCCTTTGGCACGTTCTCGGACGAGGAGAGCATAGCCGCAGCCATGGCGGTGGATTACGTGCGCCGCTCGCAGGCTGGCAGGCTCCCCCGGCTGGCCCACCCCATTCCGCAAAGCCAGAGCGGCGTGCTGGGGATAGACCCGGCCACCCGCGCCAGTCTGGATATTTTGCGTGCGCGGGATGGTGGGGTGGAACACACCCTGTTTACCGCCATCAATCGCACGGTCAGTGCTGCGGGTGCGCGCATGCTGGCGGAGTGGCTGGCGTCCCCCCTTACGCAGGTGGATGCCATTGCCGCCCGGCAGGCGGGGTGGTGGTGGCTCAAGGACCACACCGCCCGGTGTGCGGCGCTGCGTGATGCGCTGAAAAAAGCGCCCGATATTGCCCGCGCACTGGGCCGCCTCTCGCTCGGGCGGGGGTTGCCGCGTGATATGGCCGGTATTCGGGATGGGCTGGCGGCCGCGCGGGAGGCCGCGCGTATTCTGGCGGGGCAGGAGGGCGCACAGGCCGCACAGCTTCCCACGGTTCTGGCCCATGCCACAGGCTGGCTTGGGGCCGCCCGCGCGCTGGAGGCGGAGTTGCACACAGCACTGGCGGAGGAACTTCCCGCCCGGCTGGATGATGGCGGCGTGATTGCCGCAGGCTATGATGCGGAGCTGGATGAGCACCGTGCCTTGCGTGATAACTCACGCCGCCTGATAGCCGCTTTGCAGGCCGATTACGCAACCCGCTTTGGGGTGTCCAATCTCAAAATTCGTCATCACGCGCAGCTTGGTTACGTTATGGAAGTGCCCGTGGGGGCCAGTGCGCGGCTCAAGGACAACCCGGACCTTATTCTGCGCCAGGGCACGGCCAGCACCGCACGGTTTGCCACAGAGGAACTGGCCAGCCTGAACGTGCGCATTACCGAGGCCGCGGAAAAAGCCGCCCAGCGCGAAAAACTGGTTTTTGTGGAACTGACCGCCAAAGTGCTGGCCGAGCGCGAACTGCCCGAACTGGCGCAGGCGCTGGCGGTGCTGGACGTGTTGCAGTCCTGCGCATCGCTGGCCACAGGGGGCACGTGGTGCAGGCCCGAGGTCAGTGAGGATACCGCGTTTGATCTGCAGGGCTGCCGCCACCCTGTGGTGGAGGCCGCCCTGCCACCGGGTGCGCGCTTTACGCCCAATGGCTGCGTGCTGGCGCCCCAGCGGCGGGTTATGCTGCTGACCGGGCCAAACATGGCCGGTAAATCCACTTTTTTGCGGCAGACGGCGCTGGCGGTTATTCTGGCTCAGGGGGGCTTTCCTGTTGCTGCGGATTGCGCGCGTATTGGCATTGTGGACCAGTTGTTCTCCCGCGTTGGCGCATCGGACGATCTGGCCCGTGGGCGTTCCACCTTTATGGTGGAAATGACCGAAACGGCGGCTATCCTCAATCAGGCCGGGCCACGCTCGCTGGTTGTGGTGGACGAAATCGGGCGGGGCACGGCAACGCTGGACGGGCTGGCCATTGCATGGTCGGTGCTGGAGGCTCTGCATTCAACGGTGCGCTGTCGTGCAATTTTTGCAACCCACTTCCACGAACTGTCCCGTCTGGTCGATACATTGCCCCGTTTGTGCCTGCATACAATGGCGGTGCGGGAGTGGCGCGGACAGATCGTTTTTTTGCACGAAGTGCTTGCAGGATCAGCAAAAAAAAGCTGGGGTGTGCATGTGGCGCGGCTGGCTGGCGTGCCTGTTGGCGTGGTGGAGCGGGCCGGGCGGCTGCTGCGTGAGCTTGAACGTGCTGAAAATACCATACCCGAACCGTTACCGCTTTTTGACACACAGAAGACATTACCCCCACCATGCGAAAATACGTTAAAGAAACGATTGATGGAGATTGACCCGGATAGTCTGACCCCAAGGGCTGCGCTGGATATTCTGTACGATCTGCGCAGGCAGGCCGGGCAGGAGACAGACCTGCCCACCCCCGGCTGATCCACCCCAACCCCCGATCGACCTCAGGAGCTAAACCCGTAACCCTATGCCCACCTCTTCCGCACAGGCTGCCGCCGGGCAGCAGACCGACATGTCCGTTCTGGCGACCCTGACGCCAGAAGCCCTTGCCGCGTGCCTGACGCGGGAGTTGAGGGATGCCACACCAGATGATGCGGCCATCCCCCCGCGGGATGAGGCCGTGGCCATTTTCCGGCGGCATCTGGGGCGGTATCAGGCGGATGTTCGCAAACGCTTTGAGCGGTACGAACTCAAGGGGGCCGCAGCGGCCAAAACCCTTGCTACCTTTGCCGATGTCATGCTGCGCGCCATTGTTGATCTGGCCGTGCGGGCCACAACACAGGACGAACCACCGGCCATGGGTGGGCGCTCAGGCTTTGCTGTTGCCGCAACGGGGGGGTACGGGCGCGGGCTTCTGGCCCCGTTCAGCGATATTGATCTGCTGTTCCTGATCGCGCAGGGGGCGGGGGAGCGCGCGCACCCGGTTGTGGAATACGTGCTGTATTTTCTGTGGGATCTGGGGGTCAAGGTCGGCCACGCCACGCGCACGATTGATGAATGTATTGCCGAGGCCTCCAAGGACACAACAGTCCGCACCGCCCTGCTGGATGCGCGCTTGCTGGAGGGGGATACAGCCCTCTTTGCCATGTTTGAGGCCCGCTACATCCTCTCCTGCGTGGAGGCGGGCGCTGCGGGCTTTATTCATGACAAACGGCGCGAGCGGCTGGAGCGGCACCGCAAGTTTGGGGATAGTCCCTATCTGGTCGAACCCAACATAAAGGAAGGGCGCGGTGGCCTGCGGGACCTGCAAACCCTGTACTGGATGTGCCGCAACACCTTTGGCACCCGCCATGTGCGCGACCTGCTGGCCCCCGAATTTATATGGATGGGCCTGCTCACGGAGCAGGAAGCCGCGCGTGCGCGCCGGTCATGGGACTTTTTGTGGACCGTGCGCCTGCACCTGCATTACGTGGCCGGGCGGGCGGAAGAACGCCTGACGTTTGACATGCAGCCCGTTATTGGCGCGCGCATGGGCTACACCCGCCACGGCCGCCAGAATGGGGTGGAGCGGTTCATGCGCCACTACTTCCTGACCGCGCGGGAAGTCATGCGTCTGACCCATGTGCTCGAACCCGCCGTGCTGCGGCAGGCACAGGGGCCGGTGGCCAATGCGGCCAAGCCGGACGAGGCCATGCGTGAGGCAGGCTTTACCCTGCTGGACGGGCAGATATTGCCAGACCGGGGTGTGTCCTTTGATCAGGACCCCATTAAAATGATGCAGATTCTGGACTGGGCGCGTCTGCGCCGCCGTCCGCTGCATCCGCTGGCCCGCCACCAACTTATTCGCTGGGAGCGCCGCGCCATTACCCTGCGTGATGACCCAGAGGCTGCGCGTATTTTTCTCGACCTGCTGTGTGGCGATACCTCCGAGGACGAGCAGCGCCCGCGCAGGCGGGGGGCAGCCGTTGTGGCGCCACCACCAGCGGAGGAAAATACGCCCGTCTATTCCGCAGCTTATGGCAGCCACCCGCCATCGGGCCATTCCTACTGGCTGCATATTCTGAACGAGACCGGCATTTTTGGCCGTCTTATTCCCGATTGGGCGCGTATTGTCGGGCAGATGCAGTTTGATACCTACCATGTGTTCACAGTGGATGAGCACACGGTGGAAGCCATTCGCATTCTGGACGAAGTGGCCACCGGGCGCATGGCGGACGAAATTCCCATTGCATATGAGCTGATCAAAGGCCTGCATTCGCGCCGCGCCCTGTATATGGCCGTGCTGCTGCATGATGTGGCCAAAGGCCGTGGTGGCGACCATTCGGAAATCGGGGCCGAAATTGCCGCCGAACTCTGCCCCCGCCTTGGCATGTCGGGGGAGGAGACAGAAACGGTTTCGTGGCTGGTGCTCCACCACCTCCTGCTCAGCCATACCGCTTTCCAGCGTGATATTGACGACCCCAAGACCATTCTGGACGTGGCCGATATTGTGCAGTCGCCCGAGCGGCTACGCCTGCTGCTGCTGCTGACCATTGTGGATATGCGCGCGGTAAGTTCACGCGTGTGGAACGCATGGAAGGCCACATTGCTGCGCGAGCTGTATCTGCGCGTGGCGGAGGTGCTGGCCGGTGGCCTGTCCACCACGGAGCGCGACGTGCGCGTGCGCCACGCCAAGGACGTAACAGCCGAAATTCTGGGCGAGGAGGGTGTGCCCCAGCGCGATATCGAGCACTTTCTGGGCTTGGGTTACGCAGGGTACTGGCTGTCGTTCGATTACGAAACACACAGCCGCCATGCCCGCCTGATCCGTGATGCCGATGCGCGCGGCGCACCCCTTACGGTGGAGGTTCTGCCCCTGCCTGCGCGGGGTGTGACCGAAGTAACTGTTTATACGGTGGACGTGCCGGGCCTGTTTTCCAAGATCGCGGGCGCTCTGGCGCTGGCCGGGGCATCCATTGTGGATGCGCGCATCCATACCATGACCCACGGCATGGCGCTTGATACCTTCTGGATTCAGGACACATCAGGTCAGGCGTATGAGGAAACACACCGTCTGGCCCGCCTGACATCCCTGATTGAGCAGGGGTTGAGCGGACAGCTTGATATTGGGGCGGAAATTGCCCGTGCGGGCTTTGGCCACATGCCGCTACGCATGCGCGCCATTCATGTTCCCCCGCGTGTGGTGGTAGATAATGGCGTGTCCAACACCTATACGGTGATCGAAATTAACGGTCGCGACCGCCCCGGTCTGCTGCATGACGTAACGGCCGCCATGAGCCGCGAGAACCTTCAGATCGCCTCCGCCCATATTACCACATACGGCGTGCGGGCGGTGGACGTGTTCTACGTTAAGGACCTGTTCGGCCTCAAAATTACGGACAAGAAGCGGCTGGAGGAAATCCGTGAACGTCTGCTGGCCGGGCTGAAGGAGGCGGAAGCCGAAGCCTCCGCCTGCGCCAACGCCCGCTATTCAGCTTAAAACTACGCTCCGTCCCGGGCTGGCGGGGGAAAGCCCCCGGTCCAGCCCGGTGCGCAGGGCGTGGCCCTCTGCACTGTTGGGGTCAATCAGCCCGGTGCGCAGAAACAGGTCGATCAGCACCAGATTGACGTTGAACTTGAATGCGTCCGTATCGCGCACAATGCGGTAGGCTTCGGTTAATGGGAGCAGGGTAAAGCTTTCAACCTCGCCATCGGCAGCGCTGGGTTCAAAGCTTTCGGGCAGGTACAGGTCGTAGCAGTATAAAATATCGCGCCGCAGACCTTCTGCCCGGTCAAGGGCATAGACCAGCCTGCCGGACTGCACGGCCTGTTCCGCCAAAGCCGCGGGTATGCTGGCCTCTTCAGCCGCTTCCTTCACCAGTGCTTCACGCGGGGTGTGGCCTGCGGGCATGCCGCCTGCCACCAGATGGTCCAGTTTGGAGGGGTCCAGCCTTTTGTTGGCTGCCCGCCGCCCGGTCCACAGGTGCAGCCCGTCCGCCTTGCGCACCAGTCCGTTCATGTGCACACCCGTTGCCACAAAGCCGAACAGGGGCAGGGCGCCACGGTCTATGCGGCCCACAACAGGCTGGTCCATATCCGGGTAAACATCGAACAGTTCATGGTGGGATTTGTAAAATCCTTCCCGCGCCAGATCTTCGCCCAAGGCTTCAAGCTCTGCGGGGTGGGGGATGTTAAAACCTTTGTCTGGCGTACCAAATCCGGCTTTTTCCATGCGGGTGAACAATGCGGGGGCCAGCCAGCCCGCAGGGGTGCCGCCAAGGGCAAGGGGGGCGCGCTCTCCCGGAAGAATGGCCGTGTTGCACTCTGTCAGGTGCCGGAGGAACGGGCTTGCATTGGAAGGCATAAGGGCAAAGGTCCTGTTCTTGCTGTGCCAAAACACGAACGCTGTTATCGGGGCATAAAACGGGCATGGCAAGGTGGCGGGGGGTTGCAAAAACTGCCTGACGTGCCACATCCGGGGGCATGTCCCCCCGTAGAGCAGTGTCTGGCCCACTCAATAGGCCGGTTTCCTATACTTTTACCCGTTTGTTGCCTTACCTTTGGCCGCAGGAAAACAAAGCGTTGCGCTGGCGCGTTCTGTTGGTGCTGGTGGTCCTTGTGGCCGGAGAGCTGGCCACGCTGGCTGTGCCCATTATGTATAGCAAGGTGGTCGACAGGTTTGTGCACCCCAACAGCATGGCCATGGCCCCTGCATTGCTGATTGTCAGTTACGGGCTGGTGCGCCTTGTCTCTGGGGCGCTGACCAACCTGCGGGATTCCCTGTTTGCTCCCGTACGCTTCCGTGTTGCGCGGCAGGCGGCGTATCGCAGCTTTGCGCATATGCACAGGCTGTCTCTACGCTTCCATCTGGACAGGCGCACAGGCGGGGTTACACGGGCCATAGAGCGGGGCACCGAGGCCGTGGAGACCCTGCTGCGGATGCTGATGTCCCTCTCCCCCACCATTTTGCAGGCGTTGCTGGTCATGGGGGTTATCTGGCGGCTGTTCAACTGGACCTATGTTGCCATGATCGCGCTGATGATCATGACCTACATTGTGTTCACGGTCCGGTTTACGTCATGGCGGCTGGGTATTCGCCGCCGCATGAACGATACCAATAGCGAGGCATCGGGCCGGGCGCTGGACAGCCTGCTTAATTACGAAACCGTGAAATATTTTGGCAACGAGGAACACGAAGCCAGCCGCTACGACAACGCACAGGCCCGTTACGAAAAAGCCGCCATGAAAACCCAGTACTCGCTGGGGCTGCTGAACTTTGGTCAGGCGGCCATTATTGCCATCTCGCTTGCCGCCATCATGCTGCTTGGCGGGCATGATGTGGAGGCAGGGCATATTACGGTGGGGGACTTTGTTATGGTCAACACCTACCTGCTCCAGCTTTATGGCCCGCTGAACTTTCTGGGTTCCGTGTATTCGGGCATTCGCACCGCACTGGTTGATCTTGAACACATGCTCAGCCTGACGGAGGAGGATGTGGAGGTGGCCGATCCCGCAAGCCCGCTCCCCATTGCTACGCGCCTGACGGATTCAGCCCCCGCGCGGGTCGCTTTTGAGGACGTGCATTTTGGGTATCGGCCCGAGCGCGAAATCCTGCATGGGATCAGCTTTGCTGTGCAGCCCGGCCACAAGGTTGCCATTGTGGGCAGCACGGGGGCGGGCAAATCCACCATAAGCCGCCTGCTGTTCCGTTTTTACGATACGTGGTCGGGGGCCGTTGTGGTGGATGGTCACGATGTGCGGCATTACCGTCAGGCAGACCTGAGGGCGGCCATAGGCGTTGTTCCGCAAGATACCGTGCTGTTCAACGACAGCATAGGCTACAACATCGCCTACGGGCGGCTGGGGGCAACACCTGCGCAGGTGGAGGAGGCGGCCCGTCTGGCCCAGATCCATGATTTTATCATGACTTTGCCCGAGGGGTACGAAACACAGGTGGGAGAGCGGGGGTTAAAGCTCTCCGGTGGGGAAAAGCAGCGTGTGGCCATAGCCCGCACGATTTTGAAAGACCCACGCGTTCTTGTGCTTGACGAGGCCACGAGCGCGTTGGACACACATACGGAAAAAGAAATTCAGGCAGCCCTTAAAACTGTCTCGGCCAACCGGACCACCCTTGTGATCGCGCACCGGCTTTCCACTATTGTGGACGCGGACGAAATTCTGGTTATGGGGCACGGGCTGGTTGTGGAGCGTGGCACACATGCGCAACTGCTGGCGGCACAGGGCCATTACGCGGCCATGTGGGCTGCACAGGCCACGGGGGAGGGCTGACCCAACAGGTCGTTGCCATCGCGCCGAATCCGGCGGATGCTGCAAAAAACGTAAGGAGTAAAAACATGGCGGATACCCACGCACACGCCACAACGGAGCCAGAAAATGCAGCCAGCGCCGAACAGCGCATGGATGTGCCCGAAGACCTTGCCCGCTGCGCAATGGTGATTGAACACGCCATTGACCATTTGCGGAACGAAAAGTTCCCGCCACTGGCTGTGGCCTCGGCATTGCTGGGCGGATCGCTGGGTGTGATGGCCCGCAGCATGGACAAGGAGACCATTCTGCGCATCCTTGACTCCGCCGCGCAAAGCGTGCGTTTGGGCGATGTTCATGCCTCCGTCATGGCCGATGGTGGCAGCGAAAGCGACAAAGCCTGAGCTTCAACCCTTGACTGGAGGCGATGGCTCAGTCATAAGCCGCGCCAATCCTGAATGTGGTCGCCGGGCATTTGTCTCGGCCCTCTAGTTCCTTTTTTGTTTAAGACAAGGATGAGACAATGTCCCGTCGTTGCCAGATCACCGGCAAAGGCGTGCTGACCGGAAATAACGTCAGTCATGCCAACAACAAGTCCCGTCGTCGCTTTCTGCCCAACCTGCAGGAAGCATCCCTGACGTCTGAAATCCTCGGTTCTGCCGTCCGTATGCGTGTTAGCACGCGCGGCCTGCGCACCATTGAGCACAATGGTGGCCTGGATTCCTTCCTGCTGAGCACGCCTAACCGCAAGCTCCCCACGGAAGCACAGGTTATCAAGCGCCGCGTTCTGCGTGTGCAGGCCAAGAAGCAGGCCGCCACAGGCGCCTGATTCAGGGCTTTTTGTCTATCCGTGGGAACCGGGGTCTGCCACATTGGGTGACAGAACCCGGTTTCTGCGGTTCAGGCGTCTGCCACTTCTTGTCAGGCGCTTTTGTCTATCGGCCGGTGTCCGGCAGCCGGCTTCCTGAAAAAAATATTTTCAGGTGGCACCATACGGCGTTCGGCGGCCACAGGCGCGAGGGTTCTCCTGTCGCGCCTTACCTGTTTTCTGGAGGTTTTCGTGTCCGCCACAACTGATCTGTCCAAGATCCGCAATATCGGTATCACCGCGCATATTGACGCTGGTAAGACAACCACGACCGAACGTATTCTGTACTACACCGGCGTGTCCCATAAGATTGGTGAAGTGCACGAAGGCAACACCACCACGGACTACATGGCGCAAGAACGTGAGCGTGGTATTACCATCACCTCCGCCGCCGTGACCTGTGACTGGAAAGATCACCGGATCAACATCATTGACACCCCCGGACACATTGACTTCAACATTGAAGTGAACCGTTCGCTGCGCGTGCTCGATGGTGCTGTGTTCATCATCGAAGGTGTTGCCGGTGTTCAGCCGCAGTCCGAAACCAACTGGCGTCTGGCTGACCGCTACAACGTTCCGCGTATCATCTTCATCAACAAGCTCGACCGTACCGGCGCTGACTTCTACCGTGCATTCGACACGCTGAAGGAAAAGCTGGACATCGTTGCTATTCCCCTTCAGCTGCCCATCGGTGCGGAAGACCAGTTCCTCGGCGTTGTCGATCTGGTTGAAATGAAGGCCATCGTCTGGGAAGGCGGTGAACTGGGCGCGAAGTTCCATGATGAAGAAATCCCGGCTGACCTGAAGGAAAAAGCTGCGGAAGCGCGTCAGGAACTGCTGGACACCGCTCTGGCTGTTGATGAAAAAGCCATGGAAGAGTACTTCGAAAACGGCGACGTTTCCGTTGAAACTCTGAAGCGCTGCATCAAAAAAGGTGCGATCTCTGGCGAATTCCGTCCGGTTCTGTGCGGCACGGCGTTCAAGAACAAGGGCGTGCAGCCCCTGCTCGACGGGATCATTGACTACCTGCCCGCTCCTAACGACGTTGAAGGCATTCGTTGCGCCCCCCCCGAAGGTGAGGACGAAGACGAAGCATCCCAGCCCATCCTGCCGGTTGACCCCAACGGCAAGTTTGCTGGCCTTGCGTTCAAGATCATCAACGACAAGTACGGCACGCTGACCTTCGTGCGCGTCTATCGTGGCGTTCTCAAGACCGGTGATACCGTTCTGAACACCACCAAGGGCCATAAGGAACGTATTGGCCGTATCTATCAGATGCACGCTGACAAGCGCGTGGAACTGAGCGAAGTGCATGCTGGTGATATTGCCGCGTTCGTGGGTCTGAAAGACTCCCAGACGGGTGACACGCTGGCCGATGCCTCCGATCCGGTTGTTCTGGAACGTATGTCCTTCCCGGTTCCGGTTATCGACATTTCCGTCGAACCGAAAACCAAGGATGCTGTGGAAAAGATGACACTGGCCCTGCAGAAGCTGGCTGGTGAAGATCCCTCCCTGCAGCTGAAGACGGATCAGGAAACGGGTCAGACCATTCTGTCCGGCATGGGCGAGTTGCATCTGGACATCATTATCGACCGTCTGCGTCGTGAATATGGTGTGGATGCAAACGTGGGTGCGCCGCAGGTGGCCTACCGTGAAACCATCTCCAAGCCGCACACGGAAACCTATACCCACAAGAAGCAGTCTGGTGGTTCGGGTCAGTTCGCAGAAGTGAAGATCTCCTTCGAGCCGGTTGAACGGAACGAAGGTATTTCGTTCGAGAACAAGGTTGTTGGTGGCACCGTGCCGAAGGAATACATTCCTGCGGTTGAAAAAGGGATCCGCATGCAGTCCTCCACGGGCGTGCTGGCTGGCTTCCCCACGGTTGACTTCAAGTTCACCCTGCTCGACGGTAAGTACCATGACGTTGACTCGTCCGCTCTGGCGTTCGAAATCGCGGCAAAGGCCTGCTTTCGTGACGGTATGAAGAACGCTGGTCCGGTTATTCTGGAACCGATCATGGACGTGGAAGTGACCACCCCGAACGATCACGTTGGTGACGTTGTGGGCGATCTTAACCGCCGCCGTGGTATGATCCAGAGCCAGGAAACCTCGGGTTCCACGGTTATGGTGCGTGCTCATGTGCCGCTGAAGGAAATGTTTGGTTACATTTCCCACCTGCGCTCCATGACCAAGGGCCGTGCGTCCTTTACCATGCAGTTCCATCACTATGATCCGGTGCCGCGTAACGTGGCAGACGAAATCATGGCGCAGTCCCGCTAAGTTCTTCATCCTTCGGGTTGAAAAACACATCAAGGCCGCTTCCTTTCGGGGAGGCGGCTTTTTTGTTGTGGAATGCACTGGATTGGGGTGTGCAGAGCCAGAGCCAGAGCCAGAGCCAGAGCCAGAGCCAGAGCCAGAGCCAGAGCCAGAGCCAGAGCCAGAGCCAGATGAGGCTGGCATGGCACATTGGATTTTAAGAGGGATGTGCGGTCAGGCTGGTGAAAGGGAAGGGGCAGCGTCAGTCCCCGCGCCCCTTTTTGACAGTATGCTCTGACTGATAGACCCGCCCAAGTAGACGATGGCGGGGGGCGAAGCCTTGGTTTGCGTCAGGTCTGGCGGCAAACAGGGAGGTGTTTGCCGCCTTTGGTTGGGGTGTTAACCGAACTCACCAATATCGTGCATCAGTGCCACGCTGATTTCGCGCAGGAGTTCGAACATCTGGCCCATGGGGGCAAAGATGTCGCGGTGTTCGCGCACATAAATCCCTTCTTCACGCGGGCCACGGGGTTCGTGGAAATCCAGATCGGATGGCCCCGTACCTGTGGGGAAGATGAACTTCATCTCCTTCAGAACGGTGGGAATATCCAGACACAGAATATGCTGCATCATCATCTCGTGGTTGAAGCCACCACGGGGCATGAAGAACGGAATACGGCATGCCAGCAGCCAAATGCGTTCGATCAGCATGATCCGTATGGCATGCAGCAGGCGAATGCGCGGCTCTGTGCGGGGGGCATGCTGCCATGCTTCGCGCAGGGCAAGGTGGTCGGCCTGAATGCGGCGGAACATGGTATGCAGTTCCGCTGACAGGTTAAGCCCTTCCAGCCCGCTCATAAGGGCCAAAAACGCCTTTTGCCGCTGGGGGGAAGTTTCCTCCGTTGCCCGGTCCAGCCAAAAGCCGGGGTCCAGCATACACACAACACTTTTGAGAACTTTGTCGTCCGAACAGGCAAGGGCATGGCGCGCAAAGTCGAGCGCACGGTGGAAGCGTGGGCTGGAAGTGTTGAGTGTTTCAAACGTTTCCGGGTGGCGCTGGGCGGCGGCCCCCAGACCTTGCAGGGTGTTGGCGCACCAGCCAAGCTGCTGGAGAATGGCGTTGTTGGGTATGGCCCGCAACTGGCTGGGATGCGTGATCCGGCTCCGCGTTGCGGCCTCCGCACTCTGGCGCGCAGGTGGGCGGGAGCCTGTGCGGTCAATCAGCGATGGGCCAAAAGCCCCAAGCAGGGCTGCGTAACCGGGGTCGGCTACAAGCCCTTTCATGTTGTCGATCACGCTGGAGAAAAAGTCGGCTGAAAAATCCGGGTGGTCGTAAATCGGGTCGCTTTTCTGCTGGTCGCTCAGGAACAGGTTTTCCGCAATGGTGGCCATGGTGGCGGTGGCCAGTTCTGGGCTGCCAAAGAGCAGGTAGCCATCTCCCCCCTGAAAAGCGGTTTCCTCACGGCAATGGATGTTGGAGTTTTCAAACCGCTTCCGTACATGGGCGGGGGAGAGGTAGTCCAGCCGGTCCGCCATGCGGAACGGATGCGCCCCACGGCCTATGCTCTCGCCGTGTGTATCAAAGAACACGACTTCAACATCGCTCAGGTCCCAGCGTACCAGCAGGTCATGAATATGCAGGCGCAGGCGTTCGATCTGGTAGGAGGCCGCAAGCTGGCCAATATAACGCCCCGAGTCCGAATACCCGAACTGGAAGCATATCCGCCCGATACGCCGCACGTAAGCGCGCCATGTGGGGGAGCGGAGTGCTTCCTCCACAATATGTTCACCGTTGACCAGCGCATCTTCTGTTTCAAACAGTGGCGAAATTTCAATGCGGTCGGCAACGCCAAAATAGGTCGCAATCCACAGTGCTGTCAGCAGGGTGTACCCTGTTTCGGTCTCTGCAATCAGGAAGCGGACGGGGGTGTCGGAATCCACGTATTTGACAATCTGGGCAATTGTCATCATCAGCCGTCCGGCGGATGAGGGGTCGCTGAGCAGTGCGCCAAAGTCCACTGGCACGGGGGTTACGCTCTCCAGCGCGTCGTTTACGCGGTTGAGCAGGGCGCGGCGCTGGGCTGGGTTGGTCGGGTCGTCCAGCAGGTTCAGCTTCTGGCGTACAAAGTTGTGAATCTGGCTGGCGTTAAGCCGCACATGCGTATGAGCCAGCCCAAGGCCGTGGGCCATAAACCCCGCCCGCGCCACAGCAAGTGGCAGTTGGGCGGATGGCGGGGCGGCCTCTATGGCGGCCTGTAACAGGGCGTTCAGGTCGGAGGCGGCTGTGAGCGCTGTGGTGCGGCCATTAACCAGCAGTTCGGCAAAGCGGGCTACGGCCTGCCCGTCCGTGGCTCCATGAGGTACGGCGGTAATCTGGGCTTTAACGCAGTCTATGGCGTTTTGCAGTTTTTCGCTTAGCTCGGGGGCCAGAACGCCCTCATGGGCAATCTGGCATTCCAGCCGCATGAGCTGGAACAGCTTCATGCGCAGGCGCAGGCGCAGCGTGTCCCACCAGCCAATGTCGGTCCGGCCGTCCGTATCGTAACCGACCCAGCTTGTTGCAATAACGGAGCGGGGGGAGAGCGTGTTCCACTCATCGGGCCACGTGTTTTTTGCGGTGGCAAGCAGGGCCCCGTTCAACTGGTCTATGGCGTCGCGCGCGCGGGCAATGGCCTGCGCTGCCAGTGTGAACTCTTCTTCCAGCGTTGGGTGAACACTGCGGCGGTGCGAGGCAAAATAGGGTGCTGTCTCAGGCGGAATATCGAGCGAGGCGCTGTGGGCCAGTGCTTCGTACACCGGGTTGCTCAGGGCAAAGGTCGGGTGGGCCGTAAACACGGCGGCAAAACGAATGGAGGAAACAAGCTGGCTATAGGCCGCAAATGTAGGAGACGGCAGGGTTGTGCTCAGCTGCTCGGCAACATGGCGCAGTTTGTCCTGCGCTGTGTCCTGCGCTGCGCCGCCCACGTAGCGGTGCAGGCGGCGCGAGCGGCTTAAAAAAGCCTGATCACGCAGGGTGCGTACCAGTTGGGTCACATCCTCAAACGTGATGGTTCCGCTTTCCAGCGCATCACTCAGGCGCAGGGCCGTGCCCATAACGGGGTTGGTGCCTTCCGCCGGAGTGCCGGTGGAGGACGTGTTGGCAATGGAGGCGAGCACGCTCCCGATGCGAGGGGGAAGGGAAGAAAAGTCCGTGTTCATGGCGCGCTCTATATCCTTGCGGATTGAATCGGAAAAGAAACAAAACGGTCGGGCAACAATTTATTCGTCAGCTTTCCATGTCTGCTTTATGTGCGCAACCGCCTCACGCACACTTGGGGTGGCGGGGGTGGAGTGCTATTCATGATTGCATGACAGCGCATACCGACACGGAAGCGGACATTGCCGCCCGGCAGACACTCCGGCGATACCAGAATGCAGCCACCGGGCTACTGGTGCTGATGGGGGGGCTGACCGTTGTGGGTTACGCCGCCCCTGCTGCGGGCTGGGTTGAGGATGGATTTTTTCTGGAAATGTTCCGCGCGGGCGCGCGGGCTGGCGTTGTGGGCGGGGTGGCTGACTGGTTTGCGGTTGTGGCCCTGTTCCGCCACCCGTTGGGGTTGCCCATTCCGCACACCGCTATTCTGCCTGCGCAAAAGGACCGGCTTGCCCGCGCCCTTGGCCGGTTTGTGGCCAGTCAGGTGTTTACGGCCAAGGAGGTGGAGCGCGTTCTGGCCAAGGTGGATGTGCCCGGTTTTATTGCCAATCTGCTGGAAGACCCCGCAACGCAGGATGCGGCAGTGGGGGCCATGGCCCGGTCCATGCCGCAACTGCTGGACCGGCTGGAGGATGGCAGGGCCAGCAACGCCATAGGCCGGATTATGCCCGGCCTGCTGGGGGGGAGCGATCTTTCTCCCGTTATTGCCAAGGCGTTGCGTAGTCTGGTCGATGATGATCGGCATCAGGAGGTGCTGTCCTACTTTCTGAGCCAGCTCAAGGACGGGCTGAAGGCCAAGGAAAGTGCCCTGCGCGACATGATTGAGGAGCGCGTGCGGGAGCAGGGGGGGCGTATTCTGGGTTGGGCCATTGGCGGTTCCATTGCCACCAAGGTGCTGACAGCCGCAGCGCAGGAACTGGACCGAATCGACCCGGAAAATTCCAGCCTGCGTGAGGGCTTTACAAGCTGGGTCAGACTCCAGATTGACCGGATAGAAACCGACCCCGAACGCGGGCGGGAGTTTACGCAGGCGGTCACGTCCGTGCTCTCGCACGAAAGTGTTGTGGGGTGGTGGGGCGATATCTGGCTGCGTTTTCGGCGTATGGTGGAAACCGATGTGGAAGACCCGCAGGGCCGCACGGCCTGCCTGCTGCGCGATGCATTGGGCCGAATGGCGGGGCAGTTGCGCAACGATGATGTGTTGCGCCAGCGTATAGTAGAGCGAGTGGACGGTACAATTGGCAAAGCTCTGCCGTTTGTGCGTGACCAGATGGCCGAATTTATTGCCCGCGTGGTGTCTGGCTGGAACGCGGTGGAAATTGCGGAAAAACTGGAACTGCGTGTGGGCAAGGACCTGCAGTTCATTCGGTTTAATGGCACATTGGTCGGGTTTGCCGTGGGGGCTTTGCTGTTTGCGGCGCTCAGGCTGACGTTTGGGATTAACGCCCAGTAAATTTTCTTTTTTGTGCCAACTGCCTTCGGGGGAGGCAAAAGTTGGTCGCATGGCACTTGAGCGGATATGGAAAGGCTTGTGCCGCAGGGATGGGCGTAAGCTTGGCTTAAAGGCAGCCTTGCTGGGCACCGCAGATCACATATGCGTGGAAAGGCCGGAGGAGGCTGCCTGTAACAGGAGGTTTTGGGTTGACGTTGGCAACGCTAGTCGCCATGTATCCGAAACAGGACCATTCAGGTCTTTAATTAGGTGAAAGCCGGATTATGCTGAAACTTTCCCGTCTGGCGGACTATGCGATCGTCATACTTGTTAAACTGGGAGAACAGGACGGCGTGGTAACATCCCCAGCCCTTGCCGCCGTTACCGGTGTGCCCGAACCAACGGTTGCCAAGGTGCTCAAGGTTTTATCCTCGCATGGTTTTGTGTTGTCCCAGCGTGGCGCAAAGGGTGGTTATCGTCTGGCCCGGTCCTTGGCGGATATGTCTGTTGCCAGCGTTATTGCCGCAGTTGATGGTCAGATCGCCCTGACCGCCTGCGTGGGCGGACGTGAGTGTGATACCGGGCTGTCCTGCGGTCTGTGCGGTAGCTGGGACGTTATCAATACGGCAATACGCTCAACACTTGAGGGAATTTCGCTGGAGAGCATGCGCCCTAAGGAGGCATGTTCCACGGTTCTCTCCCAGATCAACAAGCTCAACGCGACCCACACAGTACGGGAAGGGGCCTGAACAATGCCAGCAGTCACACAAACGCGCGAAGCCGTCGAAAAGCTGGGTCAGTCCACGTACAAATGGGGCTTTGAGACCGATATTGAGATGGATATGGCCCCCAAGGGGCTGAATGAAGACATTATCCGTCTGATTTCCAGCCGTAAGGAAGAGCCTGAATGGATGCTGGAATGGCGTCTGGCCGCCTATAAAACATGGCTGGCCATGACGGAGCCCAAATGGGCCAAGGTCGGTTATCCTCCCATCGATTATCAGGACGCGCATTACTACGCAGCGCCACGCAAAAAGCCCGGCCCCAAATCCTTGGATGAGGTGGACCCCGAACTGCTGCGCACGTACGAAAAACTGGGCATTCCCCTGCATGAACAGGCCATGCTGGCCGGGGTGGAAGCGCCAGAAGGCGAGCGCATGCCTGTGGCCGTGGACGCGGTGTTTGACAGCGTGTCCGTTGCCACCACCTTCCGCAAGACGCTGGAGGAAGCCGGGGTTATTTTCTGCCCGATTTCCGAGGCGGTGAAGGAACACCCCGATCTGGTGCGCAAGTATCTGGGCACGGTTGTGCCTGCGGGGGACAACTTTTTTTCCGCTCTGAATTCCGCCGTGTTTACGGATGGTTCGTTTGTGTACGTGCCCAAGGGGGTGCGGTGCCCCATGGAGCTGTCCACCTACTTCCGGATCAATGCCAAAAACACCGGGCAGTTCGAGCGTACCCTGATTGTGGTGGAAGAAGGCGCGTCCGTTTCCTACCTTGAGGGCTGCACGGCCCCCATGCGGGATGAGAACCAGCTCCACGCCGCCGTGGTCGAACTTGTGGCCATGGACGATGCCTCCATCAAATACTCCACGGTGCAGAACTGGTATCCGGGGGATGAGAACGGGCGTGGCGGTATTTACAACTTTGTGACCAAGCGTGGCGCATGCCGTGGTGCGCGCTCCAAAATATCGTGGACGCAGGTGGAAACGGGGTCCGCCATTACGTGGAAGTACCCGTCCTGCATCTTGCAAGGCGAAGGCTCGGTGGGCGAGTTCTATTCCGTAGCCGTTACCAACAACCGCCAGCAGGCCGATACCGGCACCAAAATGATCCATCTTGGCCGCAACACGCGCTCCACCATTATTGCCAAAACCATTAGTGCGGGTCGCTCGGACAGCACCTATCGTGGTCTGGTGCGGGTGCAGCCAAAGGCGTCTGGCGCACGCAACTTTACCCAGTGCGACAGCCTGCTGATTGGCGACCAGTGCGGGGCGCACACCGTGCCTTATATTGAGAGCCGCAACATGAATGCGCGCATTGAGCACGAAGCAACAACATCCAAAATTTCAGAAGACCAACTGTTTTACTGCCGCCAGCGTGGCCTGTCCGAGGAAGACGCCGTCGGCCTGATCGTAAACGGGTTTTGCCGCGATGTTCTGAAGGAACTCCCCATGGAGTTTGCTGTGGAAGCGCAAAAACTGTTGCAGATCAGCCTTGAAGGCAGCGTGGGTTAAAGGAGAGCAGAGTATGAGCCAGTTTTTGGAAATTTCCGGCCTGTGCGCGCAAATTGACGCCGACGGACAGGAAAAGCAGATTCTGCGTGGTGTGGACCTGAGCATTCCGCCGGGTGAGGTGCATGTGATCATGGGGCCTAACGGCTCCGGTAAATCAACGCTCTCCTACGTTCTGGCCGGACGGGAGGATTACGAGGTCACAGCAGGCACGGCCACCTTCCACGGGCAGGACCTGCTGGCCATGGAGCCGGAGGAGCGGGCAGCCGCTGGGCTGTTTCTGGCTTTTCAGTCCCCTATCGAACTGCCGGGCGTGAACAACGCCAACTTCTTGCGGACGGCCGTTAACGCCGTACGGCGTGCGCGCGGGCTGGAGGAACTGGACGCTGTTGCCTTCCTTAAAATGGCGCGTGAGGCCGCTAAAGCCCTTTCCATGGCGCCGGATATGCTCAAGCGGAATGTGAATGTGGGCTTTTCGGGTGGGGAGAAAAAACGCAACGAAGTGTTGCAGATGACCCTGCTCCAGCCGACCTTTGCCATTCTGGACGAAACAGATAGCGGGCTGGATGTGGATGCCCTGCGCATTGTGGCCGAAGGTGTTAACCGCCTGCGTGCCCCCACATTCTCGGCTCTGGTGATCACGCACCACCAAAAGCTGCTGGATTATCTGGTGCCAGACCGTATTCACGTTATGGCGCGGGGGCGGATCATTCTGTCTGGCGGGCCAGAGCTTGCACGCCAGATTGATCAGGAAGGCTACACCAAGTTTCTGGCGGAGGTGGCGTGAACGCACTCAGCAAAGATATGTCCGGCCCGTTAGCGCTGTTTGCAAACAGGCTGAACACCCTTACCGGGGCCGAGCGGCAGTCTGCTGCCGGGGCTCTGGCCAGAACTGGCCTGCCAGACCGCAAGGTGGAAGCATGGCGGTACACAGCCCTGCGCGCTTTGGGCAAGCAGGATTATGCGGCCCCGCCCGAACAGGTGGATGCCAGCACGGTCCGTGCATTGCTCGATGGCGTTTTGCAGGCCCACCCAGCCATGGCGGCCCTGCCGCGCGTGGTATTTGTTAATGGTCGCCACGCACCGGCTTTCAGTGCTTTGCCTGATGATGTGGACCTGTCCTTTTTTGCGCAGGATCCCGCGTTTGGTTTGCAGGCAGCCCCCGACCGGGACCCGCTTGTAGCCCTGAACACCGCACTGGCGGAGGATGGTCTGGTCCTGCGTGTGCCTGCGGGGGCGGATGCGGGGCATGTTATGCTCATTTCCCTTGGGGTTGGGGGGGCGGAACCACTTTCCTTCCATCCAAGGCATACGGTTGTTGTGGAAAAAGACGCCCATCTGCGGTTGATCTGCGTGCAGGCCGGGCAGGGGGTGTATTTCCATAACCCGGTCACGGATATTCGGGTGGAAGACGGTGCAACGCTTGAGCATGTCACGTTGCAGACGGAGGGGGATCAGGCCATCAGCCTTGGCACCCTGTATGCCCATGTTGGCCACCAGAGCGTCTATGACAGCTTTGTGCTCGGGCTTGGCGGTCAGCTTGTCCGGCACGAGGTGCATGCCCATCTGGCGGCCCCCCGTGGCGTTGTCCATGTGAATGGCGCGCAGCGTCTGGCCGGGCAGCAGGTGGGGGATATTACCAGCGTCATCACCCATGCCGCATCGGACTGCACATCGCGCCAGACGGTGCGTAATGTGCTGGACGGTCATGCGCGGGGTGTTTTCCAAGGGAAGGTGCTGGTCGAGCGGATTGCCCAGAAAACAGACGGCTACCAGATGAATCAGGCCCTGCTGCTCTCCCCCGATGCGGAGATAGACGCCAAGCCGGAGCTTGAAATTTATGCCGATGATGTCCGGTGCAGCCACGGCGCAACCGTTGGCGCACTGGATGACGATCAGCTTTTTTATCTGCGGAGCCGTGGCATACCCGAGCACGAGGCCCGCCAGATTCTGATCGACGCCTTTTTGGACGAAGCCGTGGCCCTTGTGGTGGACGCAACGGCCCAGACCCTCTGCCGTTCTGTTCTGGCAGCCCGGTTTGCAGGGCGGGGAGAGCCGTCATGAACACGCACACTCCAACAACCCACGCAGGACCTCAACTGGATATACAGGCCATTCGCCAGCAGTTCCCTATTCTGGGGGAAAAGGTGCATGACCGCCCGCTGGTTTTTCTGGATAGTGCGGCTTCGGCCCAGAAGCCCAATGCCGTGATCGATAGCATGGCCAACACCATGCGGCACCAGTACGCCAATATTCACCGTGGCCTGCACTGGATGAGCGAGCGCACAACCGAAGCATATGAGGCTGTGCGTGATCTGGTGGCCGATTTCCTTAACGCGCCCGCGCGCGAGGAAATCGTGTTCACCCGCAACAGCACGGAGGCCATCAATCTGGTGGCCCATTCCTTTGGCGCGTTGCTTAAACCCGGTCAGGCGGTCCTGATCTCGCAAATGGAACATCATGCCAACCTTGTGCCGTGGCAGATGCTCCGCGACCGGGCAGGCATTGACCTGCGCGTGGCGCCCATTACCGATGACGGTGATCTGGACATGGATGCCTACAAGGCCCTGCTGGCCGACGGCAAGGTTGCTCTTGTGGCCATCACGCATATGTCCAACGTGCTGGGCACCATCACTCCGGCACAACAGATTGCGGAAATGGCGCATGCCGCCGGGGCGCTGGTGCTGTTTGATGGCAGCCAGTCCGTTGTGCACCACAAAACGGACGTGCAGGCGCTGGGGGCGGATTTTTACACCTTTACCGGCCACAAACTGTACGGCCCAACGGGCATTGGTGTGCTGTGGGGCCGCCGGGACCTGCTGGAGCAGATGCCTCCCTTCCTTGGTGGGGGGGATATGATCTCCACCGTAACGTTTGAACACTCCACATGGGCCAACATTCCCCACAAGTTTGAGGCAGGAACACCTGCTATTGTGGAAACCATTGGTCTGGGTGCCGCCATTGAGTGGGTGAGCAAGATCGGGTTTGACGCCATAGCAGCGCACGAGGCGGATCTGACCGCCCATGCGTTGCAACGCCTTGCCACGGTGCCCGGCCTGAGCATTGTTGGGCGTCCGCGTGTGCGTGGCGGCGTGGTGTCCTTTACCATGGCTGATGTGCACCCGCATGATATTGCAACACTGCTTGACCGCAACGGCATTGCCATACGTGCGGGGCACCATTGTGCCGAACCGCTTATGCGCCGCCTTGGCCTGAGTGCAACTGCCCGCGCCAGTTTTGGTATTTACACCCAGAAGGAAGAAATTGACGTGCTGGCCGATACGCTGGTGCGGATACGGGACTTTTTTGTGTGAGCACCGCCACCGCAGAGCGTGACGCCTTGTATGACAGGCTGATTGTGGAGCGTGCCCGTACGCCACTTTACGCCGGTCGATTGGTGGAAGCAGATGCGCGCGGCGATGGCCGCAACCCACTGTGTGGGGACAAAACACATCTGGATATTGTGCTGAACGGGCACCATATCCAAGATATAAAGCACCAGACCCGTGGGTGCGCCATATGTGCCGCTGCTGCGGACCTTATGGCTGAACATATACGGGGTGGGAGCGTTGCACAGGCGCTGGAACTTTCCGATCGGTTCAGGGCAATGCTGGTAGAATCCTCCCCGCCCGTGGCGGCGGACGACCAGTCTGCCCCGTTGGGCACGCTGGAGGTTTTTGCTCCGTTACGGTCCCATAAAGCACGAATACGCTGCGCAGAACTGCCTTGGATTGCGCTGAAGGAGGCTTTTTCTCATGTCGATGGTTGAAGAAGGCGTTCAGGCGCAAACACACGCAGTCACTCCGCCGCGGGGTGATACGCCGGTTGAGGCCGTTCTGCACGCGGAGCACACTCAGGACGAAAGTGCTACCGCCAAGGTGGAAGGCTGGACCCCCGATGGTGATGATACCGTCCAGAACGCCACGCCAGAAGTGGCGGGCAAGGTTGCAGGTCCCGCATCTGAGGATGCGGTCATAGAGGCCATAGCAACCGTGCATGACCCGGAAATCCCGGTCAATATTTACGAACTGGGGCTGATTTACGCCATTGACCTGTATGATGACGGGCGCGTGCGGATTGAAATGACCCTGACCGCCCCTAACTGCCCCAGTGCGCAGGAACTGCCTATTCAGGTCAAGGACGCGGTAGAAAAAGTTCCCGGTGTGCAATCAGCCGAAGTGGACGTTGTGTGGGATCCACCATGGGATATGTCGCGCATGAGCGACGAGGCCCGGCTTGCCCTGAATATGTTCTGACGGAAAGGATGGAGTGATATGTCACAAACTGCGACCATTTCATCGACCAAAAGGGAATTGCCCCCTCTTATGCGGCTGACGGATGCTGCGGCAAACCGCCTGCGGCACCTGTACGCTACGGCGCATGCGGGTGAACTGCTGCGTATTTCCGTTTCTACCAAAGGCTGCTCAGGCAAAGCCTATGATATGGAATTTGTGGCGCAGAGTGGGGAGGGGGACGAGGTTGTGAAAGACCATGACCTGACCCTGCTGGTGGACCGCAAGGCCACGCTCTTCCTGATCGGCACGGAAATGGATTACCGGGAAACCGATCTGGAAGAGGGGTTTGTGTTCATCAACCCCAATGAGAAAGGGCGTTGCGGCTGCGGCGAGAGCTTTCACGTTTGAAGCGGCATACGGCCTCGGTTTCAGGTGACCACAAAAACTGGTCAATGACCGAGACCGTCTCCAGCTTGTAACCCGCCGCTGCCAGCAGGCTGGTATCGTTACTCAGGGCCGCCGGGTTACAACTGACGTAAATAACATAATCCGGTTTGCCCAGCGCAATCTGGCGCATTTGCAGCTTTGCCCCCGCATGGGGTGGGTCCAGCACAACCGCATCCGCTTTGCCAAGGTCCTTGCCCATAACGGGCTGGCGGTTCAGGTCGCGGCAGATGGGGGTAATGCGGGGTTTGCCAACACTTTTAAGGGCGGCCAGAGCGGGTTCATACCCTTCATAAGCCTGCACCTGGCAGCGTTCGCCCAATGGCAGGCTGAGCGTGCCACACCCTGCGTACAATTCAATCAGGCTGGCCCGTTTGCCAAGGCGTGGGGGAAGGGCGTCCAGCACAGCCTGTTGAATTGCGGATTCGCTCTGGGCCGTTGCCTGCAAAAATGCGCCGGGTGGGGGAGTAAGCTGGTGCCCCGCAATGGTCTGATAAACAGGGGCACGCTGCACGGCTGTTTCGGACGGCCCGGTCGTTTTTAGGCGCTGCCAGCTTATGCGCGGAATATCCAGCTCTTCTGCCAAAGCAGTCAGGCGTTGCCGGTCTGTGGCAATGAGGGGGGAATCGGTGCTGAGCAGAATATCCAGCCCCGAATCCAAAAGGTTCATGTGCAGATCAGCGGCCTTGTGCACGGCATTCAGGCTGCGCAATGTAGCCCGCAATGCAGGCAGGCTGGCTACAATTGTCGGGTGCAGCACCGCGCAACTGGTCATGTCTGTTACGTCATGGCTGCCCTTGGCGTGCAGGCCAATAATGATGCCCTGCTCTGTCCGGCGTACAGCCAGATCGGCCCGGCGGCGGCTGTTTGGGGGCACCTGAAAACTGGTGACATCGGCTGGTACGTCAAACCCGGCTTTTTCCAGCGCGTGGCTTACCAGACCTGTTTTCCATGCCAGCAGGGCGGGCAGGTCCATATACTGCAAAGTGCAGCCGCCACAGCGGTCAAATAACGGGCATGGCGGGGGTGTTCTGTGGGGAGAGGGGGCCAGAATATCAACAAGCTGGCCACGCCCATTGGGTTGCAGGCGGATGTTAACCTGCTCACCGGGGAGTGTGTCTGCAACAAACACGGTGCGCCCGTCAGGCAGGCGCGCCGCACCATCTCCCTGAGTTGCAAGATGGGAGATGGTGACTTCCTGTATGTCAGACACAAATTTTCCTTAGGTTAGGATGCCACATCGGAGATGTGGGCTGCGTCCTGCGCTGTTTCTGTATTTTCAAGCGTTCCCGGTGTGGCCGGGCGTGAAGAGTTGCGGCGTGGCAGAAGCATGAAGGCGGGTGTCTGATCGCCAAAGCCTGCAAATTCGCCAGCGGGTGCGGGCGGAATTTCATCACGCTGGTTGCGCCCACCTTTATGGGGCATGGCCTTGGGCACAGGCTGGGCAGCGGCAACAGGACGCTGCTGCTCGCGCTCGCGGGCCGGTTCACGCTCACGGGTGGCTTCGCGTTCACGGGCGGGTTCGCGGGTGCGGGCGGGCTCACGTTCGCGCTGCGGGGCGGGCTTGTCCTTGCGGTTTTGTCCGCCACGGGCCTGACTGCCCCCACGTGGGCGTTTTTCTTCCGACCATTCCAGTTGCTGCACACCATCAATGGACAGGCGCGGAATGGGTTTGCCAGTCAGTTGCTCAATCGCTTCGGCCAGTGTTTTGTCATACGGGGTGGCGATGCTGAAGGCATGGCCTTCGCGCCCGGCGCGGCCCGTACGGCCAATACGGTGGACGTAGTCCTCCGCATGGAATGGCAGGTCAAAGTTGAACACATGCGACAGGCCGCCAATATCAATACCGCGGGCTGCCACGTCCGAGCAGACCAGCACCTTGAGTTCGCCATTCTTGAATTTTTCCAGCGTGGAAAAACGAACGGACTGCGGCAGGTCTCCGTGCAGTGCGCCAACGGAAAAACCATGCTTGGTCAGGGACTTGTTCAGAACATCCACGTCGCGCTTGCGGTTGCAAAAGACAATGGCATTCTGGAGTTTGGGATCTTTAAGCAGCAGGCGCAGTGTTTCGCGCTTGCTGAACTCATCCACAATAACCAGCCCGGTTGTAATGGTCGACGCGACAGAGGACTGACGCGTAACCGTAATTTCCTTGGGGGAATGCAGGAATGCATCGGCCAGTTTGCGAATGGGCGGGGCCATGGTGGCCGAGAAGAACAGGGTCTGCCGCGTGGGAGGGAGCAGGCTGACAATTTTTTCAATGTCAGGAATGAAGCCCATATCCAGCATCCGGTCTGCTTCATCAATGACCAGAATTTTGGTGTGGTTCAGCAGCAGGCCGCCACGTTCAAACAGGTCGAGCAACCGGCCGGGTGTTGCAATCAGCACATCCACGCCGCGGTTCAGCACTTCCTTCTGGTCGGCCATGCTCTCCCCACCAATCAGCAGAGCGTGGTTGAGCTTGAGGTGCTTGCCATACTGCACAAAGTTTTCTGCGACCTGTAGCGCCAGTTCACGCGTGGGTTCCAGAATAAGCGAGCGTGGCATACGCGCCCGAGCGCGGGAATCGCTTAGAATTTCGAGCATGGGCAGGGTAAAGGATGCGGTTTTGCCTGTACCCGTCTGGGCAACACCCAGCACATCGCGCGCCATGAGCACGGCAGGAATAGCCTGTGCCTGAATGGGGGTGGGGTGCTTGTACCCCATTTCCTCAATGGCCTGCAGAATGGGTTTGGAGAGTTCAAGGTCCGCAAAGGTGATTTGAGGCTCTTCTTCTACACTATCCGCTACGGGAGGGATGGCAGGTTCAGCCGCAGCAGCAGGTTCTGGGGCTGGGGGAGCTGTAATGTCCAGTTCCACGGCAACCGGGGTTTCCGCCTGCGTTACCGGGGTAGCTTTGGCCGCCGTGGCTGCTTTTGTGCGCCGTCTGGCTGGTGTGCGTGCCTTTTTGGGCGCGGCCTTGGGGGCGTCTTCTTCAGCTACGGTGTTGTCCGTTGTTGTGTCCGCCACAGGCTCGGCAGCCGATTCGGCTTTGGGGGGGCTGCGGCGGCGGGGCGCACGCTTTTTTGGGGCCGGGGTGTCCTCGGCGGGAGCATCGGCACTGGCTGCGGGTGCGGTATTTTCCACCTCGGCGTCCTGCGCATCCAATGCGGTTGAACTGGCGGAAACCGCCGCCTTTTTCCGGCTGCGAGTTGTCGTCTTGCGGGGGCGGGCGGTTGTTTTGGCTGTCAATATGCTCTCGGAACTAGGTCTGTCGTTGCTCAGCTTACTGGTGGCTTTGTTCATGTTCGGCAAAGACCGTTTGCCAGATGTTCCATGGAATTTCAAAGCCACTCAGGCGCTAGTCCCGATAAAGGTCTTTCTGCTTAAAATCAAGTTTTTGGCAGGAATACTTACTTTCTTCACACAAAAGGATGGCCAAGGCAGGCCGAGAGCACGGCGAGGATTCCCAGTGCGACAATAACCAGCACCTGTTTGCGCACCGAGTCGAAGCCTGCTGCCTGTGGCCGGATGGCGCGGCGGAGCTTCTGGTAGGTGCCCATGTACATCCGCACAAACAGCACGGCCATGATCAGGCCAAGCAGTTGCATGGCGTTGGTTGTCCAGGGAGCGTTGGCAAACCCGCCCTCATGCAGAACCAGCAGCCAGCCGGTAATCAGTGCTGTGGGGATGGCGTGGGTCAGCCCTTTGAAAAAACGGGCCATGGTTTGCAGGTGAACGGAGTTGCGCTGTGTCTGGTCCAGAAGGTTCAGGCTTGGGCGCAGCACAACGGCCGCATACGCGCCACCACCGATCCACATGATGATGCTGATGAGATGGAGGGCAAGAACGAGGCTCCAGAGAATGGAATGTGGCATGGTGTCTCCGCGTGGCACGGTTGGGGGCAGGGTGGGCACTGACTTAGGTCTTGTAGTGGCCAAAGTGTCATGCCCGGTGCGTATCTGCCAGCCTGATTGCCAAGGGGACGGGGCAGGTGCAAGGGGCTATTGTGCCTGATGTCATTCACACTCTTAGCGCGGAGCCTTGCATGCAACCCGGTCATCCCTCATTCCTCAGCCTGTATACACCCACGCAAATGGGTGAGGTGGACAGGCTGAGTGCGGCCCATGTGCCTGTTGCTACTCTTATGGAAAATGCTGGTCGGGCCGTGGCGCGCGCGATCCGCCGCCATGAGCGGCCCGCACGGGTGCTGGTGCTGTGTGGGCCGGGGAATAATGGGGGGGATGGGTACGTAACAGCCCGGCATCTGGTGGCTATGGGGTGGCCGGTTGCCGTGGCGGAACTGGTGCCCCCCAAGGCGGATACAGATGCCGGGCGCGCCAGTGCCGCCTATACGGGGCCGCGTGTTCCGTTTGCGCCGGTCGAGGCGGCACGGGCCGATCTGGTGGTGGATGCCGTATTTGGCGCGGGACTTAGCCGTGATGTGGGCGGTCTGGTCGCGCAAACACTCAGTGCCGCCCGCCGGATTGTGGCGGTGGACATGCCATCGGGGCTGGATGGCGCAACCGGGCAGGTGCGTGGTTACGCGCCGCAGGCGGCCATGACCGTAACGTTCTGCCGGTTCAAACCCGGTCACCTTCTGTACCCGGCCCTTGGTCTGCTGGGGCGTCTGGTGCTGGCGGATATTGGCGTGCCCGACTCTATGCTGGCTGCTGTGCCCGCTACCACATGGCAGAATGCGCCGGGGTTATGGGCGCTGCCCGTTCTGGGTAACCAGAGCAACAAATATACGCGTGGTGTGGTCAGTATTTGTGCGGGGCAGTCCATGCCCGGCGCAACCCGGCTGTGCGCGTCTGGGGCGCGTGCTGTGGGGGCAGGGCTTGTGCGTGTGGCGGCCGGAGAGGCAGCACCCGCATACAGGCTGGGTCAGCCGGGCCTTATTGTGGATGATGCCCCGCTGGCAAAACTGCTGGAGGACCAGCGCAGGCATGTATGGGTCTGTGGGCCGGGGCTGAGCGAGGCGGAGGTGGGGGATGCTCTGCCAAAGTTGTTGGATTCGGGGCGGACCGTGCTGGCTGATGCCGGAGCCTTGACCGCCTGCACCGGACAGCCGGACAAATTGCGCGGAGTTTCGGTCATTACCCCCCATACGGGCGAGTTTGCGCGTGTGTTCGGGCCTGTGGGCGCCAACCCGCCAGAACAGGTGCGTCAGGCTGCGCGGCAAATAAATGCCGTGGTTGTGCTCAAGGGCGCCTCCACCCTGATTGCAGCGCCAGATGGGCGGTTGGCTGTTAATACACATGCCACGGCAGCACTGGGTACGGCCGGGTCGGGGGATACACTTTCGGGCGTGATTGCGGCCCTGCTGGCGGCGGGTATGCCCGCATGGCAGGCAGCCTGTGCGGGTGTCTGGCTGCATGGGGAGGCAGGGTTGCAGGCCGGTCCGTGGCCCGTGGCGGAGGATCTGGATCGGTATCTGGGGCTGGCCCGGCAGAAGGCCGAGCAGGCGCAGGGTGCCGAAGCGTTGCGCAAAATCCGTTTCGGTGTCTTGCCGAGCCTCGAACTTTGAGCTAAGTCCACGCATCTTGCCGACGGCGAGTTATTGAGTGTGCGCGGGCGTGGTGGAATTGGTAGACACGCCAGATTTAGGTTCTGGTGACGCAAGTTGTGGGGGTTCAAGTCCCTCCGCCCGTACCAATAAATTTTCATGCTCCCGTCCGCAGTCCGCCGCCGCCTTTTGGCGTTATTGCAGCGGGTGACTGATTTTTTGTACCGAGAGGAAGGCCTGGCCGATGCAGGTTACCGAGACCCTTTCTGAAGGGCTGAAGCGTGGTTTCACAGTTACAGTTCCGGCCGCGGAACTTGAGGCTAAGCGTGATGCGCGCCTTAAGGAAGTTGCTGGCAATCTGAACCTGCCGGGCTTCCGTCCGGGCAAGGTGCCTGTCTCTCTGGCGCGCCAGCGTTATGGCGATGCCATCTGGGGCGAAGTGCTTGAGCAGGCTGTCTCTGACGCCATTCGCACCGTGTTTGAAGAACGCGGTCTGCGCCCCGCCGGTCAGCCCAAGGTTGATCTGGTTTCCGGTCAGGAAGACAAGGGTGCGGATCTGGAATTCAAGGTGGAAAGCGAAATCCTGCCCGAAATCACCGTGCCGGACCTTTCCGATCTCGCCCTGACCCGCCTGAAAACCCCTGTTGCTGACGAAGCCATCAACAAGGTGCTGGAAGATATTGCCAAGCGCGGTCGCACGTTTGAAGTGATCGAGGAAGTCCGCCCCGCAGCCAAGGGCGACGTTGTTGCCATTGACTTTGTTGGCAAGCAGGACGGCGTTGCTTTTGATGGCGGCACGGCTGAAGACGTCAATGTCGAGATCGGTGGCGAAGGCTTTATTCCGGGCTTTGCCGAGCAGATCGAAGGCATGCAGCCGGGTGAAGAAAAAGTCATTACCGTGACGTTCCCCGCAGACTACGGCGCGGAAGAACTGGCAGGTAAGGAAGCAACCTTCGACATCAAGGTAAAGCAGCTTAAAAAGGCTGTTGATGCTCCGGTGGACGAAGATCTGGCCAAGAACATGGGCTTTGAAAGCCTTGAGCAGCTTAAGGATCTGGTGCGCAAGCAGATCGAAGGCGAATACGACCAGATGTCCCGCCTGCGCATCAAGCGCGACCTGCTGGACATTCTTTCCGGCAAGGCTGACTTCCCCGCCCCAGAAGGGATGGTGGAAGCCGAGTTCCAGCAGATCTGGAATCGTGTGGAAGCAGACCGTAAGGCTGGTCAGCTTGATGACGAAGACAAGGACAAGGACGAAGACACCCTGCGTGCCGACTACCGCAAAATTGCGGAACGTCGCGTAAGGCTTGGTCTGCTGCTGGCCGAAATCGGCCGCAAGAATGGCATTTCCGTAAGCCCTGAAGAACTGGGTCGTGCGGTACGGGCCGAAGCCATGCGGTATTCCGGTCAGGAAAAAGAGGTCTTCGAATTCTTCCAGAAGAATCCGCAGGCCGCAGAATCCCTGCGCGGGCCGATTTTTGAAAACAAGGTTGTCGATTACCTGATTGAGCTTGCCAAAGTCACGGACAAGGACGTGAGTCTGGAGGAGCTATCAGATATTCCCCCAGCTAATATCTGATAAAACGGCTCTGTCCCGCCAGTGTGAACTGGCGGGACATTCTTTTTGGGGCTGTTTTTCGTTTCTGGGGTGGCATATTGCCACTTTATCTCTATCTTGAATCGGTGTGCCTGACCCTGGTTCTGTCCATGGCAGAAGGCAGGGAGGGGCGTTTAAGTTTTTTGTACGGGAATGAGTGGTATGAGGGATCGTGATCCCGTTGAGATTTTCAGCAATGCACTGGTGCCGATGGTGGTCGAACAGACCTCTCGCGGTGAACGGGCTTTTGATATCTATTCCCGCCTGTTGCAGGAACGGATCATCTTCCTGACCGGGCCTGTCTATGATCAGGTGGCTTCGCTTATTTCTGCGCAGCTTCTGTATCTGGAAAGTGTGAACCCGACCAAGGAAATTTCCTTCTACATCAACAGCCCCGGTGGCGTTGTGTCGGCCGGTCTGGCTATTTACGATACCATGCAATACATCCGCAGCCCGGTGAGCACAGTGTGCATCGGTCAGGCGGCATCCATGGGGTCTCTGCTCCTTGCCGGTGGCGAGAAAGGGCGCAGGTTCGCGCTGCCCAACGCGCGTGTTATGGTGCACCAGCCTTCTGGTGGTGCACAGGGGCAGGCAAGCGACATTGAGATTCAGGCCAAGGAAATTCTGATTATCCGGCAGCGTCTGAACGAAATCTACCGTGAACATACTGGCCGTACGCTGGAAGAAATTGAGCAAAAGCTTGAGCGAGACAGCTATATGTCCGCAGGCGAAGCCCAGTCTTTTGGTATTGTGGATGAAGTGATCAGCCACCACAAAGCGGCAGAAGCAGGTAAAAAGGATAAAAGCCATCCTTAATCTGGCATACTTTAAGCCTCCTGTTACAGTAAGGAGGCTGTCTGTCCCCGGGCATGCAGGAAAGGTTCGGGGTTTGGCCCTTGGTTCTGCGGAGTCCGGGGTGATCGGGGGAGTGGGCTGATGAGTACAAAGTCCGGAGATTCCAAGAACACGCTGTACTGCTCGTTCTGCGGCAAGTCACAGCATGAAGTGCGCAAGCTTATTGCTGGTCCCACCGTATTTATCTGCGATGAATGCGTTGAACTCTGCATGGATATTATCCGTGAAGAGAACAAGACCATGCAGGTCAAGTCGCGCGAGGGTGTTCCTACTCCCAAGGAAATCTGCAAGGTTCTGGATGACTACGTTATTGGTCAGATGCAGGCTAAAAAGGTGCTCTCCGTAGCGGTGCATAACCACTACAAGCGCCTGTCGCAGGTGACCAAGGCTGGCGAAGTTGAAATTGCCAAGTCCAACATCCTGCTTATCGGTCCTACGGGTTCGGGTAAAACCCTGCTGGCCCAGACGCTGGCGCGCATTCTGGATGTGCCCTTTACAATGGCGGACGCCACAACTCTGACAGAAGCGGGGTATGTGGGGGAAGATGTTGAAAACATCATTCTCAAGCTGTTGCAGGCGTCTGATTATAACGTGGAGCGCGCGCAGCGCGGGATTGTCTATATTGACGAAATCGACAAGATTTCCAAAAAATCGGACAACCCCTCCATCACGCGCGATGTGAGTGGTGAGGGCGTTCAGCAGGCTCTGCTCAAGCTTATGGAAGGCACGGTTGCCTCCGTTCCTCCGCAGGGTGGTCGCAAACATCCGCAGCAGGAGTTCCTGCAGGTGGATACGACCAACATGCTCTTTATCTGCGGTGGGGCTTTTGCCGGGCTGGATAAAATTATCTCTGCGCGCGGCAAGGGTACGGGTATTGGCTTTGGGGCCGATGTGCGCTCGCTTGATGACCGCCGGATGGGAGAAATCCTGCACGACGTTGAGCCTGAAGATCTGATGAAGTTTGGCCTTATTCCTGAATTTATCGGGCGTCTGCCAGTGCTGGCAACGCTGGGTGATCTGGACGAAGCCGCACTGATCAAGATTTTGACCGAGCCAAAAAATGCTCTGGTCAAGCAGTACCAGCGCCTCTTCCAGATGGAGGATGTCCAACTGTCCTTTACGGATGATGCGCTCAAGGCCATTGCGGACCGGGCCATTGTTCGCAAGACGGGGGCTCGTGGGTTGCGTTCCATTCTGGAGAGCATCCTCATGTCCACCATGTTTGACCTACCCGGACTCGATACGGTCGAGGAGGTTGTGGTCAACCGCGAGGTGGCGGATGGAAAAGCCAGTCCGGTCTATGTGTATGGCAAGAAAAAAGACGTGCCAGCAGAGCAATCTGCCTGAGGCAGGTTAGAGTTTTAGCGTAAGCAGCACGAGCGGGTCACCTGTTCGTGCTGTTCTTGCCTCTGCCCTATTGTTCCGGGCTGTGGGCATAACAACATAAGAGAAACACAGGGGTATCTCCCTTAGGGGGTATCTTCTTCAGTGCAGGGGTATGCCGCTTGGCGGGTGCCCGGCACCGATCGTCCTTATCGGGAGGTCATGACGATGGCTGATAACGAAAAACCGGCACCACGGCGTAGGCGCAAAAGCGATCAGGTTGCTTCGGCCGTGCCCGAACAGTCTGTTCCTGCGGTTGACGCAACGGCAGTGGAAGCCGCGACCAAAAGCGCGCATGTGGCTGTTCTGCCGCTGCGCGATATTGTGGTGTTCCCCCACATGATTGTGCCGCTGTTTGTCGGGCGGGAAAAGTCCGTGCGCGCACTGGACTCGGTCACAAAAGACGACCGGCACATTTTGCTGGTCGCCCAGAAAGATGCGGCACAGGACGACCCCACGCCTGATGATATTTATCGGGTTGGAACGCTCTCCACCATTCTGCAGCTACTCAAGCTGCCCGATGGCACGGTCAAGGTGCTGGTCGAAGGTGTGCGCCGTGTGCGCGTTAAGGCGCTGCATGAGGTAAACGGCCACTTTGAGGCTGATATTGAGGAAATGCCCGCCGAGGCCGCCATTGGGCCAGAGGCGGAAGCACTTGGCCGTTCGATCGTGTCGCAGTTTGAGCAATATATGAAGCTCAACAAAAAAATTGCGTCCGAGGTTCTGGTCTCGCTCAACCAGATTAACGATCTGTCCAAGCTGGCAGATACGGTGACCAGCCATCTTTCCCTCAAAATTTCCGAAAAGCAGGAAATTTTGGAAGCCCCCACCGTGCAGGGGCAGTTGGAGAAGGTCTTTGGCCATATTGAAGCAGAAATTGACGTGCTTCAGGTGGAAAAGAAGATCCGCAACCGTGTCAAACGCCAGATGGAGAAGACACAGCGCGAGTACTATCTGAACGAGCAGCTCAAGGCTATTCAGAAAGAACTGGGCGAAGGTGAAGACGGCAAGGACGAAACGGCCGAAATTGAAGAGCGGATCGTCAAAACCAAGCTCTCCAAGGAAGCGCGCGAAAAAGCTCTGAGCGAGCTGAAAAAGCTGCGTGGCATGAGCATGATGTCCGCCGAGTCCGGTGTTGTGCGGAACTATCTTGACTGGATTTTGAGCATTCCGTGGAAAAAGCGGACCAAGGTGCGCCACGATCTGGTTGAGGCGGAAGAGGTTCTGGACGCCGATCACTACGGTCTGGAAAAGGTCAAGGAGCGCATTCTGGAGTATTTGGCAGTCCAGAGCCGTTCACAAAAACTCAAAGGACCGATTCTGTGCCTCGTTGGGCCGCCGGGTGTGGGTAAGACATCCCTTGCGCGTTCGATCGCCAAGGCAACGGGGCGGCATTATGTGCGCATGTCCCTTGGTGGTGTGCGTGACGAGGCTGAAATCCGGGGGCATCGGCGCACGTATATTGGCTCCATGCCGGGCAAGATCATTCAGGGAATGAAAAAGGCGAAGGTGTCCAACCCGCTTTTCCTGCTCGATGAAATTGACAAGCTGGGGTCCGACTGGCGCGGTGATCCGTCTTCCGCTTTGCTGGAAGTGTTGGACCCGGAACAGAATGGCACGTTTGCCGACCATTATCTGGAGGTCGATTACGACCTGTCGGATGTTATGTTCGTGACCACGGCCAATAGTCTGGATATGCCCCAGCCGCTGCTGGACCGTATGGAGGTGATTCGCCTCTCCGGTTACACAGAGGACGAAAAGGTCGAGATCGCCAAACGCCACCTGATCAACAAGCAGATCGAGGCCCATAACCTCAAGCCGGGTGAATGGTCGATCAACGAAGAAGCCCTGCGTGACGTGATCCGTTACTACACGCGTGAGGCCGGTGTGCGTAACCTTGAGCGCGAACTGGCCAAGCTTGCCCGTAAGGCGGTTAAGGAAATTGTGACCGGCAAGGCCAAAAAGGTCTCGGTAACGGCGCGTAATTTGGAAAAATACGCAGGCGTTCAGCGTTTCCGCTACGGTGAGACTGAGGCGGAAGACATGGTGGGCGTTGTGACCGGTCTTGCCTGGACCGAAGTGGGCGGGGAAATCCTGACCATTGAGAGCGTGATGGTGCCCGGTAAGGGTGGCATAGTGGAAACCGGCAAGCTGGGCGATGTGATGAAGGAGAGCATCTCTGCGGCGTTCTCGTTTGTGCGGAGTCGGGCGGCCAGTTTTGGAATCGTGCCAACCATCTTCGACAAACGCAGTTTTCATGTGCATGTCCCTGAAGGCGCGACTCCTAAAGACGGTCCTTCGGCCGGTGTGGCTATGGTGACATCTCTGGTTAGTGTTCTGACCGGTATTCCCGTCCGTCGGGACGTTGCCATGACCGGTGAAATCACGCTCAGGGGGCGTGTTCTGGCTATTGGCGGGCTGAAGGAAAAGCTTCTGGCTGCTGTACGTTCGGGCATCCGCACGGTGTTTATTCCGCAGGAAAACGAGAAAGATCTGGCGGAAATTCCTGACAGCGTGAAGAAGAATCTGGAAATTGTACCCGTTTCGCATGTGGACGAAGTTTTGGCCCGTGCTCTGGTCAGCCAGCCCACGCCCATTCATTGGGAGGACGTGCCTGAACCAGTGCCTGCAAACGGTGCGCAGACAGTTGTTCCGGTGCTGCCGCATTAACCAAAATGCACCAGAAGTCCGAAGTTTGCGTTTGCTTGGTTGACGTAGGAAAAAACGGCTTCATAGTGCGTTCAGGCAGCGGAGAGGCGGACGAAACCCGCCCGCCGCCCCTATGAATTGAAAGAAAGTGAAAGGCGTAAGATGGAGAAGCCGCTTAACAAGCAGGAGCTCGTCTCAGCAGTAGCAGAGGCCGTTGACCTGCCGAAGGCTAAGGCCGGAGAAGTGGTCGACGCCGTATTCGGTGCGATTGAAAAAGCTCTGTCCACAAAGCAGGAAGTGCGTCTGGTGGGCTTTGGCACGTTTGTGACCGCAACCCGCAAGGCCGCCAAAGGCCGTAACCCCCGTACCGGCGAGGAAATTGATATTCCGGCTTCCACCTCTGTCCGCTTCAAGCCGGGCAAGGCACTGAAGGACGCTGTTAGCAAATAATCCTCCTTCGGATTTAATTTCAGACCGGCCGGCAATTTCTTGAAAAAAGAGGTTGCCGGCCGTTTTGTTTTGTGACACATAGGGCGCGGGCGATTAGCTTAGCGGTAGAGCATCTCGTTTACACCGAGAGGGTCGGCGGTTCGATCCCGTCATCGCCCACCATTCCCAACAGTTTGTGTTGTGGGGCAGAATTTACAATTCTGCATTATGGCTTCCTCCTCCGGGCAGGGAGCCTATTTTTTTCTGCCAAAAAGTATTTCCTCACAACAAAGTGGCCGCAACCATACGCGTTCGTGCATGGTCGTCTGCATGTTGCGGGTCTAGGGTGACTGCATCAAACAGCTTATTGCAAGCTTTTCATGCGTGCAGGAATTTTCCATGCAGTCTGTCCTAGGCGATTATGCCCCAGTTCTGATTTTTGGTTGCGTGTCGGTTGTTATTGCGGCCGCAATGCTCGGTATGGCTCTGTTAAGCGGGCACCAAAAACCGTACCCCGAAAAACTCACAGCGTATGAGTGCGGGTTTGGCCCATTTGATGATGCCAGGCGCCGCTTTGATGTGCGCTTTTATCTGGTGGCCATTCTTTTCATTATTTTCGATCTGGAAGTCGCCTTTCTGTTCCCATGGGCCATAAGCCTTGGGCGGATTGGGCTGTTTGGCTTTTTGTCCATGCTTGGTTTTTTGGCCGTGCTGGGGATCGGCTTTTTGTATGAATGGCGCAAAGGCGCGCTGGACTGGGATTGAGGGGACGCCAGCATGACCACAGATCACAACGAAAACGCCATTATGTGGAACCGGGAGGCTCTGCCTCCCGGCCCGGAGCAGGATGCGGTGGTGCGCGGCATTACCGGTGTGCTGGCTGAGAAAGGGTTTGTGGTTGCAAGCCTGGACAAGCTGGTTAACTGGGGGCGCACTGGCAGCCTGTGGCCTATGTCTTTCGGGCTGGCGTGCTGCGCGGTGGAAATGATCCACGCGTATATGCCACGGTATGATCTGGACCGTATGGGCATTATTCCCCGCGGGTCGCCACGGCAGTCTGATGTGATGATTGTGGCGGGCACACTGACCAATAAAATGGCCCCGGTTCTGCGCCGCTTGTATGAGCAGATGGCCGAGCCGCGCTGGGTTATTTCCATGGGGTCATGCGCTAATGGCGGGGGGTATTACCATTACTCCTACTCCGTTGTGCGCGGGTGTGACCGCATTGTGCCTGTGGACGTGTATGTGCCGGGCTGCCCCCCCACGGCTGAAGCGCTGATCTACGGGATTATGCTGCTCCAGAAAAAAATTCGTCGGACAGGGACCATTCTCCGTGGCTGATATTTCTATAAATCCAAGGCAGGCCCGCCTGGAAGGGCAACTGTGTTCGCTGGCGTTTACGTTCCTTGCCTCCCAGCCTCATGTTTTTTATGCGGCGGTGGAAAAGGGCGAACTGGTCGTGCGCACAACGCGTGAGCACCTTGTGCCGTTCCTCACCCTTTTGCGTGACGACCCGCGTTACCGGTTTGAACAACTGATGGACCTTTGCGGGGTGGATTTTCCAGCCCGCGCACAACGGTTTGAGGTGGTCTATAACCTGTTATCCGTGACCTATAACCGGCGTATCAGAATAGTGGTTAGCACGGATGAGTATGGGGCGGTGCCTTCTGTGCATCACCTGTGGCCATGCGCAACATGGTGGGAGCGGGAATGCTACGACCTGTTTGGCGTGCTGTTCTCTGGCCAGCCGGATTTGCGCCGGATTCTGACAGATAACGGGTTTGAAGGGCATCCGCTCCGTAAAGACTTCCCGCTGACTGGGTATGAGGAAGTCCGCTATGATGCGGAGCGCAGGCAGGTTGTTAAAGAACCTGTTTCATTAACGCAGGATTTCCGTGATTTCGATTTTGTTTCTCCATGGGAAGGTATGCTGACCTTGCCGGGGGACGAAAAAGCACACGAGGTCCGGCAGGGCATGAAGAGGTCCGGTTGATGACTGAGCAGAAAAATACGGAATCTCTCGCTTTTGCACAGACCGTCCTGCGAGAAGACATTCCCCAGAGCCTGTTGCCAGAACAGAAAGCTCTGGAAAATGAAAACAAAATTGTCGAAATCGACTCCCACGCGCTCAATTTTGGCCCCCAGCACCCCTCTGCTCATGGTGTGCTGCGTCTGGTGCTGGAAATGGAGGGGGAGCTTGTAGCGCGCGCGGTGCCGCATATTGGGCTTTTGCACCGGGGTACGGAAAAGCTGATTGAATACAAGACGTATCAGAAGGCGCTGCCATATTTTGACCGTCTGGATTACGTCTCCCCCATGTGTGAGGAGCAGGCTTTTGCTCTGGCCACAGAAAAACTTCTGGGGATCGACATTCCTGAACGGGCCAAGTGGCTGCGCGTGATGTTTGCGGAAATTACCCGTATTCTAAACCATATTCTCAATCTGACAGCTATGGGCTTGGATTGCGGCGCGGTAACGCCCGCCCTTTGGGGGTATGAAGAGCGCGAAAAACTTCTGGAGTTTTATGAGGCCGCATCGGGTGCGCGCTTCCATGCCAATTATTTCCGCCCCGGTGGTGTTGCGCGGGATATTCCAGCAAGTCTGGAAGACCGGATTGGCGTATGGGCCAAGGAGTTTCCAGCATGGATTGATGAGCTGGAAGGTCTGCTGACCGAAAATAGAATATGGAAACAACGCACGGTTGGTATTGGTGTTTTTACAACCGAGCAGGCTCTGGCATGGGGCTTTAGTGGCCCATGCCTGCGTGCATCAGGCGTGCCGTGGGACCTTCGGCGTAATCAGCCTTATGATAATTACCATAAGGTGGACTTTCATGTGCCTGTCACCCGGCAGGGTGATTCCTATGATCGCTATCTGGTGCGCGTTGCGGAAATGCGTGAAAGCGTCAAGATCATTGAGCAATGCCTAAGCCAGATGCAGGCCGGGGACGTTAAGGTACAGGACCCCAAGTTCAGCCCGCCGCCCAGAGCGGACATGAAGCGGTCGATGGAAGCGCTGATCCATCACTTCAAGCTGTTTAGCGAAGGGTATCATGTGCCTGCGGGTTCCACCTATACGGCGGTCGAAAGCCCCAAGGGTGAATTTGGTGTCTATCTGGTGGCCGATGGTAGCAACAGGCCATATCGGTGCAAAATTCGGCCAACCGGTTTTGCCCATCTACAGGCCATAGATGAGCTTTCACGGCGCGGTATGCTGGCCGACATGGTGGCTATTATCGGGTCGCTTGATCTTGTGTTTGGGGAAGTCGATCGATGAGCACAGTCTGGACCCCGGCAGAGCAGCCGGACAGCTTTGTATTCGACGCTGCATCGGAAGAAGAAATTGCAGGCGTTCTCACCAAATATCCGGAGGAACGTAAGGCAAGTGCTGTTATGCCCTTGTTGTATATTGCACAACGGCAGATGGGGCGCGTAACCGGGAGTGCATGGGTGCCTGTTGCTGCCATGGATGTTATTGCCCAGCGTCTGGGCATGGCGGCCATACGGGTTTACGAAGTGGCGTCTTTTTACACCATGTTCAACACCCAGCCTATCGGGCGCTATCATTTGCAGGTTTGCACCACGACCCCATGTTGGCTCCGTGGCTCTGACGATGTGGTCGAAGCCTGCCAGAAAGCAACGGGTATCCAGCATTTTGGCGAAACCAGCGCAGATGGTTTGTTCACCATGAGCGAGGTCGAGTGCCTTGGGGCGTGCTCCAATGCGCCAATTCTGCAAGTTGATGATGATTTCTACGAAGATATGAATGCCGAACGCACGGAACTGGTTATAGCGGAGTTGCGGGCAGGGCGTAGGCCCACACCCGGCCCCATGATCAACCGCAGTGTTTCGGCCCCCGAGGGTGGGCGCAAAACGCTGCTATCACCTTCCACGGCGGATCAGGAATAGGAGAGACGGCCATGCTGGCTGACAAGGACCGGATCTTCACCAATCTTTATGGGCAGAATGACTGGCGGCTGGAGGCAGCCCGTAAGCGGGGTGACTGGACCAATACGGCGGACATTATTGCCAAAGGTCGGGATGCCATTATTGCGGAAATGAAGGCATCTGGCCTGCGTGGGCGCGGTGGGGCGGGCTTTCCCACGGGTTTGAAATGGTCTTTCATGCCTAAGCAGTCCGATGGACGACCGCATTATCTGGTGATTAATGGAGATGAATCCGAACCCGGTACCTGCAAGGACCGGGAGGTTATGCGCCACGAACCGCACAAGCTGATAGAAAGTGCGATGATCGCATCTTTTGCGATGGGTGCGCATGCCTCCTACATTTACATCCGTGGGGAATTCTGCCGCGAGGCTGAACGCTTGCAGGCCGCGATTGATGAGGCTTATGCCGCCGGTCTGCTTGGAAAAAACGCAGCAGGCAGCGGATGGGATTTTGATTTTCGGATTCATCGTGGTGCTGGCGCTTATATCTGTGGTGAAGAAACCGCTTTGCTGGAAAGTCTGGAAGGCAAAAAGGGCCAACCCCGAATGAAGCCGCCATTCCCCGCAGGGGTCGGGCTTTATGGTTGCCCCACCACAGTCAATAATGTGGAAAGTATTGCGGTTACATCGACCATTATGCGGCGTGGGGCATCATGGTTTGCAGGGTTGGGGCGGCCGAACAATGCGGGTTCCAAGCTCATGGCTATTTCTGGCCACGTCAACACGCCCTGTGTTTTTGAAGAAGAACTCGGTGTGCCGCTGAAGGAAATCATAGAAAAACACGGCGGTGGTGTACGTGGCGGTTGGGACAACCTGCTGGCGGTTATTCCCGGAGGCTGCTCCGTGCCGCTTTTGCCCAAATCGGTATGCGAAACTGTTTTGATGGATTACGACAGCCTGCGTGCCGAACGCTCTGGTCTTGGCACTGCGTGCATGATTGTGATGGACAGATCGACAGATATTATAAAAGCCATTGCAAGGTTCTCCAAATTTTTCAAGCATGAAAGCTGTGGTCAGTGCACGCCATGCCGTGAAGGTACGGGGTGGATGATGCGCATGATGGATCGGATGGTGCAGGGCCGTGCCGATATTGAGGAAATTGATCTGCTTGAGCAGGTCACCCGGCAGGTGGAAGGGCATACGATCTGTGCGCTGGGTGATGCCGCCGCATGGCCCATACAGGGGCTGATCAGGCATTTTCGGCCGGAAATGGAAGAGCGTATCCGCCAGTATAAAGCAGCTTATGGCAGCACCGGGCTGGTGCAGGTTCCCGCCGGTGGCGTTCCGGCAGCAGTGGAGTAACGGCAATGGTCAGGGTAATAGTTGATGGCACGCCGGTAGACGTTGCGCCCGGTTCCAGCGCCTTGCAGGCGTGCGAGGCCGCAGGCAAGGAAATTCCGCGCTTTTGTTACCATGAGCGCCTGTCTGTTGCGGGTAACTGCCGTATGTGTCTGGTGGAAGTGGCGCGTGCGCCCAAGCCGGTTGCTTCCTGCGGGTTCCCTGTTTCCGACGGTATGCAGATTTTTACGGATACCGAGGTTGTTCGCCGTGCCCGCCGTGCGGTTATGGAGTTTTTGCTCATCAACCACCCGTTGGATTGCCCAATCTGTGATCAGGGTGGGGAGTGTGACCTACAGGATCAGGCTTATGGGTATGGGGCCGGTATTTCGCGCTATAAGGAAGACAAGCGCGCGGTAACGGACAAGGATCTGGGGCCGTTGGTCAAAACGGTTATGACGCGTTGCATCCAGTGCACACGTTGCGTCCGCTTTAGCACGGAAGTGGCAGGCACCCCCGAGCTTGGTCTGGTCTCTCGCGGGGAAAATGCCGAGATTACCACATATGTGGAAAAAGCTCTGACATCCGAACTTTCGGGCAATCTGATTGATGTTTGCCCGGTTGGCGCGTTAACGGCCAAACCATCGGCGTTTCATGCCCGGTCATGGGAATACAAAAAGACCGATAGTATTGATGTCATGGATGCTCTGGGCACCAACATTCAGGTTCAGGCGCGCGGTGGGGAGGTTATGCGGATTGTCCCCCGTGTGAATGACGATGTGAATGAAGAATGGCTGTCTGATAAAGGCCGTTTTTCCATTGATGGCCTTAAACGTAAACGGCTGGATAGGCCGTGGGTGCGGGTCCATGGCAAAATTTCTTCGGTTTCATGGAAAGATGCGTTGATCGCTCTGGCCCGGCGGTTTGATGGTGTTCCGGGGGACAAAATCGGGGCTATTGCAGGTGATCTGTGTGATGCGGAAAGCCTTTGCGCAATAAAAGATCTTTTGCAAAGTATTGGGTCTGGCAATCTGGATTGCAGGCAGGATGGTGCGTGGTACGATACAAGCGCGCGTTCGGGCTACCTGTTTAACAGCGATATTGGCGGAATAGATCAGGCGGATGCGCTGTTGCTGGTTGGTACCATGCCCCGGCACGAAGCACCCGTGCTCAATGCCCGTATTCGCAAACGGTTTGTTGATGCCGGGCGGGGTGGTTTTCCCATTGGCATGATCGGTGCGCCCACGGCGGACATGACGTACGACGTAAACGTGCTTGGTAATGGGCCGGACGTGCTGGCCGATCTTCTGAGCGGGCGGAACGCGTTTGCCGAAGTGCTGAAAAATGCCAAAAATCCCATGATCATTGTGGGGCATTCCGCTCTGACCCGGCGCGATGCTCCTGCAATTTACGCAGCCTGCCGCGAACTGGCTCAGACCTGCGGCGCCATAACCCCCGAGTGGCATGGTCTGAACATTCTGCACACGGCCGCATCACGCGTTGGTGCGCTCGACCTTGGCTTCCTGCCCGGCCCACATGGGTGCGATGCCGCGAGTATGCTCCGTGGCGGGGTGGAAATCCTGTGGTTGCTGGGTGCGGATGACGTACAAATCGATCGCATTCCGCCAGAAACCTTTGTTGTGTATCTGGGCCACCATGGGGATGCCGCAGCAAAGCGGGCGGATATTATACTCCCCGGTGCGGCCTATACCGAAAAGCCGGGCACGTATGTGAACACCGCCGGGCGGGTGCAACGTGCCTTCCGTGCTGTGTTCGCACCGGGCGAGGCACGGGAAGACTGGCGAATTATCCGGGCTTTTTCCGAGGTTGTCGGCCACACATTGCCATATGACACACTTGAACAACTGCGTGCGCATATGGCGCAGGTTAATCCGGTTTTTGCCCTTGGTGGCAAAAACACGCAGCGTCTGGCCGGTCAGGGTGGGGAGCAGCCTGTGTTGCCCGCCAAGCAGGAGGGCGAGCTTATGCCAGCGCCATTGCGCCCGGTTATTCAGGATTATTACCAGACCAATGTCATAAGCCGCGCCAGCCAGACCATGGCCGAGTGTTCTCGGGTTTATGGCACGGTACCTGCGGTTGCAGCGGAGTAAGGCAATGGCACATTTTTTCTACCAAACCCTTGTGGGCCAGATCCTGCTTATGCTGCTGGAAACACTGGCGGTTCTGGTGCCGTTGCTGATTGGTGTTGCCTACCTTACGCTCATGGAGCGCAAGGTTATGGCCGCCATGCAGCGCCGCCGGGGGCCAAATGTGAACGGTCTGTTCGGTCTGTTGCAGGCCTTTGCCGATGCGATCAAGATGATTGTAAAGGAAACGGTTATCCCCGCGGGGGCTAACAGGGCGCTGTTCCTGTTTGCACCGTTCCTGACCTTCTCTCTCGCCATGGCGGCATGGGCGGTGATCCCGACAGGGAATGGGCTTGCGGTTGCCAATATTAATGTCGGCATTTTGTATCTGCTCGCTATTTCTTCCCTTGGGGTCTACGGCATGCTGATTGCAGGGTGGGCGTCCAATTCGCGTTATGCGTTTTTGGGCGGGTTACGCTCCGCAGCGCAGATGGTCTCTTACGAAGTGTCGATCGGGCTTGTGATTGTGTCCGTTCTGCTGGCCGTGGGGAGCCTGAACCTGAACGATATTGTGCTGGCGCAACGGCATGTGTGGTTCTGTGTGCCCATGTTCCCCATGTTCATTGTGTTCTTTATTTCTGCATTGGCGGAAACAAACCGCGCGCCGTTTGACTTGCCCGAAGGGGAGAGTGAGCTGGTTGCTGGCTTTTTTGTGGAATATTCATCGCTCGCTTTCGGCCTGTTCTTTTTGGGCGAATACGCGAACATGATCCTCATGTCCTCCATGGTCAGCATTCTGTTCCTTGGCGGGTGGCTCCCCCCCCTTGGAATTGCGCCACTGACATGGATACCCGGCCCGCTCTGGCTGATTTTTAAGATCCTGTTCTGTCTGTTTGTTTTTATCTGGGTGCGCGCCACGTTCCCACGCTTCCGCTACGACCAGCTGATGCGGTTGGGATGGAAGGTGTTCCTGCCTTTCTCGCTCTTGTGGATGATTGGTACGGCAGGTTTTCTTATGGCAACAGGTCTGCTGCCGCATATGGGAGGGGTGAATTCATGAGCACTCTTGGCACCACATTACGGGCCTTCATGCTCAAGGAACTGGCTGCGGGCATGGTCTCCACGTTCCGTATGATGTTCCAGCCCAAGGTTACGCTGAACTACCCGTACGAAAAAGGGCCGCTGTCCCACCGTTTTCGGGGGGAACACGCTTTGCGGCGCTATTCCAACGGGGAGGAGCGCTGCATTGCCTGCAAACTGTGCGAGGCCACATGCCCGGCAGAGGCCATTACCATTGAGGCCGAACAGCGCGATGACGGCTCGCGCCGTACCACGCGCTACGACATTGACATGACAAAATGCATCTATTGCGGCCTGTGCGAGGAAGCCTGCCCTGTGGATGCAATTGTTGAAGGTCCAAACTACGAATTTGCCACGGAAACCCGTGAAGAGCTCATGTACGACAAGAACAAGCTGCTGGCGAATGGAGACCGTTGGGAATCCCTGCTCGCACGGAGGCTGGAACTTGATGCGCCGTATCGCTGAGCAGATGCAGACCACGCTAGGGCAGGAGGTTGGCCAATGATGGCACAGCTCGTTTTTTACGTTTTTGCGGCGGTATTGCTGCTTTCGGCCTGCATGGTCATTAGCGCACGCAACCCGGTTCATGCGGTTTTGTTCCTGATTCTGGGCTTTTTTAACGCAGCAGGGTTGTTCCTTGTCGCGGGAGCCGAGTTCCTGGCCATGCTGCTGGTCATTGTTTACGTGGGTGCGGTGGCGGTTCTCTTCCTGTTTGTGGTGATGATGCTGGATATAGATTTCAGCCGCATGCGCGAAGGCTTCCAGCGTTATGCCCCCCTTGGCCTGTGTATTGGTGGCGTGTTGCTGGGCGAGCTGGTCATGGCGTTTAGTAACTGGCGCATGGCCCCTACGGGTGTAACCACACCATTGGCAGTGGCGCCGGGTCTGACCAACACGGCAGCATTGGGCACGGTTATTTACACACATTATGTGCTGCTGTTTCAGGCATGTGGGCTTGTTCTGCTGGTTGCCATGATCGGCGCGATCGTGCTGACCCTGCGCGACACGGCAACAGGCCGCCGCCAGAACATTGGGCGCCAGCATGCACGCACACGTGAAGAAACGCTGGAGCTTGTTAATCTGCCACTTGGCGAAAACGTGTTTGAGCAGGGTGGTTTCCTGCGGCCCAAAGGCTCCTATTACGAAATTGCGGTTCCCGGTTCCTACGGTGCGGGCGAGCCGGAAAAGACGGAAACGGAGGAGAAAGGCGCATGAACACGGCAATCGCGTCTGTAGGGCTTGGACCTTACCTGTTTGTCAGCGCCGCACTTCTGGTTCTGGGGGTGTTTGGTATTTTTCTGAACCGCAAGAACATTATTGTTCTGCTCATGTCCATGGAGCTGATCCTGCTCTCGGCCAACCTTAATCTGGTGGCGTTTTCCGCGGCTCATGGGGACCTGTCGGGGCAGGTCATGGTGCTGTTCGTGCTGACCATTGCCGCAGCCGAAGCGGCCATTGGTCTGGCTATTGTTACGGTCTACTTCCGTAATCGCGGCTCCATTCAGGTCGAAGACGTGACGATGATGAAGGGATGAGCAGCGTTATGCAAACAGAACTCAACCTGTTTTCCGTTGCCGTGCTTACCCCTTTGGCGGGGGCAGTTGTAGCGGGCCTTGGTGGCCGGTTTATGGGCGATACGCTGGCCAAGGTTGTGGCTATTGCCTGTATGGGGGTTGCCGCTCTTTGTAGCGTTGGAGCGCTGTGTGGTGCGTGGGCCGGGGGCTTTCCGCATGCGGCTGTGCCGTTGGCGCAGTGGGTGCATGCCGGGGGTTTTGACGCAACATGGACCCTGCGGTTTGACACGCTCTCCGTCACTATGGTGAGCATGGTGCTTGTGGTGTCGTTGCTCGTGCATTGCTACAGTATTGGCTACATGAGCCATGAGAGCATGCCGACCTATCGGTTTTTCTCCTACCTGTCTCTTTTTACCTTTGCCATGCTCATGCTGGTCTCTTCCAACGACCTGATCCAGTTGTTTTTTGGTTGGGAAGGGGTGGGGTTGGCCAGTTACCTGCTCATTGGTTACTGGTATGACCGCCCGGCAGCTACGGCTGCGGCCATAAAGGCCTTTGTGGTTAACCGTGTGGCGGATCTGTTCTTTATTGTTGGCATAGGGCTGATCTACGTTCTGTTCCATTCCGTGCAGTACGATGCCATTTTTGCCGCAGTGCCCGATGTGCTTTCCGCACCATACAAGGTGTGCGGTGTTTCCTTCCGTATGCTGGAGGTTATCTGCTTTTTGCTGTTTGTGGGGGCCATGGGCAAATCGGCCCAGTTGTTCCTGCACACATGGCTGCCTGACGCCATGGAAGGCCCGACCCCCGTATCCGCCCTTATTCACGCGGCAACCATGGTTACGGCCGGTGTGTTCCTTATGGCGCGTATGTCGCCCTTGCTGGAGTTTGCGCCGGGTACGCGTACCTTTGTTATTCTGATCGGTGCGACAACCTGCTTTTTTGCCGCAACCGTTGGCATGGTGCAGCCCGATATTAAACGCACGATCGCCTATTCCACCTGCTCGCAGCTTGGCTATATGTTTGCAGCTGTTGGGGTGGGGGCGTATCAGGCCGCTGTGTTCCACCTGACCACACATGCTTTTTTCAAGGCGCTTTTGTTCCTTGCCGCAGGCTCGGTCATTCATGCCATGCATGACGAGCAGAATATGTTCCGCATGGGCGGGCTGTGGAAAAAACTGCCCATTACCTATGTGGTCATGTGGCTGGGGAGTCTGGCGCTGGCGGGGGTTTATCCCTTTGCGGGGTACTGGTCCAAGGATGCCATTCTGAACGCACTCTGGGCATCCGATGCATCCTACAGCCATTACGCCTGGGCTATGGGGAGCATTACGGCCTTCCTGACGGCGTTTTATAGCTGGCGGCTCCTGTTCCTGGTCTTTCATGGCAAACCGCATGATGAGCATGCCCATGGTGCCGCGCATGAAAGTCCGGCAATTATGACCATACCGCTGCTGGTCCTGTCCGTAGGGGCTGTTGTGGCCGGTGTTGCTCTTGCACCGTTCTACATTGGCACGCACCACAATGCGTTCTGGAACGGGGCCATTGTTAACGCGCCCACCAACCATATTATGGAGGCGTTCGAGCATGTGCCATCGCTAATTGCCCTGCTTCCCAGTATTGCGGGTCTTGCGGGCATTGCGCTGGCTTTTGTTCTGTATGTGAGTGCTCCGCAAATACCGGCGGCTCTGGCCCGTAGCTTTGGGCCGATCTATCGGTTCTTGCTCAACAAATGGTACTTTGACGAACTGTATGACCGGATTTTCGTGCGCCCTTATGCAGTTCTTGCCCGCGTGTTGTGGAAAGGTGGGGACGAAGGCGTGGTGGAAGGTCTGCCGCTAGATGTTGTGCGCGCCACGCATGATGGCGCGTTGCAGGCGATCCGCCTCCAGACCGGCTCCATTGCCATTTACGCCTTTACCATGCTGGCAGGGCTTGTGGTGCTGCTGACAGTTGCGCTGTGCGGGTGATTTAGCATGACCAACGCCATTCCGACCTTGTTCTCTTCCTATCCTCTGCGGAGTGCGCAGCGATGAGTATGACAGTGTTCAACTGGACTGTAGCCCTGCCTGAAATTGTTCTGGCTTTATCGGGTATTCTCATTCTGGTGGCCGGTGTGCTCCAGCGGAAAGGGGAGGGGTTCTTTCCTGCTGCCATACTCAGTCTTGTTGCGTTTCTGCTTTGTGGCTTTCTGGTCGTGCTTTCGCCTTCGGGGGCGGGGTATGCCGGAACATTTGTGAATGACGGTTTTGCCCGGTTCATGAAGATACTTATTCTGTCGGGTGGCTTTGTGGCCGTGGCGCTGAGTGTGAGTTACCGCACATCCGAACGGCAGACCTTGCCGTTTGAAACGCCGGTGCTCATGCTGTTTTCCACGCTGGGGGCTATGCTCATGGCGTCCTCGGCTAACCTGATGACGTTGTTTGTCGGGCTGGAACTGTCGTCTCTCTCCATTTACATTCTGTGCGCTGTGGAGCGGGATAATGTTCTCTCGTCCGAGGCGGGGATGAAGTATTTTATCCTCGGCTCACTGGCGTCTGGCCTGCTGCTTTACGGCATTTCGCTCGTTTATGGTTATGCAGGCACCATGGAATATACAGGGCTGGTGGATGCGGTCCGGGCTTCGGCCATGCCGCCCATGGGGCTGGTCGTGGGTATTGTGTTTGTTGTGGTGGGGCTGTGCTTCAAGCTGTCCGCTGTGCCGTTCCATATGTGGACACCAGACGTATACCAAGGTGCGCCCACACCGGTTACGGCTTACATGGCCGGAGCGCCAAAGTTTGCAGCGTTTGCGCTGTTCCTGCGTGTTATGGCCGGGCCTTTTGGCTCCATTGCCCCCCGCTGGCAGATACTGGTTGAGACCGTGTCCGTCCTGTCCATGGTTTATGGGGCGTTTGCGGCCATTCCCCAGACCAACATTAAGCGGCTTATGGCCTACTCCTCTATTGGCCACATGGGGTACGCCATGATGGGGCTTGCGGCGGCCTCCACCGTTGGTACGCAGGCAACACTTATTTACCTTGCCGCCTATTTTGTTATGAACGCAGGCGTTTTTGCGGGCATTACCGCCATGCGCCGGAACGGGCGTGAGGTGAATGCCATTACCGATCTGGCAGGGCTTGGGCGCTCGGACCCGGGTATGGCGCTTGCGCTTGCCATTTTTATGTTCAGCATGGTGGGCGCTCCTCCGCTGGCCGGTTTTTTTGGCAAGTTCATGGTTTTTGCAGCCGCATGGCAATCTGGCCTTTACGCGCTGGTCTGCATTGGCGCATTGTCCAGTGTAGTGGGTGCTTATTATTATCTGCGGGTTGTAAAAATTATGTATTTTGATGCGCCAGCCGATGCGTTGGATCGTCCTGCTCCCAGCCTTCTGTTTGTTTCAGGCGGGATGGGTGTTGCAACAGTGGTTTTTGCCATTGTGCTTGGGCCAATCATGTCTGTGGCGCATCAGGCCGCACTTGCTCTGGCTGGATGAACGGGCAGAGTGATTATTGGCAGCTGACCTGTTTTGATGAGCTGCCATCGACTTCCGATTACTGCCTGAATGCCTGCCGCTCGGGTGCAGATGTAACCGGCATGGCGGTTCTGGCCCGCCGCCAGACCAAAGGTCGCGGTAGCCGTGGCCGCACATGGCTGGACGGAGGGCAGGGGCTGGCGCTCAGCGTTGTGCTGGATGCGGCGCAGGCCGGGCCGGATGCACTGGGCGGCTGGCCTTTTGTTGCCTCGCTCGGGTTTTATGACGGGTTGATCCGGGCACTCCCCGCAGCCCAGCCCCACCTGATGATCAAATGGCCAAATGATATTCTGCTTGATGGGCAGAAAATGGGAGGCATCCTGATCGAGCGGGAAGGCCCCTACGTTCTTATTGGTATGGGGGCAAACCTTGTGTCCGCCCCCGATCCGAGTGTGCTTGAGCGGCAGGTGGCCCATCTGGCGCAATGTGGCCCGGTGCCGGATGTGGAGCGTGTGGCCCGCTCTGTGCTGGACGGGCTGGCATTCTGGCAGGCGCAATGGCGACAAAAAGGCTTTGCGGCCATTCGCGCCGCCTGGCTGGAAAGGGCGCACCCTGTAGGCTCCCCCCTTGTCGTTCGGGGCGGGACTACTTATGAGAGAGGGTTCTTTGCAGGCTTGGCGGAAGACGGTCGCCTGCTGCTGGACACGGAAGGTGGCATGAAGACAATCGCAACAGGGGATATTCTGCTTATGGAAAAGGGCGCGTAGGGGTGCTACTTGTCATTGACGCAGGGAATACCAATGTTGTGTTTGCAGTGCATGACGGCGAGAAGTGGCGTGGTGTCTGGCGTATTACCATGCAGCCCCAGCGGACTTCGGACGAATATGGGGTGTGGTTGCAGGCATTGCTCAAAACGCAGGGTCTGACCCCCGATGATATTGAGGGGGCTGTTATTGGCACGGTGGTGCCAGCCGCACTCTACCATTTGCGCACTTTATGCCGCCAGTGGTTTGCTGTAGAGCCACTGCTGGCCTCCGCCCGTCTGGACTGGGGGTTTGCCATAAAGATGGATAACCCGGACGAGGTCGGGGTGGACCGTCTGCTTAACGGACTTGCCGCGCATTATACCTATGGCGGCCCGTTAACGGTGATTGATTTTGGAACAGCCACCACGTTTGATGTGGTGGATCAGGAAGGAAGCTATTGTGGCGGTGTTATTGCGCCCGGCATTAATCTGTCGGTCGAGGCACTGCATCAGGCCGCAGCACGGCTTCCGCGTATTGGTATTGGTCGCCCTGTAGGGGACTCCGCTATCGGGCGGAATACGGTTGCAGCCATGCGCTCAGGGGTGTTCTGGGGGTATGTCGGTTTGATCGAGGGGATTGTCGAGAGGATCCGTCGTGAAGTGGGGCCTTCCATGAAGGTGCTCGCAACAGGCGGTCTGGCTCCGCTCTTCTCGGAAGGGACGACGGTCTTTGACCATGTGGATTCAATGCTGACCCTCAATGGGTTGCGCTTGCTGGCGGGGAGGAACCCCCTGCCGAAACTGACAGTAGAACGAGATTTTTTGGCTGAAGGATAATTGAATACTATGACTGAACAGAACGGCGATCTGGCCTTTCTGCCCTTGGGCGGAACGGGTGAGATCGGCATGAACCTCAACCTGTATCGTCAGGGCGATACATGGCTGGCTATTGATTGCGGTATTGGTTTTAGCGGGAATGATACGCCAGAGGCGGAAATTCTGGTGCCAGACCCGGCCTTTATTGTCGAACGCAGGAACAAACTGGCCGGGCTGGTCATTACTCATGCGCACGAGGACCATATTGGTGCCGTGGCCCATGTCTGGCCCATGCTTCAATGCCCTATTTATGTCACCCCATTTGCAAGTGCCGTGCTGCGCCGCAAGCTGGCCGAAGCCCGCCTGATGGATGTGCCGATCCGTGTTGTCATGCCCGGTGCGCGCTTTGATGTTGGGCCGTTCGATATTGAATTCGTGCCTGTTACGCATTCGGTGCCCGAAGCCCAGTCCATGGTGCTGCGGACGCCATCGGGCATTGTTGTCCACACCGGGGACTGGAAGTTCGATCCCGAACCGCTGGTTGGCCCGGCAACAGACCTGAACCGCCTTGCCGAAATTGGTAAGGAAGGCGTTCTGGCGCTGGTATGCGACAGCACGAACGTGATGAAGCCCGGCCCTTCGCGCTCCGAGTCCGAAGTGCGCGTGAGCATGACCGAACTGGTGGCAAGCCTTAAGGGGCGTATTGCGGTCACCTGCTTTGCGTCCAACGTGGCGCGGGTGGAAACCATTGCCATGGCCGCGCAGGCGGCAGGCCGCACCGTAGTGCTGGTCGGGCGTTCGCTGCGGAATCTGGACACGGCTGCGCGTGAATGCGGTTACCTGTCCGGTGTGCTGCCGTTCCTGAGCGAGCAGGACGTGAATGACGTGCCTGATGACCAGCTGCTTATGATCATCACTGGCAGTCAGGGCGAGCCGCGTTCGGCCCTGTCACGCATTTCCATGGATGTGCATCCCAATATTTCCCTCGGGGAAGGGGATACAGTCATTTATTCCAGCCGCATGATTCCGGGCAACGAACGGGCGATCATGGCTGTGCAGGATAATCTGGCCAAACGTGGCGTTAAGGTTATTACCGACCGCGAACATTTTGTGCATGTATCCGGCCACGCCACGGGTGGTGATGTGCAAAAAATGTACGAACTGCTCAAGCCCCAGCATGTTGTGCCGGTGCATGGCGAATGGCGCCACCTGACCGCGCAGGCCGCTCTGGCGCAGGAAATGGGCATAACCCCGGTTCTGATGGAGGACGGCGATATTCTGCGCCTTGCCCCCGGCAAGCTGGAAGTGGTGGACACAGCCCCCACGGGCCGTCTGGCGCTCGATGGTAACCGCCTGCTGCCCATGAATGGTGGCGTGCTGGCTGCTCGGCGCAAGATGCTGTTCAACGGCATTGTTATTGGCAGCTTTGCCGTGGATGACGAAGGCTTTGTTATTGGTGATCCCAAGGTCAGCGCACCCGGCCTGCTGGACCCGGATGATCTGGAAAGTGTGCGTGTGCGTGAGGAATTCGCCAACGCGCTGGACGTTATTCCCGACGAATTGCGTAATGAAGATGGCGCCTTCCGCGAGGCTGCCAAAACAGCGCTGCGTCGCGCTCTGGGCCGCAAGCTGCAAAAGCGTCCGCTGGTGGATGTGCACGTGCTGCGCGTGTAAGCCACAGGAACGTAGAGACGAAGTAAGAGAGCCCGGTTCTGCCGGGTTTTCTTTTGTTCAGGGCTGTTTTACATCTGAATCACAGACAACACAGGCTACCTCTTTTTTGCCGGAGGTCTGCCCCATACAAGGCTGAATGTACATGCGTCTTTCGCGCAGCTTTCTTCCCACTCTCAAGGAAAATCCGGCAGAGGCGCAGATCGTCTCTCACAGGCTCATGCTCCGCGCGGGGCTGATCCGCCAGACGGCTTCGGGCATTTATGCATGGCTGCCAGCCGGGCTTAAAGTGCTGCGCAATATCAGCCAGATCGTGCGTGAAGAGCAGGACCGGGTGGATGCGCAGGAAGTGCTTATGCCCACCTTGCAGTCCGCCGACCTGTGGCGCCGTTCTGGCCGTTACGATGCCTACGGCCCCGAAATGCTGCGCATTCAGGACCGCCACAAGCGCGAACTGCTCTACGGGCCAACCAATGAGGAAATGGTGACCGATCTGTTTGGTCAGACGGTCAAATCTTACAAGGATCTGCCGCAGGTTCTGTACCATATTCAGTGGAAGTTCCGCGACGAGATGCGCCCCCGTTTTGGCGTCATGCGTGGCCGTGAATTCCTGATGAAGGACGCTTACAGCTTTGATGTGGACTACGCATCAGCCGTGGCGACCTATCGCCGTATGATGCTGGCTTACCTGCGTACCTTCCAGCGTCTGGGTGTGCGTGCAGTGCCCATGCGGGCGGATACAGGACCGATCGGGGGAGAGTTGAGCCACGAGTTCCTTATTCTGGCTCCCACGGGTGAGAGCGGCGTGTTCTATGATGCCGCATTGGAAGATCAGGACTGGCTGGACGAACCGGTTGATACCAACAACCCCGATGCGCTGGAGGCCTTCTTTACCCGCGTAACCACGCCCTATGCCGCAACGGATGAAATGCACGATACCGTTGCATGGGACGCCGTGCCGGACGAGCAGAAGCGCGAAGGCCGCGGGGTGGAAGTCGGGCACATTTTCTACTTTGGCACCAAATATACCCAATCCATGGGGGTGAGCGTAAGTGGCGCTGATGGCGGGCAGTTCTTCCCCGAAATGGGGTCTTACGGCATTGGTGTATCCCGCCTTGCCGGGGCTATTATTGAAGCCTGCCACGATGAAAACGGTATTATCTGGCCCGATTCCGTAGCACCCTTCCGTGCAGCCATTCTGAACCTGAAGTCCGGTGATGCCGTGTGCGATGAAATGTGTGAGCAGATTTACGCCAAAGCCCCCGAAGACTTTTTGTATGATGATCGCCCCGAACGGGCAGGGGTAAAGTTTGCCGATGCGGACCTGATGGGCCACCCGTGGCAGATTGTTGTTGGCCCCCGTAGCGCCAAGGAAGGCCGGGTGGAACTCAAACGCCGCGCAACAGGTGAGCGGCAGGAGCTGAGTGTGGACGAAGCGCTGGCTCTGGTTCTGGCGGGCTGATCACCATGTTTGGTCCCTTCGAGCGTGCGGTAGCTGGCCGTTATCTCCGCGCGCGGCGCGGGGAGCGGTTTGTTTCCATTATTGCCATATTCTCTTTGGTTGGCATTGCACTTGGTGTTGCAACGCTGATCATTGTTATGGCGGTTATGAACGGTTTTCAGGCCGATCTTATGGGCCGCATTCTCGGCCTGAACGGGGACCTGACCATTTATGGCGCGGGGCGCACCATCTCGCAGTATGAGGATGTGGCGCAGGAGGTGCGCTCCGTTCCAGATGTGCTGAGTGCTACCCCCATTATTGAGGGGCAGGTACTGCTGAGCGCCGGGTCTTACAGTGCGGGTGGTGTTGTGCACGGCATTACCGCACAGGGCCTGCAGGACCTCAAGGCTGTGAGTTCGTCCCTTGTGGCGGGGTCTTTGGACCAGTTTGGGCAGGGGGATGAGTCCATTGTGGTGGGCGTCACCATGGCCGAGCGGGCCGGGTTGTCCATTGGTTCGCGCCTGACGCTGGTCTCGCCCGAGGGGGCGGCCACGGCTTTTGGTACGGTGCCGCGTGTGCGGTCATACCGTGTGAGCGCCATTTTTGACGCAGGCGTGAACGACTATAATTCCAGCGTTGTGTTCCTGCCCATGCACGCAGCCCAGATCTACTTCCAGATGCCGGGTAAGGTTACGCAGATTCAGGTCGCCACCAAAGATGCGGAGCATGTCCGGCCTGTTACGCTGGCGATTGTTAAAGCGGTGGATGACCCCGGCTTGCGGGTGCTGGACTGGACAACCGCCAACAATGCCCTGTTCGGGGCTGTGCAGGTGGAGCAGAACGTTATGTTCCTGATCCTGACCCTGATTATTGTTGTGGCGGCGTTCAATGTCATTTCGTCCCTGATCATGATGGTGAAGGACAAAACAGCCGATATTGCCGTGCTGCGCACCATAGGTGCGAGCCGTGGCGCCATTATGCGCATTTTTCTTATGTGTGGGGCTTCGGTCGGGGTTACCGGCACCGTGGCTGGTACGGCACTTGGTATTGTGTTCTGCATGAACATTGAGCGTATTCGCCAGTTGCTGCAAAGCCTGACGGGCACCAACCTGTTTAATCCGGAAGTGTATTATCTGGAACATCTGCCCGCCAAGCTGGAATGGGGACAGGTTGGGGAGGTGATTGGTATGGCGCTTCTGCTTTCGCTTCTGGCAACATTATATCCGGCATGGCGTGCCGCCAAAACAGACCCGGTCGAGGCACTCCGTCATGAATGATTCCGTGGTTCTGCGCCTTGATGGCGTTCAAAAAACCTATCGCAGTGGCGAGCATGACGTGCTGCCCATTTTGCAGGGGGCGGATTTTACCCTCCATGCGGGGGAAATAGTTGCACTTGTCGCCCCTTCGGGCACGGGCAAGTCCACGCTGCTGCATCTGGCGGGCCTGCTGGATACGCCCGATGCGGGGGATATTGTCATCCGTGGGCAATCGACCAGAAACATGGCCGATGCCGGGCGGACAGCCCTGCGGCGCGATGAGATTGGTTTTGTGTACCAGTTCCATCACCTATTGGGCGAATTCACCGCGCGGGAAAATGTGGTTCTGCCACAAATGATTGCTGGCGTGCCCAAAAGGGTTGCCCGGCAGGAAGCCGAGCGTCTGCTGGATATGTTTGGCCTTGCCCACAGGGTGGACCATCTGCCGGGCAAGCTTTCTGGTGGGGAGCAGCAGCGTGTGGCCATTGCGCGCGCGCTGGCCAATGCACCATCCCTGCTACTGGCGGATGAACCGACTGGTAATCTGGATGTGCACACAGCAGATGCGGTGTTTACCGAACTGCTCGAAGCCGTGCGCAAGCGTGGGCTGGCCGCACTGGTTGCAACCCATAACGAGGAACTTCTGCCGCGCATGGACCGGGTTGTTACCCTGCGCGATGGCAAGCTTGTAACACGCTAAAAACAGGTAAGGCGGCCCCGACTCTGCATTAACAGCAGGGTTGGGGCCGCCTTATTGATGTGTGGCGCCTGTCAGGCGGGCAGCAGTGCCCGCTCGATCGCATTACGCACACGGGCAGAGGTTGGAGGCGTCAGGCTGGAAAACCACGCAACCGGCTGTCCGTTCCGCCCGATCAGGTATTTGAAAAAATTCCATCGGGGCCGAGCCAGAAAACCCAGTTCTTCATCCAGCCACTTAAAAAGTGGTATGGCCGCCTGACCTTTGACCACGCTGCGTGCAGCCATGGGAAAGGCTACACCGTAGTTTTTTTGGCAAAACGTCGTGATCTCTGCCGATGTTCCGGGTTCCTGCTGGCCAAAGTCGTTGCTGGGGACGCCAATAACCACCAGACCAGCCTTGTGGAACTGCGTCCACAGGGCCTGCAACCCTTCGTATTGTGGCGTAAACCCGCATTTGGAGGCGGTGTTCACAATCAGGATGGGCTGACCCTTATAGGCACTCAGGTCAATGCTGGTGCCATCGAGTGCGGGTAGGGTAAAATCGTATATGCTTGTTGCCAAGGTGCTGCCCTTTTGCTGCTTTTGTGGCAGGTAAGGCATCCTGTGTAGCGCACCACAAGAGAAGGAGCGAGGAGTTATGCTGTCTGCAAGTAGTGGGTGGAAGCCTGCTGCCCTGTTCCGGGTTCTTGTGCCAGACTTCCACCACATCTTGTGCGCGGCAAGATCGTGTTCTGCTTTTTGTTGTTCATTATGTTGAACTCGATCCCGTATGTGGAATATGAAGATATGAGCCTCTCCTGTCAACATGGAAAATAAGAATAACATGTCCAAATCGCAGGATACGGTTCCCGCTCTCCGCAGGGCCGTTCGTATACTTGATATGGTTAAGGATGCAGCCAAGCCGCCTCTGGCGGCGGATGTGGCCAGACAACTGGATCTGCCGCGCAGCACGGCCCACGGTCTGCTGGCCGTTATGCAGGAACTGGGGCTGCTGGAAAAAACGGTCACGCAGGGGTACCGGCTGGGTACACGTCTGCTCGACTGGGCCGGGGATGTTACGGAAAAGCGGGATCTGGTGAGCGAGTTCTACCATGTGCTGGAGACTCGCTCGGATCTGGAGTCCTTTACCGTAACCCTCACCATGCTGGAGGGAGCGGAGGTTGTGTACGTGGCCTGCCGCAACAGCGCGACCGTACTGGGGGCATCCTTTAGGGTGGGTATGCGCCTGCCTGCCATATTTACGGCTACAGGCAACGCCATACTGGCAGGTATGGACGATGCATCCTTCAGGGAATGGCTGGCCCTGCATCCGGTGACCACATGGCCCCAGCCGCTTACGCCGAACGGCATCTGTTCGGTCACAACATTGGTGCGTGAAATTGCCGAGATCAAGGACCGTGGTTACGCGGTGGATGACGAGCAGGTGCATGACGGTCTGTGGTGTTTTGGCGCGGTTGTTAAAGACCATTCCGGCCGTGCGCTGGCGGGGATCGGGATCAGCCTGCCTCAGGCGGAACTGGGGCGGTACAGTGTTGAACGGTTGGGGGCTGTGGCTTCCCGTCTGGCGGAGGCGGTTTCCTTCCGGCTCGGTTATCGCGTTGGTTAAGTGCTTGGAACAGGAACATAAAATGCGTCTTGCCGGTGTGCAGGCTGTTATGATGCCCCGCAACAACAGATGTGGCCGTGCCGCAAAAGGGGTAGCCTTTGGCATACTGCTTGGCCTGCTGCCCGCAGTGTTCTGGCCTTGTGCGCCACAGGCCCGAGCGGAGGGAGGTGTTCCTCAGACCTCCGCACGTTACCTGATTAACGTGCATGGTCTGCATGTGTTAACGGCAAGCGTTGCCTACAGGCTGGGGATTAACGCCTATAGTGGCGTGGCTCAGGTCCAGACGGCGGGTTTTTTTGGCCTGTTTGTACAAACAGATATGCGTATGCAGGGGTCTGGCCAGTTTTTGGCCAATGGGTTGGCCGAACCCGCACAGTATGACAGCGCAGGCACCTATAACCACGAACAGAGCCACCTGCACATGGTGTATCAGGCTGGAGTGCCCCAGATTACCGTGCAAGAACCCCCAGTTGGCACCCGCGAGAAGGTTACACCGGAAGAAAGAACCGGAGCGCAGGATGTTGTGGCCATTCTGGTTGGCCTGCTGCACCAGCTACAGACCCGGAGCCGCTGTGAGGAAACGCCGCAAAAGCTTTTTGATGGCCTGCGCCTGAGCACGTTGAGCGTGCGCAACACAGGGGTAGAGCGGCCACCATCGGGCACTTCCCGCGCGTGGGGGCAGGAGGCTGTGACCTGTAATTTTGTTTTGCAGCAGGTTAAGGGTTTTACGGCCAATGGCCAGTTCAGCAAACTCAGGCAGCCACAGATCGGGCGGGTCTGGTTTGAGAATATTCCCAACATTGGCATGTCGGTTGTCAGGCTGGAAGTGGAACACCCCAAAATGGGGCATATCGTCATGCGGTTGGACGAAACCCCAAAACAGACGCCCTAAACCCGGATATGCGGCGGGCTGGCTCCCCGGCGGGGTGCCAGCCCTTGCTGGTGGTTATTCCACGGTTACGGATTTTGCCAGATTACGGGGCTGGTCAACATCCGTGCCCTTGAGCACGGCAACCTCGTAAGCGAGCATCTGCACCGGAATGGTTTGCAGGATCGGGGCTACAAAGTCGTGCACGCGGGGGAGCACCACCATCTGTTCCGCAATGGCGGAAACCCGTTCGGCCCCTTCTGTGTCGGTCAGGACCAGCAGGCGGCCACCACGGGCTTTGGCTTCTTGCAGGTTGGACAGGGTTTTATCAAACAGCGGTGTAGAGGGCACACTGGCCACGATGGGCACTGTGCGGTCGATCAGGGATATGGGGCCATGCTTCATTTCCCCCGCAGCATATGCTTCTGCGTGAATGTAGGAAATTTCCTTGAGCTTGAGTGCACCTTCCATCGCCACAGGGAACATGCTGCCCCGTCCAAGGTAGAGCACGTCACGCGCTTCGGCCACCACGGCGGCCATTTTGCGAATGGCGTCCCCCTGGTTGAACACTTCCGCCGCACGGCTTGGCAGGTCCATAAGTGCGGCCACCAGTTCTTCTTCTCCCAACGGATCAAGCTTGCCGCGCGCACGTGCGGTGGCAATGGTCAGGCAGGCCAGAACGGTCAGTTGTGCGGTAAAGGCTTTGGTGGACGCCACCGAAATTTCCGGCCCGGCCACGGTCCCCAGCATCACGTCACTTTCGCGCGCCATGGTGCTGTGCTCCACATTGAGCACGGACAGGATGTGAATAGCCTTTTCGCGCAGGCTCCGCAGGGCTGCCAGCGTATCCGCCGTCTCACCCGACTGGGAGATCAGCAGACCCAGCGAGTCCGGTGTAAGGGGCGGGTTGCGGTAGCGCATCTCGCTGGCAACGTCGATATCGACTGGAAGGCGTGCAATTTCCTCCAGCCAGTAACGCCCGACCATGCCCGCGTAAAAAGCTGATCCACAGGCGGTAATGACTGCCCGAGGCACCTTGGCCAGATCAAAGGGAAGTTCTGGCAGAACCACCTTGCGCGTTGCCGGGTCGATCATGCGTTGCAGGGTCTGCCCGATAACCAGCGGGTGCTCGTGCAGTTCCTTTTCCATGTAATGGCGGTAGCCATCCTTGCCGATGGAACCTGCCGTTAGGGCGGTAATCTGCACCGGGCGTTCAAGGGGCGCACCATCAAAGGTCATGAACTGCGCACCCTGGGGGGTAATGACCACGCAGTCGCCATTTTCCATATAGGTAATGCGGCGGGTCAGGGGGGCAAGGGCGAGGGAGTCCGAGCCAAGGAACAGCTCATCATCTCCAAAGCCCACGGCCAGCGGCGCGTTGTTGCAGGCCCCGATCATCAGCCCTTCGTGGCCAGCAAAGATCATGGCAATTGCGTATGCGCCTTCTAGGCGTTTGAGCGCTTTAAGGGCTGCCTCTTTGGGGGGCAGTCCTTGTTGCAGATGGTAGTCCACCAGCAGGGCAATGGTTTCGCTGTCGGTTTCGGTTTCAAAAACCTGTCCGGCGGCTTCAAGCTCCAGCCTTAGCGCTTCAAAGTTCTCAATAATGCCATTGTGTACAATGGCTACGCGGGCGGTACCATGGGGGTGGGCATTGCAGGTTGTGGGGGCGCCATGGGTGGCCCAGCGGGTGTGGCCAATGCCGGTTTTGCCCGGCAGGGGATCATGCTCCAGCAGCTTGGCCAGATTATCCAGCTTGCCAGCCGCCCGGCGGCGCTCCACGCGCCCATCGACCAGAGTGGCAATACCTGCGGAATCGTACCCGCGATATTCCAGCCTACGCAGGCCTTCGAGCACAATGGGGGTTGCATGGCGTAACCCGACAACGCCGCATATTCCGCACATCAGCCGTTTTCCTTTTTTGCCTTCAGGGCATCTTTGAACAGTTTGCCACGCTCTGGTTTGGTGGTCTGGCGTGCACGCCCCAGAGCCAGAGCGTCTGGCGGCACATTGTTTGTAATGGTGCTGCCTGCCGCGATCAGTGCGTTATCACCTATCTCCACAGGGGCGACCAGCACCGAGTTGGAGCCGACAAACGTATTCTTGCCGATGGATGTAGGGTGCTTGAACACACCATCGTAGTTACACACAATGGTCCCGGCTCCAATGTTGGAGTGGGCACCAACCTGTGCATTCCCTATATAAGACAGGTGGTTAACTTTTACACCAGAGCCAAGTTCAGCACTTTTGAGTTCGACAAAATTGCCAACACGGGCGTTTGCGCCAATCGAGGTCTCAGGCCGCAGGCGGGCGTATGGGCCAATAATAGCGCCTGAATGAACCTCGCATCCCTCCAGATGGCTGAAGGCGCGAATAACAGCCCCTTCGTGCACAACAACGCCGGGGCCAAACACAACATTCGGCTCAACCAGCACATCGGCTGCCAGTTGCGTATCTGTGGCCAAAAAGACAGTTTCGGGGGCAACTAGTGTGACCCCGTTGTCCATGGCGGTCTGGCGCAGGCGCTTTTGCAGGGCGGCCTCCGCCTGAGCCAGTTCGCTACGGGAGTTCACGCCGCGCAGTTCGTCCTCTGCGGCTTCAACTGCGCGGACCTGTGCGTGTTCGGCAACTGCCAGGTCAACCACATCCGTCAGGTAGAACTCGCCCTTTGCGTTATCGTTACCCACGGCTTCCAGCCAGCGGCGGAAATCGGTTGCATCGGCACATAATACGCCTGCGTTGCACAGGTCTATGGCGCGTTCTTCTGGTGTGGCGTCCGACCATTCCACAATGCGTTCCACGTTGCCTGCATGGGTTACAACGCGGCCGTAGCGGGCGGGGTCTGCCGGGCGCATGGCCAGCAGGGCCAGCCCCACATTGGGTTTGCGCCGCTCATCCAGAAGTGCGCTGAGTGTTTGCGCGGAAATAAGGGGGTTGTCGGCGTACAGGACCGCCACGTCGCCCTCTCCAAACCAGTCCGCAGCCTGTAGGGCGGCATGGGCTGTGCCCAGTCGTTCGTGCTGGATAACAACGGGGTAAGGGGCGGCCACTTCCGCCACTTCTGCCATGTCTGGGCCAATCACGACCACCAGACGGTCAAAAACCTCTGCCGCGTTGCGCAGCAGATGAGCCAGCATAGGCCCACCGGCAAGATGTTGCACAGCTTTGGGGCGGGAGGATTTCATGCGGGTGCCCAACCCTGCGGCCAGAAGAACCGCTGTGGCAGGACGGAATGCGGGATCAGACGTCATAAGTGATGCGGTAAGCCAAGCTCCGGCATGTGTCAAACGTCTCGCTTAAGGAAAAACTCCATGCCAATATCATAAAAGTTTTCTAATATTTACGGGGCGGAGGAACGGAATGTCTGCTTTGCGTCTGGCCGTGTTTGATATGGACGGTACTTTGCTGGATTCCTTGCCGGATCTGGCTGAATGCTGCCGTGAAGTTCTGGCCCAATGCCATTTGCCGTTATTGTCGGATGCGCAGGTGCGCGGCATGGTGGGCAATGGCGTGCAGGCTCTGGTGGAACGGGCTTTGCAGGCAGCTTTGGAACAAAAGGCAGAAGCGAGCGGGGCGTTGCCTGCCATGCCTCTTTCCACGGAGGAGGCGGTCAGTCGTTTTATGGCGGCCTACACGCCACGGGCGACCCGCTTATCGCGTCTGTTCCCCGGTGCGGAGGAAGCCCTACGGCGCCTGCATGCTCAGGGCTGGCTGCTTGCGGTTTGTACAAACAAGCCAGAAAAAGCGGCACGTCGAATTTTGTCAGATTTTAACCTGACGTCCCTGTTTGCAAGTGTTGGCGGCGGAGACAGCTTTGCTGCACGCAAGCCAGACGCGCGGCATCTGCTAGGCACCATTGCGCAGGCAGGCGGAACCCCGGCCAGAAGCGTGATGGTAGGGGACATGCCGCCGGATTATCTGGCAGCGCAAGGGGCAGGGTGCCCATTTGTGTTTGCTGCGTGGGGTTATGGTGCGCCTGATCTGGCGCATAAGGTCGAGGCCATGAGCATGCAGGATGTTCCCGCTGTGCTGGAGCAGCTCATACCGGCCTGATGCAGGGTGTGAGCTGCTCTTTGGTGGGCTAGTGCCCGTATTGTAACTTAAGCACCGGAGCCAGTTTTTGGGCTAGAATAATATCGGCTTCCTTGTCGACATCCACAGCGGCGCGGCCGTCAGACAGGGGGAGTAGTTCGGCGCGCGCGCTTGTCAGGGTGTAAATGCGGGCATAGAGCGCCTGTGTGGACAGCCGCCCCAAAACAGCGCGGAGCAGAATGCCTAACCCCAGCGTCCATGCGACGCGCAGAGGGTGCTTGCGGTTTTTTTCCACATTGCGCCACAGGTCCGCAACCCGGGCCGACACCGAGGTTTTGAAGTAAAACAGGTTACAACCAGAAAAAACCATATCCGTCAGGCGGATATAGGTGCGTTTGGTCTGTGGTACGCTCTGCTGAATGGAAGCCTGAGTGGCCACGCCCACAGCAATATCTGTCTGGGGGGCGGATTTGTGGAGCAGCTCTTCCACCCATTCGGGCTGGAGCAGCGCGTTGTCCGCCGTTGTTACCAGTAAAGGAGTGCCACAGCGCGCAAGACTATCCAGCACGCTTGCACTTGGGCCTTCTGGCCGGGAGGGGACAACCTGCACACTGGAAGGCAGAATACCCTCCAGAATGGCTGGGTCTTCAAGGCACACCACAATGCGGGTAATGTCGGGAACAGCCTGTAGGGCGTTCACGACCCGCACAACCATGGGTACGCCATCAATAGGCAGAAGTGCCTTGTGCGATACGCCTCCGGCAACGGCAACAGGGTCCGGCTTGCCGGGGCGTGTTCCAGCAAGCACCAGAGCTGTAATGGCAGACGCCACGCTCATGCGGCGCGTTTCTGGTCTGGGCGGGCGCCATCGGGCCGGTCACGCGGAGGGGCGCCGGTCAGTTCCATAACCCACGGATAGCGGGATGCCTGCTCAATATCATACCCCAGATTGAACACGGTCGGGCTGCGTGGGCGGGCTTTGGCGTCCACGTAATAGGAACCAAGAACCCGGTCGACCACAAAGCTGGTAATGCCAAAATTACCATCTTCATCATGGAAGTGGTGCAGCACGTGGCGGGCCTTCATGCGCTGGATCCATGCCGAGCGGGGCTTATAGTTCAGGTGCTGAATGCAATGAAAAAATTCATAGATGCAGGTAATGGCAATACCCGTCCCCAATGCCGCAGCCGCCGTGCCAATGCCGCCGATCAGATACCCGATGGGCAGGGTAATAACGGCAATGGTGGGCAGGGTTGTGACCGGCGCGCCAAAGAGCACATCCAGCAGATGCGGGTCCTGATGGTGGTCAAAGTGGATGCGCTTCCACAAAGATGCGGTCCATTTGTTTTTGTACAGCAGGTGCCCGTGCAGAACGTAGCGGTGCAGCATGTACCATACGATGGGATACACAAATACGACCGCCAGCATGGCGCTCAGGGTTTTGGGCCAGCCAGCAAAAAAATGGGCAGCCACAAACGCGCTGGCAATAACAAAAGCAAAGTATAGCAGGATGGTTGGATACGTCAGATAGGCGATCCACAGCTGCCGGAGATCCATTTTGCCCAGATCAAAACTGCGGCCAGTTTTGAGGGAGGGATTGTTCAGAGTTCCGCTCATCGTGTTTCGTTCCTCAGAAGCACGGTGAGTGCTCCCAATGTAAAAATGATCAACGTGGGAACTGTTGCAATCGGAGGCGGGAGCAGACCGGCATTACCCATGGCCCGCAGCAGTCCCTGTACAACAATAAATAGCAGTCCGGCCCCCAGACACCATACTGGCAACCAACTGCGTGTACCCGTTCGTGGAGGGATATAGATTACTGGCATGGCGATCAACAGCAGAACCAGCAGGGATGCCGGGCGCAGGAACCGCTCTATAAGCCCGGCCTTGAGAAAGCCCGGGCTGGAATCGGAGGCAATTTGCTCGCGTAGCATGCTAATAATCGTGGATGTGGATAAAGGCGCATTGCCCGAAGACAGTCGGATAAAGTCCCTTGGGGCCAGAGTCGTTTTCCATGGCATGTTTGCCTGATGGTCCAGACGGTCGACTTTCTGGTCCTTCAGATCAATCGTCAGACCCTCCACGTCATAAAGGGTCCAGCCATGTGCGCCTGTGTATTGGGCTGTTTGCGCGTGCAGGGTCTTGTTCAGCATGCTGTCACCGTCACGCATGTACACGTCAACCGTGCCGAGCATGTTGCCGCCATCGGCCACATGGCCAATATGGGTCAGGTTTGATCCTTCATGGAACCAGAAGGAATGCCCGTCCTCGGGGTTGGGGTCGGTGCGATTCCACCATGCGGCCAGAGCCTGTTCGGAACGTGGGGTAACCTGATCGTCCAGAACAATGCCTGCCAGCCCGATGAGCAGTGTTGCGGGCACAAGGTATTTGTATAACCCGAACGTAGACAGACCAGCAGCACGCAGAATGGCCATTTCGCTGGCAAGGGTCATTTGCGTCAGCATGAGCAGTGCGCCAATGAGCGTGCTCAGGGGGAGCGCGCCAGACAGCAGGAATGGCATGCGCATGCTGGCGTAATTGATAATGCCCAAAATACCCAGATGCCGCTGCAAAATGGGTGTTGTCTGCTCCAGCAATGCCAGAATTTCCAGCAGGCTGACCAGCACGCAGCAGCAGAACACCACACGAAAAAGCAGGGCGCCGGACAGGTAGCGCAGCAGAACATAACGCGGGTAGGGGGAGGGCTTGCTCATAATACGGTCTTCTTTATGCCGACCGTATTCTGGTCGGTTGCGCCCTGTGGGCACGCCAGAGGAGGAACGTGCCTGAACGGTAAAGAAGCAGCGTTACGCACAGAGCAATAAATACAAGGGCTGGTGCCCATATGATCAGGACCGACAGTTTTTTGGTTGCGACCATACTGTGCCCGAATTGCAGAATATGGTCGAAACCGATCATGAGAATAAAGGCGATGGGCAGGCCCGCATTGTTGCGCTGGCGTTTGCGCGCCATGGCCAGAGCCGTAGCAAGCAGTGGGATAAATGGAATGGTCAGGCTGCGGGCAAGGCGGAAGTGCAGTTCCGACCACATATGCGGCTGCGAGATGCTGCCGTCCTGACGGATCAGGTTTCGGATCAGTTCGGGGGATGTCAGTTCCCGTTCATCATCCCCCCGTCCCCTGAACGGGGCGGTTTGGGAGGCATGGGTCAGGTAGCGTGTGGAATGTTGGAATGTTGTCAGGCTGGGGAGTTTGTCGCCCGAATCAGAGACAATAATTCCATCTTCCAGATCCAGCTGCACGGTGCCGCCGTCCGAGGCGATGCGGATATGGCCTTTGCGGGCAGTAATGTTGCGTTCCAGATGGTCCGATGTATCGTGGATAAAGACGTTTTTCAGCTCGGAGCCACTTTGGGTGACCTCCTCGGCCACAAGGGTCAGATCGGATGAGGGACGGGCGAACATGCGCGGCTGCAGGCGTGGGGACCAGCCCGTATGGCTGGCAAAGTAGAATGCAGCCCTAAAGTCATACCGGGCGTGGGGCTGAATAAATCCGTAAAGCAGGAAGGACACAACCCCAAGCCCCAGCCCGAGCTGGATATAGGGTCGTGTGATTCGGAGCAGGGAGAGACCGCTGCTGTTGGCGGCGTCAATTTCCTCATTCTGGCTCATGCGGCGCATGACGGCAAAAACCGAGACGCAAAGAGCGGCAGGTATGGCCAGCCCCAGATAATGGGGGAGCAAAGTGGTCAGCAGTTCAATAAACGTGCCCAGATTATTGTTGCCAGCAGCCAGCAGGTTAAAAAGAACCAGCAAACGCTCCAGCAGAAGTGCTGTCATGACCACTGCCAGCGCAACGGTAAACGGCGGGATAACCTGATTGATCAGGTAACGGTCAAGCGTTGTGGGCCTGAACCGCTGGATCATGCGGCGTATGGCGGGCGCGTTCAGCATGGGATGTGTCATACTGCGGTTTTCGGTAATTGGCGATGCAGTGTGTATGCCCTGCCTGTTTCACAGTTATGCATAAAACCATCCGTGCCGAGTGCTCTGCGCTGCACATCAATATCCCATGTGTGGGGCTGCGCGGTAATGGTTATTCGGTTCCAGCCTGCCGCTTTTTGGGGGCTGTCAGCAATATGCGAGGCAGAGGTCGTGCCCACAACAGGGATTGCAGAACCGGGAATGGTGGCCAATGTCGCGCGGTGGGAATGTCCATGCAGCACCAGTTCCGCTCCTTCATGCCGCAGGATATCCTGTAGGTTGTTCAGGTCGGTCAGTCCCTTGCGTTTGTCCACAAGCCCCATGACCGGAGGGTGGTGTAACAGCACAATACGGCACAAACCAGACTCGCCAAGTTTTTTGAGCGTGTTCCCCAGCAGGTCAAGCTGATCCCGCCCGGCTCTGCCAGTTGCCAGAAAAGGCAGCGACGGTGCGGCGGTGTTAACCCCGATCAGGGCCACATGGTTGTGCACCAGAACGGAAGGGGCTTTGGGGTTTGTGTCCATATGGAGCCATGGCGCCCACAGGGTCCGTTTTTCCTCGTTTTTTTCACGCACCAAGGCTTCGTGGTTGCCCGGAACAAGCAGGGCCGGGGGAAGATTCTGCTCATTTAACCAGCGTTGCGCCGCGCGGAACTCGGATAGCAGGCCCAGATTGGTCATGTCCCCCGTAATGGCGACAAGTTCGGGGTCAGACGCCGCAATATCGTGCATGACCCGCGCAAGGGGGGCGGCAGTATGCAGATGCCTGCGGCGGGTAAACCAGCTGAGCAGGCTTAATACGCGTTTGACACGCCATTCCCGCCATGTGGGCAGGCCCACCAAAGGCAGATGGGGGTCGGAAAAATGGGCGAGAAGAACGCTGGCCAAGAAAATTAGGTCTCCAGTCAGAGGCGTTGCCAGCGTACAGTATGTGACAAGCGCGCTCTGGCTCTTTATACCACTGAGCCGAGCCGGGGCAAAAGCACCGACCTGCAACTTGTGCATTATAGAGTACCTGAGTGCCCGACCAACTAGCCCTTATTTATAATCCGTTCAGCCGTAAAAACCTGAAGAATGGCCCTGACTACCTCCAGAGTATTCAGGCTTTGCCCAACGTCCTGTTTTACGCGCCGGACACGCACGCCGCCTTGCAGGCCGTGGTGGAGGATCTGCGTACGCGCAGGCTCTCCTGCATTGTGGTGGATGGGGGGGATGGCACGGTCGGCAAGGTGCTGAGCGCCCTGCATGCCACCGGCTGGCCCGCGCAGGAATGGCCGCCGGTTGCGGTTATTCCATCGGGCAATACCAATCTGATTGCAGCGGATGTTGGGTATGGCAGGCGTGGCGCGGAAGCCCTGCGTTGCCTGCAGGCTGATCTGCGGTCGGGGCAGGCCATGCTCAAGGTCAAGCAGCGTCGCCCGCTTGTTGTGCAGCGTACCGGGCAGGACGGTGCGGCCGTTCTTGGTTTTTTTGGAGGAATGGGGGCTTTTGGGCGCGGCATAAGCATTGCGCACCAGCCTGCCGTTCTCAAGCGTTACGCGCATGATATGGCGGTTATCGCCACTTTTGTCATGACTGTTATGCAGCTTCTGTTGCCACGTCAGCGTGATGGCTGGTTGACTGGCGCCACCGCTACGCTAACATATGACGGCAAAGTCAGTCCCGCGCAGAACCATTTTATGGTCCTTTGCACGGCCCTGAACACACTGCCCTATGGCGTATGGCCATTCTGGCGGGCCGGTGGGGCGGAATGCCAAGGCATGCATTATCTGGATGTGGCGGCTTATCCACCGTCTCTCATGCGGGCAGTCTGGACTCTGCTGCGCGGCAAAGCGCCTGAATGGCTGCGGCGTTCGCCTGCCTACCAGAGTGGGTCCGTGCAAACGCTGAAGATGCAAACAGCCGAGAATTTTGTGCTGGATGGCGAGATTTTGGAACCGGGCAAGAACGAGGACTTTACCATTCTGGCCGGTCCTGCTGTTTCCTTCCTTTATGCTTGATGGCTGACAAAAATGGCTGAAACCGAGCAGACACCCCGCAGTCAGGCCATTGGTCAGCTCACGCACAGACTGGCGCAGGAACTGGCCACCCCCGTTGCGCCGGAGGTCACTCTGTTCGTGGAGCAGATGCTGGGCAAGGTGCGCCCTCTTGGTGTTCTCTTTTACGGTTCGGGCCTGCGCAGCGGCATTGATGAGGACACGCTGCTCGATTTTTACATTATTGTGCGCAGGCAGTCAGACTGGCCGCGCTCCGGTCTGGCTTGCATGGCCAATGCCATGTTGCCCCCCAATGTTGAGTATTACGAGCACGAAGTGGCCGGTCGGCCCATGCGCGCCAAAGTGGCTATTCTTACGCTGGCGCAGTTGCATGCGCTGACCGGGTTTGCCCCGCTGAACACCACAGTCTGGGCGCGTTTTTCCCAGCCTGTCAGGCTGGTCTGGGGGAATAATGCACAGGCGGCGCAGGCCATAACGCAGTGCATTGTGCGTGCCAATGTGACAGCAGCAAGGTGGGCGGCCCTGTTGGGGCCGTACAAGGCGGCTCCCGCAGCGTTTTGGAATGCTCTGTACGCCAAGACTTACAAAGCTGAACTCCGTGTTGAAAACGGACGGCGGAGCAGTGGACTTGTTGACGCCAATCTGGAGCGTTACGAACACATTCTGCTCCCCTGCTGGCAGGCCGGGGGAATATCTTTCAGGCATGAAGGGGCAGATGTGGTTCCCGCCATTTCCTCCGCACAGAAGGACAAGGCCCAGCGCCAATGGCGGCTGCGGGCGCGGCTGGGGCGGCCACTGAATATTCTGCGCCTGATCAAAGCGGTTTATACATTTAAGGGGAGTGCCCGCTATGCCGCGTGGAAAGTCCAGCGGCATAGCGGAATAGAAATTGCCCTAAGCCCGTTTGCGGAAAAACATCCGCTACTGGCCGCGCCACCAGTGCTGTGGAAGCTCTGGCGGCAGGGAGCCTTCAGGCAAAGGCCATAAAGTTACGCGGCATTGGGCTGGAGCGGTACGCCACATTCCTGTGCGGCTTGCCCAAAAATGCGAAGAGCCTGATCAATCTGTTCAGCTGTGTGCGTTGCCATAACCGAGCAGCGCAGCAATGGCCGTGAGTCCGGGGTTGCCGGAGGCAGGCTGAGATTGACGTAAACCCCAAGCTCAAGCAGCCGGTTCCACATGGGAATAGCCTGCTCAACAGTTTCCAGCGTTACGGCAATAACCGGGCTAACCCGCTTGCTGGCGTTAAGGCCCAGCTTGGTAAAGCCTGCATGCAGGTGCGCGGCATTGTCCATAAGCTGGCGGCGTAGCTCTGGCTGGGCAATCATGTCCTCAAGAGCGGCACCGGTTGCGGCAATCACTTCGGGGGGGAGTGATGCGGTAAACATATATGGGCGGCAGTTCAGCCGCACCAGTTCCAGCTCAGGATGGTCGGATACGCAGTACCCCCCAACCGTGCCAAGGCTTTTGGAAAAAGTGCCAACAATAAAGTCAACATCGGCTTCCACGCCTTCCGCTTCGGCTGCACCCCGCCCATGCTCACCCAGCACACCAAAGGAGTGGGCTTCGTCCACCATAAGATATGCGCCGGTCTCGCGCTTGACGGCGGCAAACTCGGCCATGGGGGCCACGTTGCCGGTCATGGAGTAAATGCCTTCCACAACAATCAGCTTGGCGCTGTTGGGGGCATCCAGGCGCTTGAGGCGCTTGTACAGGTCGTCCGGGCTGTTATGGCGGAAGCGGATAACCTGTGCAGCACTCAGGCGGCTGCCATCGTAAATGCTGGCATGGCTGTCTGCATCCAGAATCAGATAATCGTCTTTGCCCGCCAGTGCCGAGATCATGCCCAGATTGGCCTGATACCCGGTGGAGAAGACCATAGCGTCCCGGCGTTTGAAAAAGTCGGCTATCTGGCGTTCGAGCTTGCGGTGGAGGGACTGTGTTCCATTGGCAATGCGGGAGCCGGTTGTGCCAACACCACAGGTTGCAGCAGCATCCTGTGCAGCTTTGATGGCGCGTTCAGACTGGCTGAGGCCCAGATAGTTGTTGGTGCCAAACAGCAGGGTTTCGCGGCCCTCTATCACACCAACAGTGGAGGAAATCGGCTTTTCAATGACAACGGCAAAAGGGTTGCGCCCGCCAGCCGCCACAACAGAGCCAAGAGCGCCCGCAAGGCCCTCAAATTTGGAAAACAGTGACGTCATCCACGCTTACCCTTTGTTCTTCAGGTCAACAATGCAGGCGGCAAGGTCGTTGATCGTACGGATATCCGCCAGCTTGTCGAGCGGGACAGAGACGTCCAGACTGTCTTCTACTTCCATGACAAAGTTCATGACCGCAAGAGAGTCGAATGCCAGATCTTCCATGATCTTGCAGTTGCCGTCGATGTCGCGCGGGACTTTGGGATTGGCAAGAAGCTTTTGGATGATCAGCGCGGAAACGCTTTCAACGGTTTCGCTCATGTCGGGTCCTTCATCCTATATGGCATTTATATCAAGCCGAGCTTGTGCCCGCCGTGCCGCCTTATGAGAGAAAAAACCAGATTTGACTAGCCTCTCGCTCACAGGCGGCATTCCTCCTGTAATTCAGGCGACTTCGGGCTGTTGGGCAAAGGCTCCGTTAACATACATTGTGCGTGCTCTGGCACGCGTCAGCTTGCCGGAGGATGTCTGCGGCAGCGTATGAGGGGGAACCAGAACGACCGACACATCAACCCCATGCAAACGACGGAACAGGCTGACTGTTTCCGCCCGCAGGGCTTCACGGGTTTCGGGGTTGGTGGTGCGGCACTGGATCAGGGCCACGATTTCCTCATGGTTGTCTTTTTCAAGCGAGAAAACAGCCACATCGCGGCTACGCAGTGTGGGAATGTGGGTTTCAGCCGACCATTCCAGATCCTGCGGCCAGATGTTGCGGCCGTTAATAATAATCAGGTCCTTGGCGCGACCGGTCACAACAACCTGACCGTTCAGCATGTAGCCCAGATCGCCCGTGTTCAGCCATTGGTTCTGATCCAGAACCTGAGAGGTTTCCTCAGGCATACGGAAGTAGCCGGACATAAGGCTTGGGCCACGTACATAAATGGTGCCGACCTCGCGGTCCTTGAGCACAATCCCGTCTGGGTTGCGGACTTCCATTTCGTGCTTGGGCAGTACCCGCCCGCAGATAACAAAGGTTCTGCTGGGCGTGTCCGGGGTAGCGGGAGCACGGGCAATGCCTTTGCTTTCCAGCAGCGGAAGGTCCACCGTGTCTGTTTCAATCCCGGTATTGAGCGGCACAAAACTGATGGCCAGCGTTGCTTCGGCCATGCCGTAGCTGGCCACAAATGCTTTGGCGCTGAACCCGGCGGGGGCAAAGCGTTCTGCAAATTCCTGCAGAATATGGGCGCGGATCATATCACCGCCAATGCCAGCTACCCGCCAACAGGACAGGTCCAGTCCAGCGGCGGCAGGGCGGCGGGCGCACAGTTCGTACCCAAAAGAGGGGCTGTAGGCGATGGTGCCACGGTTGCGGCTGATCAGGTCAAGCCAGACATGGGGGCGGCGCGCGAACTCGCGCGTTGGCAGCAGGTCAACCGTCAACTGGCATGTCATGGGGGTCAGGAAAAAGCCGACAAGCCCCATGTCATGGTAAAGTGGCAGCCACGAAACACAGCGATCTCCTGTCTCACGCACCTGCAACCCGTCATGGGCAATGGCGGCAACATTGGCCATGCCAGAACGCTGGGAGACACAGACCCCCATGGGAAAGCGCGTGCTGCCCGAAGAAAACTGAAGGTAGGAGAGTGCATCGGGGTCGACCGTCCCCAATTCCATGTCCGGCACGGGGCGGGCCATCAGTTCGCTGGGAGAGCCAGCAAAGACCAGACCAAGCCCGCTAACAATATCGTCTGTCCAACCTTCAATAATGGCGGGAATAACCACAGCACTGGCCTGTGCGCTGGTAATCATACCGCGCAGGGTGCTCAAATAGGCATCCTTGCCACCAAAGGCGACGGGCAGGGGCAGGGGGGCAGCCACAAGCCCGGCATACTGGCAGCCAAAAAAGATACGGGCGAAGTCACCATCGCTTTCGGCAACAATGGCCACCCGGTCCCCTGCCTGCAAACCCATACCGAGCAGGCGCTTGGCGGTTTCAATGGCCTGCGTTTGCAGCACGCTGTAGGGCAGCGCTTCAAGCAGCACGCCTTTGCCTGAGTAAATATTAAACCCGGCCGTGCCCTGTGCGGCATAATCCAGCGCTTCTGGAAAAGTCGCAAAGTCACCGTAGCGGCGCGGTTGTCCAGACGCGGAAGGAAGCGGCTGGAGAGTTGCTTCCGTGGTGGATGCAGAGGCTGGGTTCATTATGTTCATCAGTTGGCCATTCGAAGAAAATCAGAAATTGCGGCGGCGCCAACCGGCGCAGTAAGTCCGTCCCCCAGAAGGTCGAACGTCAGGCGTATATAGTCTTTTTGCAGATTTATGAAAGTATCATGCGGCCCGGAAAGCCATTCACCATCATTATCAAACGTATCAATTACCGTGATGACAGGCTTTTGGCACATTGTAGCGCGGTGTTGGCTGTGGTTTCTGTCCCTCATGTGGTTTTCCATAAAAAAGCTAATTTAAGATCGATATTTTCCAAGCAATAACAGCACACTAAGCAAAAATCTCCTCCGCAGTCTGTGCCACAGCACTGCATCTGCTCATATAGAAACAGGTAGGGTGGTTAAAATAAGGAAGAGTTGCGGTGGCCAAAAGGAACTGCTGAGCGGGTAGGGCGTTGTATGGGGTGCCCGACTTAACACTATGCCTCAGTTTTTTGGGATCTGCATGCGTATACCGCTCTCCAGAAGGGGAGGAACAGGCTTTGAACTAGAGTGCGGAATTTCAAGGTGTAGGTAGTCAGTTCAGCTCAATCCCATTCTGGCGATAAGGGGAGGGGCGTGTTCTTCAAGGTCAGCCTTTATCCATGGACGCATTGGAAATCTAAAGTAACAAATTGTGTTGCCGATTTGGGGTGAAGTTCTTTGGGTTTGAGGGGTCGGAAGCAGAGTTTTGCGATTCCTCACATATGCATCATCGAGAGAGGTGCTCGGCTGCGTGGTGGGACGTCAGGCTCATATAATATGACGTGTTGTTATGAGGCGCGCATGACGTGCTCGGAAGGTGTGCTGGGCATTATACAGCGTGTGAGTCTGGAAAGCGGCGGAAAAGCAGGCCTGAAAGAAAAATGTCATTTTTTTTGCGGATGAGTGTTGACGTTAGGGTGCCTGGGGGTATAGAAGCTGCTTCACCGAGACGAAGCGGTCTTGGCGGGGATGAGAGTTTCTGCTAAGTTCTTTGGCTCTTTGGTCATTGACAAGAGAATATGAGATAGAGAGGGATATGCTGACGGCGTGTTTTTCTGACTAAGTTTTCGG
>NZ_CAWUEO010000013.1:0-21992 GCF_963921165.1 Acetobacter zythi
CGGGATCGGGATGCCGGGTTCGCGCGGCGGCGCGGGCTGCATGTCCCCGAGAGCGAGATTGTGGTGGGGCGCGGCAAGGCGGCCTCTGGCCCCCGGCAGGACAGGTCGGCCGAAGCGGTCCGTACGCCAGATCCGGCACCGGCGCAGCGGACGCGCGGGATGTTCGAGGGGCTGGATCTGTCCGTGCGGCCGGGGCGTCGTGCGGCGGAGAAAGACGTATCGGCCGGGATGGAGGCTGAGGCCGGGAAGGGGAAAAGTGAGGTTGAGCGTGAGGCTCCCGCCTCTCCCTTTGCGGGTTTGAGGCTGCCACGTGTGCAGCGTGAGCAGGTGCCAGCCGGGCTGGACGGGTTTGTACCGGGGAGTGACCCGCTTCACCAGGCGGTGGAGCGGTATGCGCGGGCCTGGGTGGATGCCGAGCGCATGGTGCGTCAGGACCTGCCGGTGCTGGAGCACCAGAAGAAGGCGCTGTTTGAGGCCGGGCGGGATATGGAGCGGGTCCGGCGTGGGAGTGAGGCGGATCTGCGGTCGGCGCTGAAGCATCAGCCGGAGATCCGGCAGGCGCTGTATGGTCTGGAAGGGCCGGCCCGGGCACGCAGGCTGGTCGAGGGGCTGGAGCACGAGGACAGGGTGCGGAAGAGTCCGGAACTGCGGGCGGCGCGGTTTGTGAAGGCGTGGGACGGGCTGAGCCGGGAGCAGCAGGGTGTGGCGCTGAAGGAACTGAAGCGGGACGCGCAGCTTGAGTCCATCCTGCGGGAGAAAAGCCGCGAGCTGGGCATCCGGAAGGGATCGACGCTCGATCACGGGCTGCATCCCCATCAGCGGGGGCACTCCCTGTCGCGGTCCAGGTCACGCGGCATGGATATGGGGATGTAGAATTTCTCTGGATTATGTAGCTCAAATGAGCTACATAATTTGATGCCGGATGGTTCAGGTCCGGAGAGCTGGAGGAGAGTCCGATATGAGCGGATTTGTTCGTGCCCGCATTGATGAGACATTGAAGGAAGAGGCATCCGTTGTTCTGGATGCTATTGGTCTGACGGTTTCCGATGTCGTGCGTATGCTGTTGACCCGGATCGCACGGGAAAAGGCATTGCCTGTTGATCTTGTCGTGCCCAATACAGCAACCATTGCCGCGATGGAAGAAGGGCGGATGCTCCTGAAAGACAGGACGCGTGGTTTCAAGAACGCACAGGAGATGTTTGATGCCCTCGGGGAAAGCGGTTCCAAAAAGAAAAAAAGTTCGACTGCCCCTTCAGTCTGATTACACGAAGCAGTTTGAAAAAGACTTCCAGCGTTTATCCCGTTCCGGGAAATATAATATGGCGCGCCTGAAGGCAGTCATGCTGCTTTTGATTGCCAATGACAGTCCGTTGGGTGCGGAATGGCTTGATCATTCTCTCAAGGGAGATTGGGCTGATCATCAGGAATGTCATGTGGGTGGTGATTTCTTGCTGATTTACCAGAAAGACGAAGAAAAGATCGTGTTTGTCAGAACCGGCTCTCACGCAGACCTGTTCGAGAACTGAAAGCATACGGAGTTCGTCATGCCCGTAAAGATGACCATTCAAAGCGAGGCGGAACAATGTTTTTCTGCCCGGGCAACGCGGACAACACCAGCCAGAGCCAAAGCTCTTCTGGAGCGGATTGGCACAAAAGGACAGGTCAGGGATGAAGATCATCTGGACGTACCGGAAAATTAGGTCGGCATGAAGGGATGCTTCTGTCCGGATCGCAGCATGGCACAGGAGACGGATTTTTCTGGAAAGATATCGTATTTACATTTATGATATCATTTTAGGAAAATGAGGAGTTCTGTCATGTCCTCTGTCGTTATTCGCAATCTTCCGGAAGAGACGCATCGAGCGCTGAAGGCGCAGGCCATGCTGCATGGGCGCAGCACGGAAGCAGAGATCCGGACCATTCTGGAAGCGGCCGTCCGGCCCTCGCAGCGGGTGCGGCTGGGGTCGCTTCTGGCGTCCATCGGTCGTGAGGCCGGTGTGCGTGATCAGGATATCGCGGCCTTGCAGACCCGCGATCAAACTCCGGCCGAGCCGATGTCCTTCGAATGATCCTGCTTGATACCAATGTGATCTCCGAGCCGTGGAAACCTGACCCTGAACCGCGTGTCATGGCGTGGATTGATGCGCAGGCGATCGAGACGCTTTTCCTGTCCGCCATCACGGTGGCGGAACTGCGTTTCGGGATCGGGGCGATGCCAGCCGGTCGGCGGCGTTCGGTGCTTCATGAGCGGCTGGAGCAGCAGGTTCTGCCTCTCTTCGAAGGGCGTGTCCTGTCGTTCGATCTGGCGGCGTCACAGGCTTATGCCGAGCTGATGGTGCGGGCCAGGTCTGAGGGGCGTGCGATCGGCAAGGCAGATGAATATATTGCCGCGATCGCCGCATCCCGTGGTTATGCTGTGGCCAGCCGCGACGTGTCGCCTTTCGAGGCGGCCGGTGTGCAGGTTCTCAATCCGTGGGAGGATGTCTGATGTCCGAGACAGATCCGGCAGCGCGCGCGTTTGAGGATCTGTGCGCCGAAATGACAGTGCTCCGGCGCAGCGTGGAAGCGTTGCCGCAGGCGTGGCGGGATAACCGGCCGCCGGATTACACCGAGGATCTGGCCCGCGTCGTAAAAGCCATGAACGCGGTTAGTACGCGGATGAAGACGATCGAGGACACTCCAACGCTGAAAATGACGCCTCAGGCGTATGGGCAGGGAATACGTCAGGCAGGGCTTTCTGCCAGTCAGGAGATACAGGCAGCGTTTCAGGAAGCGATAGGGGAGGTTCAGGGGGAGCGTCAGAAGCTTGCTCATATTATTGGTCAGTCCCGTCATCAGGACCGTCAGAACTGGTGGCTGTTAGGGGTGGGTCTTGCCTGTCTTGTTGTAGGGATCGGGTTGTCGCCTGTGCTGGCTTATCTCCTGCCTTCTTCTGTCGGGACGCGGGTGGCATCCTTTATCGTTGGGGAGAAAGATCGCTGGAACTCTGGGGCCATGATGATGGCGATCAGCAATCCTGAAGGCTGGCAACGTGTACGTGAGGACAGCCAGCTGGTTGAGACCAACAGAGACAGGATTGCAGCTTGCCAGAAAGCGGCATCGGGTCAGGAAAAAACTCAGAAACCCTGTATCATCACTGTTCCGGCACAACAGGAATAGTTCTGAGGGGATAAAAGCCGATAGCAGAATATGACGTGTCAAAGAAACCGGATTTCTTTGACGGATTATCCGGACGTGTTAGAAAAAACGCATATCACTACCACGTTGGGATGTCATGTTAACGCCAACCTACCTTATTCGGCCTTTGCCGCCTCAGACGGAGATAGAAACGGTTCCGGTTCTCAAGGCGCTGGTCGAGGCCAACCGGGCTCTGGCGGAACTGAAGGGGCGGGCGGCCACTATTCCCAATCAGGGGATCCTGATTGATACGCTGGCTTTGCAGGAAGCCAAAGCATCCTCGGAAATCGAGAATATCGTCACCACCCAGGATGAGCTTTTCCAAGCGGATCTGTTTCCCGAGGGGCCGGACTCAGTGGCGGCGAAGGAAGTCGCTCTCTATCGTGATGCCCTGCATCTGGGGTTTCGGCAGTTGAAGGAAACCGATGGCCTGATCCTGAACAAGGGGCTGATCGCGATTTTTCAGATGCTCAAGAAGCGGGAGGGTGGGTTTCGAAATACCCCAGGAACGGCCCTGAAGAATGAGCGCACGGGGGAAGTGGTCTTTGTGCCGCCGCAGGATGGGCGGGAGATTATCCGGCATATGTCGGATTTGGAGCGGTTCGTGAATGATGACGGGCTCTGTGATCTGGATCCGCTTATCAGGATGGCTCTGATCCACCATCAGTTTGAGAGCATCCACCCGTTCCCGGATGGAAATGGTCGGGTCGGGCGGATCCTGAATGTGTTGTATCTGACCCGGACCGGCCTTCTGGATATCCCGATCCTCTACCTGTCGCGCTACATCACACGCCACAAGGATGAGTATTATGGCCTGTTGCAGAAGGTGCGGGATGAAGGCGCATGGGAAGCGTGGATCCTCTACATGCTGCGTGCCGTGGCCGAGACATCAAGGATCACTCTGGATCTGATTGAGGGCATGCGGGCGCAGATGGCCACCATGAAGCAGCGGATGCGCACGGAGCTGCCCAAGATTTATAGCCAGGAGCTGCTGAACAACCTGTTCCGGCATCCCTACACGAAAATCGAGTATGTCCAGTCGGACCTGAGTATCGCGCGTCAGACGGCTGGGAAATATCTCGATCAGCTGTCGGAGAAAGGTCTGCTGTCTAAGCACCGCTCAGGGCGCAGCAATTATTATATCAACGCACCTCTGGTCCGCCTCTTCCTGGAGGTGTCCGGTGGTGCATGAGGTGTATGATCTGGTTTTCGAACGTATGGAATTTTTCGCATGAATCCCGTTGAGATTGAAGAAGCTGTCTCCCGGATTGCCGAGGCAGCTTTTAATCCCGGGGAATTTCCATTCGAGTTCCTGCAAGCATTCGGAAACCGCGATGTCACGATCAAGCGGCTTCGCAAGGATAACCGCTCGGACATTCCCGGAGCGGTGCTCCAGCGCAACAACATCCATCTGGCCGTCTGTCCTGCGGGCCAGGTTGCCCAGACCCTTAACCTGCTCCGGGAAAGTCCCAAAACCCAGTCGGCCAAGGCGCGGTTTCTGCTGGCTACGGATGGGGTGACGTTTGAAGCAGAAGACCGCACTGAAGATGATCATATTACAGATGTGTTCACGCATCTGGCTGATCGGTTCGGGTTTTTCCTGCCCCTGGCGGGCATTACGACCGTTCAGAAGATCAAGAACAACCCAATCGATGTGAAGGCCACGTCACGCCTGAACCGTCTTTATGTTGAGCTTCTGAAGGAAAATCCTGACTGGGCGACGGAAGAACGCCGCCATGACATGAACCATTTCATGGCGCGTCTCATCTTCTGCTTTTTTGCCGAGGATACCGGGATCTTCCTGAACAATCTGTTCACCAGAACTATTCAGACCATGACGGAAGGGGCCACGGATCAGACGCATGAGGTCATGGCCGAGCTGTTCCGGACGATGGATCTGGATACGCGCAATGACGATCGTGAAAAGGGCGGGGTCAAATCCTGGGCCAGGGATTTCCCGTATGTGAACGGGAACCTGTTTTCTGGAGCAACGGACTGCCCGAAATTCAGCAAACTGGCCCGCACCTATCTTTTGCGTGCAGGGGAGCTGAACTGGGCGCAGATTAACCCGGATATCTTCGGGTCTATGATTCAGGCCGTGGCCGATGAAGGGGAGCGTGGTGCGCTGGGGATGCACTACACCAGTGTGCCTAATATCCGCAAAGTGCTGAATCCCCTGTTTCTGGATGGTCTGCGTGAGGAACTGGAAAAGGCAGGTCACAACACCCAAAAGCTGCATGCCCTGAAGGAGCGTCTATCCGGCATTCGGGTGTTTGATCCTGCCTGTGGATCGGGAAATTTCCTGGTGATTGCCTATAAGGACATGCGGGAAATTCAGAGCGAGATTGATGACCGGCTGAAGATAGAGCGGGCAGAACGGAAATCAGTCATCCCTCTGGCCAATTTCTATGGTATCGAGATCCGTGATTTTGCAGTGGAAATCGCGCGTCTGTCTCTTCTGATCGCTGAGTTCCAGAGTGACGAAATCCATATCGACCAGAAACAGGCCCGCCTGAATGTGCTACCCTTAAAGGATACAGGGCATATCACCTGCGGGAATGCTCTGGAGCAGGATTGGTTTGACGTCTGCCCGCCTCAGGAGGGTTCTGAAACCTATATCTGTGGCAATCCCCCATATAAGGGCAGTACGTGGCAGTCGGTTGAGCAGAAGGCGGATCTGGAGCAGATTTTCGAACAGCGCACGAAATCCTGGAAGTCTCTGGATTATGTTGCGGGATGGTTCATGAAGGCTGCGAATTATGGCCAGAAAACAGGCTCTTCCAGCGCGTTTGTGAGCACAAATTCCATTTGTCAGGGGCAACAGGTTCCCATTCTCTGGCCTCTGATTTTTGGGCTGAACTATGAAATCAGTTTTGCCCATACGTCGTTCAAGTGGGCCAATCTGGCGGCACATAATGCGGGTGTGACGGTCGCTATCATTGGTATTGCTCCTGTTTCAGATCATCCTAAAATTCTCTTCTCAAACGGAGCAGATGGGAAAACGATCAGGCAGGAATCTGGGCATATCAATGCTTACTTGGTGCCAGGAAAGATGGTTACGGTTGAACGGCAACAGGTAGTTATTTCTCCAGGATTGTCATCTATGGAGCGCGGGAATATGCCCGTAGATGGTGGAAACCTACTTTTGGATGAAGGCGAACTTGCGGACTTGAAATTGGACACTCGTCAAAAAGCCAAATTCATTCGGCGTATTGTCGGGTCTGCGGAATTTATCAGAGGCATTCAAAGATATTGCCTCTGGATCAACGATCAAGATGCCAATGAAGCATTAACCATTCCAACAATTGCACAACGCGTAGAGGCCGTTAAACAAATACGTTTAGCCAGCCGGGATTCTGGTGCACGTGGGATGGCAGATAAGCCCTATCAATTTCGCGAAAACAATATTTCTAAATTTCAGACCATTGTTGTTCCCGGTGTGTCTTCTGAAGCTCGTCCCTATCTTCCGGTAGGAGTTCTTGGAAACAATTACACCGTTACAAACCTAGCATTCGCTCTGTTTGACGCCCCTCTCTGGAACATGGCACTGATTGCTTCCCGCCTGCATCTGATCTGGATCGGAACTGTCTGCGGGAAGCTGGAAACGCGTTATCGCTATTCCAACACGATGGGCTGGAACACCTTTCCTGTTCCGACTTTGACGGAAAAGAACCGTGCTGATTTGACGCGCTGTGCCGAGGATATTCTTCTGGCACGTGAGGCACATTTCCCGGCCACGATTGCCGATCTGTATGATCCGGACAAAATGCCAAACAATCTGCGCGCTGCTCATGATCGCAATGACGAGGTGCTGGAGCGGATCTATATCGGTCGGCGTTTCCGCAATGATACGGAGCGTCTGGAAAAACTGTTCGACCTCTACAGCAAGATAATCGCCAAGAAGGGCGGCAAGACGAAAAAGAAGAAGGATGCTGCCTGAGCCATGACGATCAATCCGGTTATTCCTGCTGTTTCCCTGCGTACCGGCCAGACAGGTCAGTCTGCCAGGACGAATGAACTGGGCATGCGCCCCATGCAGGAAGCGGTCTATGAGAAACGGGGCGAGCAGTATCTCCTCATCAAGTCACCGCCCGCTTCTGGTAAATCCCGTGCTCTGATGTTTGTTGCCCTCGACAAACTGGTGCATCAGGGGGTGAAAAAAGCCCTGATTGTCGTGCCGGAACGCTCGATCGGGGGTAGCTTCATGAGCGAACCGCTGAGCAAATTCGGCTTTTGGGCAGACTGGATCGTCAAGCCGAAATGGAATCTGTGCAACGCACCTGGTTCCGACGAAGGGCAGGTCGCACGCTCCAAGGTCAAAGCTGTTGGTGAGTTTCTGGGGAGCAAAGACCAGACTTTGGTTTGCACCCACGCGACGTTCCGGTTCGCGGCGGAAGAACTGGGCATTGCGGCATTCGATGGGTGTCTGGTGGCAGTAGATGAATTCCACCATGTCAGCGCAGACCCGAAAAACAGGCTGGGATATTATCTCAACCAGCTGATTGCCCGTGGGGAAACGCACATCATCGCCATGACCGGCTCCTATTTCCGTGGGGATGCCGTTGCTGTGCTGTCCCCTGAGGATGAAGGCAAATTCGAGACGGTCACTTACACCTACTATCAGCAGCTGAATGGGTACCAGTACCTTAAAGAGTTGGATCTGGGATATTATTTCTATACCGGCTCCTATCTGGATGCGATTGACCGGGTGTTGGATGGCACGCGCAAAACGATCGTGCATATTCCCAATGTCAATTCACGCGAAAGCACGACCCAGAAGCACAAGGAAGTCGAGCATATCCTGTCCATCCTGGGAGACTGGGAAGGAGAGGATATAGAAACAGGATTTCATCTGGTGCGTCGTGTCGATGGCCGGGTGCTGCGTATTGCCGATCTGGTGGAAGATGAGCCTGTCCGGCGCAACAAGGTTGTGTCCGCCCTGAAGGATCCGACGCAGAAGAATAACCGCGATCATGTGGACATCATCATTGCGCTGGGTATGGCCAAGGAAGGGTTTGACTGGATCTGGTGTGAACAGGCCCTGACGGTCGGATACCGTTCCAGCCTGACGGAGATCATTCAGATCATTGGCCGCGCTACCCGCGATGCGCCTGGTAAAACACGGGCTGAATTCATCAACCTGATTGCTGAACCGGATGCGTCCCAGGAAAAAGTGACGGATGCGGTCAATGACATGCTCAAGGCTATTGCCGCCAGCCTGCTTATGGAACAGGTGCTGACGCCACGTTTCGAGTTTACGCCGAAGACCGCAGAAAGTGCGCCTCTGGATGGTTATGACTATGGGGAAGAAGGCTACAAGCCAAACGGCACGAATGTCGGGTTTAATGAGCAGACCGGTCAGTTCCATATGGAGATCAAAGGGCTGGTTTCTCCCAAAAGCCCTGAAGCGCAGCGGATATGCCGTGAGGATCTGAATGAAGTTGTGGCGTCCTTTGTGCAGGACAAGCCTTCTCTGGAGCATGGTCTGTTTGACGAGGAGACAGCCCCTCAAGAGCTGACACAGGTCCGGTTGGGGAAAATCATTCGGGATCGGTATCCCGAGCTTTCGGATGAGGATCAGGAGGCTGTGCGCCAGCATGCCGTGGCGGCATTCAATCTGACCCAGAAGGGACAGAAAGCAGCCGAAGAGGTCACGCAGGCAGCCGGGGGAGAGGAGAAAATTGGTGGCAATACAGCCCTGATTGAGGGGATGCGGAAGATTGCCATGAATGTCCGGGATCTGGATATTGACCTGATTGATGCGATCAATCCGTTTGAGGAAGCCTATAAGATCCTGGCCAGGAGTATGAATGCAGAGACCCTCAAACAGGTTCAGGAGGTCATTGCCGGTCGTCATATTGCTCTGACGATTGAAGAGGCAAGGGATCTGGCAAAGCGTGCCCTTTTGTTCAAAAAGGAAAGGGGACGCCTTCCGGAGCTGACATCTCCCGATGCGTGGGAACGTAAGATGGCTGAAGGGGTGGCAATTCTGGCGCGTAAGACGGCAGAGGAACGGGCGAATGGCTGAACTGAGCGATGAAGAGCTTCTGGCCGAACTTGGTGTCTCTCTGGAGACCAAAAAGAAGACTGCGCTGACGGCTGAGGAAGAGCGGATTATTGCCGGGTTTGAGGATATCTGTCGTTTCTATGAGGAACATGGGCATGCGCCTGCGCATGGAGAGGACAGGGATATCTTTGAACGGCTTTATGCCGTGCGTCTGGATCGGATACGGGCTTTGGAAAAATGCCGGTCATTGCTTGTACAGCGTGATCCCCACGGGCTTCTGACTGTTTCGGAAAAGAAGGCTGAGAGTCTTGATCCCGATACGCTGGATGATGATGCTCTTTTGGCTGAACTGGGCATCGAGGCCGAGCCACCAGCTGAATCCATCACTGTCCTGAAGCATGTGAAATCACGCGCAGAAGTACGGGTAGCGGAAGAAATTGCCAGTCGGGAACCCTGCAAGGATTTTGAAACCTTTCGGCCTTTGTTCGCTCAGGTGAAGGAAGATCTGAAATCCGGCGTGCGGGAAACACGGCCCTTTGGGCAGGAAGCCGGTATTCGGCAGGGAGAATTCTTTATCCTGAAAGGGCAGATGGTTTACGTCGCGCATGTCGGGGAAGAGTTCGAGACTGAGTATGGACGCAGAGACAGCCGTCTGCGGGTCATCTATGACAACGGAACCGAGAGCGATGTTCTGCTGAGATCGCTCCAGCGGGCTCTCTATAAGGATGAGGCTGGCCGACGGATTACAGATCCGACTGTCGGGCCTTTGTTCGGAACAACCGTTGAGCCGGATGATCTGGAAAGTGGTACGATCTATGTGCTGAGAAGTCTGTCAGATAATCCGTATATCGCGCAGCATCGCAACCTGATCCACAAGATTGGGGTGACGGGAGGTGATGTGAAAAAACGGATCGCCAATGCGAAGCACGATGCGACTTATCTTCTGGCTGACGTGGAAGTCGTAGCGACCTACAAGCTCTTCAACATCAACCGCACGAAGCTGGAGAAGATCTTTCACCGGGTTCTGGTCCCTGCACAAATTGATCTGACGATTCAGGATCGGTTTGGACATCCAGTGCAGCCTAAAGAGTGGTTTCTGGTTCCATTAGATATTATTTCACAAATTGTAAGTAAAATATCTAATGGAACTATAGAAAAATATATTTACAAACCAGATGTAGCATCATTGTTTTTGGTTGATTGATGAATTATATTTTTATTTGCTCATATCAACTGTACGTCTGTCACCATGTGTCCTTGAAGGTTTGAATACTCTTCTAAATAGATGTTTGAATTCGTTCCAATTTTCAGAAGCTTGCATGAGTCCGATAACTTTTGATACATGTTTTTCTAGGTGCGGATTCCCAATATCTTCTGTTAAAAATTGATGGTGTTTAAACTTTCTCCTTTTTGTATTTGGATCTATAGGATTATAAGATCGTAATTCTTCTGCAACTCCAGTGGGTAAGCGATCATATACTAAAGCATTAGTCAATCTTCCGACATAACCAGGTTTTGATCTACTAGATGGATCAAGCTTCCAGCCTAGAAGTCTGTACATCTCTTGATAGAATTCAAGCGGAAATCGTTGTGTCCAAGGCAACCATTCTTTAGAAATATAAGCTTCTAAAATGCTACGAAGTGCCGTTCTATCACGTATTTCTTGATAGCCTGTAGCTTCATCGACAAGAGCTACAATACCAACGCGGGCTAGGCCACGCATCAATATTTCGGCTCGTTGAGCAATACCTAGTTGTTGTTTTTGCAGTACTCCGGATTCACGAGCAGATAATATTGCTTCACATAGTTCAACTAAAACTTGAGCATTATATCCATATGCTTTTGATCCTGTTGGAGTAAGGAAAACAATTGGGTTCGATATCTGTTTTTGTAAATCATCAGATACATAGGGATGAATGCGGTCACGAGATACAAAAAGTTCGAATCTATTAAGACCAGGAATCTCAGAACCACCGCGTGCCATCGAAAGGCCGTCTGACATACCAGAAACAGTTAATACCCTACGTTCATCGTCAAGGACATAAGCTGGTATTGCGACCTCTCCAATTTGAAGGGGTTTCTCATTAGAACCACAAATAGCTTTGGGAAGATTTTCTCTTTCTGGGTCAGCTTTTGCCCATCGGGCTTGAGCTCCTGCGCGCGCTATGGCCTTACGAGCTGAAGGAGAAAGTAATTTGGCGCGGGTAAGGCCGCCTTTTTTTTGAGAATCGTTCATTGTTACCTCTATGCTTGCTCACCAAGCATTACCTAAACATGCTTGGTGAGCAAGCATAGAAAACGGGTATCTCTAAATTCGGTGTAAAATATTTTTAGTTATATAAGAAATATTATTTCCCTATTTTTCCTTAAAATACTAAAATATCTTTTGAGGCTTTGAGGAGAAAAACGATGCCAACGTTGGATGTGGATTTTGATGTCTGGAAATCTTTGACTTTACGTCGAGATTCCGAAGAAATGACCTATAACGATGTATTGCGAGATATTTTGGGACTTTCTTCTATCGAAGAAAGTCTTGGCACAGGCACAGGTTGGACTTGGAAAGGTGTTAACCTTCCTAATGGTACTGAATTACGTGCAGAGTATAAAGGTAAGGAATATACTGCTAAAATCATCCAAGATTTGTGGATGCAGAACGGAGAGACCAAAAATAGTCCTTCTCATGCTGCTTGGTCGATCACTAAGGCGGGGGTTAATGGTTGGACTTTTTGGCAAGTTAGAAAAACAGATAGCGACCAGTGGATTTCTCTACAGTCTCTGCGTAAGAAATAAAACATAACGTTAAAATATAATATAGGATAAAATACTTTAATTAAAAAGTAAAGTTTGTGACGAGATATATTTAATCTCGCCACAAATCAAGATATTTTATTCTATAGTTCCTACTAGAGTTCTTAGGTTTGGTTGTTGTCTGTCTAACTGAGATTGATTCACAGTAATAGTTTTGCTCGCAACCTTCTTTTTTCCAGCATGCAATATTGAAATCGGTATGCCTAGAGCCCCGGATACTACAGATGCTGTGTTGGCATCACATATTTCAGCCTGAAACATTTTTTTGAAATCGGCCCTATTTGATGGAGCCCCTGTTCCGGCTGGGTGAATAGAGAATGCGTTTGGATTGCTTTTCCAGACATTCCAAATTTCTTGTCCTATTTCATTAACAACCGTTTTGAACGCAGTAGCTGAGCTACTATTCATCTGAGTTAATCTATTACCCACGTAACTATAAATTTTTGGTACAGACATTCTAAATCGAGCTGAATTAATAACGTATTCAGATTGCGGGGCTCCTGGATAACGAGATACACCGTATACAAGTGATAGAACTGCTCTTACAGCTCTTTTTGAAGAACCATCAGCTGAAAAAGGAATAATTAGCCGATCTGAAGCAGATAATGCAAGCTCTGTATATATTGTAAAACTTGGATTACAATCTATGAATACTGTTGTATCTTGATTATTCCATGATACAACAATATCAGAAATCAAATCAGAAATCCAAGAGTGAACTAAGCGCCATGCATCCGTTGGTCCAGGAAAAGAAGCCCTGACAATACGTGGTGCCTGCAATTCAAGTTCTTCATCTCCTGGAACAAGAAATAAATTTGGTGCGATATTTTTGTTCAAGGTAGACACTTGAATTAAAAATTTTGATCCAGTATTTGGACTTGAATAAGGACTGTGAATCCTGTCTTCTATGTATCCTGATATTGTTGTTTTCGGCAATGTTACAGACAATTCGTCTAATTTTGCTTCGCCATCAATGATTCCACCAAGTAACATGCTGGATGAATTTGCTTGTGGGCATAAATCAAGGACCAGAACTTTTTTATTAGGATGAGATCTGGCATATTCGCTGGCTATCTGAAAAGTAAGATAGCTTTTGCCTACACCACCTTTATTGTTCCACAACGCATATACAGCCATGATAATCGATACCTTAAAGACATTCAGGAGACATACATCCTGACAGAACTGTTGATCTTAGTGGTAAGGTTTGTGCATGCAAATTGGGATGTTCTCAAGGGCTTCGGGTAGAAATTGACCTGAATTCATTAGGATGCTTTGTGGGTTAAATAGATTATAGTCATATTGGGACAATCCAAAGCCACGGTATATCAAGGGTTGCATGGTGGTTTTTCCGGGAGGGTTCAAATGGGACAGCGCGTGGTCATCTATTGCCGGGTTTCCACGGCCGATCAGTCCTGCACTCGTCAGAAGGACGAGTTGAAGCAGTTTGCTGAACGTGCAGGCTATGAAGTGCTGGGCGTTTTCATGGAGACAGGCTCTGGCGTTCGAGTGGACCGGGCCGAGCGTCGCAAAATCATGGCACTGGCCCAGGCCCGTGAAATTGACGCCATTCTGGTGACGGAGCTGTCCCGCTGGGGGCGCTCGACCATTGATCTCATCTCCACGCTTCAGGAACTGGAGAGCTATCGTGTTTCCCTGATCGCCATAACGGGGATGACGTTCGATCTGGCAACACCACATGGGCGGATGCTGGCGACGGTTCTGGCCGGGATCGCTGAGTTCGAACGGGATCTGATCAGCGAGCGGGTGAAGTCTGGTCTGGCTGCTGCCAGGGCACGCGGGAAGGTTCTCGGCCGACAGAAAGGGGAGCGGCCGAAGTCTGACCGTCTGGCTCCGAAGGTTATGGCGCTGGTGGCGGAAAAGCGGAGTTATCGGTGGATCGCCCGCGATCTGGGGATTAGCAAGAACACTGTTGCTGCCATTGTGCATAGGGAAAGGTGAGTTTATCGGCCGTTGAATATGGGTTATTTTCTGTCATTCTCTATTGCCGGTCTAGTAGGTTATCGCGTATGACCGCATGCAAACATGCGGTCATGTAAGGACGTTCACATGCCAACAATAGCGATTATCAGTCAGAAGGGTGGGGCTGGAAAAACCACTCTGGCTTTGCATCTGGCAGCTGCTGCTGAGAATACTGGCCATACGGCATTGGTGATTGATGTGGACCCACAGGCAACCGCGAGCCAATGGGCCGCATGGCGTAAGGATGCTCCGCCGGTTGTGATTGACAGTGCTCCGCCGCGCCTCGCGGCTAAGATCGAACAGGCCATGAGCCAAGGCGCTGAGTTCATCGTGATTGATACCCCACCTCACGCTGATAGTGCGGCTAGTGCTGCCGTTGAAGTCGCCGATTTAGTGTTAATTCCATGTCGGCCGAGTGCATTCGATCTGGCAGCGATCAAAACTACTGCCAGCCTTATAAAAATGCGTGGCAAACCAGCCTTCGTCGTTTTTACAGCAGGAAGCCCGACTGCTCCACGTATGTATGAGGAGGCCACACAACTCGTAGAAAGCTACGGGCTGAACGCATGTCCACATATTATCGCTGATCGTGCAGTTTTTCGTCATGCGGCGGCGGAAGGGAAAACTGCAATGGAAATAGAGCCAAAAGGCAAGGCGTCTGATGAGGTAAGGCTGCTTTACAAGTGGACATGCAAACATGTAAACATGCAATCATCGAGAAAGCGGAGAGCTAGTGCATGAGCCGGAAGGGGTCTCTACTGTCGTTGCGGGATCGTGATTCCGCAATATCGTCGGCTGTAGCCACATCAGAAAGCAAGGTTGCTGCCACAGACAACAAGCCGGTTGCACCGAGCCGTCAAGGCAAGAAAGCCATGACGGGCTATTTTAGCCCGGAAATGTCGTTTGCCATGCATATGACCGCCAGAAAGCATGGGATGAGTTTACAGGACGCGATGGCCGACGCGTTTAACGACTGGCTACGCAAGATGGGAGAAAGTCCTGTAGGCAAGTAGGTAGGTGTACCTAAGTTCATGTTTGCATGCACGCATGTACATTTGCCAGCATGTTCAGGAATCAGCGTATTGGGCTGCGCTCGTGCCGTTTTTTGCAAAAGCCAATAAAGGCTCCAGCAGGGCTTTTAAGCTCGGGTTTCCCCATGTCGTGCCACCATGAAACCCATTCGTCATGGAGGGCATAAATGTCATATCCTGGTGCAACGGTTTTAGCGTCATGCATGGTTTCGGGATCAATGTAGGGGGCATCTCTGACAGGGACAATAACGTCGGCCTTTGTTTTAAGGCTCAAACGGTTGCGAAATAGAATGATGTCGTCGGCCATTGTGATGGCATAGTCAGGAAAATGAGCATGGCTGGTGTCATGCGCACAAACTTTCTTAACCAAGGATCGAAAGACGCGAAGCGGGCTATTTGAGCCACATTTTTTTTGTAGTAGCTCTAATCCGATCTTCCATTCATCTTTCATACCGCAGTGTTTGCGGGCTAGCTCGTACATGCGTCGTTCAAACGGTTTGCGAAGTCGGAAATAGTCTCGGTGAAGCGTTAGGACATTCTTGCTGATGACTGAACGATAGACCCAATCTGACAGAGTGATTTCAAGATCAAGCATTCGGCCGTCAAACGTCTTACGAGTGATTCTAGCTTCTTCGATCAAACCGAAAATTCGCGTTTCTTCAATGCCGCCTGTTTGAATGTTGGTTCGCACGGTTGTTCCGCGCAAGCGTGTCAACGCGTCGGTCAGTAGCCTATAACCTGCTCCGCTGGTTTGACGATTGGTAGCGACCAGCATGTCATAAGCTTGAAGGCGGAGCGTTCGGCTTGGTTGTTCGCCGTGATTCATTTTCGCAACGAGCTGAGAGATGCAGTAGATTAAGATATCCTTGTCATGGATCGTTGCCAGCCCTTTGCCAGACGGGATGATCTCTATGATATTCCCATTGTGTTCATAGCGTCGCATCCGGTTATCTGGCTTGGTCGAGAGCGAAAAAACTGGATGCTCCATTGACGCCATATCATCTTTGGGAATGGCATCGAGCACGTCACAGATGAATAGATCCTGATTTGGATGGCGGACTGGAAGAAGGGGCGTGCGATCATCGCCTTCCACAGCCAGAGAAGGCGCAATGTCGAACAAGGAAGGAGAAGATTCTATCGTCATTTCAATTACAAATAACTATTATCGTCACTTCATATACGCAAGCCAATTATCGTCATTTTAGATTCAATTCGAGCTTATCGTCATTTCAATTACGCATGCTTGCTATCGTCATAGTGGATTCAGTTTATCGTCATAGTGGATTCAGTTTATCGTCATAGTGGATTCACAAGACAATAGAATAAGACAATAAAATTGTTATTATTCAATGTGTTATTTTGTCTCCGAAAAACCGTAACACTATTTAAAACACTTATTAAACACTCTAAAACTGTGGATAACTTTTTATTCCCGAGAACTTCCAAGAAAATTGAACCTAAGCACCGCCTCTTGGGGGCTACGCCCCCGCCGGCTCGCGGCCTACGGCCGCCCCGATCGCGCATAGCGCGATCTCCCACCCGGCATCCCCATGCTCGCCCTTTCAGGGCTGCGCTAAACGGACACGCCTACGGCGCGAAATCATAATCTGACGATACATTCATGCATCGCATCTCTGTCAGCACCTTCTTCCGCGTCGGCGCCTATGGCGCCCTATGGAGCTCCCGCTCCGCGCTCGCCCGACGCCTGCAATACCAGAAGAACCGGGCAAGACCACAATCTGCTTAAAGCACACCGGCGTTCAGGCGATCATTTGGCGGTTCACGTGCTGCAACATGCCGTCTAGACGCCACAAGATGGCCGTACAGACGTTATCCTGCATGGTGGCTGGTTATTGTCCTGTAATGGGAATTACGCCTTGTAAGGCCCTCCCAGAGGGCTTACCGCAATCATAGATGTATTCCAGCACGAAATTCAAAGGAAACACTGTGGAGACGAAACGGGGATCGTTACGCGCTGATGTCTGCCGTTCCGAACAATGAGCGGGTGAACATCAGTTCACATTACAGGGACAGGCTTTTCTTTTTGAGAGGGACAGCATTGAGATCAGCCGGATCATCAATCAGACCGAAATGTCCTTGGGACGCAAGAAGTTCGATGATTTCTGACAGATGTTGAGCCAACCTTTCATGACTGGCGAAAGCTAGAAGGACGTATTGAAGCTCTGGAAAGTGAACTTCTTTCTCGATCCAATCATTGATTTTTAACTCGTGTTGCAGAATACTAAGTAATCATTATTTACATCCGAGGTTATCACTATGAAAATCAGTGGCTACACTCACAATACATACAATCTGCCGGACAACGGCTCTAAAGCCAAAAGCACCCAGTCGCTCGCTCTTGATTTCAGTAATATGACCCCTCAAGAAATGGAATCCGCAAGACTAGAATTGGGGAATGAAGGAAAAATCTCTCTTCATCAGAGCGGAACGCTGGCTATGATGGATGGGTTTGCATTTGAAGGAGTCAATGATGGAAAGCTCGTTAGCGGATCAACGAATATGTATTCGATGATCGACTCCCTCCTTGACTACCAAGAAAAATATGGCGTCATTAACGTCAAGGATAATGTTGAGTCTCTTAAGTCTTTGAGAGAAACTCTTGAAGAAAATGACGTTAATAAATCTCAAAAAACATCAACAGTTGTATAATTTATGGTGGGCCAAAATATGACCCACCATAAAATACTCACAAAATATTCAAGAACGTTTCACCAGTTACATTAAGATTATTTTGCGACCTATTCAAAAATGTAAACCGACCAGACTGGAACCCACTTAAATCAATAATATAAATATATCCAGCAACGGTTGTCCCGGCAGGGCATTGCAAAGCAACATTTCCATTTACAATACAATAAGGATCACGCTCCTCTAAAGCTTTTGGCGAAATAGTTTGCCCAGCCATCGTGATATTAGGGTAATTTGTTCCGTATCCTGTTTCAATCACATAGATTTCCATTTGAGCGCCACCCTCATCATACTTGGTGGTCTCTTGTCCCGGTGCAATATTTTCTCCACCAATAGACGCAGTATTCGTTGATTCAATAAAAAATACTCGTTCTGCAGAAATGTTCGGAGCCAACGAACGCACCTGCATTTTGGAACTAACCACCGATGGGTTCGGCACAGAAATCGTAAGTTTTTTCTTAAAAATCTTTCCAACCTCTATTGTCCCAGTCGCCTCCTGAGCGGACGCTGTAGCAATTGAAGCACCCATCAAAAGAGACAAAGAAAAAAGAGCCGCTGATGCCTGTAAAAGAACCTTTTTCATCATCAATCACTCCAAACATTGCCAGTTCTGGCCTTGTTTTAATGGCGGCGACCTCACAGCGCCTGCACGATGACCGCACTCACAGAATATTCTCTAACTTTCGAATAAACCAATGACATAACTCATTAATCCAATTTTGTGATCAAAACCCCATATCTGGCCCGCTATCATAATCACGCCCCCTGCTCCGTCCTCGTGACCGGCCCAAGGATCGACCCAACTCCTGTTCGGCCGCCCGGACGTCCTGCTGACGTTTGATCTCGGCCTGACGCGCCAGCTTCTGCGCCTTTTCCACGGACTTACGGGCTGTTTCCAGCACCCGGTTCCGCTCGCGGATCTCGCTAGTCACCTGACGCTCCATGGCGATAGCTGACACGCTCACGATAGGCAGCATCCGCGAGTTAGTGGCTGACGACAGGCTCAATCAGGTGCGCCATACCTTCGATCTGGCGATGCTCAATCTCCGGCAGGACACTGGCGAACTACTGCTCACCCGCGACCAACTCGCCGACAGGTCCGGTCTGTCCCGAATACTCATACCTGTTTGGGTCTACGCCCGTGTTTTTTCTCGGGTAACGTGTCAGTTTCTGATGATCGTGTTGCTCTATCAGTCATGGTCATTTCCGCCTCTTGTCCTGTCATGATTACGGTCTGCATCGAAAGCATGGAGCCCCGCGCGTCTCCAGCGTGTTTTCAGGTCAGTCGAAGCGGCATCATTTCTGGCCTGAAGCTGCCCCGCAATATCCAGAAATGCCCCGAGCATGGTGGCGCGGTCATCATCGGTCAGATCGACCAGTCCTGCCTTCTGGACCAGTCCACCCAGTTCGATCAGATGATGGGTGCGTTCCCGTCGCGCCTTCGCCCAGTCGCGCATGTCGGTCCGTGCCTTTCGTGCCTGATGGCGATGGATCAGGGCTGCCTGCTTCCTGATCCGTCTTTCAAGCGCCAGCAGTTCCGTTCTGATCGTTTCCGGTTCCTTTCCGGCTGCCCTTTTTTCCGCCGGCCTGAAAGAACGCCGTCCCCCGTTCGGTCCACCTCGCGACGGCTTCGGGTTTGCCATCCGCCTGTTCGACAGCCGCAAGCAGCACCCCGGCCAGCGCCTCGATCGTCAGGGTATCGGCTCCCGTCACCTCGACCAGTTCGCCGAGCTGGATGGTCCGTTGCACCTTAAGCTGCTTCGTCTTTTCCTGAAGCGCTTTCAGTTCCGCATCAATGTCCCGTGGCCTGCGCATTTCTGGTCCCCTGTTTTTTGCAATCTGTGCCATACTCTACCACACACGAGAGAACCGCGTCACTCATCCGAACAGATCAATCTCAGTTGCGCAGTAAAATGTGAGTGCGCGCTTATACGTCACTTCGTGACGTGCGCTTAAGTGATGTGATAAGATTGCGTTCATGGCGATCTATCACCTGCATGCAAAGGTCATCAGTCGCGCCACCGGCCGAAGCGCCGTGGCAGCGGCGGCCTATCGCGCGGCTTCCCGCCTGCATGATGTACGGCTGGATCGTGATCATGACTTCACGAACAAGAGCGGCGTGGTGCATTCCGAGATCCTGCTGCCCGACGGTGCGCCGGAGCGGTTTCTTGATCGGTCTGTTCTGTGGAACGAGGTCGAGGCGATCGAGAAGCGCAAGGATGCCCAGCTTGCCCGCGAGGTGGAGTTTTCAATCCCGCGCGAAATGACCCAGGCGCAGGGGATCGCGCTGGCACGGGATTTTGTGCGTGAGCAGTTCGTGGAACGCGGCATGGTGGCCGATCTCAATGTGCATTGGGATATTGGCGAAGACGGACAGGCGAAGCCCCATGCCCATGTGATGCTGTCCACGCGCTCAGTGGACGAGAACGGGTTTGGTGCGAAAGAGCGTCTGTGGAACGACAGGGAACTCCTGCTGACATGGCGGGAGCGGTGGGCGTCGCTTGCCAATGAACGGCTGGCTGAGCTGGATCTGGATGTGCGGATCGACCATCGGTCATTCGCCGCGCAGGGGATCGACCTTGAGCCGCAGAACAAGATCGGTCCGGCCGGGTCACGCCGGCTGGAGCGCGGTGAACCGTGTGAGCGGGTTGCCGACCATCTGGAGATCGCGCGACGCAATGGCGAGAGGCTGCTGGCGGAACCGCATGTGGCGCTGGAGGCGCTGACGCGGCAGCAGAGCACGTTTACCCGGCAGGACCTGGCGCGGTTCGTGGACCGGCATACGGCGGATGCTGAACAGTTTACGGCCGTCATGGTTCGGGTGGAGGCGTGTCCGGAGCTGGTCGCACTTGGGAAAGATGGTCATGGGCGAGAGCGGTTCTCTACGCGGGAGATGATCGGGGTCGAGCAGCGGCTGGAAGAAGCGTCTCTTGCGATGGGGCAGTCCCAGGGTCATGCGGTGCCGCTGGCGGTGCGTCGGGTGGCAATGGCGCGGGACGGGCTTGGGGACGAGCAGGCGCTGGCCGTGGGTGAGGTTACGAAGTCCCGCAACCTGTCCGTGGTGGTGGGCTATGCCGGGACGGGGAAGAGCACCATGCTGGGTGTCGCTCGCGCAGCATGGGAAGAGGCTGGGTATCGGGTGCGTGGAGCGGCGCTGTCGGGGATTGCGGCGGAAGGGCTGGAAGCCGGGTCGGGGATCGAGAGCCGGACGCTTGCCTCCCTGGAGCGGGCGTGGGCGCGAGGGTTCGACCTGCTGGAGCGCGGGGACGTGCTGGTGGTGGATGAAGCCGGCATGGTGGGGTCACGGCAGATGGAGCGGGTGCTGTCTGTTGCCCGCGAAGCCGGGGCCAAGGTGGTGCTGGTGGGCGATCCGGAGCAGTTGCAGGCGATCGAGGCGGGTGGTGCGTTCCGGGCGGTGGCCGAGCGGGTCGGGTCGGTGGAAATCACGACGGTGCGCCGGCAGCGTGAAGGCTGGCAGCAGGATGCCACGAAGGAGCTGGCGACCGGGCGCACCGGTGAGGCGCTGGGGCGCTATGAGGCGGCCGGTCTTGTACGCGGGCATGAGACCCTGGAAGAGGCCCGTGCCGGTGTGGTCGCGGGATGGGATGAAGCCCGTCAGGCCGCGCCAGAGGACAGCCAGATCATGCTGGCGCACCGGCGTGTCGATGTGCGGGCGCTCAACGAGGCGGCGCGCGAGATCCGGCGGGAGGCGGGGGAGCTGGGCGACGACGTGCTGGTGCCGACCGCGCAGGGCGAGCGGGTGTTTGCGGACGGGGAGCGTGTCTACTTCCTGCGCAATGACCGGGAGCTGGGGGTGAAGAATGGCACGTTGGGTACGGTGCGGGGCATCACGGGGTCGGTCGAGGCCGGGGATCTCGTGCTGTCGGTGCAGCTTGACAGGCCGGGTGGTGCCGGAACCGGGCGGATCGTACCGGTGCGCGTGGCGGACTATGACGCGCTGGATCATGGCTATGCGGCCACCATCCATAAATCGCAGGGTGTGACGGTGGAGCGGGCGCATGTGCTGGCGACGGGCAGCATGGACCGGCACGGGGCGTATGTGGCGCTCTCACGGCATCGGGAGAGTGTGTCCGTTCATTGGGGCCGCGATGACGTGGGCGACCGGGACGGGCTGGTGAAGCGGCTGTCACGCGAGCGGCTGAAGGATACCACGCTGGATTATCCGCAGGCCCGGGATCGGGATGCCGGGTTCGCGCGGCGGCGCGGGCTGCATGTCCCCGAGAGCGAGATTGTGGTGGGGCGCGGCAAGGCGGCCT
>NZ_CAWUEO010000014.1:0-9708 GCF_963921165.1 Acetobacter zythi
TGACCGATCATCTGGCGGCGGCACTGGTCTGGCTTGGCCATCAGGGTCCGTTCACCGCCACGCTTGGCACCGGCTTTCTGGCGGCAGCCCTGTCGTCGGTTATGAACAACATGCCCAGCGTTCTGATCGGCGCGCTGGCGATCCAGCAGGCGCACGACATTACGCCTTTGACCCGCGATCTGATGGTTTACGCCAACGTCATTGGCTGTGACCTCGGGCCGAAATTCACGCCAATCGGCAGTCTCGCCACCCTGCTGTGGCTGCATGTGCTGGCATCCAAAAACCATCGGGTCACTTGGGGGCAATACATGACGGTGGGTCTGGTGATCACGCCACCCGTCCTGCTGGTCACACTTGCCGCACTGGCCTTGTGGCTGCCCCTGATCAGCCATCCCTGACAAGACCGAAGGATCTGACGGAACGATGTCCAAACCGGAAATGCCCGCCCTGCACCCGGAGTATCTCGAACAGGTCGATCTCGCACGATTGGAACCGCAACCACGGGTTGACCACCCACCACGCATCCTGCTGCTGTATGGCTCGCTGCGTCCTCGGTCCTTCAGCCGCCTGCTGGTGCTGGAGGCCGAACGCATCCTGAACGTACTGGGGGCCGAGACACGGGTGTTCGACCCAACCGGTCTTCCGATCGCGGATTCCGTACCGGCCACGCACCCGAAGGTGCAGGAACTGCGTGAACTCTCGATCTGGTCGGAAGGCCAGGTCTGGTGCAGCCCCGAACGCCACGGCAACATGACGGCAGTATTCAAGAACCAGATCGACTGGCTTCCCCTCACGGAAGGTTCGATCCGACCCACACAGGGCCGCACGCTGGCTGTCATGCAGGTCTCCGGCGGGTCACAGAGCTTCAATTCCGTCAACGCCCTGCGGGTGCTGGGCCGATGGATGCGGATGTTCACCATCCCTAACCAGTCCAGCGTGCCGATGGCCTACACCCAGTTCGGTGACGACGACCGAATGAAACCGTCTCCCCTTTATGACCGGATGGTGGACGTCATGGAGGAGTTGATGAAGTTCACTTGGCTGCTGCGGGACCGGGCCGACTACCTTGTCGATCGCTACAGCGAGCGCAGATCAGAACACCGCCTGCCTGAAAAGCTGTGAGCCGGGAAATGGCGGAACAGTTCGATGTTGTGATCGTGGGGGGTGGTCAGGCAGCACTCGCCGCCTCTTATTTCCTGCGCCGGGCCGGGCTGACCTATGTCATTCTGGACAACGGCGCACAGGCGGGAGGGGCGTGGGTGCATGGCTGGGACTCCCTGCATCTGTTCTCGCCGGCGTCCTACAGTTCGCTGCCCGGCTGGCCGATGCCAGACACACCGGATGGCAGCTATCCGACCCGTGACGAGGTGCTGGACTACCTGCGCCGGTACGAGGCGCGCTACACCCCGCCGATCCGCCGTCCTGTAACGGTCGGGCGCGTGGAACGGGCCGGTGGGAAATTCCTGAATATCCGCACAAACGCGGGCGATTTTCTGAGCCGCGCCGTCATCGGTGCGACCGGCACATGGTCGGCCCCGTTCATTCCTGATGTCGCGGGGCATGAATTCTTTGGCGGGACGCAGATCCATTCCGCGCACTATCAGATCCCCGCACCTTTTGCCGGTCGGCGCGTGCTCGTGGTCGGTGGCGGTAACTCCGGGGCGCAGATTCTGGCGGAAGTGTCACTGCTCGCGAACGCAACGTGGGTGACGCTGCAGGATCCGGTATTCCTGCCCGACGATGTGGATGGACGGGTTCTGTTCGAACGGGCGACCGCACGTGTCCTGGGCAACGCCGGCGCCATGCCGACAGGAGGCTTTGGCGATATCGTCATGGTGCCGCCCGTACGGGCCGCCCGGGAGCGCGGTGTCTTCCACGCGGTGCGCCCGTTCGTGCGCATGACGGCTACGGGCGTCGTCTGGCCCGGCGGACAGGAAGAAGCCATTGACGCGATCATCTGGTGTACAGGCTTCCGTCCCGCGCTCTCTGCATTTGCACCACTCGACGTGATCGAGCCGGACGGGCTGATCCACGTGAACGGGCAGCAGGCCATCAGGGAGCCACGCCTGTGGCTGCTGGGATATGGCTCTTGGTGCGGTCCCGCATCCGCAACCCTCCTGGGGGCGGGCCGTGTCGCGCGATCCATGATCCGGCAACTCACGGACTGGCTTGCATCACCGACACAGGATGTCCGCTTACCAAAACCTTGAGCGACTCTCTTTACGACCGACATGACGGCGACTGCCGCCTGTCTGCTCCTACATCACTGAGCAGACAGGCGGACTAGGGGGGGAAGCCGAATGTCTGCTTCAGAACTGGCCTGATCATAAACTGCCACCATGGGAGCACGTATAGTCCTTGAATTTTCCATGAGGATTTTTCAGATTCTGACACGTGAGGATGAGGCCGCATAACTATTTCGGGTAATCTTCCGTCAAATGCAGAATCGACTGGCTGCGAAAAAAGTCAGGAGAACTAATTATCAAACGGAGAAAGTGCTTCAATAATTCGGCATTCTGAAATATTACCTCCCCCGCATGATTCTATCATCGTAGAAAGTTCATGGCGCAATGCGATGAGATCCGCAATTTTGCGCTCAATTTCTGCCATATGGTCACGAGCAATTCTATCAACTGTCTTACAATCCTGGGTTCCCTGATCCGTTAGGGATAATAGAGCTCTTACCTGGTCTAATGAAAAACCCAGATCCCGAGATCGACGAATAAAAGACAGTCTCGCGAGTGCCTCATCATCATAAGTGCGATAATTGCCATCGGTCCGCTGTGGCGGAGCCAGAAGACCGATCCGTTCGTAATAGCGGATCGTCTCGACTTTGGTATTCGTCGCCTTCCCCAAGGCACCAATCGATCGCATTCCCTGCCTCTTGACCCTGTAGTTGCTACAGGGAGCATACATTAAAACAGATGATTCGTCAGGGAGGCGCTGGATGGCAGGAGGATGCTGTGGTGGATGCACAGATACGCCGCTACCAATCAATAAATCATGGCGGAGAGCGCTCCTGATCGCGCTTTTTCTCAATGCCAGCATGTTTGCCGTTGAAGCTGGGGCTGGCGTGTCGGTTGGATCTGCATCCGTACAGGCGGACGCGATTGATTTCCTTGGCGACAGCGCCAACTACGCAATAAGCCTCAGTGTTGCCGGAATGGCATTGCGATGGCGAGCTGGCGCGGCCTTTCTGAAAGGCCTGACCCTGTTCATGGCTGGGCTATGGGTAATGGCCAATGCTGGGTGGATAGTAATGAACAGCAACCATCCGCCTCACCCAGACGCAATGGGCGGCATTGGTCTGCTTGCCCTCGCGGTCAATCTGGCCTGTGCCCTCATATTATGGACACACCGGAAAGGTGATGCCAACCGCCGTTCTGTATGGATCTGCTCTCGTAATGATGCGATCGGAAATGTTGCCGTTGTGCTGGCAGCTCTGGGCGTGTTTGGCACTCGTTCTGCGTGGCCGGATATTGCGGTAGCTGCCATCCTTGCGATGCTTGGTATTAGTGGAGGTGTGCAGATTATGCGACAATCGAGAGTAGAACTAACAGATAACAAATCAGATATATCACGACATATCAATGTATAAATCATATAATACTCTAGAATATATTAAGCAGGTAAGGAGACGCACACGCTATAATGCGGCATTCATTCTCCTGATTTTTCCCCTGCTCTGTGGCTGTACAAATAGTGATCACTCAAATATTTCGCCGGAATCAGATGTCCAGAAATTTTCCAGCCGTCAATTTACGGATGCCGGATTGCAAGAATTCATTACAAAAGTTCTCGGACCAAACGTATCGAGTCAGGAAAACGCATGGGGCATCACTCGCCTGACGCTTGCTACCTTGTATTTTCATCCCGATATCCTTGTAGCTAAAGCTGAACTGGAAACGGCTCGCGCTGGAATCAAGACAGCCGGTCAACTGCCCAATCCCAGTTTCACGGTGCTGGGTGGCCCATCGGCTCATTACGTCGGCTACGGCGCGTCAATACTGATCGAATTTTTCGGCAGGCGTTATCACCGTATCAAAGAAGCCAGATATCGGGCTGCCGTCGCGCAATGGGAAGTCATCAATACTGCATGGAAACTACGCAGCGACACGCGGTCTGCTCTTCTCGGCGTCTGGGCTGTATCCGGGCGCCTCAAGCTTGTGGAAGAGACTGCGGCAGCTAAACGCGAACTCTTTACCCTGGAACAGGCACGTTTTGATCAGGGGCGAGCATCCGCTCTCGAAATATCGCAGGTACGGACGGAAATGATCCATGCCGAGTTGTCTGTCAGTGATCTGCGGCGCGAGTATGCCGTCCGTAAGGCAGCTCTGGCAGGAGCAATCGGGGTTCCTGCCGAAGCACTTGATTCCATTGCTCTTGATACAAAAGCATTTGATGTCTGTCCCGACCTCATGGAATACCGCGATTCACAGGACATGAGATACCAAGCCGTAATGCAACGCGCGGATCTGCGGGAACTTCTTGCGTCTTATGACGCCGCCCGACAGGCTCTACGGGTCGAAGTTTCCCGACGCTATCCCGATGTCACCATCAGTCCCGCCTATAACTGGGATATTTCAAATCGCTTTGAGGTAAATCCCTCTCTGCAAATTCCGATTTTCAATCAGAACGAAGGCCCCATAGCTGAAGCTGTTGGGCAGGAGCATGAGGCGGCGGCTCGTCTCCGGCGTGCAGAGAACACGGTGTTTAAGTCCATCTCGCAGGCTACGGCCAATTACCGCGGCACGACATCAATTCTGCTACAGGCGGATGAACTTGCCAAAACCGTACGGGTAAGGCTGAACCAGATGCAGCACCGCCTTCAGTCAGGCGCAATCGACCGACCAACGATGGTTATGACTCATATAGAGCAGATTCAAGCAGAGACCGCTCTTCTTGAAGCAGAAATTCAGCAACGGCAAGCCATAGGTCAGATCGAAGATGGCATGCAGCAGCCCATTTTTGATCACACCAGTGCCGCGCAGGTTTCCGGCCTGCTTGAAAATAACCAAAGGAACTCACCATGAAAGCGAGGGCCTTCTGGCTGCCTCTTGTAGGTCTTTCTGTCTTCCTAGTTCTAAACGTGGCGGACATTGCTATTGCAGATGATGATGATCCACCAGTTTCGGTTCTTGGCGAAGAGGCGACCGTGACGGTCTCCCCGGAAGCAGTTACGAAGAGTGGCATCGCTTCTGCACGACCCAGCATCGTGCCTTGGAGAAAGTTGGTTCCCGCCTATGGTTACGTTCTGAACGCAACACAACTTATCACTCTTGTTAGTGATTATGCTGACATGAAAGCGCGGCTGGAGAGCATGCAGGCACAGCAGACGCTTGCCCGTGCGAAACTCGATCGTGACAAAGGACTGTATCGCGACCGGCAGAATATCTCTCAGGAACAATTCCAGGAGACAACAGCCAGATTTCAGTCCAACTCAGCTATGGTAAAAGCAGAACAGGTCCGGGTGAATAACGCACTTAATATTATCAGACAGCAATTTGGTTCGGTCATATCTGACGCTACCGAAAAAAATACAATTTTCATTACACAGTTACTTCAACAACAAGTGGTCTTGGTCAAGGTGACCCTTCCACCAGATACGGATCTACCAACCCCACCAAGTCAGGCGGATGTGACCGATTATGGAAACACGGGTGGACACGGGACAATGCTCCACTATTTGTCTCCTGTAACCATGACCGATCCTGCTATTCAGGGGCGTAGCTTTTTCTATTTTGCGTCGGCTGAAAGTCAGCTTGTCGCGGGCATGAATGTTTCCGTTCTCCTGCCTACCGAAGAGGAACGTCCCGGTATCCGGATACCTGCATCAGCTATTATCTGGCTGCAAGGTAAGTCGTGGATATACCGTGATAACGGACACGGAAAATTTACACGCCTACCCCTTACGACCGACGTGCCGGACCGAGAAGGTGGCTACCTGATCCAAGATACTCCAGGACAAATCACACACGAAACGCAAATCGTCGTAGAGGGTACGCAATTACTTCTGTCTGAAGAATTCCGAGCTCAGCTTGAATCAGGAGACGATGACGACTGATGACGGGACGTTCTTTCAGCCTTCAGGCAGCTATTATCGGGTTTTCGATCCGCTTCCGGGGCGTGGTTATCGCAACCGCATGTCTGTTGTTCTTCTATGGCCTGTATGGCTTGAGACATGCCAGCTATGATGTGTTTCCGGAATTCATTCCGCCACGGGTCACGATCCAGACCGAAGCCGCTGGTTTTACGCCGGAACAGGTCGAAACATTGGTTAGTCGCCCAATGGAAATTGCCCTGACCGGCCTCCCGGGTATTCAGCGCGTGCAATCGACTTCGATTCAGGGACTGTCAGTCGTCAACGTCCTGTTTGCGACATCGACCGATATTTATCGCGCCCGGCAACTGGTCGGGGAACAAATGAATGTTGTTGCACAGCAATTGCCAGCCGGTGTTCATGCTCCGACTATGACGCCACTGACCTCATCCGCCGGTCTGGTACTGGTGATTGGTCTGACGTCGGAACAACAGTCCCTCATGCAGTTGCGCACGCTTACTGACTGGTCATTAAGGCCGCGTCTGCTGGCGTTGCCTGGTGTGGCTGGAGTCAGTGTGTTTGGCGGGGAGCGTCGGTCACTCCAGATACAGGTACATCCAGACCAACTCATCTTGCATCATATCGGACTTGATGACGTCCTTGCGGCTGCCCAGGAAGCAACTGGCATACAGGGGGCCGGCTTTATTGATACCCCGAACCAAAGAGTCGTTCTTCAGTCTGACGGTCAGGCCCTGACGCCAGAAAGTCTGGCCCGCACTGTGATTGTCCGCTCTGATAATGGTGCTGTCACACTGGGCAGTATTGCCACTGTAACTGAAGCCCCTATTCCCGCCTTCGGCGCGGCCAGTATCGAGGGAAAGACAGGCATTGTGGTTAATATATGGGAACAGTACGGTGCCAATACGATGGCTGTGACCCGGGAAATCGAGGCGGCACTTACCGATTTCCGCCCGCAATTGCAGGGACAGGGGATTACATTGCATGCTGACCTGTTCCGACCCGCCAATTTCATTACGACCGCATTGGGGAATGCCACACGAGCATTGCTTCTGGGCGGTTTTCTAGTGGTTGCCGTAATCTTTCTTTTCCTTTTTGACCTGCGAACCGCTGCAATCTGTTGCGCCACCATACCTTTGGCTATTCTGATAGCCCTGTCGTTGCTGGAGACACTCGGGGTTACTTTGAATGCCATGACCCTGGGGGGGCTTGCTATCGCCATCGGCGAGGTCGTGGATGACGCCGTGATCGGGGTCGAAAATGTTACACGCCGATTGCGTGAAAACCGGCTTCTGGTCCAGCCCGCATCTACAGCGCGCGTCGTACTCGATGCATGCGTTGAAGTCCGCAGTGCAGTGGTTTACGCGACCTTTGCTGTCATTATCGTTTTCTTGCCTGTCATCGCCCTTCCCGGACTTTCGGGACGACTGTTTGCTCCACTGGCAACAGCTTATGTTCTTGCGGTCATGGCTTCTCTTGCCGCTGCTGTAACCGTTGTACCTGCACTCTGCGCATGGCTCTTGGCGACGCCTGGAGAAACCCGGAGAGAGCCCCCCCTGGCAGGATGGACCGCCAGAGCTTATGAATGTCTTCTGGCCAGATTAATGCGCCATCCCCGATTTGTTATAGGCGGGATGATCCTGACCACCTTGATAGGGTTTGCGGCCCTTCCATTCCTTGAAAGCGATTTCATTCCTGATTTCAAGGAAGGTCACCTTATCATTCATATGACGGCTGCTCCGGGGACTTCCCTGGAACAGTCTCTGAAATTAGGTAGACAGGTTACAGAAAAACTTCGTCAGCTTCCCGAAATCCGTTCGGTTGCTCAGAGAGTCGGACGCGCCTCGCTGGATGAGGACACGTATGGACCACATACCAGCGAGTTTGAGGTTGATTTGAATCAGGTGGATGGGAAGGCTTCCCGACAGATTGATGCCCGCGTTCGCAAAGCGCTTGACGGGTTCGTTGGGGCCAGTTTTTCTGTCAGTAGTTTTTTGACGATGCGCGTAAACGAAACCCTTTCTGGTTCGTCTTCGGCTGTGGCAATCAATATTATTGGCGATGATCTGGATGTATTGGATATCCAGGCAAATAATATTGTCCGCATGTTGCATCAGATACATGGCGCAACAGATGTCCGGATAGAAGCACCCCCTGGTGTTCCGGAACTTGCTATTCGGCTACGCCCTGCTGATCTGGAGCGCTGGGGGCTTCGGTCGGCGGATGTACTCCGATCCATCCATACAGCCTGGCAGGGTGAAACCGTGGGGCAGATATACGAGCGTTCTGCGGCTTTTAATGTTATGGTTCGTCTTGATGACGCAAGTCGTAATGATGTTGCGTCTGTCGGCTTCCTGCCACTGCATACTGTTCACGGAAACTACGTACCACTCCGCGCTGTCGCAGACATATATGAGACGAACGGTCGCTATCAGGTGTCACATCTGGGAGCACAGAGAACACAGACTGTCACCGCAAATGTTACAGGACGATCAGCTCAATCTTTCGTTCAGGACGCACGCACGGCTATAGCAAAAAATATCAAACTGCCTCTTGGAACCTACGTTCAGTTTACATCCGCAGCGGAAGCTGAATCACAATCACGCAAGGAACTGTTTATAAATTCCGGGCTCGCTGCCATAGCGGTCATGATTCTGCTCTCAATAATCACACAAGGATGGCGCAATCTCGCTCTGATACTCGTCAATCTTCCCTTCGCATTTGTCGGCGGCATTCTGGCAATCATTGTTTCCGGCACAACGCTAACTCTTGGGGCAACAGTCGGCTTCGTTACTCTATTCGGGATTACGCTTCGGAATTCGGTGATGATGATTTCGCATTTTGAGACTTTGGTCGAGCGGGAACATCTCACATGGGGAGTAACAACAGCGCTCCGGGGGGCCAGAGACCGCGTCGTCCCCGTACTCATGACATCGCTCGTTACGGCGCTTGGACTGGCGCCTCTGGCTGTTGATATGAATGCGCCTGGGCGGGAAATCGAAGGACCTATGGCAGCTGTCATTCTTGGAGGGCTCATGACATCAATGATACTTAACCTGTTTGTTTTGCCTATTCTTGCTGTCAAATTTGGTAGTTTTTCTGAAAACGAAACGGGAGTTCCGGAAACCTTGTTCAAGTGACAGGTATGGGCCACTGCTGCACAGAACTACTTGAAGATTATGTCCGATATGCCAATAGAACCCAGAATGAAAACTGCTTCCGTATCACGCTCGGCCACCATTCGGTCTGGCTCGACCTTCTGGTTGGGTTCGGAATTGCCTTCATGAATCTTGACGCTGTCCAGAAAATCTGGATTGCCGCCCGCACCGAACATCATCGTGTCAAGGCCGAAAACCGAAAGCATCGTTGCCCGATCCAAATGATTTATACTCCCTGCCCAGTGGCTTCGGGCGTGTCTTGCTACGGCCAACCTAAGCGCCTGTATTCTTGCTGGTTATTTCCCATAACGATCACCCCACTCTCGGCTCCAAGTGATAGCGGGGGACTGCGCGGACTATGTCCGTTATGCGAAAGGCGAGCCAACCCACTTTTATGTCCGACATGAGGCGGAAGCCGACATGGAGGCATCGCTCCGTCATGCAAAACTACCCGCAAGCCACTCCCTGAGCTTCGACCACCGTCGCCTGCCA
>NZ_CAWUEO010000015.1:0-9664 GCF_963921165.1 Acetobacter zythi
AAAGCGATTTCATGGATGACCACTGATCGCTGGCTGGCGATTGCCCTGGACGGAGGCAATCCCGACACAGGAGGGCAAGGCGATGGCGGGGCATGATGCAGGCGATCTCGCCCGCCGTCTGGCGGAGAACGCGGAGGCGGTATGCCGTCGGTATCTGTCCGCCGGTCGCCGTCACGGCAATTACTGGCTGGTCGGCGATGTGCGCAACACGCCCGGTCGGTCGCTGTTTGTCCGGCTACATGACACCGCGAACGGCAGGGCCGGTAAGTGGACCGATGCGCAGTCCGCCGAACATGGCGATCTGCTGGATGTGATCCGCGAAAGCCTTGGTCTGCAGGATTTCCGCGACGTGGTCGACGAGGCGCGCGCCTTCCTCAGCCTGCCTCGCCCTGACCCGGTGCCGCCGTCACAGGACCGGCCTGCCCGTGAGCGTGGTTCCGCCAGTTCTTCCGAAGCGGCGCGACGGCTCTGGGCCATGTCCGGGCCGATCGCGGGTACGCAAGTAGAAGCGTATCTTCGCAGACGCGACCTTACGCTTTTGCACGGAACCGGAGCCCTGCGCTTCCATCCGCGCTGCTTTTACCGCCCCGACGAGGACAGTCCGACCGAGACCTGGCCCGCCATGATCGCCGCCGTCACCGATCTCGACGGCACGCTGACCGGGGTTCATCGCACCTGGCTGGCGGCGGACGGGCGTGGCAAGGCCCCGGTCGATCATCCGCGCCGTGCCCTGGGCGGACTGCTCGGCCATGCCGTGCGCTTCGGGGTGGCATCCGACGTGCTCGCTGCCGGAGAAGGCATCGAGACGGTGCTGTCGCTCCGTCAGGTTCTGCCCGATCTGCCGCTGGCCGCCTGCCTGTCTTCGGCGCATCTCGCTGCCCTGATTTTTCCGCCGCCGCTGCGCCGTCTTTACGTCCTGCGCGATGACGACCCGGCCGGGGATCAGGCGCTGGCGACGCTCGACGCGCGGGCCACGGAAGCCGGGATCGAACTGATCGGCCTGTCACCGCGTCTGGCGGATTTCAACGACGATCTCCGTGCCCTGGGACGCGGCGCGCTGCGGGCGATCCTGCATCCGCAACTCGCTCCCTCGGACGTGGCGCGGTTTCTGGAGAGCATTGGCACCTGAGCAGGCCGGGAAAGGGAGGTGAGGTTCATCATCTTTCCCGTATGGTGCGGGGCTGTCCTGTATCCGGATGGGGCGCGCCCTGGGCCTTTCAAGTGGGGAGCGGGCGTCAGCCGGGCCGGGCCTTCAATGGCGGGGCCGGCTATTTTCCGTCGCGCCCCTTTGGGGGCGCTTTACATCGCGAAGCAAAATAGCCGACCCCCTGCATCCTTCGCTGCGCTGCGGCCGCGCGCGAGCGCGCGGTTCCGTCCCGTCCCTGGTCTGCCGCTATCCGCCCCCGGAAAGGCCGCGAAGGGCGCGGCCGGTATCCCGGAGGACAGCCCCATGACCCGCGTGACAGACGATTTCGAACCCGCCCATGCCGCATCTCCGACCGCCCATGTGCTGGCGGAACTCCAGATGTATGGCTACCGTCCCTTCGAGGACGAGCCCGATCCAAGGCCGCTGCCCGAAGCTCCTCGTATCGGGGGTGCCGTCGCCGACATCTTCGACGCCATCGCTGCGACCCTGACCGAAACGCGGCTGGAGCCTGACCTCGAAACCCTGCTCTGGTCCACGGTCAACATCTTCCACCGCATGGTCGGCCAGGTCGAACGCGAGCTTGACCGCAACGAGCAGGCGCAGAAGAACAGTCAGAAAGAACAGGACGGCAGCGAGATCCGCTCGGTGGAACTGGAGCGGCTGATCGCCGAAGGGCTGACCCTGATCGAGCGCCGCAACGCCTACGAGATCTTCCGAGACGAGGCGCAGGAGCAGTTCGAGCGCCTGACGATGAGCGCGTGGCGTCCGAAGGTCGCCGACATGCTGCGCGCGCTGCTGGCCCGCGAGTTCTCGGATACTTCTGGAGATGTGCCATGAACGCCACCCTCGCTCATGTCGAACTGACCTGGATTGAGAAGCGCATCGAGCACTGGATCCGCTTCGGCTCTGTCGCCCATGAGCAGATTCTCGATCGTCGGCGGCGGATACTGAGCTTTCCGCCGGACAGCGTGTTCGCGTTCCTGCGCTGGGCGGCGAACGATTACGGCACGGTGGTGTCCTGCATCGACATCGTGCGCGTCACCCGTTCCGACGAGCCGTATCAGACGGTGCCGTTCGTGCGGCCCGGTGGTGAGAGTCTGCTGCGCCAGAGCGGCTGGCCGAGGGTCCGCCTGGTGCTCGAAGCCGTCGATCGTATCGAAGCTATCGGCATTGATCCCGTCGATGTCGCGCCGGAACATTGGCGACATCTGCACAATCGGATGCTCGCCGGGCAGGCACCACGTCCCTACACGCGCGACCGCCATCAGGCCTGGCTGCGCCGGAGGGCGGTATCATGACGCGCTTCGGCTGGTTCTTCACCACCTATTTCGCAATACTCGGTGTTGGCACGTCAGTGGTGATCCATCCGGAGCCCCGGTTGATCTGGAACGCCACTGCCAGCACGCCGATTGGGCTGTACCGCCTGCAATCGGTAAGCATCCTGCATGTCGGCGACCTGATCGCGATCCGACCCTCGACAGACATTGCCACGATGCTGGCGCACGGCGGCTATCTGCCCCTCGGTGTGCCGCTGCTCAAGCCGGTTGCCGCACTGCCGGGACAACGGGTCTGTCGCATTGGTGCTGCCGTCACGGTCGACGGCAAGCCGCTCGGCGATGCATTGGCCCGCGATCATCGCGGCCGTCCATTGCCGGTCTGGCAAGGCTGTCGGCACGTCCTGCCCGGTCAGGTCTTCGTCATGAACGCAGCGGTCCCGACCAGTCTCGACGGACGCTATTTCGGCATCCTGCCGGTCGATGCGGTGCTTGGCCGTGCCCAGCCACTGTGGCTCGTGCCGTCACCGATGTCTCCCACCCCCAATCAGAAAGGAGGCTGACATGGCCCAGATCGGAACTTTCACGCGCACGGCTGACGGCTTCGCCGGTCGCCTGCGCACGCTCGCCCTCGACGTCGAACTGACGATCGTGCCGGCGACTTCGTCGGACGCCGAGTATGCGCCCGACTATCGTGTCCATCTCGGCGACGCCGATGCCGGACCGGAGGTGGGTGCGGGGTGGAAACGCACCGGCGAGAAGGCGGGCACTTACCTCTCGCTGGTTCTCGACGACCCCATGCTGGCGCAGCCGATCCGCGCCAATCTGTTCCAGTCCGATCGTCAGGGGCGCGCCTTCCATCTGGTCTGGAGCCGCCCGGTGAAGCGTGATGACCGGCGGTAAGGCGGCACTCCGGCTGCTCGGTGTCGTGCTTTCGGTCGTCGTTTCCATGACGATATCGGGGCATGTCGCGGTCGCCGATCCATACGCTGACATGATCGCGGAAGCGGCCAGACGCGCGCAGATTCCAGCTTCATGGATCGCCGCCGTGCTGCACGCGGAGAGCCGAGGCGATGCGCATGCCGTGTCGTCGGCGGGCGCGATGGGGCTCATGCAGGTGATGCCCGGCACATGGTCCAGCCTGCGCACGTCGCTCAGCCTTGGCGAGGATCCGTTCGACCCCCACGATAACATTCTGGCCGGTGCGACCTATCTGCGGTGGATGCGCGACCGCTATGGCGAGGCCGGGTTCCTTGCCGCCTACAATGCCGGTCCCGCGCGCTATGACGAGCATCTGGCGACCGGCCGACCGTTACCTGCCGAGACGCGGAACTACGTCGCATCCGTCAGCGCGCAGCTGGCTCTTTCGCTTCCCGATAACATCGCGATCGGCGCTCCGCTGGCACCATCCTGGCAGACTTCTTCCCTCTTTCCGGCGTCGTTCCTGCGTACGGGCGATGCGTCCCGGCCTGTCGGCAGTGCGTACGACCCGGCACGTTCATCTGGTTCCCGAATGACAGACTGGACGGCACTCGTACCGCAATCGGCAGGTCTGTTCATCGCGTCAGGACATGGGGAGGCGCGCCGATGATCCCCGTTCCGGCCCATCGGGCTCTGGCGGGCTATGGGTGCCTTGGGGATGGGGTGCTGGGGGGAGATAGGCAACGGAGGGAAGGACGGCAAGGTAAAAGCAGCGCCCGTTCGGGGCTGCATGTGGTTGGTTTGATTGGAGAATTTGTCCTCTCACCATGCACCGCCTGCGGCTCTTCGTCCATTTTTCCTAATCTTTTCAACGATCCGGGCCCGTCAGGCGCACATCGAAGCGGGGAGCGGGCCATGGCGACGCGCGATGACAGCCTGACTGTCCGGCCCGGACGCATCCAGCACGGCAACCAGGGCGCACGACCGAAATCCTTCGTCGGCGAGGTCATGCGTGCCGCGAAGAAGGCCGGTCATACCGGCACCCGGTTAGGAGCGAAGGGCAGGGGAGGCGGTGGCGGTTCCCGTTTCGGGCGCGGCCGGCGTGCGGCACTCTCCATGCGGTTGCGCAGCAATGCCCGTCGGGTCGTGGTCAAGGCGCGGGTCGTCCGCCAGCAGGGTGCGCGGTTTCGGTCAGCACCACTCGCCCGGCACATCGCCTATCTCAGGCGCGAGGGCGTCACTCGCGACGGGGCCAGGGCCCATCTGTTCGATGTCGGGTCTGATGAGGCGGACAGCAAGGCCTTCGCGGAACGCTGCGAAGACGACCGTCACCATTTTCGCTTCATCGTCTCGCCCGAGGACGCAGCACGGATGGAGGATCTGCGGGGCTTCGCGCGGGAGTTGATGCAGGACATGGAGCGCGACCTCGGCACCAAGCTGGACTGGGTCGGGGTGGATCACTGGAACACTGACAATCCGCATGTCCACATCCTGGTGCGCGGCGTGGCCGACGACGGCAAGGATCTGGTCATCAGCCGCGCTTATATCAGCCAGGGCCTGCGCGACCGCGCCGCCGAACGGGTGACGTTGGAACTTGGCCCGCGCAGTGAACAGGAAATCCGCACCGCGCTGGAAACCGAGATCGGCGCTGACCGCTGGACCAGTCTCGATCGCGCGTTGCAGGACATCAACGACGAGCGCGGCGGCATCGTCGATCTGCAACCGGGCGCGGGTGCTGAAGACCCGGAACTGCGCCGCCTGCTGGTGGGCCGGGCGAGCAAGCTGGAAGGGCTTGGTCTTGCCGAACCGGTCGGGGTGGCCCGCTGGACCCTCAAGCCGGGGCTGGAGGCGACGCTGCGCGATCTTTCCATCCGGGGCGACATCATCAAAACCATGCACCGCGCCATGTCCGGCGGTGGGACAGAGCCCGACATCGCGGGTTTCGCGATCCACGGTGAGAAGCTGGCCGATCCGATCGTTGGCCGGCTGGTCGAGCGCGGGCTAGACGACGAACTGAAGGGTTCGGGCTACGCGGTGATCGCCGGCACCGACGGGCGCACGCATCATCTCCGCTTCCCCGATCTGGATCTGACCGGCGATGCGAAGCCGGGCGCGATCGTCGAGACCCGCACCTGGGAGGATGCCAAGGGCACGCAGCGCCTGTCGCTCGCCACGCGCTCGGATTTCACGCTGGCCGAGCAGGTGACGGCGCCCGGCGCGACCTGGCTCGATCGCCAGTTGCTCGCCAAAGATTCGGCGCTGGCCAATGCGGGCTTCGGGGCCGAGGTCCGCGAGGCGAGGGCGCAGCGGATCGATCATCTCGCCTCCGAGGGGCTGGCCCGGCGGCAGGGCGAGCGCGTGGTGTTCGCACCCGACCTGCTCGGCACCCTGCGCCAGCGTGATCTCGATCAGGCGGCCGCCAGATTGGCGGCGCAGACTGGTCTGCAACACCGGCCCGCGAAGGAAGACGAGATTGTCTCGGGGGTTTATCGCCAGCGGGTCAACCTGTCCTCGGGTCGGTTTGCGATGGTCGACGATGGGCTGGGGTTCCAGCTCGTGCCGTGGCGCCCGGCGCTGGAGCAGAAGCTCGGACGGCAGGTTTCCGGCACCCTGTCGCCGGGTGGAGCGGTGGACTGGACTTTCGGACGGAAGCGGGGACTCGGGATTTGAAACCTTGCCGGTCAGTTCGTCAGTCCCACGCCATAGATCTCCATCAGTTCATAGAACCAGTCCGCATCGAGATTGTCGCTCTGGGAGGCGATCGCAATCGCGCTCTCCGTCCGGTCGAAAAGGGCGAAACAGATCTGATCGTTGTCATGGCGGGCGCGGTAGCTGATGCCGTCGGCATCGGACCATGCGTCGTGAACGGCTTTCGACCAGGCGTGTGGCAGATCGTACGGCAGGCCGGATGATGTGACCTCCGCCGTGGCGCCGAGCACAGCCAGTCCGGGGCCATGCAGCTCCACCAGCCGCAGTTCCCGATTGGCGCTCAGTATGGTGCAGGCCTTGGCGGCGATGAGATTGATCGGCAGCAGCGTGCGGCCTGGCGCGCGCAGGAACGTCTCCGCGAACGCGCCGGCCTGCTGTTCCGCCGTGTACAGAACGCCATGAGAGCCGTCCGGCGCGTTGAGACGCCCGGAGCGCGAACGGTCGAAATAAATCGGATCATGAGCGCGGGAGTGAAAACGATGCAGGGGATGGCCCGCGGGCAGAATGCGCCAGCGGGGTTGCCGGGAGGCGAGGTCTCCCGGCGGCCAGGGCTGGTTCGGCACGCGGTCAACCGCCCTGGACGCCGATGGACTGCGCGGCTTCCACAACCGCTTCGGTCTTGCCAGCGCCCAGCGCTTCGATCGGTGTCTGCCCGTCGAGTTGTGCGAGCGGCGTAACCAGGAAATTCAGACGGAACCATGCGCTTTCGCTTGGCAGGGCGGCGAGCACCGGCTTCAGGCCCGACACGACCCCATCCCCAGTGAACTGCGCGACCGGATAGCGCCGCTCGCCGCTCGGTCCCGGAACCGCCAGGATCGCCTGTTCGCGGACTTTCTTCTCGATGGCCTGGCGGGTGACTCTGAGCAGTTCCCTGACCTGATCGAGCGTATAGGCGCCACCGGCACGGCGAAGATCGTCGTCCCTGATCTGTTTCCCGCGTAACAGGGCAAGTCCCCATGGGCCGACCGCATAGGCATCTGTTGCGGTCTCGCGGGAGGGAGAGCGACCGGCTTGCGGCCGAACCTCGTATTCCAGCACCTGTGGCTTCGCGCTGGCACGTCCGCGCGTTCGAGCTGTCTTGCGTGCAGCCAGTTCCAGGCCGGCCGGCACCGTCACGATGCTGCCCACGCCGAGAAGTCGGGTTCTCGTATGGCTTCCCGCAACGCGGGTGCGTGTTTCCGAACCGGGTGTCGTGGGCATCCTGTCGCCTCCTGGCAGAGTCCTCTTCGTGATGGCAATATAGGAAACCATGACAACCAAAGCAACCAATAGAACGCCGCCACGCTCCTGGCTTTGGGCTGGCGTCAGATCAGCGCCGTACCCGCCGGTTCAGTATTCGGAGCCCCTGCGTCGTCCGCCTTCGGCGAGTCTTCCGGTAGCCGCTTCGGCAGCAAGGCGCGACGCTGCCCGAGCCAGAGTCCGTCGCTGATGTGATCCCGGCGCGGAGAACGCGTATTCGGGTGGATCAGGATGCTCAGGCCCCGGTGATTGAGTATCAGCCAAGGAACGAGCGTCGCGAACAGCCCGGTCTCGAAGGCGATCTGATACATCGGTGTTGATTTTCACTGAGAACTGATGGTGTGGACGGCTCGCAGCGGTCCTGAGAGGATACTGAAGAGCTGAGTGTCCAGTGGAGGAAACCATCATGTCCCAGTTGATCCGTATTGGCATGGATACGTCGAAAAAAGTGTTCCAGCTTCATGGCGTGGATGCCGATGAGCGGGTTGTTCTGAGCCGGAAACTGAGCCGACATCAGATGATCCGGTTTTTCGCGAACCTTCCGCCCACAGTAATTGGCATTGAAGCCTGTGGAGCGTCCCATCACTGGGCCAGAACCCTTGGTGCACTTGGCCACGAGGTGCGGCTGATGGCGCCACAGCTTGTCAAACCCTACGTCAGACGCAGCAAGAATGATGCGGCAGATGCCGAGGCCCTCTGTGAGGCGATGAGCCGGCCGACCATGCGTTTTGTACCTGTCAAAACCGTTGGGCAGCAGGCAGCCCTCATGCTTGTCGGCATGCGGGAGCGGCTCATTGGCAGGCGGACCCAGCTGGCCAATTCCATTCGGGGCTATGCCGCAGAATTTGGAGTGACCGCCCCTGTGGGTCTCTCCCGTGTGGCCCCGTTCCTTCAGCAGATTGCGTCTGAAGAAACGCTGCCACCTCTAGCACGTGATCTGTTTGCGCAGATGGCAGAAGAGTATGAAGGTCTGATGGAACAGATCAGGGATCTCGATAAAAAGCTGGCCACATGGCATCGAAGTCAGGAGGTGAGCCGCAGGCTGTCCGGAATTCCGGGCATCGGTCCTCTGGCTGCTGCTCTTCTGCTCATGAAGGCGCCGGATCCGCATCTGTTCCGCTCAGGGCGGGATTTCGCGGCGTGGATAGGCCTCACTCCTCGTGATCATTCCTCAGGTGGCAAGGTCAGGCATGGCGGGATCACCAGGGCTGGAGACAACCGCCTGAGAAGCACGCTGGTGGTTGGCGCGACCACCGTGCTCCGGCATGTCAGGCAGAACGGACAGAGCCGTCTCGCCACGCCGTGGCTTCTCAGTCTTCTGAGCAGAAAGAAGCCGAAACCCGCTGCTGTGGCTCTGGCCAACAGGATGGCACGCATTGCATGGAAGCTGATGACCAGCGGCGAAACATATCGCAAACCGATGGATGCTGTTGCGCTGGCAGCGGCAGCCGCCTGCTGACGAGATTGGCCAACACGATGCACGGAAAAAGAACGTGATCGTGTGAGCCGATACCGCAGTCCTGCAAAGAGGAGATGGGGAGATCGTTCGATCTGAATGGAAGACACTCCGCAAGAGCCCGTGGTTTTCAAAAACCGCAGAACTGAATGGAACTTCCATCGCAGAAACCATCTTGGCCAGCAGTCTGAACACTGCAAAAACAGGCCGGACATATGGGTGCAAACGACACGGTCACACCGCTATTTTCCCCCTTGCAAGACAGAGCCGTCCACATATGGGTTCTTCCGTACTTTTCGTGATGGGTATCTTGTACTGAGGTTCCGGAACTGGGAAATCCAGAAAGTCGTTCACTTTCATGGATATTCCCCAGTGTCACGCCTTCGGTCTCTTGATCTTCCCCGTTCCCTCGTCGTTCGTCGTGTTGTTGCACTGGATAACAGAGTGGAGATCGAAGTCGGTCTGCGAAAACGGAGTGCAGTGTGTCCGGACTGTCAGTGCCCGACACAACGCATTCACAGTTTCTATCAGAGAAAACTCGCGGATCTTCCATGGCAGGGCCGTCCAGCCACGCTGATCGTTTCTGTGCCGCGCTTTTTCTGCCAGACGATGCTTTGTCCACGTCGGACGTTTGTCATGCCCCTTGAGGGGATAACCGTGCGTCATGGCAGACAGACCACACGTCTTGCCGATCTTCATTATTATATCGCCCACACCCTGGGCGGTTCCGCTGGAGCACGAATGACCGTGCGCCTGTGTTGCCCCATCAGCGCGGATACTCTTGTCCGCCGTCTTCTCTCACGTGTGCAGAACACCACAAAAGGCACGGCCCTTACACGTGTGGTGGGGGTGGATGACTGGGCATGGCGGCGGGGACATCACTATGGAACGATTGTGGTCGATCTTGAGAAAAATGAT
>NZ_CAWUEO010000016.1:0-9032 GCF_963921165.1 Acetobacter zythi
CCAAAAACCTCAATTGCAAAATCAACACTCATCACCACCGCGGGGTGGAGCAGCCCGGTAGCTCGTCAGGCTCATAACCTGAAGGTCATAGGTTCAAATCCTATCCCCGCAACCAAGCACAAGTCCTTGATCGGACACGATAAACCCGCCCTAAACAGGCGGGTTTTTTGTTGTCCGGAATCCCACGCAGGATGCACATAGGATGCAGATGGGAGTGAAACTCCAGCGTAGGTTGGGCTCATAACGAGGATTTTCACGATGGCGTGAGCGTAATCGGCGGCCTTATTGATCAGTGGAAATTACGCGATCTGACGACGATACGCTCACCGGCGGAATCGCTGTCATGGGGGTTCTCAGCAGAGGAGCGATTACCGAGGTCCGCGAGCAAGCCGGAAAGGTCAGTGATCTCCTTCGCGACCAGATGCACGACGTCACCTTCCTTCTGGAGCATGCCTGTCACAGCCAGCATTTGTCCGCCCAGCACCACGCGCCGATTTGCGTCGAACATATCGGACCAGATGATGACGTTCATGTTGGCCGTCTCGTCCTCCAGCGTCATGAAGACCACACCTTCCGCCGATCCGGGCCGCTGCCGAACCAGCACCAGCCCTGCCACGGTGAGACGCTTCCCATCCTTTGCCGCCAGCGCCCGCCGACAGGACATGATGTCCCTGGCCTGAAGATCCTCGCGTAGGAAGGTCAGGGGATGATCCCGCAGGGTCAGGCCAAGCCGGTTGTAATCCCGCACCACCTCGGCCCCGTCGCGCATGGGTTGCAGCAGCACATCCGGTTCTTCAGCTTCCCGCGTTACCTGGGCTACCGCAAACAGGGGCAATGGTTCATCGCGCAGAGCCTTGATCGCCCATAGCGCCTCGCGCCGTGCCAGCCCGAGCGAAGGCCGGAACGCGTCAGCCTCGGCCAGATGGGTCAGGGCTGCCGCTTTCACACCGGCCCGACGCCACAGGTCATCGACCGAGGTGAAAAGGCGTGACGCTCGTGCGGCAACAATCCGGGCCGCATCGTCGTTGGCCAGTCCTTTCACCAGACTCATGCCCAGCCGCACGGCAAATCGGCCATCGGACTTTTCCGGCCCTTCCAGAGTGCTGTCCCAGCGTGAAGCATTCACGCAGACAGGCCGGACGTCCACGCCGTGTTCCCGCGCATCACGGACCAGTTGTGCCGGCGCATAGAAACCCATCGGCTGGCTGTTCAGGAGCGAGGCCAGAAACACATCCGGATGGGTGCATTTCATCCACGACGACGAATAGGCCAGAATGGCGAAACTGGCCGCGTGGCTCTCGGGAAATCCGTAAGAACCGAAGCCTTCCAATTGCTGGTAGATCCGCTCGGCGAATTCCTCATCATACCCATTGGTGCGCATGCCCTCGATCAGGCGTGTCTGAAACTGCGAGACTGTGCCCGTATTTTTGAAGGTCGCCATGGCACGGCGCAACTGATCGGCTTCGGCGGCGGTAAATCCCGCACAGATCATGGCGACCTGCATCGCCTGTTCCTGAAACAACGGGATCCCGAGAGTCTTTTTCAGAACCTTTTCCAGTTCCGGGGTGGGATAGTTTTCCGGTTCGATCCCTTCACGCCTGCGGAGATAGGGATGGACCATATCCCCCTGTATGGGGCCGGGACGCACGATCGCCACCTCAATGACGAGATCGTAGAACACCCGCGGCTTGAGCCGTGGCAGCATGGACATCTGTGCCCGGCTCTCGATCTGGAACACACCGATCGTGTCAGCCTTGCGGATCATGGCGTAGGTGCGCGGATCTTCAGCCGGGAGGGTCTGGAGCGTGAAGTGCTGGCCCTTGTGTTCGGCCAGAAGGTCCAGCCCCTTTTTCATGCAGGTCAGCATGCCCAGGGCCAGAATATCGACCTTCATGAATTTCAGGACGTCAATATCGTCCTTGTCCCATTCGATGATCTGGCGAGCCTCCATCGAGGCCGGCTCAATGGGCACAAGCTCATCCAGCCGGTCATGCGTCAGCACAAAGCCGCCGGGATGCTGTGACAGATGGCGAGGTGTCCCGATCAGGCAACGTGCCAGGTCGAGTGTCAGGCGGATGCGCCGCTCGGACAGATCAATACCGGTGTCATTCAGGGCGTCATCGTCCAGTTTCCGTCCCCAGCCATGAATTTGGCCTGAGAGGGTTCGGATCAGGTCTTCCGGCAGACCCATGACCTTGCCAACGTCACGGAGCGCCCCTTTGGCGCGATAGCGGATGACGACCGCCGTCAGGGCCGCCCGATCACGTCCGTAATGCTCATAGACCCACTGGATGACCTGCTCGCGTCGTGCGTGCTCGAAATCGACGTCGATATCCGGCGGCTCGCCTCGCTCTTCCGAGACGAAGCGTTCGAACAGCAGCGAATTGCGGGCCGGATCGATGGCAGTGATGCCGAGTACATAACAGACGGCGGAATTGGCCGCCGATCCACGGCCCTGACAGAGAATATCCTGGGAGCGGGCATAGCGGACAATGCTGTTCACGGTCAGGAAATACGGCGCATAATTCATGCGGCCGATCAGGCCGAGTTCATGGTTCAGGCTTTTGCGGACCTCCTGCGGAATGCCCTCTGGATAGGTCCGTGCCGCAGCTTCCCAGGTCAGCGTTTCCAGCGCCTGCTGGTGCGTCTGGCCCGGAACTGACACTTCATCGGGATACTGGTAAGCCAGATCATCAAGTGAGAACTGGCAGCGCTCCACGATCTGCATGGTGCGGGCGACCGCTTCCGGATAACGCACGAACAGCCTGGCCATTTCCTGAGGCGGTTTGAGATAGCGGTCGGCATGACGTTCGCGGACAAAGCCTGCCTCATCGATGGTGGTGTTGTGGCGGATGCAGGTCACGACATCCTGCAGAATGCGCCGGTCATGGGTGTGAAACAGCGCGTCGTTGGTTACAACGGTTGGCACACGTGCCTGATGCGCCAGGTTCGCCAGTTCATAAAGCCGCATCTGGTCATTGGGACGGCGCAGCAGGGTGAGCGCCATGTAGGCGCGATCGGCAAAAGCCTCTTTCAGTTTGCGAAGATGCAGGGCGCAGGCATCATCCGCCGTGTCCGGGATCATGACGACGAGCAGGCCCTCGCCCCAGGCGATCAAGTCTTCCCAGAGCAGATGGCATTTCCCTTTGCCGGCTCGGGCCTTGCCAAGGCTCAACAGACGGCAAAGGCGGCCGTAAGCCGTGCGGTCGGTCGGATAGACCAGTACTGGCGGGAAATCAGCCAGGTCGAGGCGACAGCCGACGACAAGCCGGACGCCGGTAGCCTTCGCCGCTCCGTATGCCTGCACCATGCCTGCCAGGGAATTACGGTCGCAGATACCGAGGGCTTCGATGCCTAGCGCTTTTGCCTGTTCGAACAGTTCGATCGGCGAGGAGGCTCCACGCAGGAACGAGAAATAGGTCGTCACCTGCAGTTCAGCGTAACACGGTGCCGAGCTGCTCACCCGAAAATTCCGTGCAGAAACCAGCCCTGCGAGCCGGTCTCGCCATGTTCGCCATCACCTGCACGGTAGAGCCAGAACCGCTCGCCGCTCGTATCCTCCACCCGGAAGTAATCCCGGGCGATGGTCAGTTCGGCGTCATTCTTCCACCATTCGCCAAAGACACGCTCCGGCCCGTCGGCGCATTTCACTTTCCGTCGCACGCCGCGCCAGATGAAGAACAGCGGCGGCTGATCTGGCAGCTCCGCCATCGCCTGCACCGGTTCCGGCCGCGCCAGCAGGCGGGTAGGGCGAGGCCAGTGGTCTGGCCAGTCCTTTGTCTCCTCGGGCGCCAGTGCAGGCACACGGCAGAAGGAGCGTTCGGGCAGGTCGCTTTCCACCGGGGCAAACCGGTACAGCGCCTGCGTGCCCACACGATTGGCCAGTGTGTCGACCAGGTCGGACACATCGACCTCTTCCTCCGCAATCAGGGAGGACACGGTCTGCCGCCGGTCCATCGGTTCGGCCAGGGAGGCAACCAGCACCATGCGTTCAATGCCGAACCCGGGGTCGATGGTTTCGATCTTCTCGCACAGCAGCCGGGTCAGGCGTTTGACGTCGCGCACCGGCATGGCCGTGGCCACCCGGATCGCTTCGGTGCGGCTGTCCACGCGATGCAGCAGCAGGTCGAGACGGCGCACGCCCTGCCCACGTTCGTCCAGCCTCTGGCAGAGCAGCGGCACCAGCTTGCCGATATAACGGGCAATGGTCTCGGCCGCGCCGATGGGTTCGGCGAAATTCCGGCTGACCTCGACCGGATCAACCGGGCGGACTGGCACGATGGCTTCACCAATACGCCCGAACGCCTGATCCAGCCTGCGGGCCACATCCGGGCCGAAACGCAGCGCCAAAGGTGCACGGGGCATGGCGGCAAGCGGTCCGATGCGGGATACGCCCAGCGTGGCCAGACCCTCAATGATAGGGGAGGGCAGGCGGAGTGCTTCAACGGGCAGGTCGGCCAGTGCAGAGGTCGTTTTATCTGAAGGGACAGCCCCTATCGCTAACCGGCCATAGCGGGCCATGGCGTGCGCGGCACCCCAGGTGTCCGCCACAATGGCCCGGGCACGGAAGCCGGCTCCTGCCATGCGGTGAACCATATCCTTGAGCATAGGAAGCTCACCCCCATGCAGGTGATCCGCCCCCGTTGTGTCGAGCACCAGCCCGTCCGGCGCATCGACTGCCACGATGGGCGCGACCCGGTGCTGGAACCACAAAGCGAGTTTTTCCAGTCCCAGCCGGTCGCCTTCGGGATCGGCGTCCATCAGCACCAGATCGGGATACAGCGCCTGGGCCTTGGCCACCGGCGTGCCGGAGCGCAGCCCCAGCTTGCGGGCGGCCAGATCGACCGACAAGACAATCCGTCGTCGCCCTTCCCGTCCGACAAGGGCCAGCGGCGTTTCAGGCGTGGGCGCGTCTGGTCCAAGTCGTTTCCTGATCCGGTCGGTCGGCCAGAGCGGCAGATAAAGAGAGACGACCCTTGCCATCACAGGCCTCCACTTCAAAATCGGCACATTCGCCCGCACGGGCACGGATCAGTTCCAGCAGCCAGCGCGGTCTTCCCACACCGGGCACCGGCAATGGCACGGACGGCAGGACGGAGACCCGCCAGCGTGTGACGGAAGCGGTCGGCTGGCCAAAATCCGCCGCGTCCGTCTGTCGTCGCCAGCGGCGTATCGCGATGCCCAGAGAGCCTGATGTCTCGGCAGCCAGTTGCAGGCGACGAGAGGCCGTCATGGACAGACGGGCCACTTCGGCGACAACGGCTCCGAGGCCGCCATGTCGCAGTCCTTCCTCGAAACACGCCAGCACATCGACGTCCGAAGTTGCCTCTACAAAAATTGTTCGCCGTGCCGACAGCCCGACCTGTTTCAGGGAGGGGGCGAACACGTCCTGACGGGTGACGATCCAGAGCACCTTACCGCGCGTGCGGGCTGCAATCCCGGCGCAGAACTGACCGGCGGCGGCACTGTGCAGGGCATCATTCCCGCCGCCCGCCACCTCATGCAGAGCGCCCAGCGCCAGACCACCACCAGGCAGGCGGCTGTCGATCTCGCACACGCCAAAGGGCAGCATCCTGCGGCGTCGGTCGCTGTGTCCTTCGAGACGGCTGATCGCGGCCCGCAGCGTCTCCAGACCGGGTTTTTTATTGAGTTCAGCAGTCATTTCACGGCTCGATGTCCCTTGTGCAGGTGCATTTCATGATTATATGTTCGTGATTTGTTCTGATGCGGCGATGGAAGTCAATGCAAATTCGCACTGCCTTAGGCATGATGCAGGACGCATAACCACCCGGAATTATTGGTGAAGGTAGCTTAAGGAATTGAATTCAGAGACTTCTCCCATCCAAAACAGTGACGATTATCTGTCCCGTCTGAATGACGCCCAGCGACAGGCTGTCACGCATGGGACCGAAGTCTCGTCGGGTGGGGCGGATTCATCCCCGCTGCTGGTCATCGCCGGGGCTGGTTCGGGCAAGACCAACACACTGGCCCACCGGGTCGCGCATCTGATCGCCTCGGGCGCCGATCCGCGCCGCATCCTGCTGCTGACCTTCTCGCGGCGGGCCAGTGTCGAGATGACGCGGCGCGTGGAGCGCATCTGCAAAACGGTGCTCGGCGACAAGACCGGACCTCTGGTTGACGCGCTGGCCTGGGCCGGGACGTTTCATTCCATTGGTGCGCGGCTGCTGCGGGAGTATGCCCAGCAGATCGGCATGGATCCGGCCTTCTCGATCCATGACCGGGAAGATTCCGCTGACCTGATGAATCTGATCCGGCATGATCTGGGGTTTTCGAAAACCGAGAAGCGGTTCCCCGGCAAGGGCACGTGCCTTGCCATTTATTCCCGTGTGGTGAATTCCGGCACGCCGCTCGCCGATATGCTGCTGAAGCATTATCCGTGGTGCGCGGGCTGGGAAGCCCAGCTCAAACAGCTCTTTGCAGGCTATGTCACCGCGAAGCAGGAACAGGGCGTGCTGGATTACGACGATCTGCTGCTGTGCTGGGCGCAGATGACCAGCGACCCGGTTCTGGCCGCTGATATCGGCGGCAAATGGGATCATGTGCTGGTCGATGAGTATCAGGACACCAACCGGCTGCAGGCGGACATTTTGATGGGCATGAAGCCCGACGGTCGAGGCCTGACGGTGGTGGGTGATGACGCGCAGAGCATCTTATAAGTTAGTTGGAATACATCGGCTTGAATCTATACCTTCGTGTCGCAAAGGGAGGGTACGATGCCTGAGCCTAAATGGTCACGATATCCGCAGGTTTCTGAGAACTCTCAAGGATGCTTATGGCTTTCGTTGCTCGACAATCTTGGCCGTTCGCCCGCTACCATAGACGCCTATGCCAGAGGTCTGGAACAGTATCTGTTTTTTTGTGAGGCAGCAGGTGTTGCTCCTGAGGCAGCAACTTTGAGTCATGTTTCACTATTTGTAAGGTATTTACGTGGAGAAGACGTTCCTTTCCTATCCACTCGCGCTGCTGTGAGCAATGCTACGCTTCATCAGCGCCTGTCCGCCGTCCGACTTTGGTATGATCATTTGGTCTTTGAAGGAATCAAACATCGAAATCCGGTGCCGCGAGGGCAGGCGGTTGTAGGGCGCGGCCCACTCTCGGAGCATGTCGGGTTCAGGTATGGTTTGGTACGTCGTTCCAAATTACTGCCATATTTGCCATCTGACGAAGAATGGGCTCGCTTGCAAGAAATAGTCGCACAGGAAACAGTCAGAAATCGCCTCATGTTCGCCTTGGCCTACTATGGCGCACTGCGCCGAGAAGAGTTAGTAGGTTTGAGGGTGTCGGATATTGACCCTGCGAGACGTCTCCTCACTATTCGGGCTGAGACGAGTAAAAGTGCACACGCTCGAGTGGTTTGTTACTCAGCAGTGATTTGTCCTGTGTTGGCAGTGTATTTACATCGTCGACGCGGTGCGACAACCCATTCAGGTGCCTTGTTTCTGTCTGAGTCAGATCGAAACTTTCGACAGCCCATAACGAAGTGGTCATGGAGCAAAACTGTCAGACGTCTTGCCCTTCAAGCCGGCATACCGGCGTTCAGTACTCATACCTTGAGACATCTGAGACTGACGCACTTGGCCCGGTCAGGCTGGCGTCTGCACGATATCGCAACGTATGCCGGACACCGCAATGTTCAAAGTACGACACTTTATATCCATCTATCTGGTGAAGATCTTCTCCGTAAAATCGCACACTCGGTCGAACAGATGGATATGAATCTTGGTAACAGGGTCTTCGGAGGATAGAACAGTGGCCGAATATCAGGTTTCTCAGAGCCTGTTTGGAAAGTCATGGATGAGCGTTTCTTCGGATGAGATTGGCCCCCATGGCGACGAAGATCATGGCCTGTGAGACATCGATGCGGCGCTCGTAATCGCGCACGAGGCGTCGCCAGCGGGTCATCCAACCGAACGTCCGTTCGACGACCCAGCGTCGGGACAGAACCTCGAAGCCTTTAGCCCCGTTACGGCGGCGGATGATCTCGACGACGAACTCCAGATAAGCCGCCTTGTCCATCAGTTGGAGGCGGTCATAGGCGCCATCGGCAAACAGGTGCTTCACCCAGGGCCAGCGTTTACGGATCGCATCCAGGATCATCTGTGCGCCTGCGCTGTCGGAGATGTCGGCCGGTGTCAGGTTGAGCATCAGCAGGCGCCCGTCCGTATCGACGGCGATATGCCGCTTGCGCCCGACCACTTTCTTGCCGGCGTCATAACCCCTTGTCTTTGCATGAGGCGCCTTGACGCTTTGGCTGTCGATCACCCCGGCCGACAGAGGTGGTCCCCATTTTTCGGACAGGGCGATAAGCTATCATCTGGCCTGAACGAGGACGGGTTTTATGGGCAAGATTACGCGGAAACGGTATGCGGCAGAGTTCAAGTCACGGGTTGCGCTGGAGGCGATCCGTGGGGAACTGACGCTGGCGGAACTGGCTTCGAAACATGGCGTGCATCAGACGATGATCGCCCAATGGAAGCGCCAGGCGATCGAAGGCATGGCAAGCCTTTTTTCTGGTAAGTCGGTAACGGAACCTTCAGTCAGCCCTGCTGATGTAGAGAAACTGCACGCCAAGATCGGCCAGTTGCTGGTGGAACGGGATTTTTTGCGGGATGCCTCTGCTCGGTTGGGCGTGATCAGAGGCGGCAGATGATTGACCCGAAGAGAGCATGCCTGCCGATAATCCGGCAATGCACGCTGCTGCAACTCAACCGGTCGGGCGTCTACTATCGGCCTGTGCCACAGAGCGAAGCCAATCTGGAGCTGATGCGGCTGATCGACGCCCAGTTCCTGGAAACGCCGTATTATGGCTCACGGCAGATGACATGGCATCTGCGCCGCCAGGGACATGAAGTGGGCCGCAAGCGGGTCCGGCGGCTCATGGCGATCATGGGCCTGCGGGCGATCTACCAGAAGCCGCGCACGACCGGTAACCATCCGGCGAGAGACGCGGGCGTATTCAGGCGGCGATGGTATTGTGGACCTGCTGGTGGGCTTTCCAGTGCCAGGGCAGG
>NZ_CAWUEO010000017.1:0-8998 GCF_963921165.1 Acetobacter zythi
GTTCCAGAAACAGGAAGAAAACATCACAAATCAAACGGGAGTACAAGCTTCATAATCCCCCCGTTTAACTGACGACACGCCCTAGTGCTTTCTCCGGCCATGCGGGCGTTAGCCTCGTGTTTTTGGCGGCATGGTGAAAAGACTGCATTCCCATTCAGTGTTGCTCAGGAAGTTCTATGGCCGGAGGGGGCCGCTTTGCCTGCGGACCCAGAACAGGTGTTCCGGCATGATCTGAGAGAGCTGCGTATCGTGACAAGAGCGCTCTCATTCGGGGGGGAAAGTGCCCTGGACTTCCGGCAGGACAAACAAAGGAACTGGCTGGTTACATCAAGAAAAACAGGGGGACGCCCCTAAGCGCTCGCGTGCGTGCGCGCACCTGCTGCGGAAATCCTCGCGCGTGTACGTGCCCGCGCGTATTGCGCGGAAAAGGCATGCCAGCAGAGCTCATGGCAAGCCTAGCGTTCGTTTTAAGATGGGGAATAAGGGGGGTAACGATTACAAGAAAACCGTTAAGCCGTTGTTTTTATTGTGATTTTAGGAAGGCTTTGGCGGAGGGGAAGGGATTCGAACCCTCGATACGACTTGACATCGTATAACGGTTTAGCAAACCGCCGCCTTCAGCCTCTCGGCCACCCCTCCGCCGAAGAGTGCAGACACGACGTTTGCATTGCTGCTTTTAGGGGGTTTGGCGCGTTCCGTCAAACCCCCAGATGCGTAATTTGGTGTTATTTTTTATCCCGGTATTTTTACGCGTCCAACTGGGCTTTCAGGGCTTCGTTCACCATGGCCGGGTTGGCCTTACCCTTGGTTTCCTTCATGACCTGACCCACAAAAAAGCCGAACAGCTTGTCCTTGCCGGAGCGGTATTCGGCCAGTTTGTCCGGGTGTTTTTCCAGCACGGCGGTAATGGCCGCATCAATGGCGCCTGTGTCAGTGACCTGCCGCAGACCTTTCTTTTCCACAATGGCATCGGGGCTTTCGCCCGTTTCCACCATGTCTTCAAAGACTTCCTTGGCAATTTTGCCGTTAATGGTCCTGTCGGCAATCAGGTCCAGCATTTTGCCCAGTGCGGCCGCACTGACCGGGCTGGTTTCTATGGTGTTGCTGGTGCGGTTGAGGGCGGCAAACAGGTCGCCCATTACCCATGTTGCCGCCAGCTTGCCATCCCGCCCGCGGGCTACGGCCTCGTAATACTCGGCCACGGCCTGCTCGGCTATCAGCACCCCGGCATCGTAGAAGGCAATGCCGTATTCGGCCTGAAAGCGCGCGCGTTTTGCATCTGGCAGTTCGGGCAGGTTGGCGGCCAGTTCGTCCACCCATGCCTGCTCCAGCACCAGTGGCAGCAGATCGGGGTCGGGGAAATAGCGGTAGTCGTGCGCGTCTTCCTTGGAGCGCATGGTCCGGGTTTCACCCCGGCCGGGGTCGAACAGGCGGGTTTCCTGATCAACCTCTCCGCCACTTTCCCAGATTTCCACCTGACGGGCGGCTTCCACCTCTATGGCCTGCATGACAAAGCGGATGGAGTTAACGTTCTTGATTTCGCAGCGGGTGCGGAAGGGTTCCCCCGCCTTGCGGACCGATACGTTGACATCGGCCCGCATGGAGCCTTCTTCCATGTTGCCATCGCAGGTGCCAAGGTAGCGCAGGATCTGGCGCAGCTTGCGCAGGTAGGCCCCGGCTTCCTCCGGTTCACGAATATCGGGTTCGCTCACAATTTCCATCAGGGCCACACCGGAGCGGTTGAGGTCCACAAAGGATTTGGTGGGGTCCTGATCGTGCAGCAGTTTGCCCGCGTCCTGCTCAAGATGCAGGCGGGTAATGCCGATCTCGCGCACATCGCCATTCTGCAGCTCAATGCTGATCACGCCCTTGCCCACAATCGGGTGCTCGAACTGGCTGATCTGGTAGCCTTGGGGCAGGTCGGCGTAAAAGTAGTTTTTGCGGTCAAAACGGCTGAACAGGTTGATCTGCGCGTTAAGCCCAACCCCTGTGCGAATGGCCTGCGCCACGCATTCGTGGTTGATCACGGGCAACATGCCGGGGAATGCCGCATCCACCAGACTGACCTGTGTGTTGGGGTCCCCCCCAAAGGTGGTGGAAGCGCCAGAGAACAGCTTGGAATGGCTGATCACCTGTGCGTGGACTTCCAGCCCCACCACAATTTCCCATGTGCCGGTGCGGCCTTCAATTGTGTAGCTCATGCGCCTGCTCCCGCATGGACGGACGGTACGTGCGTAAACCCTGCCGCCGCTTCCAGCGCGCCGCCAATGGACAGCACGGTTTCTTCATCAAAATGCTTGCCAATAACCTGCAAACCCAGCGGCAGCCCGGCATCGTTCAGCCCCACGGGGACAGAAAGAGCAGGCACACCGGCCATGCTGGCTGGCACGGTAAAGATGTCGTTGAGGTACATCTGCACCGGGTCGTCCATGTTTTCGCCCTGTGCAAAGGCGGCGGACGGGGCGGTGGGGGTCAGCAGGACATCCACGTTTTCAAACGCGTTTTCAAAGTCGCGCTTGATCAGGGTGCGGACCTTCTGGGCCTTCAGGTAATACGCATCGTAATACCCGGCGGACAGAACATACGTGCCCATAAGAATACGGTTGCGCACTTCCTGCCCAAAGCCTGCGGCACGGGTGGCCTCGTACACACCATCGAGCGAGGGCGCGTCCTTGCGCAGGCCAAAACGGATGCCGTCATAGCGTGCAAGGTTGGAGGAGCACTCGGCGGGGGCAATAATGTAGTAGGTGGTCAGCCCGTAACGGGTGTGGGGGAGGGACACATCCACCACCTCGCACCCTGCGGCCTTCAGCCACGCAATGCCCTGTTCCCACATGGCCACCACATCGGCGGCCAGGCCGGGGGCGCGGTATTCGGTGGGAATGCCAACGCGCAGGCCCTTAACACTTTTGCCCACGGCCTTGTGGAATGCGGGCACCGCACGGTTGGAACTTGTGCTGTCCTTGGCGTCAAAGCCCGCCATGGCTTCCAGCATAAGCCCGGCATCGGCCACGCTGCGGGTCATGGGGCCTGCCTGATCGAGCGAGCTTGCAAAGGCAATGGTGCCCCAGCGGCTGCACCGGCCATAGGTGGGTTTGAGGCCAACAATACCGCAATACGCGGCAGGCTGGCGGATGGAACCACCCGTATCGGTCCCGGTTGCGGCCAGCGCCATGCCTGCGGCAACAGCGGCGGAAGACCCACCCGAGGAGCCACCGGGCACCAGAGCGGTTGCCTCATCCCCTTTGTGCTTCCACGGGTTGGTGGTCGGCCCAAAGGCGGAGTTGATGTTGGCCGAACCCATGGCGAATTCGTCCAGATTGGTTTTGCCAAGGAACACAGCCCCCGCACCCAGCAGGTTGGCGGTAACCGTGCTCTCATACGGGGGCACAAAGTCGGCCAGCATTCTGCTTGCCGCCGTGGTGCGCACGCCTTTGGTGCAGAACAGGTCTTTTACGCCAATGGGTAGGCCGTCCATAATGCCAGCCGTGCCTGCTGCGTAGCGGGCATCGGCTGCATCCGCGCTGGCCAGCACGTCGGCTTCGGGCAGTACGGTAATATAGGCGTTCAGGGCGGTGTTCAGGCGGCCAATGGCGTCCAGATGGGCCTGCGCCAGCTCCCGCGCGGAAAACTTGCGGGCGGCAAGCCCGGCACGGGCTTGGGTTAGGGTCAAACCGGTCAGCATTATTCCACCACCTTGGGTACGGTATAGAAGGGGCCAGAGGTTTCGGGCGCGCAGGCCAGCAGGGCATCGCGGCAGTTGCCGTCGGTCACCTTGTCTTCACGCTGGCGCAGGGTTTCGGTTTCCGTTCCCACCATGGGCGGCACACCCGTAACATCCACTTCGGCAAGCTGGTCAATCCAGCCCAGAATACCGTTCAGCTTCTGGCGCGTGGCCTCCAGCTCGTTGTCCTCAAGCCCGATACGGGCCAGTTTTGCGATGCGTCGGGTGGTCGCAAGGTCTAGCGACATGAGAGTAGGCCCCTCTTTCTTCAGTCTGAATAGAGAATTGCACCTAGCATAATCGCGCGGAAGGCAACATACCATGGGGCATGACTCTTCTCACTCTTCCCCAATTAGCTGCCACCTTGCCCAGACATGCCCGCCTGCTTGGCATAGACCCCGGGCGCAAACAGGTGGGGCTGGCCTTGTCCGATGTGTCCCGCATTGTGGCCTCCCCCTTCCAGACCGTAAAGCGCGGCAAGCTGGGGCAGATGGCCGTCCTTATTCGCGCCATTGCGCAGGAACATGGGGTGGCGGGGCTGGTGGTGGGGATCCCCCTCTCGCTCGATGGGTCGTTTGGCCCCGCAGCACAGGCTGCCCGGGACTGGACCATGGACCTGTCCGCGCAGACCGGCCTGCCCGCCTGCCTGTGGGATGAGCGCCTGTCCTCCTCCGCAGTGAACCGGATGCTCATACAGGAGGCGGATCTGTCGCGCGCAAAGCGGGCGGAGGCGGTGGACAAGCTGGCCGCAGCCTACATTTTGCAAGCCGCACTGGACAGCCTGCCCGGTGATGTCACGCCTTTCTGATTCCCGATAAGGGGCTTATATTTGCCACAAAGGGGCTTCAGACCTAGGCAACACAAGATGTTGCCAGATATTTAAGAAGGAATGGCCCAATGACCAGACAGTCGTTTGCTACCGCTTTGATGACCATGGTGGGTGCGGCCGTATTTGCTGTAAGCCTGCCCGCAGCCCCTGCCCATGCTGAAGAACCCGGTGCTTTGACCAAAGCATGGGACTCCACCCGTCAGGGTACGGAAAAAGCGTGGGACAAAACAAAGTCCGGCACATCCGAAGCATGGGACAAGACGAAAACGGGCACATCCGAGGCATGGGACAAAACCAAGGCCGGAAGCGCCAAGGTCTGGGACAAGACCAAGTCTGGCACGGAAAAAGCGTGGGATAAAACCAAGACCGGCACCACCGACGCCGCCCATGACGTGAGCAACTGGGGTGAACGGACCGGCCAGAAAATTGGCAACACGAGCAGCGCCGTTGCGCACGATATTCACAACGGCTTTACGGACGACGACAAAAAGTAAGCCCGTGTAAACCACAGCAACAAAAAACCCGCCTTCCGGTCTGGAATGGCGGGTTTTTTTTACGGGTGCTGCAAACAGACCCCCGGATTTTCCGGTCAGAAAATCAGGCGTAGGTATCCAGACCGCTGGTGTCGTTCTGGGCAGAGTCGGATGCCGAACCCGAGGAGCCACCCGTGGTGGTTTCGGACAGGATATCCCCCGCAGCGTCTTTGACGATGGTGGTAATGGACCCATCGGCATTGAAGGTCTGGCTGGTGGTTGTGGTGGAAGAGGAGGAGCTGCTGCCCGATGCAGAGGAGCTTGAAGACGTGCTGCCTGAAGATGATGTGCCAAACAGGCTGCTAACAGCGCTGCTGCCGCTCAGATTTGAAATGGAAGAAGACATGAGGATGCCCCGTCTATTCTGATGATGTAAAAAACACGGGGTATTGTCGAACCTGAGTGCGCGGAATGTCAATCTTTATAAGCCATGCCCGGTATGGGGGCATGGGGGCCTGCGCGTCGGGTGCAGATCAGTGGTCCGCGTTGCGCACCTGCCAGAAGGTGCGGTGCGCGGTACGGAGCCGGACAAACCCTGTTTTCAAGGCCTGCCAGTAGGCTGCAAACGCGGTCATGCGCTCCCCTCCATAAGTTAAATTCTTTTTTAACCTAATGGAAAATCATGGCCTGACTATGACCTTTCTTCGGCCCTTGCCCGTCATGCGGTGTGGCCGGGCCAAATAAAAAGGCGATGCCCCGCCCCCAAGGGGGAAGGGAATCGCCTTTTTGTTCAGGAACCCGCCGTAAGGGACGGATGATCAGGCTTTGGCGTCTTCGACCAGAATCTGTTCAATAATGTCCAGCCCTTCATCGAGCAGCGCATCGGAGGCGGTCAGGGGGGTCAGAATGCGAATGGTCGCACCCTGTACGCCGCAGGCGAGCAGGATCAGCCCTTTTTCGCACGCTTTGGCGCAAACCTTGGAGGCAAAGCCCGCGCGCTGTTCCACGCCTGCGTGGCGTTCCAGAATATCAAACGCGATCATGGCCCCCAGTCCGCGCGGCATGCTAACGGGCAGCAGGTCCGTGCGCTTGTGCCATGCGGTAATGCGCGCCTTCAGGCGTTCACCCATGGCGTTGGCGCGGTCGAGCAGTTTTTCCTCGTCCATCACGTCCAGCACGGCAAGCGCTGCGGCACAGGCAAGGGGTGCGCCCGCGTAGGTGCCGCCCAGCCCGCCGGGGGGCACGCTGTCCATCAGGTCCGCACGGCCAATAACGCCAGAGAGCGGCATGCCACCGCCAAGGGACTTGGCAACGGAGATCAGGTCCGGTTCCACGCCGGAGTGTTCAATGCCAAACAGCTTGCCGGTCCGGCCAAAGCCGCTCTGCACTTCATCGGCAATCAGTTTAATGCCGTGCTGGTCGCACAGGGCGCGCAGGTGCTTGAGCAGAGCCGTGGGAGCCACGCGGAACCCGCCTTCGCCCTGCACGGGTTCAATAATAATGGCGGCCACGTTGCTGGGCGCAATATCCGCAGCAAACAGGAAGTGCAGCATTTTCAGGCTGTCTTCGACCGTAATGTCGTGATCGGGGAAGGGGATGTGGTACACTTCGCCCGGCAGCGTGCCAAAGGGAGCCTTGTAGGGCAGGACCTTGCCGGTCATGGCCGAGGCCAGCAGCGTGCGGCCATGGAAGCCGCCACAAAAGGCAATAACGCCGTTACGGCCGGTTGCCGCACGGGCGATCTTGACCGCGTTTTCGGTTGCTTCCCCACCGGTGGTGAAGAAAATGGTCTTGGCCGGGCCGGAGAAAGGCGCGCGCGCATTCAGCTTTTCGGCCAGTTCAATGTAAGACTCGTAAGCCGAAACCTGAAAAGCCGTGTGGGTAAAGCGTTCGAGCTGCTTTTGCACCGCAGCCATCACCTTGGGGTGGCGGTGGCCTACGTTCAGCACGGCAATGCCGCCCCCAAAGTCAATGTAGCGGCGGCCTTCCACGTCCCACAGTTCCGCGTTTTCGGCCCGGTCGGCAAAAATGGGGGTGGAGGTGGAAACCCCGCGCGGCACGGCGTTGTTGCGGCGGGCCAGCAGGTCTTTGTTGGTGGTGCTCATTCAGGTTTGGCTCCGGTTGGCGGTCTATGGTCCAGCCCGTGGTTGGGGCGGAACAAACATCTTCGTTCCGTAAGTGTTTTTATTGGGTGATGGGAGGCGATATTTTGGTGCGTGGGTGGTGATGAAAAATCAACACCCATCCGGGCAACGCCAGACCCGCTCTGGTCCGGCTTTTAGGCCGGAGGGTGCAGGGGGTTATCCATCTCCTGCGCGACCTGTTCCATCAGCCAGTCGCGGAAGGTGCGCAGGGAGGGTTTTTCCCACATCTGTTCGGACGCACGCAGCACGTAAGCGCCCAATGGCGTGGCTTTGAGCGGGGTTTGGGTGGGTTGCACACGCACCAGCCGCCCGGTCAGCAGGTCATCCCCCAGCAAAAACGGGTTGCCAAGGGCTATGCCCTCGCCCGCGCGGGCGGCAGCCAGCGTAATATGGGCCTGCCACAACCTGCCAGCCGTGGGAATAATGGCGGCATGGACCCCCTGTGCTGCAAACCAGCGCCGCCATTCCGTATCGTCCTCCTCATGCAGCAGGGGGGCGTCCAGCAGGTCTTCGGTTGTGCGGGGCTGGCCACCAAGGGCCTGAATGCACTGGGGTGACGCCACGGGAAAAACCGGCGGTCGGGCAATGGCCATGTGGCGGATGGTGCGTGGCTCGGGCGTTGTGCTCCCCTCGCGCACATAGCCGATCTGGGCATGGTTGGTGGATTCCACACCGCTTACATGGAACGCCGCACTGGCATCCACCGAGCGGAGCTGGACCTCCATATGCGGGTGCGATTTGCGAAAAGCATAAAGCCGGGGCAGCAGCCAGTGGTAGGCAAAGCCATGCGCGCAGGTCACGGTCAGGGGGGCTACGCGGTTGCGCATATCCGCTGTGGCGGTGGCCAGCCCGTCCAGCAGGGGGGCTATGCGGTCGTAATAGGTCTGGCCTGCCTGTGTCAGGCTGCCGGTGCTCCTGTCACGCAAGGACAGGCCCAGCGAGAGTTCAAGGTCACGAATATGGCGGCTGATGGCCGCATGGTCCACGCGCAGTTCCGTGGCCGCCCGCCGTATGCCGCCGGTGCGGGCAAAGGTGACAAAGGCGTTCAGGGCGGACAGGGGGGGAATGCGGTAGCGTGGGTCCATGGGTGGGTCTGGCGTGCTTGGGGCATGTTTGGGGTGGCTGGTCCGCCATTGGAGGCCAAACGGGCCAAAAAGCAAGGTCCGACCCTTTGTCTGCCGTGCGCCATATGGGTGGGGTGGGGCGCATGGGGTGGGTTTTTGCGTTGCAAATCGGGTAAAATATGGGCTATTGCGCATCCATCATAGCCAACGGTCCCGTGCAAGCGGAGTAAAAGGGAATGCCGTATTCTCCCCCAGGGGAGATCAGTCGGCGACTGCCCCCGCAACTGTAGGCGGAGAGTATCCGGCCCGAGCGGTGTACCCCATCGCTGCCACTGGTTGCCCTGCAACCGGGAAGGTTGGGCCTGATGCGTTGACCCGCAAGTCAGGAGACCTGCCGTTGCTGCTCATACCTTGATCGCCGGACGGGGGTGCCGGAGATGGATGGTCGACCATGCGACTTTATATCTGACAGCCCTTTTTCCCACACGCGCATTCACTTCAACAGCACACCCTGACAAGGGGTGGGGAAAACAGGCTTAATTCCATGACATTGTTACGAAAAACATCCCCCTTGCGGTGGCGTCTGGCCCTTTTGTGCCAGTCCGTTACCGTGGCAGGCGTTATTTTGCCCACAGCAGCGCTAGCCCAGAATGCGGAGACGCAGCTTGAGCAGGACCGCAGGCGTCTGGGCAATTCCGGCCCGCTGGTGTCCGAAGTTGACCCCGCCACGGTGCGTGACAGCATGCGCGCAGCAGAAGCCGCCG
>NZ_CAWUEO010000018.1:0-8225 GCF_963921165.1 Acetobacter zythi
CCCCTCCACTCTCGGAACCGCCTCGGGCGCTCGCCGCCCCGAACCCCGGCAGGATATGGTCTAGTAAAACATTCGGTCTATACTTCGTTTGCAAGCAGTATTTGCGCGAAAAAAACAATAAAAATGGCGGTTTTCAGCTATATATGGGGCTTTTTTGCTTGCGGTTTCTGTGTGTCTGTACTATTCTTTACTTGTTGAGAGGGAATAGGCCCAAACAACAAAGCGCCCCGGTCAGTGTTACGAGCACCAGACCGGGACTGCGTAGAACAGAAAAGGCTACTTTCATGTCCGACGGTAAAAACACTGTAAGCAATTTGCGTTCAGGAGCGCAAGGGAGTGAGGAGGGGCCGCATTACTCAGATCTCACCCTCGCTGCTTTGGTGGAGCATCATGGCTGGCACTATCATAACCCGAACCGGCCTGCGAGCGGTGTGGAACGGCTGTTTGCAGGGCTGGGTGCCGATGGAGAGATGGTGCCCAATGGTGCGCGGTATCTTGGAGCCAATTACTCCGAAGACCCGGAAAGCCGCCGGTATATCGCCCTGCATTCTGGGTTTGACCTGCTCAAAGATTGGGACGGCCGGGAAGGAACCCCTGCGGAGATTGCTGCCCAGGTCAATAAATGGGCGGAACAGTACGTCCAGATGGAACGGGCCAGGCTGAAAGCCGCTTAAATCGTAATTCAGATTAGTGTTATTCTTCGCAATATTTTTAGTGGAACAAGCAAATGTCAGGCAGCGTTAACAAGGTCATTCTGGTCGGTAATCTTGGTAAAGACCCCGAAGTGAGACATGCTCAGAGTGGTCAGAAAATCGTTTCTTTCTCCCTCGCTACCAGCGACACATGGAACGACCGCGCCTCGGGCGAAAAACGCGAGCGGACAGAATGGCACCGTGTTGTGATTTTTAACGACCGGCTGGCCGATGTAGCCGACCGCTTCCTACGTAAGGGTCGGAAGGTGTACCTTGAGGGCGCACTCCAGACCCGCAAATGGACTGATCAGAGTGGGCAGGAACGTTACACGACCGAAGTTGTTGTGGACCGCTTCCGGGGCGAACTGGTTCTGTTGGACAGCCGCAATACGGGTGAAAGTGGTGATGCCGGTTATGGAGCCGGGCAGGACTACGCACCCCGGCCCGAACGTAGCGCAACCAACAGTGGTTTTGCTGCTCCGCATGCCTCTGGTGATCTGGACGACGAAATTCCGTTCTGAGTGCGGCAGATATGTTCACGTTTGTGCCGAACGGGTATGCCACCCGTTCGGCGAGGGGTGTTCCCCGTTGACTGCCGTAACGTTACGCGATACACAATCAAATGATAATCAGCTTCCGACATAAAGGTCTCGAAGGCTTTTATCACACAGGCTCTTTGCGCGGCATCCAACCGGTTCATGCAAAAAAGCTGAGGAACCTTCTCGGTCGATTGGATGTGGCAGAAGGCCCGGACGACATGAATCTACCCGGTTTCAAGCTTCATTCCTTAAAGGGAGAGCTTAAAGATTACTGGTCCGTGTGGGTGAATGGAAATTGGCGCATCACGTTCCGGTTTATAGGTTCTGATGTAGAGTTGGTCGATTATCAGGATTATCATTAGGAGGCGCACCAATGATGTTCAATCCACCCCACCCCGGAGAAGTACTCAAGGATGAAGTCATTTCGGTACTCGGTCTTTCTGTCAAAGATGCAGCGGAACGCTTGGGTATGTCTCGTGTTGCACTGTCCCGCGTGCTGAACGGTAAGGCGTCAATCAGCCCCGATCTGGCATTGCGTCTCGAAATTGCGGGAGCGGGTTCTGCCCGAAGTTGGGCTATGATGCAGGCCAATTATGATCTTTGGAACGCAGCGCAGCACGAACAACCAGAAATCCGACCGTTACAGTCTGTTCCCGCCTGACCTGTCCGGCGGCAGATCAGGTGGGGCGGTTCCAGTGTTGTTGAACTGGTGAAAGCGCTGTCGTGATTGATGGCAGTTCTCTCCCTTGCACAACGGACACAGACATAAAGGCTTGTTGATACATTGTTGACACTTCTGGAGTGCTTTGTGTAATTTGTGGCGAATAATGCAAAGGAAGTCACCATGCAGGTTTTTGTCAAAAAATGGGGAAACAGTGCTTCCGTTCGTATCCCTTCATCTGTGATGAATGCAGCTGGCTTGCGTCTTGATCAGGCGGTTGATGTGCGGGAAGAGGCGGGCCGCATTATTATCGAACCAGTTGTTGTTGCTGAATGTGATCTGGCAGAACTTCTGGCAGGAATAACCCCTGATAACGTCCATAGTGAGGTTGATTTCGGTTCGCCAGCCGGTCAGGAATTGCTTTAATCATGGCTGATTACGTTCCGGATGAAGGCGATATCATCTGGCTCAATTTTACTCCACAGTCTGGGCATGAACAGGCAGGCCATAGGCCTGCTGTTGTCCTCTCGCCTGCTGCCTATAACCGCATCGGCCTGTTGCTGTGCTGCCCTCTGACAACAAAATCCAAAGGGTACCCCTTTGAAGTCATGGTTGATGGCAAAACAAAGAGCTTTGTTCTGGCAGATCAGGTCAAGTCCCTCGACTGGAAATCTCGGGGGGCCAAACGAAAAGGCTGCGTTTCTGAAACAGAACTGTCGTGCATCCGTGCGAAAGCCCGAGCCTTAATAGGTAAATGACCTATCCCTGATCTCTCCACAGGATATAGCCAATGATTGAGACCACCACCGGAACTGACAACGTGATCACCGGCCTCCATCCTCGTGAGGTTGTTTCTCCACGGGACAAGTGGAAGCTGATCTATATTCTGCATGTCACCAAATGGTGGTCCATGGCTTTTGGCCAGTGGACCGATGATGAGCATACGCGTTACGTCCTCGCACAACGCTGGAATGGGGAAAATGGGGAAAAGGGGAACCCAATCTCCAGAGGTTACGCCACTTGGTTTGTCCTGCCGGATGAAACCTACCCTCTCTACATCGAGAGCAGGTTTATTCCTGACGACAGGCGCGAAGAAATTCGAACATTGTTGTCACTAACTGGCAAGAAGAACTAGAAAACGTCTCTCACACTGATATGCATAGAGTTTACGTCTGAGAGACCTGCCGGATCGCCGCGCCTTCTCGTGCAGAGATACGGTTGAAAATCTCTTGAGCCCGTTTTTGTGAAACCACGTATTGATGGCAGTTAGAACAACACTGGCAGCCCTCATGTTCAGTAACGCAACGGCGATGGGTGGAGTGGATCGCAACGACATTATCCTCTCCCGTGTTGTAGAAACAACCATCGGTTGTTTCTACAACACGGACAATATGTGCATAGCCTGTGCCGCTCTTTTCCTCTGTAGAAACAATCGAAAGCCAGTGGCCATTCCGTAATCTTGAAATGGCTTTTGTCTTTAATGGGTTCACCACACTCATCCCTCTTCCGCTAACGCGGGCAGATAGAAAGCCTCAGGAGTTTGGAATGCGTTTTTGGGAAAGCCATTCCGAGCTTATGTCCACGACACACAACGCAAAACTGAAGGCGTTGTGTGTCGTGGATAGATAAAAACACATACGAAATAAATTATTCTATAACTTCTCAGTGATAATCCGATGAGCGATAATATATTACCAGAGCTTCCAGAATAAGAGTTATAGAGACTTACTTTGTCTCGGGCTCATCCCGGTGGGTTCGCAAGCTTCTTCGCGTTGTCGCTGGTGTCCATATCTTCGGTAATTGTATTACAGCGTTCGCACGGTATGCCTCGGTGGCATTCGGTGACGTTGGACATTTCACGCCATTCACTTTCCCAGCCACATCGGTGGCATCGGAACAATGCCACCATATGTTTCCCTGGGGGGTAAACACACCCGTGGTCCCCCAGATCAATGAGGTGAGCAAGCTTGCGCGGCTTTCGCCGCGGTCGCTTCCAGCCAAACAGGTCTCTCTGGCGGGCCACCTTAGTGGCCTCGCTCAGGGGGGGGCGTTCTTCCACGTCAGGGTCCCAACCTGCTCGCCACTCGATGTCAGGACCAGTGGCAGAACCTGTCTTTCCCTGATCAAAACAGCTCCCTCAATGGTCCAGCCAGTTATTTCAGGATTCTGGATAGATCCTTCCCTCTGGATCAGTGAGGGGCGAAGCCTCAGCACGTCTTTGTGGACAACATTAAACCTTAAAATTACACGGCCACTTATTGTTCCCTTCGCTTCCAGCTCAACACGATCACAGTTATTGGAGCACTCAGGCCTCGATAATGTGGATATCGAATTCTGTGTCCCTGAACTGGTGTCTCTCACATCAGGCAGATACATGGAATTCCGGAAGGAAGTGAGAGTCTGCTTCGGACCGTTTAGCACAAGCTGTATCGTTTGCTCTGTCCCATCCTTCAACGAAATGGTCGCAAAACCATAATCGGATGCTTGCGCGGTAGATGTCACAATAAGCGCGAAGAGGCCATAAACCCCATAATGGCGTAGTGTCTGAACAATACACATCTCTTGAAATCCTCATGTCGCTTCATGACAGATCGTCATGCCGTGAGTATCCCCCATCAGGTTGTGAATACGGTTGTCGCATCAGGAAAAGGTTCTGGGGCGGCTCGGCGGGGCCGAGTGCGTTCACACCAGGTTCGCTAGGCGGCAGGCCGCCAACCTCACCCGGAGCCCCCTGCGGGGTCTCCGTGCAGTCGCATACATGCTCACCCGCAGTCTTGTGCTGCCGTGCAGGATATCGAACGGTGGGGTAGGGGAGCGGGGCGTTTCCTCAACCCCCCTGATGCGCAAGGGCGCATCAGGGGGGCACGTTCCGGGGATTACGGCCGAGCATCCAGCTTCAGTATGACAACCCTTTGACCAGCTCATCAACACGGGCCAAGGGCCCCCGCTAGCGCGGCTACGCGACCCTCACGGCGCCTTGGCCATCGTGCGTTCATCGCAGGGCATAAGCCCCGCGCTGCCCGCACGCTGACCGGCTTGTTCTGGACGCTCCGGTGTTGACGAGCTGGTCAAAGGGCTGTCTTGGCCGACGGCAGGATGTGGCTCAGAAAAACGCCTCCATCCCCTCCACTCTCGGAACCGCCTCGGGCGCTCGCCGCCCCGAACCCCGGCAGGATATGGTCTAGTAAAACATTCGATCTATACTTCGTTTGCAAGCAGTATTTGCGCGAAAAAAACAATAAAAATGGCGGCTTTCTGCTATCTATGGGGATTTAATGCTTGCGGTTTCTGTGTGTCTGTACTATTCTTTACTTGTTGAGAGGGAATAGGCCCAAACAACAAAGCGCCCCGGTCAGTGCTACCAACACCAGACCGGGACTGCGTAGAACAGAAAAGGGTACTTTCATGTCCGACGGTAAAAACACAATCGCTCAGAAATCCGCTCCTCGCAAGGGTGATGCAGCCGGTAAGGCTTCCCCCGAACAGGTCCGCCGTTTTAAGGAAGCGCAGGCACGTAAAGCCGCTATGGAGGCTCCCACTCTTCAGGCCGCAAAAGACCTTGCCCCCAAGGAAGTGCAGATTGGCCAGATTGTTTCCATGTTTGGTTTGGAATCTGCCGACACCAACGAATTGCTCGGAGTGGGTGACTCTATTGTGCGTGACCAGTTCAATATTCTTTATCCCGTGCTGGTTAATCAGATTCGTGGTGACGACAATCTGACAGCCCTCAAGATGCACCTTGACCGCACTGTTGACGCTCTTGTTCGCTCCGCTATCGGGTCCGCAAACTTCTATGAAACCCGCCGTCTGGTCGCCAAGGACGCAAAAGACCAGTGGGCCAATGAATATCGGGATCAAGACCGCATGGGCGTTGATGGTGGCCCGAACCGTGTGGACTTTGCCCGCCGGATTGCGGCTGAAAACGCAGTCAAAGCCTATTCTCTGGTTTGCATCGCAGAGGGTGCATGCCTTGCTTATCGGGAACTTATGGGGGCCGAATGGTCAGCATACCAGAACACACGTAACAAACAGCCCATTGACGCTAAAGCGAGCGCTTTGATGGACGATGCACTGGGCATCTGAACAACGATCAGCCGGGCCAAAAGGCCCGGCAAACCTCAATTCCCGGAGCGGTTTTAGAGATGCTCGGTATCCCGGAAAAGCCCCCACAAAATGACATACAGCTCACAGAGCGACTCAAATTGGCGGCCTCTGCTTGCCAGAATCTTGCGCTTACGTTGGTGGGCCTGTCCCTTATCTCCCCATTTTTCGCGGCAGGTGGGTGGTCATGGCACAAGCTGCCCGCAGTTATGGTTGCCGCAATTTTGGAACGTGCAGCGTTTGAGTTTTTGAGTTATATTCCTGCTAAGGAAACCTCAAAGGAGGACAAGCAATGACAAACGCCTTCCTAACTAACACAGTTATGGTGCTCGGTGTGTTTGCTGTTACCTTTGCCGCGAGCGGATGGATTGCACGGTGGCTGTTACCAGCCCGACAGTCTCCAGATCACAAGGGGTAATTGGTAGACTCTCATCGGAAAATCGCGCGGCGGGCTTTGCCCGCCGCAATGCGTTCTGGCCTGCATTTCTCCCCCCGTCTCTCACGGGAAGGCAAGCGCTCTACTAGACGATGCACAGGGCATCTGAAAAACACGCCGGGGCTTTCGCCCCGGCACTCCGTGCAGATTTGGACAGATTTTAATGACGGATTACGACAAACATTCTCACCCGTTCTTGCGGGCGATCCTGCCACCATCACAAACGAGAAAGCACAAAGAGGATAGACTCAAGGCAGTTGCGTCTCTGGCACAATCTGTTGCGCTGGCTATCATAGGCGTGGGGCTGGTGACGCCGGTATTTTCAAATTTTGCCGCTCTCAACTTGCACACGGCTGTTGCGGCCCTTTGTGTCGCACTCTTGTTTGAATTTATTTCTTTGGTGTTGCTCGCTCTAATCCCTTATGATGCAGACAAGGAGGACTGAAAAATGGATAGTTTTTTAACGGGTATCCTTTATCTCGCGCTTCCTTTCGTGTTCCTTAGTGCGGCATTTGCTCTTGCTCTGGGGCCGATTGCCAATCGCCTTGCGGCTATTAGAAAGCGCCTTGAGCAGTCATAACGGCTTTAGTGAGCACTTCTAATGTGTGCAGGTCGAGCCTGCACTCGCCTGCTCCCAATGAACGGCCTAAGGCGGCTTAGGCCGCCTTAGGCGTATCTTGTCCGCTCAACCATAAGCGTATCGCCCGTTCCGGCCTGTCCAGTCAGCCTTCGGCTCCGCTTCGCGGCGGCGCAACCCTCGCCAGGACGAAGTGGCCCGCCCCCAGCGCAGGGCAATAGCCCCGCGCTGGACGCAGCCCACTTCGTCAGGCTCAGGCTGCTCTGAACTGGACAGGCCGGAACAGGCTGGACAGCTCAGCAGGAATTAAGGGGCGTCGCTCAGGTCGCACCAGAGTTGGCCAGTTTTTGAATCATGGTACGTGTGAGCAAGACAGTAGCGGCCCCTGCTGCTCTGGTCCCATGTCGCAAAGAGGAACACAGACGCGCCCAGTAAAATCAGACCTCCAGCCATAAGCACCAACCTGACATAAGCGTGCCAACGGACTTCCCGGTAAAGGGTATATTCCTGTGTGGGTAGCCGCTCGCGAATGCGCTCGAACACCTGATCTTTCAGGCCCTTTTCCAGTGACAGCATGAAATGATTGAACAGCGCCTGCTGGTCCTGCTTGAGAGAAAGCTCCTGCTCCTTCAGCTTCACTTCCCCCGTGTTTTGCAAGGTCTGAATGCTATCAAACCCTTTCTCTAAAAGAGCACGAAGATGTTCAGTGTCCTGTTTTGCTAGAGCGATGATCCGCTCAAGCCGTGCTTCGAAAGATTCCATTTGTGCCGATGAAGCTTGTACCAGCCGTGCTTGAGCATCCATCGCCGCACGCACTGAAATAATCCATCGGCCAAGGGGCGTATGCTCATCAATCCCCTCTAGTTGAGCCGCTTGCTCAAGGGATTTGCCTGCTTCTAGTAAAGCCTGCACCTCATGGTTTTTGTGGTCGGATGACATTGTCATTTCCCTGCCAGAGCACCGCATCTGAAACTTATGTCCAATGCAGTAAAACCTGATTCAAAATGGTAAATTAGGGCAGCCATGAAGAAATGTTGGCCTTGGCAATATTCTGCTCGATAATTTCAAGCCAGTTTTTGACCTGCCAACGTCTCATCGGGTCAAGCGGCTTCCCGGTAACACCATCTCTACCTTCCGGTAACCATCCGGCGAGAGACGCGGGCGTATTCAGGCGGCGATGGTATTGTGGACCTGCTGGTGGGCTTTCCAGTGCCAGGGC
>NZ_CAWUEO010000019.1:0-5642 GCF_963921165.1 Acetobacter zythi
TCGTCGTCTCCTTCGTGATATCCACATACGGATTATGGGTCATGGTCGCCCAGTCGATGACACCGGGCACCTTCCAGTTGGTATCACCTGTGCCGTCACCGGCAATTTTCCGCACCGCGCCGACCAGTTCGTGGTCCCAGATGCGGCCGTAATCTGGCCCGGTGACCGCGCGCAGTTCCACGCGGCCGTCCTCGGTTTCCAGTGTTTTGATCAGTTCAACCCGGTGTGACAGCAGGCCGTGCTGGAGATTGATCGCCGCCAGTGGAGCCGGAAGGTTACGCAGGTAGGACGATGGCGCGCTGATCAGACTGCACATCTGGCCGAACGACCAGTGTGTGGGGGCAATCGGCTCCTGCTGCCCCGGTACAGTCAGGGTCAGGCGCTCGGCATTGTCGCGCGAGGCTTCCACGCGAATGGCGCGGCTTTCCACCGTGCGGGTCGTGGCCCGATCTGCTCGCGCCAGGGTCGCGGCATGCAGGTCGGACAGCGACAGATAGCGTTCGTCATCGGGGCGGGAAAACCACTCGGACGATACGCGGGCACTGCGCTCCCCACGCGAAGGATCGATCCTGAAGCCGCCGGATGCGGCACCACGGGACGCGGGGGACAGGATGGTGGTTGTGATCATGGAAAACTCTCCTCTATGCCGGTTATTCGGCACAGAAGGCGAAGCCGACCTCTCCCTCTTTCCGGTATGCCGGACACGAAAAAAGCGGCTTCCGGGCACCGGAAGCCGCTGTCTCACAATTCCAAAACTCATTGCGTCACTCGGCGGCGATGGCCTCCATATCCCCGCCTGACGTCACCGTTTCAACCTGTGCCTGATCGGCCAGCCCCACGGTCCGCAACGCCTCGGGCAGCCAGCCCGAACCATCAAGCAGCCGCTCGGCCTCGCGCGCCATGTCGGGCTTCTTCATATGAACTATGCGGTCAGCCGCTTCGTCGCCACGTGCATCCCGCACCGCCTGCAGGATGCGCGCCTTGGTCACCCGGCCGAGATAGTTCTCGACCGTGGGCTGCCAGCCAGCCTCAATCAGATCAAGGCTGAGGGCCGACGCCAGTCGATTGGCCCGCTTGAGGCGTTCGGTCACGCTGCGCTGGGACACCGCACCATAGGCGGGCATGCGCTCATAGAGCGCGTTAATCCCGAAGGACAGGCAATGCGCCAGCAATGCCATGCGGCTGGTATCATCCAGCCCGGCGATCCAGCGCCACAGCGCGTCTTCGTCGTCCGGCAGATCGTGCTTCCAGCCATCGTTACGCTGTCGCAGCGCGTGGGCTGGCAGGCTGCCTGGCATGTCGGAGGAATGGACCGGCAGCGGGATTTCCCGGACATAGGCTTCCAGGCAATCCGCACCCGGTGTCTGCCAGTAAACATCGCGCACCAAGGTATGCAGCAGTTCGGTCAGCGCGATGTGCGGGTTGCTGGCAAAGGCGTCCCGCAGGGCGAGCGTGCGCCAGGCCGTCAGTTCGGTAAGCAACCGGTCAGGCAGCGGCTTGATCCCGTCTTCTTCCTCGGGTTCCACGTCGGGAGAGATGCTATCGCTCTTCCCCTCCTGATAACCATCGCCTGCGCTATCGTGCTCCTGCCCATCATACGCAGGGCAATTGTATTGATCGGCGTTGCCCGCATCATCGGTCTCTTCCGGCTCAGCCGGCATGTCCTCGGGGAGCACAAACCCCCGCTCCAACTGCAACGTACCATCGCTGGCGAGGCTTACGAAGGCCCCCGCCCGCGCCATGTCAGCGGGATCGAACGCCAGAGGCCGTTCTTCGAGGGCAAGGATGGCCTGTTCGATCTCGCCCAGCCTTGCATCAACCTCATCCGGGTATTCATCAGCCTGGGCATATTCAGCCTCGATGCTTTCCTGCTCGGCGCGCAGGGCTGCAAGCCGGGCAGTCTCCTCATCGGACAGCGGCATTTCCGTGCCATCGATCTCCGCAAACTGCCGTGTGTGGCCCCATGGGAATGACAGGGCGGTTTCGACCCATTTCCAACCCTCTGCACGGATATCTTCGGCGGCTGCATGCAGCTTTTCCATGACCAGCCGGTCCAGAATGGCCGGATCCTGCAACCAGCCGCCGTCATCGGCCTCGAACAGGTCGCGCATGATGGGACCACCCGCTACGATATAGGCCTCCAGCCCGACGAAACGGGCACGGGCGTCCGAAGCCCGCACGGTCTTTTCCGTCAGCATGCGGCGGATGACATAGGGTTCGCGGTTATGGCTCTGGGACACGATCTCCCAGACCTGTTCCTGACGGGCATGGTCATCGCTGATGGAAAAGGCCATCAACTGTTCCAGCTTCATGCCGTCCTGCTCGTAGATATCCAGCAGCTTGTCCGACACCGTCATCAGCCGCAGGCGCTGTTTGACCACGGTCGGTGCGACGAAGAACGCGGCAGCGATTTCTTCCTCGGATATACCCTTCTCCAGCATGTCACGAAAGGCGCGAAACTGATCCAGCGGATGCAGGGCTACCCGCTGGACATTCTCGGCCAGGGAATCATCTTCGGCGAGAATGGCCGACCCTGCCTCGCGCACGACGCACGGCACGGGTGCCGTTTTCGCCAGTTTCTTCTGCTTCACCAGCAGTTCGAGCGCGCGAAAACGACGCCCACCGGCCGGCACTTCGTAGGTACCGGTCTCAACCCCGGCATCGTCAACGACTGGCCGGACATTCAGGCTCTGCAGCAATCCGCGGCGCTCGATATCGCGGGCCAGTTCCTCGATCGACAGGCCGGACTTCACACGCCGCACATTGGACTGGGACAGGACCAGCCGGTTGAACGGGATATCACGGGACGAACTGAGGCTGATTTTGGGAATAGCGGTCGCCATGGCGAAAAACTCCATGACGGGCGGACAGGAGACTCTCTCCCACCCTCTCAACCCGTCACGAAATTTCGCGCAGCCCTCTGACTCTAAAAGGCCCGGACGCACCCAAAATCCGCAGCCTTTTCCCGGCAGAAAACGACGGCAACGGGGGGGGAAGCGGAATGTCCGGTTGTGGCTTAGAAATTAAAACAGCGGACATTCATTCGGACTGACGTCGGTTTTCGATTGTTCTCAGTAAAAAATATGACCTTAGAAGGGGCAGAGAGAGACCCCCGCCGGGGTCTGGTGGCCTTTATTTATTTCCCAATCGATTGTTAATAAGAACAAAATAACCTTTAAAATCATACGCTATGATAGAAGACAGATTTCATATACCATTGCAGTATTAGAGGCTTTGACACGTACGATCACGACTGCACACGGTGAAACCAGCAACACTGGGCATCCATCATGATGTAATTATGGTGTCTCAACCTACCTGCTTAGAGATTTCGACGTAACCTACTAACTCTGCCGAATAACTTTTGTTGCCATTCGCATCCCCCCTATGTCTCAGCTCCCGTTGCAGGGTTGGCTCTACCATGTGAGTAAACAGATCGTTCCGCTGATCGGGCAGAAAGATAGGCGTCGTCGGGGATGCTTGTAGGTATGTTTCACAAAGACGCTCGACCGCTGGAACACGCGTCCCGTCTTGTTTGACGGCAATGGGCAGCATCATTACGCGGCGCTCGCCCTTATCGGAAGATACTTCAACCACCCATATAGACAACAGCACCGGCTCTTCTACGTCGCCGAACACGGCAATACCGACTTCCTCTGGCGCCAGGCCACGCCAGCGAGTCAATTCCTCCTGTACCAACGAATGATCCAAGCCCATCAGTTGCAGATTATCCTGATTGGTCGCAGCTTCGCGGCTCAGAGTAAATTGAATGCTAGGGGCGCCATCGACATTGACGAGGTCGTATGTCGCGTCGTTCACCTTGATCAGTTTCTGCTTACGATCCACGACCGCCGCCGACAGAAAATGAACCAGACGATCTAAGCTGGATGATACGTCAGAGAAAGGTTTGTAATCGTCAAGACTGAAACCATCCAGGTCTTGGAACAAGTCGAACACCACCTGCCGTGCCTCTCGGGAGTTCGATAGTGCAGCCTCTAATTCCACCTGTGTTCGCTTTAATTCGGGGTCGGAAAGCGCCTCCTGATACAGACGGTCGTAATTCAATCGTTCTGATAACTGACCAAGAATCTGCGCACGTAAGTCTTCGGCCACATTGCCATGCTCATCCACCTTACCGACGGTACGCGCGATCTCGATCAGTTTCTCGTCAAGCAATAGGAAGATGCGACCTTCGATAGTATCCGACAGCACCAAGTTGTAGACCTGCGCGGTATGGCTCTGGCCGTAACGATGGATGCGCCCGATGCGTTGCTCCATATCCATCGGATTCCACGGCAGGTCGAAATTGAACAAAACGCGTGCGAACTGCAGATTGATAGTTGCCCATGCGTTGAGCCATGATCTGGTCGAAGACGGATCCGTCACCGCGTGATAGAGCGCGGCCATCAAGTGCGATTTACCGAGGCCACGTTCGCCGATCACGACTACAGGCCGACCTTTATTAGGACCAACGGCCTCAATGCCTTTTAGCAAATCATGCGTGGGATAAGTAATTTCCAAAAACTGTTTGGCGGCAATTTGAGTCGCGCCGGTTTGCTGGTCGTTAGACAGCTCGATAGCTGTGCCTTTGAGGCGCTTGCCTCTAAATTCTTCTCTGAGCGTAAGACCGAGCATTACATCAAATTCCGTAGTTAGTTTTTATGAATGAACGGAATGCGGGTCGCACCCCTGCTATTGCTGTTTTGCCTACATTCGGCAGATCAAAATAATTCGTACATGTGGGGAATTTAAAAATCTGCATTACGCGATTTGTTCGGCAGCACAGCCCCTACGTGCTTGTACAAAGTAGTTCTCGAAATACCATACTGCCGCGCCACCGCCGCCACCTGAATCTCTGGGTCGCGCAAGAGAGCTTTAATCTCGCGCACCTGCTTCTCCCCCAACTTGGGTTTCCGACCACCTGAACGCCCTCTGGCACGTGCCGCAGCGAGCCCTGCGTGAGTGCGTTCACGGATCAGGCTACGCTCAAACTCCGCAAGGGCCGCGAAGACGTGAAAAACCAACTTGCCCGCCGCACTGTTCGTTTCGATTTTCTCGGTTAAGCTCTCGAAACCAATTCCCAAACATTCCAACTCGGCCACGATTTGCACAAGATCAGGCAAGCTACGCCCAAGTCGATCCAACCGCCACACCACCAGCGTATCACCGCTGCGCAGCGCCTTCCGGCATTGCTCCAGCTCCAAGCGCACAGCGTTCTTGCCAATCGCCGCCTCTTCATAGATGACACGGCAACCAGCCTGCTGAAGCGCATCACGCTGCAGGTCTAAATGCTGGTCCTCCGTGGAAACCCGCGCGTAGCCGATCCTCTGATTCATTGACACAACCGGGACGTTGAAAAACTGACGCCAATGTTAACGGAACAATTATGGTTGCGATAGCCCAATATGGGAATTTTCAGCATGTCTAGAAAACTACCGTTTAATGGACATTTCTTGGCTGTCCGCTATGCGGAAATCAAATCGCTATGTCGCATGTCCGCCATGTAGGCGGCTGCCGCCTGTTTGCTTCACTTTCCTTGAGCGGATAGGCAGTTTAGGGGGGGGGGGACAGCGGAACATCTGTTGTACAACGGAAGCCGAAAAAAGCTGACGTTGTTGGCAATCCAGCATCACGATGCTGCC
>NZ_CAWUEO010000021.1:0-4430 GCF_963921165.1 Acetobacter zythi
GGGCGGACAGGCCGTAGGGGTTGGCGTCATCCTTGGCGTCTGCGGCTGGAGCCGGGGCTTCTGCTGCTGCGGCGGCTGCGGGGGTCGGGGCCGTTGTGCCATCGGTGGGGGCCGGGGTTGTGGCGGCATCCGGGGCGGCGGGGGTTGCCGGGCCGGGGGCAGGTGCAACAGCGCCTTCAGCCGGGGTCGTGGCCGCTGGAGCCGCAGCCGGAGCAGCAGCACCTTCGACCGGGGCAGCCGGAGCCGGAGCCGTGGCGGCGGGGGCGGCTGCATCCTGCGCAAAGGCGGCCACGGGGGCTGCCGTGCTCATCAGCAGCGCAAGAGCCGGAGCGGCAAGACCTGACACAAAAGAACGGGGCAGTCTGCTCATTTTACTCAAGATCCTCATCCAAAAGCCCGGACCCATAATCCCCTGCCGGAGTGGACCGGGCGGTCCGTATTGCTGTGTTATCCAGGGTGGCCCGGTCTGGACCGGGCCGTCTGCTCTGCGTCAGTCATCCAACCGGAAGCGGATGACATACGTTTTGTTCAATTCCCGCACAGGCACACCGTTGCGGCTTGCTGGCCGGTAGCGGGCCTTGTGCACGTAATCCAGCGCGGCCTGCGCAAATGCCTGACCACCCGTAACCGACTGCACGCGGCAGTTGCTGGTCATGCCCGTTGTTTCCACATCGCACACAACGGTTACGCGGCCTTCAATGTTGTCTTCCTCCATTTCTGGCGGGTAGACGGGGCGCACGCTGTTCAGCGGCGATGTGCCTGCCGTTGTGTCCGGCGAGTCATTGGGCGGCGTGTCCGCTGGTGGCGCCTTGGCGGTCTGTGTGGGTGGCGCCACAGGCTGCTTGGGCGGTGTACGGGCCACGTGCTTCATGGGTGGTTTGGGGGGCGGTGGCACCTCGATCTTTGGCGGCGGAATGAACGGCGGCGGCGGCACGGTCATAACCGGCGGCGGTGGTGGAGGCGGCGGCGGAGGGGGTGGCGGCGGAGGCGGCGGCAGAACCCGCGTCTGGATAGGAGGATGCACCGGCGGAGGCGGGCTTTCGCCATTACCCATCCCGCGGATCAAGCCCCACACGCCAAGAATGTGCAGTAAAAGAACAACAATAAAAGCACTAGCTACAACAGCAGTACCGACCTCCAGATCATACCGTTGAGCTTTCTTCTTTTGCTGTTCAGGCTCATTTGTCATGTCAGTTCTTCTTTATCATAACCAGCCACAAGCATGATCTGCCTCTCTTTTTACTTATGAACCAGCAGAAAGCAGGGTGTGTTCCCACGTCCATTCCCAGCACGGTATGCTGGCGTGGCATGTTGCGCGGCCAGAAACCCAGCCTGCCCGACTGTGGGCGATGAGAGGAAACCCCCATTTGAACAGGGGGAGGTGCCAGAAAACAAAAAAGCTGAACAGTAAGGCGTCTTTTTCATAAGCACACATCCTTCCAGGGCCTTGCAAACCCGGGCATGCTAGAGGTTATCAAATGCTGAAGTCCGCACTATCTGGTTCCGAACATGGAACAAATCAGAGCGTGCAAACCGCGCGATCATGCTGCCTTTCCTCGCAAACGCACTTATTCCCATTATGAAAAACGGTTAGTGCTGAATGGAATAAACTACTCATTACAGTGTCAGAATAAGGACAGGGTTTGGACGCTGTCAACATCATTCCGCATTCGTTATATATTGAATTGTGCCATATAACGGCATATTCCCCTTTATTTGTTCAGTACTACAAAAAAGATAGATTTGCGTATCCGGCCAAGCCCGTCTGCTGGGCAAAAGAGGGTGTTAAAAACACTTGTCGGGTAGGGAAGTGGCCAGCTAAAGCAGGAGCCAGCCTGTCAGGCTGTTTGCTGCATTACGCCAGCACGGCGCACTGGCAGGGCCGGACCGCCTTCTTCCTTGCAAGGAACATACGCCGTGACTGCCTGTTCTGCCCCACCCGCCACTGAAAACCCCGCCAATATGCCCATCTGCGTGGCTGCGCTGTATCGTTTTACAGGGTTTGAAGACCCCGCCGCCATACGTGGCCCGCTGCTGCACACATGCAACCAGAACGGCGTAAAGGGTATTCTGCTGCTGGCCGGGGAAGGCATTAACGGGACCATAGCAGGCAGCGATGCAGGCATAGAGGCCGTATTGGCCCATATTCGCCAGTTGCCCGGCTGCGCGGATATTGTGGTCAAGTTCTCCCGCGCGCCATCCATGCCATTTTTGCGCATGAAAGTCCGCCTGAAAAAAGAAATTGTGACAATGGGGATAGAAGGCACAGACCCCAACCACATTGTTGGCACCTACATTGCCCCCAAGGACTGGAACGCCCTGCTCCAGCACCCGGACACCATCCTGATCGACACCCGCAATGATTATGAAGTTGCTGTCGGTACGTTTGAGGGAGCGGTTGACCCCAAAATAAAAACTTTCCGCGAGTTCCCCGAATGGTTCCGCCAACAACGCGCCCAGTTGGAAGCGCAGGGGCGTAAACCCCGTGTGGCCATGTTCTGCACGGGCGGTATCCGCTGCGAAAAATCCACCGCCTTTGCCAAGGCGGAAGGGCTGGACGATGTGTACCACCTTGAGGGCGGCATTCTCAAATATCTGGAGACCATTCCGCAGGAGGAAAGCCTGTGGCGTGGTGAATGCTTTGTGTTTGACCAGCGCGTAACAGTTGGCCACGGCCTAAAGCCCGGTAACCTGGAACTGTGCCACGCCTGCCGGGCGCCACTCTCCCCCCAGGACAAAGCCTCAGACCAGTACGAAGCCGGGGTAAGCTGCCCGCATTGCCATGGAGCGCAAAGTGAGCGTAACCGTGCCCGCCATGCCGAGCGTGAGCGGCAGACCCAACTGGCGGCAGAACGGGGGGAAGCCCACCTTGGCATGAACATGGCACAGGAGCGCGCCCGCAAACGCAAACTGCGGGAAGAAGAAATCCAGCGCCAGCAGACCCTGCGCCAGAGTGTGCTGGACCGCCTGCGCGATTAACGCCCAGCCCCGTAACAGACCCACCCACACAATGCACCGTATGGGTGGGTAAAAGGGGTAGCCAACAGACTGACCCCTGATCTATATCAAGCGCGCGAAAACCGTTCGCGCACACAAGCGGCACATATTGCCGGGGACATGGATGAACTTACATTGCGCATGGTGCGAGCGGGACATGCTCAATACAACCCATGCCCCTTATTGCTGTGCGCGCTGCGAAAAAAAAGCCAACAAAGCACTGGCCGCCATTAACGCGCCCCAAACCGCACTCCAGCGGGAAAACCGTATTATCCGTGGCATTCTGGTCAGTCTGGTGGCCGTCATTACCGTCACACTCGGCCTGCGGATTCTGGCTGGCTCCCCTCCACCGCCGGATAATATTATGGTGGCGCAGTTCGCGCCCTCCGCCCTGACGGACCGGAACACCGCCCCTTACAAAGCAGGGCAGACTGCACGCATACAATGGAACCGCTGGTTGGGCGGGCAGCACGGAGACCGCCGCAAAGGCGCAATTTACTGGCTCAATGCCGTAGCAGGCCAACATGCCAGACAGTGTGATGGCACGGTAGAATTTGCACTGGGCTGCTTTGACGCCCACCGGCACATGGACAGGATTGAAGCGCAGTTTGCCATTAGCCCAGCCTTCCGCGCCGGGTGGGACAACCCGTAACACACCGCCCCAGATCGGGGGGGAGGCATTGCCCGCACCAACCAGCCCCACGGAACGCCTATGCGCCGCTCTGCCTTACAGTTCGCCAGTTACAAACTGGGCACGGCCCAGACCAAAGCTCCAGTGTTCATCCGCGTTCTGCACAATGGAAACCACAAGGTCTGAAGGCTGGAGGCCGCACCGCTCCTGCAATCGCTCTGCCAGAAGCTTGTAAAACGCGGTAATCTGCTCCTTGGAGCGGGGGCGCGATGTGATTTGCAGCAACACGACCTGATTGGTCCGGGGAATGCCCAAGCCGGTATCTTCAATAACCATATGAGCCGGATCATGCTCGGAAACAATTTGGTAGCGGTCGCGCGCTGGCACCTTGAACGCCTCTAGCATGGCCTCGTGTGCTGTATCGAGCAATGCACGAATTTCTTCAGGCTTACGCCCTTTGACAACATGGAAATGAAGAAGTGGCATGGAATATCCCTGCGTTGACTTGGCTGGTTATAGAACGAGTTTTTCAACCAATGGTTTCAGGTGCATGCCTGCACAACACCACGCCTCATCCCGCCTGCCCAATCAACAAACCGGGACTGGCCCGGCAAGTAGCGCCCAATGGAGGCAGCCACAGCAGATGTTGAAGGCCGGAAACAAGGCCATTCCAAAACTGGACGAAAACACCGCAGCCATGGACGCCCCAACACCTGACACCAAGCACCAAGCACCAAGCACCAAGCACCAAGCACCAAGCACCAAGCACCAAGCACCAAGCACCAAGCACCAAGCACCAAGC
>NZ_CAWUEO010000022.1:0-3278 GCF_963921165.1 Acetobacter zythi
ATCATTTTTCTCAAGATCGACCACAATCGTTCCATAGTGATGTCCCCGCCGCCATGCCCAGTCATCCACCCCCACCACACGTGTATTCGCTCTTCTTTGGCGTGAGCTATCTCGTCCTGTGCATGATGACGCGCGACCGGCTCACCGCAGTCCTCCTCGGCTATGCGGTGTCCTCCACAGCCGCACCGATCTATGGCCTGACGGTCCTCGATCCAATCTATGGCGATACGGTCGGCGGCGGCGTAGTCGGTCTGGCTGCGGTTGTCACAAACCTCTTACAGGTTTCAGTCGTCATCTACCTGCTCGAGAGCGCGTCCAGGTCAGAAACGTCGAGACCCTCGTTGGCCCGAACGCTTGGAAAAACGATCAAGAACCCCCTTGTGTGGGCACCGGTGCTGGGCACCATCGTGTCTCTGTCCGGTCTGACGATGCCGCCGGTTTCCGTGTCCGTGCTCAAGCCTCTAGCAGTCTGCGCACCAGGAGCGGCGATCTTCGCCTGCGGGCTCGCGCTTGCGTCTTATTCCCTTAATCTCAGATCTAGGACCGTTATACTGGGATCGCTCGTCTGTGTCGTCTTGCAACCAGCAGTCTTCTTCGTCGCCCTCAAGGCATGGGGACTAAAATCCGCTATGGCGAAAGCAGCTTTTGTCGCAAGTGCGATGCCTACCTCCACACCGTCTGCCCTGTTTGCCCAGCAGTATGGGAAGTGCGAGGTAGAAACAGCCAGCATCATGCTGCTCACGACGCTCGGCATGGTCGTCGTCATTCCCGCCACTGTCGCTATATGCGAGTGGATATAACGCAAAAAAATAGATGATTGGAAAAGTTCTCTGGTTTTAAGACCTGCCCTATGATTACAATTCCATGCACTGATTGGAGAAAATGAGTCCTGAAAAGGTCTGTTTTCCGTTTTGAGAAGCGTTTTGCTCATTTGAGTGCTCTAGCAGCCTGTCGGGTTGGGTTACCCAGTGAAGGGGTAAGGTTGTAAGGTGGTGAGATGAGCAGCTTCATCCCGTTTGACCGGTCTCAGCCGTATCTTCTGCCTCCTGATCTGAAGTCGTGGCTTCCTGCTGACGATATGGCGCATTTCATTGTAGCCGCCGTTGAGCGGGTTCCGATGAGTGCGTTCTGCGTGCCAGTGCGCACGGGTGGCAAGGCACAGTACCATCCGCGTCTGATGTTGGCCCTTCTGATCTTCAGCTATGCGAACGGGTTGTTTTCCTCACGCCGGATCGAGCGGGCGACATATCGCGACATCGGGGTACGCTTCGTGGCGGCGAACCTGCATCCGGATCATGATACGATTGCGACCTTCCGCCGGACGAACAGGGACGCCATTGAAGCTGCATTTGCGCAGGTTCTGCTTCTGGCGCGCGAGGCGGGTCTGCTGCGTCTGGGTGTAGTATCGATCGACGGCACGAAAATTGATGCCGACGCTTCGAAATACCGTTCCCTGCGCTACGACCGGATCAGGGCGCTGCGCGAACAGCTGGCGGTGGATATCGCGAAACTGATGGACCAGGCGGAGCACGCAGATGCCATAGACAGCGATCTGCAGGCATTGCCGGAAGCGCTTGCCCGACGGGAAACACTGAAAGCGAAGCTGGACGAAGCCTGCGCCCGGCTGGAAGCAGATGCGAAGGCGCAGGCCGAGGCGGCGCGATCGGCATACGAGAAAAAGAAGGCGGTGTATGACGCAAAAACAGGGCGTCGCGGCCGGGCGCCCAAACCGCCCGATGATGAACCACCACCCGACCGGCAGATCAGTCTGACCGATCCCGACAGCCGCCTCATGCGGCGTTCGGACGCTCACGAGTTCCGGCAGGCTTACAATGCCCAGGCCGTGGTCTGCGCCGAAGGCAGTCAGTTGATCGTGACAACCGACGTTGTCGCCACGTCAGCGGATGCGCCATCCTTTGCCGACACGGTGCTGTCGATGGAAGACACAATCGGTCTCCCGGAGAAGGTGCTTGCCGACACCGGTTACGCCAGCGGACAGGCGGTCCGGAAACTGCAGGAAAAGGGCATTGATCCGCTGGTCGCCATTGGACGGCCCTGTGCCCGCAGGCCTTACGACTTCCGACCCCATCCCGAAGCAAAGGAGCCACGCCGGATAACCGAACCCTGGCGGCTCGCCATGAAGGCGAGACTGGAAACCACAGAAGCCGGAGATGTTTACAGACTACGAAAACAGACCGTGGAGCCGGTCTTTGGAATTATCAAAAGCATCATGGGCTTCAGAAGGTTCAGTCTGCGCAGCCTTGCAAAAGTCACGACCGAATGGACACTCGTCGCTCTCGCATACAACTGCAAAAGAATGGCACGGCTTCAGGCGGCATAAGCCGGGTCAGCCTCGGCCTTATAACCCTCAAAATGACCAACCCGACAGGCTGTTAGAGCCTGTTTGGAAAGTCATGGATGAGCGTTTCTTCGGATGAGATTGGCCCCCATGGCGACGAAGATCATGGCCTGTGAGAGCCTGTTTGGAAATTCGGTGAGGGTGTGATTCAAGCCCTGGATGTGGACGCCAGAGCAGAGAGGCCGGATGGCCAGTATCACCCGCAAGACGAAGCGCTATCCGTCTGACATGACGGATGAGGAATGGGCGCGGATCGCGCCACTGATGCCTGAGCCTGGGCGCATGGGACGTCCGCGGGAAATTGAATTCCGCGAAGTGATCAACGCGGTGCGCTATCTGGTCCGCTCGGGCTGTGGCTGGCGAATGTTGCCGATCCATTTCGGGCATTGGCGAACGGTCTATGGCTGGTTCCGGGAACTGGCGCGGCGTTTCCTGTTTCAGACGATCCACGATGTTGAATTGATGCTCGATCGGGAGCGGATGGGTCGTGAAGCCAGTCCGTCTGAGGTGGTCCCGTCCGTTCGGACAGTTTTGCGGGCTTGATAAGCTATACCCGGTTGTTGTTATGCCGCCCTTCTGACGGCGTTGCTGTTGGCCATCTGGTCCGGGGTTAACCCCGGACCAGATGGCGTCGGCACGTTATGATACGCCTCATCGGGCGTTCGTCCAGCCAGCGCCGTATGCGGACGCCTTTCGTTATAAAGGGCGATCCATCTGCCAAGCCCGGCCCTCAGCTCTGATCCGGTCTCGAACGCGTACAGGTAGACGCATTCGTATTTCAGCGACCGCCACAGGCGCTCGATGAACACGTTGTCCAGCCAGCGACCGCGTAATCATCCGGCGAGAGACGCGGGCGTATTCAGGCGGCGATGGTATTGTGGACCTGCTGGTGGGCTTTCCAGTGCCAGGGCAGGAGTTC